>PLNW01000085.1 GCA_003142855.1 Myxococcales bacterium
AATTTCCCGACAGACTCTAGCTACCGGGTGCCAACAACGCGGTGTCGACCCCGGGGAACAGGTCTAGCCCAGCAAGCCCTGGTGGAGATTCCGCACGGATCGCATCACGATGACTGATCGTCGTCGCTGACCAGGCGTCGAAGCTTTCCTGCCACCACGGCGCTGAACGCCAGCATCGCGCCCCAGCGGGTGACCTTGCGGTCGCCCCCGGCAACATTGCAGCCGCTCGACGTCCCGCTGGCGTGTGGCGCACCCGAGGTTGCGGGGGTTGCGGTGCTGCCGCCCGCCGAACTCGCGACCGTCTCGGGCTGGGCACTCGTTCCGCCGGTGGCCGGCGAGCCCCCCGACTCCGACGTCACATTTGCCGTGGTGCCGCCGTTGGCAGTCGCGCCGCCGTTGGCAGTCGTTCCGCCCGCGGCAATCGTACCGCCGTTGTTGTCGCCCGCGGCCCCGCTGGTACCGCCGTTGCTGGCGGTCGAGCCGCCGCCGGCTTTCGAGCCGCCGTTGCTGGCGGTCGAACCGCCGTTGCTGGCAGTCGAGCCGCCGCCAGCTTTCGAGCCGCCGTTGTTGGCGGTCGAGCCGCCGTTCGCTTTCGATCCCCCCGTGCTGGTCGTGCCACCAGCTCCGGTGGAGCCGCCACCGCCGCTGCCTCCGGCCCCGGTGCTCCCGCCGCTGCCGCCCGTGGAAGTGACAACGCCGCCTGCGATTTCAACCCAGACCGGATCCGTCGTGGTGTAGCCAAACTCCGTGAGGAACTTGGGCAAGTTGTTGTTCGCGTCGGGCTTGCCCATGACGTCGTCCATGATCTTCGTCGCAGTGAGGTAGTCGACCGTGGGGGCAAAGGTCCCCATGACGAGCCGGTCTACTCTGGTGTCCCATGTGCCTCCGGCGCCGTTGCCGTTCGCCAGCAGGCCATCCACGATGCACAGTTGCTGGCGAACAGGATTGCCCCCGAGAACGGCGGGATGCTTGTTGATCTCGAAGATGGCGGCCAAACTGTGCAGCCCCGTTGCACTCGCGTCGCCTGTGCCCGTCTCGCTGCCTTTGTTGATGAATGTGCCGAGATGGTTCTTCATGCACAAGGAACAACTGCCGAACGAGTACGATGTTCCTGGACCGCTATGTCTCTTCACGACAGCGATGTCCACGAGGATGTCGGTGACCCCGTTGACGAAATCGGCGACGCCGGTGATGGCCCTGCCCGCTATGGCGACATTGGTAATGGTGACGTCTGTCATGCCGCCGAGTGACTGGGCCTTCACGCTCACGACGGCGCGAATCTTGGTTGCGTCAGTCAAGCTGGCATAGGTGGAATAGGTCTTCGATGCGTCGCTGTTGGCGTCGTAGAGAACGATGTTTGCCGCTGGAACCCCCAACTGATCCACGAACACATCGCAGATCTTCTTGATAACCGCTACCCGGGGATGGTTCCCGTTTGTGCCCAATATCGCATTCGTCTTGATCGCCACTTTCGTGGTCGCCCATGTCTTGTTCGCGCCCGTCCGAAAGATTGAGGCCCAGGCTTCGGTCGCGGTCGTCTTCTGGGCCAGCTGCATCGCCATCTGGTCGAGGTTGGAGGAGACCCTGGCCGCATCGACAGCGGCGTTCTGTGCGGCAAAGGTCGTCGCAGGCGTGCTGGTGAGCATGTTGGTGTCGAAGCAACAGACAACACGCTTGTTGTCGATGTTGGGATTCACTTGCATGCCGCTAACCCACCCCCCAGTCGTCTGGGCGAAGGCCCTGTCGAATCTCAAAGTGCTCAGTGCGACTGCGCCCGCCGCGCCCGCGGCGGCGGTCTTGAGAAAATCGCGGCGCTTGGGGTTTGAGTTTTTAGGCATGGTTGCTCCCAATCTCTAGTTGGTCTTCTTCTTGAGTTCGTCGAGAAACTGCTGTGCCATCGGACATTCCGTGCAGGACACGGTCTGGTCGCCAAGCCCGCTCAACAACACTTCGAAATAGCAGGCCCCAAAATGGGCATAGACGCTGAGGCCGGATGCCGCCGCATTCCCAATCGCGGTCGACGCCTCATACGTAGGAATCGCGGTCGGAAGAGTTACGGCCCCCCCCTTTACCTCGGTGAACATCGCGGTGGCCGCGGCGGCTGTGCCGAAATCCATGGCTCGAAGCGTGCAGAATTGCGAATTGGGACCGTCCAAATTCTGGAACATGCCTTGGCGGAAGCCTTGGTTGGTGTAGGCATCGGCCTCGCCGTCGATCCCCGCCCCTCCGATTAGATCTGTGCCGGCCCAGAAACCGTCGTAGGACGGGTCCTGTGTCCACCCATTGATCTCATTGTCGGCAATCTTGTAGTCCTGACCAAATGCCACCGCGTCGATGGGGCGGGGGCTGCTCGATGGACTGCTACCGCAGCCCGGGGCGATTGACACCAGAAAGAAGCACACGATAGGCAAGAAGGTCTTCGTCATTTTGATCTCCAAGAAAAGCTCCCGTGAACGTCAGGGGGCGATGCTGTGAGATACCAACTAAAGTGCTCCGCGTGCGGGAAGATGGCTCATCTTCTGCGCCCGACGCGGGTCTGTCCAACGCAGAACAGAACCATGCAGGCGACAACACTTGCGGCCGCTTCTGCTCGCTGACAGCGCTGTATCTGCCGCGCAGAACAGTCGAGCTGTCGCCCGGTGATTGATTCCCCCGACGGGGATCCGACTACGACGACTTGTCGTCGTCACCGACGAGGCGGCGGAGTTTTGCTGCCACCACGGCGCCTAGCGCCGCCATTGCACCCCAGCGGGTGGCCCTGCCGCTCCCGGCGACATCGCACCCGCCACTCCCTGACTTGTTCGCCGCGCCCAAGGTTGCGGGGGTTCCGGTGCTGCCGCCCGTGGGGCTCGCGCTGGTGCTAGCCTGAGCGCTGGTTCCGCCTGTTGCAGGCGAGCCGCCCGTTTCCGACGGCGCGCTGGTAGCCATTGCACCAGCTACCCCGGTGTTACCGCCGTTTGACGTGGTGCCACCGTTGTCAGGCGTTCCGCCCGCAGCCGTCGTGGCGGCGCTGCTACCGCCGCTGCTCGCAGTGGAGCCGCCGTTGCTGGCCGTCGAGCCGCCGCTTGCCTTCGTGCCACCAGCGCTGGTGGAGCCGCCCTTGCTGCTGGTGGTGCCGCCCCCTCCACTGGAGCCAGTCGAGCCACCCGAGCCAGTCGAGCCGCCCGAACCACCCGTTCCGGTGATGGCGGGCTCACTGCCAGCTTGGTATTCAAGCCAGTCCGGGTCCGTGGTGGTGTAGCCGAAGTTCGTGAGGAACATGGGAAGGATGGTGGCCGCGTTGGTCTGCCCCAGCGCTTGAATGGGAGAGACGGACATGAGGGTCGCGTTGAGAAGGATGTTCTTGGCCGCGCAGTAGTCCACGATGGGGGCAAAGGTTCCCATGACGAGACGGTCGGTACGGTTGTCCCAGGCCCCGCCAGGGCCACTGGCGCCGTTGGACAACAACGCGTCTACGATGCAAAGCTGCTGCCGGACAGGATTGCCGCCGAGCACGGCGGTATGCTTGTTGATTTCAAAGAGTGCCAACGGAGCTGGCGGCGGTACGGTAGCGCTGTTTCCAACGTGCAGATTGTCAGAATGCTGTGCTTTCGTGGCGTCGGTGAAGGTACCGAGATGGTTCTTCATGCACAGGGTGCAACTGCCGTAGTTGAAATGCCCCCCGGTGCCATTGTGCGACTTGCACGCGGCGACATTCACCAGGATGTCGACGGCACCGCTGAGAAGGTCGGCGGCGACGGAGATGCCCGTGGCGTTGGTCAGGTTGGCGTTTGCGAACCCGCCCATACCCGCCGCTCGGACACTGGTCTTTGCTGCGCGAATCATGGTCGAATCAGTCAGACTGACGTAGGTGTCGTAGTAGGTCGCCGCGTTGTCGCAAGCGTCGTAAAGGATGATGTTGGCCGGCTGAACCCCGAGGTTGATCAGCACGTCGCACAGCTTCTTGTAGATCGCCCATTTTGGACGGTTGGTGGTGGTGCCACCAATCCCGTTGGTTTTCATAGCCACTCTCGCGGCCGACCATGCCTTGCCCGAGGCGATCCGGAAAATCGTGCTCCAGGCCTCGGTGGCAGTGGTCTTCTGGGCGAGCTGCATCGCCATCTCGTCGAGGTTGGCAGCAACCACGGCCGCATCGACCGCGGCGTTGGTGGTCGTGAAGCTGGTGTTCGCGGGAGTGCTGGTGAGCATCTTGGGATCGTGGCAGCAAATGACCCGTTTGTTGTCGATGGCCGGATTGATCGCCATACCGTTGACCCACACCGACCCAGTCGTGGATTGGGCCGCAGCCCGGTCGAATTTCAGAGCACCGAGGCCCATCGCTCCTGCCGCGCCAACCGCAGCCGTCTTGAGAAAATCGCGGCGTCCAGAGTGTGGATTTGTGGCCATTGTCGTGTTCCTCTCCTAATGGGTTTTCTTCTTAAACACGTCTAGAATCTGCCCCGCCGCCTGGAATGCCGATGTTGCGTCGTTGAACCCGCTCAGCGTCATCTCGTAGTACATCGCGCCTATGTGAGCATAGACGGTGTGGGTAGTCAGTGCGGATTTCCCGATGGCGTCAGAAGCATTGTAGTTCGGGATGGACTGGGAAGCACCGGCACTGTTCGTCACAAACATCGCAGCGGCTTTTGCGTCCGTACCGAAATACATGGCCCAGATCACGTCGAGTTCCTGATTGGTGCTGACCAGGCTCTCGTACAAGGTGACGGTGCACCCTGCGTTGGTGTAGACGTCAGAACCGCCGTCCATGAAGCTCTTCAAGTCAGTCACAGTGCCTTCCACTAGAGTCTGAAAAGCCTGGGAGTCGTTCGGGTCGAGTTGCCACCCGGACACGTCGTTCGGGTCGAACTTGTATTGCGCAGCAAGCTCCGTCGGGGTCGGCGGGCTGGAATTGCCACTTCCGCAACCTGAGCCGCCGAGAAGCAGTAAGAAAGATGCGACGGTGAAACAGGCACGCGCGACTCGGATTTCCATACAAATCTCCTTTGAACGTCAGTGGGTGGCGATGCGGGATTGGCCAAGTCGGTCTGGTTGCTAGGCTAACAGTTTCTTAGGCAGTGGCCTGGGCCACAAGCATCGGCTCAAGAATTCGCATGGCCATCCCAATTTTCGACCATGGGGCACGTCCCTCGCCACATGCGCGAGTCGCATCAGGCCAGGTAGGGAGACGGCGGTTGTGGCCGTGTCCGTGCGCTGACGAGGTCGAATCGAGCACGGACTAAACTGTACTCGATCGTAATGGGGTTGGCATCACCGGAGTTGCGTCCGACCACAAACGCATAGCGCCAGTGATGCCCCGCTTTCAATCCATCATTAGAAAGATGGCGCCAGCACTCCGTCCTCGTCCATAGCTCTGCCGCTCTTGCCGCGGTGGGCTACGCCGGACTTGCCCTTTGATACCTTCGCGCCAGCCTTGGGAGGCATTGGGACAGGGGATGGCGCAGCTTCCAGCGTCGCATCCAGCAAACCTGACTCTTGTGGAACGATGGAACGCGACATGTCCTTGAAATTCGCTTTCTTGAAAACGACTGCCAAGGGAGACTGGCCCCGAGGGACTTCGATCTCAAAGGGCGTCACTCCCATCTGCTCTCCCGTGTCCTGGCGGGCGACCGCGGCGCCGAGTGGTTCAGAGCGGAACTTGATGGATACCTTGGCTGACGGCGCCGGGGCGGCTTGAGGTGGGGGAGGAGGCGTCGGCGCTGGCGCTGGTTTGCTCACAGCTTGCTGCACAGTTGCGGGCTGGCTGCTCGATCCCGAACGCATTACCAGGAACGCCGCCACACCGCCGGCCACTAACGCGGCTGCCAGGATACCCACCAGCAGTGCCCCGTGGGACTGGGGAATTGCGTCTTCGCCATCGAGCGCGCCCGCCGATTCGCGGAAGGTCGACGGCACCGCCGTCGCGCTAGCGCCCAAGTCACCGATCACGACCCCGCTGCTGGCCTGGCCGTCACTCAGTCGCGAGGGCTCCGCGCCGTACCCGGCCAAGGGGCCAGGCGTGGGCACGATTGAAGGCGCGGCCGCATAGCGCTCTGGATTCATCATCGCGACACGAAAGTCCTCCATGCCATGGAATCGCTCGTCGCGGTTCTTGGCCAAGGCGCGGAGAAGGATCGCTTCGTGGGCAGGGGAGATGCGGGGATTGATGGCGCGCGGTGAAGGCACCGGCGCGGTAATGTGCTTGACGATGATCTCGCCATAGCCTTCGCCACCGAAAGGCACCTTGCCGGTCATCATCTCGAACAGGATGACACCCAATGAATAGACGTCGGCCCGCTGGTCGATGTTGGGCCGGCCTTCGCACTGCTCGGGCGACATGTAGTAGGGAGTGCCCATCACCGAGCCAGTCCGCGTCTTGTGCGAAACCTTGTCGGCACCCAAGGTCAGCTTCGCCAGGCCGAAGTCGAGCACCTTCACGAAGTCGTTTGTGCCGCCCTTGTGGATGAGGAAGATGTTCTCGGGCTTGAGGTCGCGGTGGATAATGCCATGCGCGTGTGAGGCAGCCAGAGCGTCCGCGACCTGAGCAGCGATGTCGAGCGCGCGGGCGGGATCCATGGGCGCCTCGCGCCTCATGCGGTCCGCCAGGGCTTCGCCCTGCAGGAACTCCATAATGAAGTAGAAGTCGCCGTCAGCGGTGGTTCCAAAATCGTGGATGTCGACGATATGCTCGTTGCCGATCTGGTTGACCGCCTTCGCCTCGGTCACGAAGCGAGACACCACCTCCGGATTGCGCGACAATTCAGGGTGGATCGCCTTCATGGCGACCTTGCGCCCGATGACCGGGTGCTCGGCCAGATAGACCACGCCCATCCCACCCTCGCCGAGCTTGGCTGTGATCGTGTAGTTACCGATCGTCTGACCGACCGCAATCAGAGGTGATGATGCAAGCGAAGCCACGCTAGAAATCCCACAGCAGCGTATCTCTAACCTTCGGCGATTTCCAGATTTCCTTCAAGGGGTGCGAGGCTGGAGACCGCCAGGTGTGATCGTGCTTCCGACCACACGTGGAAGGAGTCAGGGACAAGGGCATTCAGCCAAAAAGAACTGACCGCCGCTCAAGCAGCAAGTCCGCGATCATGCGGTCGACAACGCTGCGCACCTGTTCTGCAACTTCGAGCGTGTCGCGGTCGGGCTGCGACATGGGCGAAATTGCTTCCCCGATCTGGATGCTCCACTTGGCGGGCACCGGCAGCAAGCCGAGTGGTCCGAGAAGGGGAAACATGGGTGTGATCGGAATGTAGGGTAGCCCAAAGGGCTTGGCCAGACGCGTTAGCTTGGCTACCACAGGATGGGTCTCTTCGGCGCCCACGATGGCCACCGGTATGATTGGAACGTTGGCCGTGCGCGCCAGCCGAACGAAGCCTCCACGCCCGAAGTTGGTCAAGCGGTAGCGTTCTCGGTACGGCTTGCCCACGCCACGCAGGCCCTCGGGAAAAACGCCTACTAGCTGGCCGCGCTGGCAGAGGTCGAGGGCGTTGCGCATCGACGCGCGCACGCCCCCGATGCGCGCCACCACCGGCCGCATCCACGGAGATCGAACGGCGAAGGTCGCGACCAGCGGACGCAGCGGTCTGTGCGCCGGATGAAGCGCGTGGCAGGCGTAGATGAGCATGGCCCCATCGTAGGGCAGGCCGCCCGAGTGGTTGGCAACCAGAAGCGCCGCCCCGCTGGCAGGCACGTTTTCCAGACCGCGCAGGCGCACGCGGAAGTAGCGCGACCACAGGAATTCGAGGGCAGGGGCTGTGCGTTCAAGAAAACCAGGGTCGAAGCCGTAGTCGGGCAGGCTGGCCGGATCAGGCATGCTCTGGCGCAAGGCCTCCACGATGGCTTTGAGCGCGTCCTTGATCGCCGGGTCCATCGTTGTCTAGATGACTGATCGTGAGGTGCGGAGAGGGGCATCTGGAACGAGCCTGAATCGCGCCCTTGCGCCCGAACTCTCGCGCAGCAATGCGGAACGGTGGTCGGCCCGCACACTTCTTCCGCTCCCTCTCCCGCTGGGAGAGGGCTGGGGTGAGGGTACTGGATCGGACGTGAATCCATGCCGCAGACTTGTGGCACGACACCGGGGTCGCTTCAGCGTCCGGCCTAGAGAAAGCCTCACCCCCGGCCCCTCTCCCGGCGGGAGAGGGGAGAAGAAAGTGCTTGTCCTCGAACCGTGACCGGTCATTTAGTGCTGAAAGCCTTCTCACGATTCGATGAGAGTCCGCAGCTTGTCGGTCCAGCGTTGCAGGATGTCGCCTAGGGCTGCATCCGCAGGCAGGGCAGCCCCGCCTTGGGCCATGTCTGGCCGGCCGCCGCCCTTGCCGCCCAGATCCTGCAAGAGCAAGCCCACGACTTTCCCAGCGTTCAGCTTGTCCTGCGCGCCCGGCGTGACCGCGCACACCATCGCGATCTTTCCCTCGACCGCGCCCACCAGCACCAGCACGCCAGGATCCATGCGCGCTTTCAGCTTGTCCGCGGTCTCGCGCAGGATCTTCGCATCGCCCACGCCCACGTCGTGTACCAGCAGCCCGTACTTGCCTGCCTGCTGCCGGTTGGCCAGGGGATCGCGCGAGCCGCCCGAGGCAATCTGCGCCTTGAGCTTGCCGATATCCTTGTCGCGCTCGCGCAGCTCAGTCTGCAGTTTCTCCAGTCGCGCCGCGACCTCAAAGGGACCGGCGCGCAGGATGGCGGCGGCCTCGCCGAGCTCGTTCTCCATGCGCCGTGCGAGCGCCAGCG
Source organism: Myxococcales bacterium (assembly GCA_003142855.1). Lineage (GTDB taxonomy): Bacteria > Myxococcota_A > Polyangia > Fen-1088 > Fen-1088 > Fen-1137. Next base: position 8,716 of record PLNW01000085.1, read on the forward strand.
CACCGAGGCCGGTCACAGCTTCCAAGCGTCGCACGCCTTGGGCCACGCCGCTCTCCTCGACGATCTTGATGAGGCCAATGTCACCGGTCTGGTGCACGTGCGTGCCACCGCAGAACTCCTTGGACTCGCCCATGGTCATGACCCGAACCGTGTCGCCATATTTCTCGCCGAAGAACGCGATGGCGCCGGCTTGCTTGGCTTGGACTATGGGCAGCACATCGGTGGTGACCGGCAAATTGCGCAGCACGCGGGCGTTGGCCAGGTCCTCGACCTGTTGCTTCTCCTCGGGCGAAAGCGGCGCCAGGTGTGAGAAATCGAAGCGCAAGCGATCCGGCGCCACCAGCGAGCCTTTCTGTGCCACGTGTTCTCCGAGTACCGTGCGCAGGGCCCAATGAAGAAGATGGGTGGCCGAGTGGTTGCGCCGGATGGCGTTGCGGCGCTCGACGTCCACGGCCAGCTCAAGGGTCTGGCCCACCTGGATGCACCCTTTTTCGATCTCGCACAGGTGAACGGCGAACGACGAGAGAGGCCGCTTGCTGTCGATCACTTTGAGCGCGCCTTGCGGTCCGGTGGCGGTACCGGTGTCGCCGACCTGACCGCCCTGCTCCCCATAGAACGGGGTTTCGCGGCAGATGACAGCCACCGGACCCTGGCTCGGAGCCGCGACGCTGGACACTTCCTTGCCCCCGGCCACAATGGCCACAATCTCGCTCTTGGCGCTCATTTCGTCGTAGCCGAGAAACTTCGTTGGGCCGACCCGGTCTAGGATGCTCTGGAACACGCTCTCCACAGCCAGCTCGCCCGAGCCCACGAACTCGGCGCGGCGGCGTTGTTCGTCCATGCTGGCCTCAAATCCGGCTTCGTCGACGGTGAAGCGATTGCCCCCGGCAATGACGCGGGTCAAATCGAAAGGAAAGCCATAGGTGTCGTATAGCCGAAACGCCACCGTGCCGGGGATCATGCGGTCTGTGCGTTTGGCCATTTCGTCGTCGAGCATGCGCATGCCTCGGGTCAGCACGTCGCGGAAGCCGTTCTCTTCCTCGCGCGTGATGGCCTCGATGACACTGCGCCGATCGCGCAGTTCGGGGTACACGTCTCCCATCATGTCGACCACCATGCATGCCAGCCTGGGGAATTGGCTGCCGCTGCGCAGGCCGAGCAGCCAACTGTGGTAGATGGCGCGCCTCATGATCCGGCGCAGAACGTATTCGCGGCCGGTCTTTTCGGGAAATACACCGTCGGCAATGAGGAACGCCGCCGCGCGTGCGTGGTCCGCGATGGCGCGCATGGAAACCGCGACCGAGCCTTCGGCGTAGTCCGATGGCGCGAAGGCCTTTCCGGTCAGCTTCTCGACTTCGGCAATCAAGGGCCGAAGCAGATCGGTCTCATAGTTGGATCGGAAGCCGCCCAGCACGGCACACAGGCGCTCCAGCCCCATGCCTGTGTCGACCGAAGGCTTGGGTAGCGGCCTTCGCGTGCGATCGGGCAGTTGCTCGAACTGCATGAAGACCAGATTCCAGATTTCGATCCAGCGGTCGCAGTCGCAGGCGGGCCCCAGGCAGGCGCGGCCGGCCGCCGCTTCGGGGCAGGGGACATCGTCGCCTTGATGGTAGTGGATCTCGCTGCATGGCCCGCAGGGACCGACCTCGCCCATGGCCCAGAAGTTGTCCTTGTCTCCCAGGCCTACGACGCGGTCGTCGCCCACGCCGGCCACCTTCTTCCACAGGAGGCGCGCTTCGTCGTCACTGTGATGGACGGTGTACACCAGACGCTTGGGGTCGATGGCGTAGTCCGTGACGAGAAGCTCATAGGCGAACCTGATGGCATCGGCCTTGAAGTAGTCGCCGAAAGAAAAGTTGCCCAGCATCTCGAAGAAGGTGTGGTGTCGGGCGGTGCGGCCGACGTTTTCCAGGTCGTTGTGCTTGCCACCGGCGCGTACGCATTTCTGCGAGCTGCAGGCGCGCGAACGCGCCCGCTGCGTTTTGCCGGTGAAGATGTCTTTGAACTGGTTCATCCCAGCGTTGGCAAAAAGCAGCGTCGGATCGTTGGCCGGCACCAGGGATGAACTCGACACTTCTTCATGGCCGTGGGCCGCGAAGGTGTCGAGAAACTTGCGGCGGACTTTTCGCGAGATCCAGTCTGACATGGGCCGAGGAGACTAGCGTGTGTGACGGCCCTCGTCGACTGCCGACTTGTGTCCGGGCCGAAGGCGTCGCAGTGCCCGGGGCAGAGATCGCTACTCTTTGTTGAAGCGATCTGCGTTGTACTGCCCGGGCGCCATGGTGCCCCCGCCAGGACCGGGCTGGTTCGCCATGGCGTTGAAGTCCTGGCCTACCTGGCCGCCTTTGCTGACTCCGCGGAAGAAAAGTGCGAAGTCGTCGGGGTTGGTCGACGCGGCCACGGCATCTTCGTAGGTCACGAAGCGGTTCTTGACCAATTCGGTGAGCGACTGGTCAAAGCTGATCATGCCGTAGGGGTCGCGGCCCGTGGCGATGGCTTCGTGGATCTCGCGCGTGCGATTGACATCGGCGATTAGCTCGCGCACGCGGGCTGTGCTGACGAGAATCTCCACCGCCGGCACCATGCCCATGCCATCAGCCCGGGTGACCAGGCGCTGTGAAATCACGCCCTTGATGACCGAGCAGAGCTGCAGACGAGCCTGGGCTTGCTGATGAGGCGGATAGATGGACACGATGCGGTTGATGGTCTCGACGGCGTCGACGGTGTGCAGAGTCGAGAGCACCAGGTGCCCGGTCTCGGCGGCGGTCAGCGCGATCTCGGTGGTTTCCAGATCGCGCATTTCGCCCACCAGGATGACGTCCGGGTCTTGGCGCAACGACGCGCGCAGGGCGCGCGCGAACGACGTCGTGTCGAAGCCCACTTCCCGCTGGTTGATGACACTGCGCCGGTCCTTGAATGCGTACTCGATGGGATCTTCGATGGTCACGATGTGGACCGCTCGGCTGGCGTTGATGTAGTCGACCATCGCCGCCAGGGTGGTGGACTTACCCGAGCCAGTAATTCCAGTCACCAGAATGAGGCCGCGTTCCTCATCGGCCAGTTCCAGCACCTTGTGCGGCAGATTCAGGCGCTCGAAGGGCGGCACGTTGGGCGGGATAAGGCGCATGACGACACCCATGAATCCCCGCTGCTGCAGAATGTTGACCCGGTAGCGGAAGCCGTCGGCCGTGGCATAGGCGAGGTCGACGTCCCAGTTCTTCTCGAAGAGGTCCCGCTGCCTCGCATTCATCATGGTCTGCCCAAATTCCTCGACCGCTTCTTTGGTCAGAGGCGGCACGTTGGCCACCGTGCGCAGGTCACCCTTGACGCGAAAAATGGGCGGTAGGCCCACCTTCAGATGGACGTCGGAGGCGCCCAGTTGGCGGGCCGCCTGTAGCACTCTGTCGAGTACGCTGACCATTGTTGCTGCCGATCGATGGACGTGTTGCGGGATTCGACCTGGCCGACTTCTTGGCCGGGCATCCAGAGTACCACGCCGTCCCGGTCTTCGCGCCGTGATGCCAGTTTTTGACCTTTGCCCGGGTCTAACCTAGGGTCATAGGGGTGACTGTTCAGGAGGCCAAGATATCCTCGGCCCAGGAGGTGCTCGTTCTCGACGCCGAGCTCAACGTGCTGAGAGCCGTCGAGAGCGTGTTGCTTGAGGCTGGCCTCACGGTCACAGCTCTGACCTCAGCCGAGCGCGCCTACGACCAAGTCCTCAATCGCTTCTTTTCCGTCGTGCTTTGCGATCTCGACACGCCATCGCTCGACGGGGCCATCGGCTTCATACGGTTTGTCCGCGACAAGTCACCCTTGACCGCCGTCATCGCCATGACCCGGCGGACCAGTTTCGACGTGGTGGCCCCGGCGTTCCGCGCGGGGGCGACAGACGTGATGCCGGAGAATCGCGATTCCGTTCTTTCTTTACGCGACCGGGTGGTGCGGGCTGCTCGGGACGTCCAGACGGCGCTGGGACGTGATCATCTTCTGTCCGAGTTCGCCGATGTCAACGACGAGCTGGTACGCAAACTGATGGAGCTGTCGGGGCGGGCCACCGAGCTGGAGGACAAGCTCCTGGCCAGCGATCGAGAATCGTCTTCGTCGGCCAACCTGCTAGGCGCGCTTCAACTCTTGGTGGTTGATGACCAACCCGACTTGGTCACAGAGCTGGAGAAGGCGTTGCCGGCGGACAAGGGCTGGCGGGTGCAGCATGCGCAGAGCGGGGGCGAGGCGCTCGATATTGCGACCCAGATTCCTCCGCAAGTCGTTGTGGCCAAGGAGTCACTGCCCGATCTCACGGGAAGCATGGTGGTCAAGACCATCAAAGCGAGCGTGCCCAATTTGGTCGCCATGTTGGTCGTTCCGGCCACCGGAGGGAGGGAAGGCGAGGTCAAGATGGTCGAACAGAGTCGGCTGCACACCTTGATCCCGCGGTTCAAGAGCGCATCCGATCTGGTGGCTCAGCTTTCCGAGGTGCGCGATGCCTTGCAGAGGAAGGTGCGTGAGCGGCGGCATGTGAAGATCTTCCAGACCCAGTACCTGGAGATCCTGCAGCGCTGCCATCGTCTGCAGAAGCAGCTCGAAGCCCTGATGAACGAGAAGAAGTAGAGAAGACGGACGTCCTCGTCGATTGTCCGCTACTCGTCGACCAGGGCGACATAGGGCAGGCTGCGGTACTTCTGGTCCGCGTCCAGCCCGTAGCCCACCACGAAGCGATCGGGAATTTCGAAGCCCACGAAGTCGAGCGGTACGTCGACTCGACGCCGGGACGGCTTGCTGAGGAGCGTGCAGACGTGAAGGCTGGCCGGCCCCTGCGCCTGCAAGAGGTCGAGCAAGTAGCGCAAGGTGAGTCCCGTGTCCACGATGTCTTCCACCAGAAGGACGTGCTGGCCAGCCACGGGCAGGCTCAGATCGCTGGTGATCTGGACCACGCCCGACGTCTCAGTGGCAGCGCCATAGCTGCGCACACCCAGAAAGTCACAACGGACATCTCGCGGGATGGCTCGTACGAGGTCCGCCATGAACACGAACGCACCGCGCAGGACGCCGACCACGGTCAGGGCACCGTCCGGAAGACGGGCGGCGATTTCGTCGCCCAAGGCCGCCACGCGGACGGCAATGTCTTGGGCTGAGATCAACGGGCGTGGCTGCATGGCTGGCTTGCGAAGGCTATTATTATGCCTATCGACGGGTAGTGGGAACCGCGGCGAGGGATGAGTTGTCGATCAGGCAGGAAAGTCATGAACCCTTCAACGCTTTCGCGTCTCCTTGGGAATCTCGGCTGCGCAGCCATTCTTGCGGCAAGCCTGGGCGCTTGCGCGACATCTGGCGCTCATCCTCCGGCCGGTGCCGAATCGGGTCCGGTGGTCAAGTACGACATGGACCCCATCCGAATCGACGCCACCCACGGGCCTACCGGAATGCAGATCGAGGCGTACGATGCGCCGGAGCTCTTCGAGCGGGCAGGGGTGGCGCTGTCGGACAAGCGATTCGATGCCGCGGCCAAACTCTACGCCAAGATGCTCAAGGGCTTTCCGGATTCGGCCTACGCGCGGCCGTCGCTATACAACCTGGGCCTGGCCCAGATCGGCAGCAAGAATTGGGCAGAAGCCATCGACGCCTTCAAGGGGCTGATTGACAAGTATCCGACGCATGCCGATGCCAAGGACGCATCCTTTCAATTGGGCGCGTGCTACGCCGAGCAGGCGAACTGGCCGGCATCGGCCGAGGTGTTCGCGCGCATTCTGGATCGCTCAGATCTGTCAGCCGATGATCGCATCGAGGCGATTGGGCGGCGGGGTTTCGCACAGTTCAACCTGGGAGACCTCGACACCGCTGAGAAGACCTTCCGTGCCGTCCTATCCTATCGCCAGAAAATAGAGAATGAGGAGCGTCTGGCGACGGATTTCTACCTGGCCTTCTCGCAGTACCATCTCGCGCAGATCTCGCACCGGCGTTTCCAGGCGGTCGAGTTGCGCCTGCCCGAGGCACAGATGGACAAGGATCTCGACCTGAAAGCCAGCCTGCTCCTGCAGGCTCAGCGCGCATACATCGAAACCATCAAGTACGGCAACCCGGCCTGGGCATCCGCGGCTGGCTTCCAAGTCGGTTCGCTCTACGAAGAGCTCTACGATGCCTTCATGCGGGCTCCGGTGCCGCCCGAGCTTCGGGGAGAAGCGCGGGAGGTGTACCAAGAGGAATTGCACAAGAAGATCCGCGTGCTGATCGAGAAATCCGTGCGCTGGCAGCGCGAGAACCTGCTCATGATCGAGCGTCTGGGAGTCAACACGGACTGGGCCGAGAAGAGCAAGCTGGCCTACGCCAAGCTGCTCAAGCTGCTGGAGCCCAAGATCCCGGGTGCTCCTGCTGAACCTGCGGCGCCCGAAGCGCCACCGGCGGCGGTTCCTCCGCCCACCCCGCCGGCCCCGCCGCATCGTGGAGATGTCCCGGATGCCACACGACCTTCGGATTCTGACGTTGTGGGGCGACAGGTGCTGTAGGGCCGCCTCCCGAGAGTTCGTGGCTGGCCGGCCGAGTTGACGGCGGCGGCGAGGGCGCGCGCGGAGCGCGCGGGGTGGGTAGGGCGGTTGGGGGTCCCGAAGTCCCCGAAGGGGGAGCCCGATGGCCGGGGCCGGCCACGGGGCCGGTTCCGGGGCCGGTACCGGAGCCGTGGCCGCGGGGTTGCTTGTAACGCGGCGCTCTTGAGAACGGCCCGGATTCTGCTTGACACGCCTGCGATCCCGAAATATACGTTCGCGCCTCTGACTGCGGGGGAGATAGTTGTACCCCGTGACCGAGACCACTTAACTAGGCGAAATCGCAGGATATCCGATGAAAACCCGGCGCTGGCGTAGCTCAATGGCAGAGCAGCTGATTTGTAATCAGCAGGTTGCGGGTTCGATTCCCATCGCCAGCTCCGCCATTCCAGCGACACGAGGCACGAGAAAAGCAGGTTCGATGCGCGCGCGTTGGTCGATCGACACGTGTGGCATCTCCATCACGGAGGGGTTCCCGAGCGGTCAAAGGGAACAGACTGTAAATCTGTCGCCACTGGCTTCGAAGGTTCGAATCCTTCCCCCTCCACAGAAAGCGAGAATGGATCGAATCAGCGACGGAAATTGCGCAAGCTTTGTGAAACGCGGGAGTAGCTCAGTTGGTAGAGCTCCAGCCTTCCAAGCTGGACGTCGCGGGTTCGAACCCCGTCTCCCGCTCCAGGGGTGACCCGCTGATGGTCGTGGCGAATCACCAAGAAGAAAGAGGATCAGACAACAGAACTAGGGTAGACAACCGAGTCCATGCTGCCCACGTAGCTCAGTTGGTTAGAGCGCGTCCTTGGTAAGGACGAGGTCACCAGTTCAACTCTGGTCGTGGGCTCCGTAGGGTTGATGCTGGACACGGACTAAACAGAAAAGCGTTCTTTCGGAGATCAGACGATGGCCAAAGAAAAGTTCATACG
>PLNW01000154.1 GCA_003142855.1 Myxococcales bacterium
TTTTTGAATCAGTAGTGCTAACCGGTAGGTCGTTCTGGCAACCGGCCACCCAGACGGTCGCCGCCACCACCACGAAGAATCCGTTTCGCCCTTGATACAATCGCGGCAGCCGCATGAAGAACCTCCGTACCAATAGTCAGTCAGATTTTCTAGGCCGTACCAGTGCCTGCAAACGCGTTGCACGCAGCCTACCAGTGAAAAGGGGCTGGAGGGGAGTGCGGAAGGTCACTTCGCACGTCCTTTCTTGCCCCTCTGCCTCGGGGCTTGAATTGAGTCCTAATGTGTCGCGTCTGCGTTGCACGCATTGCGACCTGGCCACTGGTTCAAGTACAACCCCTGACACCGTCGCCGCCCCTGTCACCCACATCGCCACCCCACTCCCTGGTTTGCTTCCTTGTCCCTTGACGAGGCGGCGTCATGGGGAGGAAGATCCCGCCGGCCTCTCATGGTGACCGCCGACGTCTATGTTTCTGAGTTGGAATTTAAGAATCAGGAGTCTTTTCGCGGACTCATCTCCTCCCGCTATCTGCCGGCGCTAGCCGGCGAGGGCGTGACGGTGGCGGAGGCCTTGCGGTGGGAAAGCAAGATGGTGGTGGAAACCATCGAGATCGCGGCCTTGTGGCTGGCCGATACCGATTCCTTGGCCCTGAAACTCGACTGCGCCTCGTACTGCGGGGACAGGGCACGTCATTTTCGCCTCTTGGCCGAGCGGTTGGCAGTCCTGGGCCTGGCGCCCGGTTCCTACGACCCGCGCCAGGGCGGCTATTCGCGGCTTTTTGCGTTCATGCGCTCGCTGCAGACCAGTGAGGAGCGTGCGGCGGCCGGGTTTCTGACCCTGGCCGGCATGAGTGCGATCCGGCTGGGCGCGCTGGCCTCGTTCTGTGAGGACAAGGGCGACCGGGACAGCGCACGCCTCCTGCGTGACGCGATTCTGCCCGATGAGGAACGCCGTGCGGAGTTGGGCCGTGAGACGCTTGTCGCTCTGGTGAGCGTCGATGAGACCCAGGCCCGCGCACGCCGAGCGTCCTACAAGACAGTGGAGTTGCTCACCGAGCTGTACGATCCCGCTATCTTTCGCAAGATGGGCGGGCGCGGTCCGACCCGCAAGTAGCGACACGGCATCAGTTCTTCGAATCGTCGACGGCCGACGACGAATCTGGAGCCCTACTCGATGTCGCAGACAACAACCGTGACGTTGTCGCGCCCGCCGCGGTCGTTGGCCATGTCGATAAGCTGTGTCACCACGGACTGCCGATCGCCTTGCAGGAAACCATGGACCTCGCCGTCCTCCAGGTAGCCGTGCAGCCCATCGGAGCAGAGCATGAAGCGATCGCCCGGCTGCACATCCAGATCGATGGTGTCCACCTCGACGTAGTCCTGATGGCCCACGGCCCGGGTAATCACGTTCTTGCCGGGTGACGTGGCTGCCTCCTCGGGCGTGATCAGCCCTAGTTTGAGGCGGAAATTGATCAGAGTGTGATCTTCCGTGAGCTGCACCGTCTTGCCGTCGCGCGACAGGTAGACCCGGCTGTCACCTACCTGGGCGATGAAGGCCTTGCTGGAAGCCACCAGCAAGGAAGACAGGGTGCTCGACATGCCCTTCTGCCGGGGGTCGAGTTGGCCCATGCCGAAGACCATGTAGCAGGCCGACTGCACTGCACTTTCCAGGAGGCGTCGCACCTGCCCCGACTTTTCTTCGGTCGGGGCCGCAGCAAAGGCATCCAGGGTCTTGCGGCTGCGCTTGACCCAGGAAAGCACCAGATCCACGGATTCGGCGCTGGCTACTTCACCCTTCGCGTTTCCCCCCACGCCATCGCAGACGATATACAATCCTAGCTCGTCGTCGCAGAGGAAGGCGTCTTCGTTGTGGGGGCGCCGGCGGCCCACGTCCGACTGACCTGACGAGTGAATTCGCATGAGGCCCAAACCATGGTACTACGAAAGTCCTGAGGCGCCCAGATTCTCCGTGCGATCTTCACGTGTTAAGATGAGGGCTTGATGCCAGACGAGGGAAAGGACACCACATTTCCCTCGCAGTTCGGGCGCTATACCCTGGTCCAGCGCCTGGCCACCGGGGGTATGGCCGAGGTCTTCAAGGCCAAGATCCTCTCGGGTCATGGCTTCGAGAAGCTGCTGGTCATCAAACGCATCCTGCCCAACCTGGCTGCGGACAAGACCTTCGTGTCGATGTTCATCGACGAGGCGAAGCTGACCGCGCAGCTCATCCACCCCAAGATCGTGCAGGTCACCGATTTTGGCGAGGTCAACGGCCAGTACTTCATTGCCCTGGAATTCGTGGACGGCTTCGATGGCTTGGCCTTGCTCCGGGCGGCCTCGCAGAAGCAGGTTCGCCTGCCGGCTGCCATCTGCATGTTCATCGCCATGGAGGTTCTCGACGCGCTTGATTATGCGCACAACGCCAAAGACGTCGAGGGCAAGCCCATGCACCTGGTTCATCGCGACATTTCTCCCTCCAACGTGTTCATCGCCCAACGCGGTGACGTAAAACTGGGCGACTTCGGAATCGCTCACGCGCAGGAGCGCGAGTCCAAGACCCAGGCCGGCACGTTGAAAGGCAAGTACGGCTACATGTCGCCCGAACAAGTCGGGGGCGCGGAACTGGACAGTCGCAGCGATCTCTTCGCCGTGGCCATTGTCCTGGCCGAGATGCTCATGGGCAAACGCCTGTTCACCGCGCAGAACGATCTCGACGTTCTGCTCATGGTGCGCGACGGCCGCTTGGAACGCTTCGACAAATACGGCAAGAACATTCCCAAAGCCCTCGAAGCTATTGTGCGCAAAGGGCTGGCCAAGAATCCGGACGAGCGCTTTCAGACTGCCGCCGAGTTTCGCGATGTGCTGCACGACCTGGAATTCCAATTCGGCCTACGCGTGGGCCCGGCCGATGTCGGTGTTCTGGCTTCTGATCTGTTTGACAAGAGCCCCGAGGCGATGGCGCGGCTCCAGGAGCACTCACGCAAGTGGGAGATCAAGACGGACGACACCCCGGCGCGGCGGCACGGCGCAGGCTCCAAGCCGAAGCGGGAGCAAGCCCAGTCACGCAGGAGAGATGGCGATGAGCCCGAGGAAACCTCCATCCCCATCGACCTCGATGATCAGGACGCAGGCTCCCCCGAGGGGGCCGATCCATCGCCCGCGGCCACCGTGGTGGGTGCCGCTCTCGACGATGCCCTGTCCCGGCCGATGTCTCTGGTCGAGCTGGACCAGTATGCAACCCCAGCGGCCATTCCTACGCCGGGCTGGACCCCGGGATCGGTCGATCATGTGACCGGCGGCCTGGGCGCCCCGTCTCCTCTCGACAGCACGCCTGTTACTGACACCTCCACCTATCGGGCGACGGCGAGCGGCCTGCGGCCAAGGCCAAGCCAGGTGCGGGCCAACCCCGTGGCGAGCGCGCCCGATAGCGTGCCCAGCGACGAGCAGTCCATGCCGCCGGACAACATCGGTGATCTGTCGCTCAGCTCCACGACTCGCGTCATCGCCGATTTGGCGGTCATGGCTGAAACCGGCCTGGTCCGCTTCACCCGCGGCATCCTGGTGAAAGACGTGTACCTGGTGCGCGGGGCGCCCGAGTCGGTCAACTCCAACACGTCCGGTGATCGCTTTGGCGAGTACCTCGTCACGCGCGGCTTTCTGCGCCTGTCCGATCTCGAGCGCGCCCTGGCTGAGATGCCTCGCTTTTCGGGCAAGCTGGGCGAGGCCCTGGTCGGGCTCGGACTCATGCGGCCGCTCGACGTGTTTCGGCTCTTGTCGCAGCAGGTGCGCGAGCGCGTGATGGAGCTGTTCAGCTGGACCGAGGGCGAGTTCAGCTTCTTCCGTGGCCTGCAGAACCCTGTGGCCGCGTTTCCGCTCGGGCTTAGCAGCTTTGAGATCCTAGGTGCCGGCGTGCTGACCCTGAGCTACGACTTTCTGGCCAGCCGGTTCGCGCCGCTGTCGGTCTTCCGACCGCGTGCCATGCCCAACCCTCGCATCAACCCCGAGGCCTTTCGCCTGGGGCCCACACCGCGTGAAGTTTGGGGTTTGCTCGACGGGAGCCGCACCCTGGCAGAATGGACCGAGCGATTTGGCTCGTCGGATGAATTGCTCACGTTCTATCGAACTCTGCACCTGCTGGTGGAGACCAGCCTCGCCCAGTTCGAGTAGGATTCGAGTAGGGACAGCGTGCGGGTTGGGGGCCGGTGGCTCGTTGGGGCGGAGGTTGAGAACACAGAGGGGAGAGGGGAGATCACAGAGTTGGATAGGCCCAATCGGGAAGGGGCGCTTCGATGCGCAGAAGCTGGCCAGTCGTGGGGTGTTTGAAGACGATGGTGGCGGCGTGCAGATGCAAGAGCGCTGGAGGCTCCGCATCGGAGGTGGTGTCGCCATAGGTGGTGTCACCCACGACCGGCACGCCGAGATAGGCCAGGTGCGCACGCACCTGGTGGGTTCGACCCTTGCAGAGTCGCGCCTCAATGAGTGCGGACGTGGATCTTTGTTCCACCAGAGCAAACTCGGTGACTGCGGGCAAGGGCTGGCGGCCGCCGCCCAGTTTCACCCGCGATCCGCGACGGCCAACGCGGCCGATGGGCACCGCCACCGACAGAGTTCCAGGCCGGGCACCCGGACTCACGAAGTCCTTCTCACCGGCCCCCACATCGGGAAAGCAACCCACAACCTCGGCGAGGTAGGTCTTCTCGCAGTCCGGCGCCGCGAGTGCGTTGCGCAGGCCTGGCCAGACCGCGCGGCGGCGCGCGGCCACCAGCACGCCAGTGGTGCCGCGATCCAATCGCTGGACCAGCCCTCCTTCCCTGGGATCGGGCGAGGCGACCGCGCACTCGGGAAAGCGAGCCACCAGCGCACCCGCCGCGCTCGGCCCTTCGCCGGCCCGCAGCGGGTGAGAGGGCAAGCCAGCCGGCTTGTTGACAACCACCAGGTCATCGTCAGCGTAGAGCACAGCCAGCGGGATCTCGGCCGCGGGGATCGGCACGACTCGGTCTGGGATGGAGGCCGCGATCTCCACTACCTGACCCTCGCCTAGGTGCAGCCCCTTCTTGCCGGGCCGCCCGGCGACCAACACGATTCTCTCGGCAATCGCCCGCCGGGCTGCGGTTGCACTGGGCACCACCTTTTGCCGCAAAAGGAAGGCATCCAGGCGCAGCCCTGCCTCGGCCGCGCCCACAACAAAACGCAAGGCTGCCAAGACTACCGCTTTGCTGCTGCGGGTTTGGTGGATGCGGATACCGGGCGCAGGGCTGGGCCGGGTTTGAGCGCGGGCTTGCTCGCCGGCTTCGCGTCGCTCTTCGCGCCTGGCTTGGCCGTGGGCGCGGGTGACGCTGGCCGTGCGCCTGCCGTCGTTGCCACGGTCTTGACCGGACTGTGGGCCACCGTCCCCTTGGGCGTCGCGTGCGTCGATGTATTCTTTGCCAAGATAGTCTTGCCCGTCGGCGCCGGGCGCTTACCAGCCAGGCTGTTGGCTGCGGTGATCTCACGTGGCATTTCCGATGTCGGAGAGTACACGACGATCTTTTGCCCTTCGCCCAGCTCGCTGGTGGCCGAGAGCCGGTTGATGCGGGCCAGGTCGCCCGGAGCCAGCCCGTAGCGCTTCGCTATCTTGGCCAGCGTGTCGCCTGCGCGTGCCGTGTATTGCAGTCGCGTCTTGCCCCGGCGGGCTGCCTCCAGGTCGAGAAACTCCTGCGATCCCAACGTGGCCACGCGCACCTTGCTGGGGTCGAGCAGGGCCACGTTCGCCCGGTCGAAGCCATCCCGGACGAAGACCTGCACCACCAGCTTGGGCTGGAGCCTGGCCTCCGGGTCGAGGTTGTTCCACTCAATCAGATCGTCCACGCTGACAGTGAAAACATCGGCGATCTCGTCCAACGTGTCGCCCTCGCGCGTGCGATAGAAGACACGTTCGCAACCAGGGCAGCCCACCGCGCGATCGGGAACCGCCACCAGGATGGTGTCTTCACTCTCGTCGGTTGCGTTGGGCGCGGGTGCCGGGCCGCCTGACCGAACCGGGACCAGGATGGTGGTGCCCCCGCGCAGATCGGCAGTGTCGCTCACGCCGTTGAGGCGCTTGAGTTCGCGCAGCGAAACCCCGCGCGCTTTGGCCACGCTGTCGAGGGTGTCGCCAAAACGCAAGACCAAGGTTTCGACCCGTTCCCCTGATCGGCGAAGTTGCGCGACGGCCTGGGCATAGAGCCCGGACGAGCCCGGCGGGATGCGAACCGTGCAGGGACCGCGATCCGGCGGCACGCGATCGCGCAAGAGTTCAGGGTTGAAGGCCTGGATCACGTCTGGGCTGGTGCCCGCGGCCCGCGCCAGGGTGGCGAACGACGTCCCCGGCGGTACCGAGATCGTGTCGTACGCCCAGGGCGCATCGGGCGCCACATCGGCAAAACCAAAAGCGGCGCGATTGTGGCCCACGATGGCCGCGGCCAGGATCTTCGGCACGTAGAGAGTCGTCTCCCAGGGCAATCCCGACTCGTGACGACAAAGCTCCCAGTAGTCGTTGGTGTTGTAGCGCGCGATGGACCGGAGAATGGCGCCATACCCCGCGTTGTAGGCGGCGAAGGCCAGATGCCACGAACCGAAACGCACGTAGAGATCCTTGAGATAGCGCGCGGCCGATTCGGCGGCTCGTTCGGGATCGCGGCGGGCATCGACCCAGTGGCTCACTTCCAGTCCGTAGGCCCGCGCCACCTGCGGCATGAATTGCCACACCCCACCTGCACTCTTGTTCGAGGTTGCGCCTGGCTCGAACCCACTTTCGACCATGGCGAGGTAGATGAGATCCTTGGGCAGCTCGTTGCGCGCGAGCACGGTCTCGAAGATCGCGCGAAAACGCTCCATCTTGCGCAGCCACGAGGACATGATGGCGTGGCCCTTGGGATCGCTCTTGAAGAAGTCCAGGTAGCGGATCACCTGGGGCGCCCATCGCACCGGGACCTCGGGCAGTGTGAGAGCCTGGGCCCACGCGGGTCGTGCCAAGGCAGCCGCCTGGTCGGTCCGGGTTGGCCCTTCGGGGCTGCGCAACTGACGGGGAATGTCGCCGGTGCCGCCCCAGCGGCCGGTAAGCCCGGGTGGCAGTGGCAGAGCGGCATCGTCTGGCTGGGCGTCTAGCAGTTCGGGCCCGCCCAGGCGTGGAAAGGCTCGTGCCTCGAAACGGTGCACCTCGCGCAGCTCGGGGCTTTCGTTGGTCTCTGCCTCTTCGAGCGGAGCGCCCCGCACCGCCTTGCGCTCGGCTGAGTTCTCCTGTACAGGATCCGCGCCTGCCTCCGCGGCTTTGCCGGCACTGCCGGTTGTCGCTGGGCCGGAAGCGCGGCCTGGGCCAGCGAGCGCAGAGGTCGCGAATGTGGCGACGCCGATCGGAATCAGGAATTGGGCAGCGTGCGCCGTGAGCCGCATGGGACCAGATCGTACAGGATCGACCACAAGGGACCAAGAAATGCCCCATTCGCGCGATTGCCTCTGCGGTTTGGCGGTGGTATAGACACGCTGGGTACTCAAAAAATGTTTGGACTCGGCGCTGGCGAATTGGTCCTCATTGTTCTCGTTGTTGTGGTGGTTTTTGGCTCAACCAAACTCCCCCAGCTGGGCGATGGTCTGGGCCGCGCCATAAAGAACTTCAAGCGGGCTGTCACCAGCGCGAACGAGATCGAGGTTTCCCCCAAAAAGGGTGAGATCCCTGGCGAGCAGACCAAGCCTGCTTCAGACCAGTCGAGCGAGCCGGCGCCCAAGCCGTAGTCTCGGCCGGCCCATCCGGTGAAGACGCGGCTCAAACAGCTGTTCCGGGTTGCTCGAAAATTCCGCTTTGATAACGCGGGATTGTAATTTAGCCCTTGACGCGCCACGGAGGCAGGGCAGATTAGTGG
The DNA here is from genome assembly GCA_003142855.1 of Myxococcales bacterium. GTDB lineage: Bacteria > Myxococcota_A > Polyangia > Fen-1088 > Fen-1088 > Fen-1137. The sequence goes on from PLNW01000154.1 coordinate 7,875, forward strand.
CATGACTGTACGCACGATCAAACGGTATTCGAACAGGAAGCTGTACGACACCCACGACAGCCACTATGTCACCTTGCAACAGATTGCCGGTCTGATTCGCAATGGTGATGAGATCCGGGTCATCGACAAGACGACTCAGCAGGATCTGACGGCTGCCACGATGGCGCAGATCATTTTCGAAGAAGAGAAGCGGGGCCCCCGCCTCCCTGCCGAAGGCCTGCGTCGTATCATCCGCAGTGGCTTGACGGCTCACGTGTAGCACTGCTTCCTGGGCAGAAATCGCTCGCCCGTCCTCAGTGAGCGGCGGGAGTCAGTACCAACAGCGCGGGGATTCCCCGCGATCCTCAGAAATCTAGGCCGGTGCTGAGTGACAAGGCGTTCTGTGTGCTGCTCTGATCTCTGGCGCTGAATGCGCTTCCGTCTCGAGTTGAGCCGGCGAAATAGGCTTCGTATTGCGCCGCAAAAAAGGCGACTGCGAACTTGATCTTGAACCCGAGGAATAGCCGATAGCGAGTGATGGAGTTCTGCCCCGGAAAGCGGAAGTTCGCGTTGAAGTCGTTGCTCTTGCCGGTCGGAGTTGATGGGCAGTAAGGGGTTCCCGGATTGCTGCCCAGGGGCGCCGTCGTGGCGTCACACGAGGGTGTGGCGTCGAGAATTCCACTGTGGGCGAAGATCGAAATCAGGCTCCAGCCGGCAAAGGGCTCCAGCCGCGCCGTCTTGAGAAGCCCGAATCTCTTGGATATGAGCAGGTCGAGGCTGGTGACCGTCATGCCAACCTGGTTGGTGCCCGTCAGGTACGAAACCGCGCCGCGCACTGCAAAGGAAGGGACCGGCCAGTCGTGGAAGCCTTCATGGATGGCAAACTTCGCATAGCTCTGCCAGGCCAGGAGTTGTGAGTCGAGAAGATGCACGGCCCCGAAGCCCAGCTCGATGGTGGGCACCGGTAACCAGATCCCCTTGCGCACGAAAGCCCCCACGGTCGTCAGCATGGGATCCGGCCGCGGTCCCTGGGTGGGATTGTTCGGGGACACCGCTTCTACTCCGTTCCAGAATGATTGGTGGTTGCTGATTTCCGTCAGGCCCAGCTCTGCGGAAAGTTGGAACCCTCCGAACCCTGCCGTATCGGCCACCATAGGGATGCGGGGCGCGAGCACCACGCCCAACTCGGACATCAAGCTGCGGAAATCCTGCCTGCCCTGCACGCCCAGGGGGCCCTGGAGGTAGGTCTCTACCGGCTCGCTTATCGAGCCGTCGCTTCCGCGTTGCACCCATGGGCACTTCCCGTTCGAAGCCACCGTGGGACACAGGTTGAGCAGATTCAGATCGTTCTTTCCGGCCCACGCGCGGGAGGCGAACGTGGCCAGCATGAGCATCACGGATGACGCAACGAGGCTAGAACGAACCAAGCCCATCGAAGTGCAACGGTAAGTTTTGCTGGTAAGCCCTGTCAAGGAAGCTCTGACGAAGGTTTCAGATGCACGACCAGCCGCGGGATCGCGCTCGCGCGGGTTTGACCACGTGCTCTTCGTCTCGTAGCTTGCGGGGCACATGTCATCTGTCCCTTTGGCGACCAGGTTGTTAGGCGAGTCGGCTCCCTGGCTCGGCCCCATCGGGGTTGGGCTTGCCATTCTGGCCGCGAGCGTTTTCCTCTTTTTTGCTTACCGCTTCGAACGATTCGTGGCTGTGCGCTACCTGCAGCGTACCTCGCCATCGCGAGCCATTCGCGTGGGCCTGACCATCACGATGGCGGGAGTCGCGGCCGGCCTCATCATGCTGGCGGCGGCTCACGGCCGCGCGCGCGGCCTGGAAACCGCAGGCGTGGTCTTCGCGCTGGTAGCGGCCCTGGCCATGCTCTTGTTCGTCCTGCTGCGGGTGTTTTCAGTCTTCACCACGGTTTCGACGATGGGCGTGGTCTTGGGGGTCGCGTCGCTGGTGGTGGTGCTGGCCGTGACCAGTGGCTTCGAGCACGAGTTTCAGGACAAGGTTCTGGCCATCAACGCGCACCTCATCGTGACTTCGTACGGCCTGGAGCGAGACATGGCCGAAGCCGAGCAGGACGCGGAGGTCATCAAGAAGAGGCTGGCCAGCCTGCCGGGGTTGGAGCGCATGTCCACCTTCAGCTTCACCGCCGGCGAAGTCATGATCGGCAAGGTCGGGGCCAATCTCAAAGGGGTCGACCTGTCCGACGGCGCGCCCGAGCTGCAACGGATCATGGTGGCCGGATCTCTGGCTGACCTGGGACGGCCGGCCCACTGCGCGGAGGCGCAGCCTGTCCCAGACCCGGCGGCCGAACCGGTGGGTCGGATTATTCTGGGCAGCGAGCTGGCCCACCGCCTGCACAGCCGCGTGGGCGAATGCTTGCAGATCCTGGTGCCCTTTTCCGGGGGTATCGACTCGGCCCCCAGCGCCTACACCTTCCGCGTGGTCGGCATCTCGTCGCTGGGATTTCACGAATACGACGCGCGCCTCGCCTTCATCAACCTGGAGGACGCGCGCCGCATGGGCAACGCGCGCCAGTCCATCTTCGGGGTGGAACTGCGCTTTACCGACCCGATGCAGGCTGTGCGCATCGAGCCCGAAGTCGAGCGGCGACTGGGTCCCGAGGCGCGCGTGATCGACTGGAAGACGCTCAATCGCAATCTCTTCGCGGCGCTGTCCATGCAGAAGCTGGTGATCGCCGTGTTGCTCTTCTTCATCATCGTGGTGGCCGCGTTCAACATCATCGCCTCGCTCATGCTCATCGTGCTTTCCAAGGTGCGCGAGATCGCGATTCTCGCTTCCATGGGGGCGCGCGCCGCCACCTTGCTGCGGGTTTTTCTGGCCGCGGGAACCTTCGTGGGCTTTGCCGGAACCGGCCTCGGGATCCTGTATGGCCTGGCCATCTGCGGCCTGGCCGCGCTCTACGGCTATCCCTTGGATCCCAAGGTGTACTTGATCGCGCGCCTGCCGGTGCAGATCTCGGTGCGCGAGATCCTCCTGGTGGCGGCCAGCACCCAGCTCATCTGTTTCGTGGCCACCCTCTACCCGGCCGTGCGCGCCGCCCGCCTGCGAGTGGTGGATGGGCTGCGGTATTTGTGAAATACAGCAGTGGCTGCCCAAGCGTGGAGACACGCCGTGACTGATCCATTTTCGCCCTTCAAGCTGGCCGGGCTTTCGCTGCGCAACCGGATCATCAAGACCGCCACTTTCGAGGGCATGAGCCCAGGTGGCTGCGTGAGCGAGGCGCTCGTCGAGCACCATCGCGCGCTGGCAAAGGGCGGGGTGGCCATGACCACGGTTGCGTACTGTGCGGTCGCGCCTGACGGGCGCACCTTTCGTAATCAGCTTCACATGCGTCCCGAGCTGGTTCCTGATCTACGCGCGCTCACCGCGGCCGTGCATGCCGGGGGCGCGGCCGCGTCGCTGCAGCTCGGCCACTGCGGCGCCTTTAGCAACAACCACGATCTGGAGCGGCGCAGACCCGTGGGCCCGTCACGCGCGCTCAACCTGGTCGGTGCGCTTTCTGGTCGCGTGCTGGCCGATGCGATGACCGAGACGGAAATCGAGGACGTGACTGGGGCGTTCGTGGGCGCGGCCCGGCTAGCGCGCGAGGCCGGCTTCGACGCCGTCGAGCTACACCTGGGCCACGGATATTTGTTGAGCCAGTTCCTCAGCCCAGGTACCAACAAGCGCCGCGATCGCTTCGGCGGATCGCTGGAGAACCGCGCGCGTCTCCCGCTGTCGGTGGTCGAGCGGGTGCGGGCGGCCCTGCCGCCAGAGATGCCTGTCCTGGCCAAGGTCAACCTGCGTGACGGATTTCGCGGCGGCCTGGAACTAGACGAGAGCGTGCCGGTGGCGCGCTGGTTGGAGGCGCGAGGCGCGGACGCGCTGGTGCTGTCAGGCGGATTCGTCAGCCGCAATCCCTTCCACCTGTTTCGCGGCGAGCGGCCGCTGCGCCAGATGATCGCCGTGGAGAAGAGCTGGGCGCAGAAGTTGGCGCTGGCCCTTTTCGGCCCTGCTTTGATCCACGCCTATCCCTTTGAGCCGCTCTATTTCCTGTCGCTGGCACGCGAAATCCGGCGTGCGGTGCGCATGCCGCTGGTCCTCCTGGGCGGCATCAAGTCGAAGGACGATCTGGACGTGGCGATGCGCGAGGGCTTCGAGCTGGCCGCCATGGGGCGCGCGCTGATCCACGACCCGGGACTGATCGCGAAATACGCGGCGGGATCGGCGCGCCAGAGCGGCTGCGTGCCCTGCAACCAGTGCGTGGCTGAGATGGATCGCGAAGGCGGGGTCTGCTGCTCAAAAGTCCCATCCCAGCTGGCAGAACGCGAGGCGTACATCTTGCGGGCAAGGCCTTCACGCCCGCAGTAGGCCGTGCCTGACTACTTCGCCTCGTACTTCGACGGGCACTTGGTTTCGATCTTGTCGGCTTGCAGGTGACCGTCAGAGGCGAGTACACCGGCCGCGATGACTTCGGCGCCTGCCTTGAAGGTGTCGGGCGGAATGCCGTGGAACTCGGCGCTGATCACGCCGGGCGGCCGCGGGGCGCGGCTGGCGATCTTGAAACGATAGCGCAGCGACGCCTGGTCCGATTCTAGCGATCCCTCCACCACGTCGCCGTGGACACGCAGGCGTTTGCCCTGGTAGCGGGCCGCATCCGCCAGAACCTCGTCAACGTACTTGTAGTATTCGGCCCCTTCCCGCGTGGAGGCCCACAGCAGCCCGCCCAAAGCCACGCTGACCACCACCACCGAGATGACAATCTTCCAAGCGCCACGTCGAGGCATTTCCGCGGACTGCGGCTTGGCTCGAGTGTCGCCAGCGGGCTGGTCGTCGGCAGAAGACATCAGCAAAGAATAGCGCCAGGGGCGGGTGGCGCCAGCCCAGCCGTGGTGCGGGTCAGGAACGTCGAGGGATTTCGGCCAGACTTGCGAAGTAACGGCAGAACATCTCCATGCCGCGGCTGGCCTGGCCCCAGTCGAAGTTCTCGTTGACTGCGTGATAGCCGTGCTCGGGCAAGGAAAGGCCGAGCAGAACCACCGGCGCGCGCAGGATGCGATCCATGGTCACCACCGCACCGATGGAGCCACCTTCACGGGTGAGCGCCGGGCGTTTGCCAAAGGCCTCGAACATGGCCTGCTGGGCGGCTTCCAGGTGCGGACCCGACGGATCGACGAGAAAAGGCGACAGCGAGGATTCGTGAATCACCTCGGCGTCGCGACAGCGTTGCTTCACAAAGCGCTGGATCAGGTTGAACACGCCCGCCGGCGTCTGGTCAGGCACCAGCCGGCAGGACAGCTTGGCCTCGGCCCGATGAGGCACGATGGTCTTGATGCCCGCGCCGGTGTAGCCGCCCGTCAGGCCGTGAACCTCGAAGGTGGGCGCAGTCATGATCGCTTCGCGCAAATGCGCGTCGTCGGGAAAGCGCACGCTGGAAAGGCCGTGCGCTAGTTGGAAGTGGCGACGGGAGAAGCCCGCCCTAGAGAGACCACGGCGCTCGGCGGCGCCGAGGCGACGAACGTCGTGGTAGAAGCCGGGTATCTTCACCCGGCCGGTGCGGGCGTCGTAGCAATCGTTGATGAGCGCGCACAATTCGCCTAGCGGGTTGCGGGCCGCGCCGCCGGTCGTCCCCGAGTGCACATCCTTGTCGCCGGTTTGCAGGCGCACACAGAATCCCACCAGGCCGCGCAGACCGTACGGGATCGCCGGACGACCCGCCTGCGGCCACAAGCTGTCGGAGACCACTATGGAATCGGTGCGCAGCGGCTTGTCGGCCTTGGCCAGTTTGCGAAGCGCCGCCTCGAAACTTGGACTGCCCATTTCCTCCTCGGTTTCCCAGAGGAACTGGAAGTTGAGGGGCACGCCGTCTTGCAAAGCCAGTCGCGCCCCGAAAAGCGCGGCCAGGGCTGGCCCTTTGTCGTCGGTGGTGCCGCGGCCGAGCCACCGATCGCCGTCGCGGACCAGCTTGAAAGGCGGGCTCCGCCACTCTTCGGCGTCAGCGGGCTGCACGTCGAGGTGATTGTAGATGGTGACCGTTGGAAACTTCGGGTCTTGCACCAGGCGGCCGAGCACCANNGGGATCCATGCTCACCGACGGAATTTCGACCAGGGCGGCCAGTTTCTCCTCGAACTCGCGGCGCAAGCCGGCACTGCGGCTGCGCAGGTTCCCTCGTGACGTCGACTTTCGCTTGCTCATGGTCCCGCGGACATACCACGGACCGCGCGATCTGGCAGCAGGCTCCTCGCGGACGTCAGTGTCTGAACGCTAGCAGCCACGCGCCCGCGACCGTGGCCACTGTCGCGAGCAAGCAGATGGCCTGTGCGGGCGGTTTCACCGGGCGGCGCACGAAGTGTCCCAGCAGCAGACCGAAGCCCAGCCCGACCGCAAGGCCCGATGCGTGGGCCAGCATGTCTGACCGCTCGCCCACGCCCAGCATGGCGAACAGGCCCAGACTGGCGGCAACGGCCAGAAAGGCGCGTTTACCTCGACCCACAGTCCTCGCGCTGTAGCGCCGCAGGAACTGCAAACCAGCCAGCAGTCCCAGAGCCGCAAAGGTTGCGGTGGACGCGCCCACCACGTTGTGTGGACTCCCGTAGATGTACGCGGTTGTCAGGTTTCCCACCGTGCCCGCCAGCAGCGTCGCAAACAGCGCCAGGCCTCCGCCCAGCCAGCGCCCCAGCGCCGAGAGAAACACCAAGAACGCCACGGCGTTGCCCGTGACATGGCTAATATCCGAATGCAGGGTGAGCGCGGTCACGGCCCGCCACCATTGTCCGTGCACGATGGGACCCGCGACGCCGCTTCCCACGCGAAACCACCCGCCAGCGTCGGCGCCAGCGCGCGGCCCGGACACCCAGAAGAAGGCTGCGATGGTCACAGCCGCGGCCAGCCCGACGAACGACCGACCATGGTCAGGAGCCTGCGGCTCGCGCGCCGGCTCCTCGCTGGCCTCCTGATCGGCGGCATCAAGCGCGGCCAGCGCCGTAGCCACCAACTGGGGCGGCACCAGCACAGCCCAACCCTCCTCGGTCAGGCCCACCCGGTGCGGGATGACCACCGCTTCGAGGACGAAGTCCCACGCCTCGGCCTGCGCGCGATCGGGCGACACGCGCACGGCAGCTTCAGCGGGAACCTCGGCGGTCACCCAGCTATTGTAGTCGCCAAATCGTCCCTATGTCGTATCTGGTCCGCGGGTCATCAGGATCTTGCCTGACCGGACCAGCTCGACCAGGCCGAACGGGCGTACCAGCGAGATGAAGCTGTCGAGCTTCTCGCTGCCGCCGGTGACCCGCAGGATGAGCGAATTGGGACCGCAATCGACCACCTTGGCCTTGTAGTGCTCGGCGATCTGCAGAATTTCGGTTCGCTCGGTGACCTGGGCCTGCAGCTTGATGAGCGCGATCTCGGTTTCGACGGCCGACTGGCCGGTGTGGTCGATGGCGTGCACCACGTCGACCAGCTTGGCCACCTGTCGGATCATCTGTTCCAGGGTTTCGGGCGCGCCCCGGGAGGTGATGGTCATGCGCGAAAATCCGGCGTCGGTGGGATCGGGGCTGACCACCAGGCTTTCGATGTTGTAGCCACGGCGGGCGAACACCAAAGCCACGCGCACCAGCACGCCAGGCTGGTTGCGCACCAGCACCGAAATGGTGTGCAGGGGATCGTGTTCAGGGATGGCAGCAGGGATGGCGAGTGCAGCGCTCATGGTTTCCTCTCGCTCAGGGTCGATGGCAGGCACGCGGTCATGACAGCTCTCCCTCATCGTCGGGTTCCATGCGTGGCGGATCGATGATCATCTCGCGCAGGCTGGCACCGGCCGGCACCATGGGGAACACGTTGCCTTCCTTGACCACCTCGGCGTCGATCAGGCAAGGACCGTCGTTGTATTCCATGGCCGCCTGGATCACGCGGTCCACGTCAGCGGCCCGGCGCAGATGCAAGCCCTTGGCCCCGTAGGCCTCGGCCAGCTTGACGAAGTCGGGATTGCCATCGAGGTCGATGCCCGAGAGACGGTTGTCGTAGAACATTTCCTGCCACTGGCGAACCATGCCCAGGTAGTGGTTGTTCATGATGATGACCTTGACCGCCAGCTTGTGAACCACGGCCGTGGCCAGCTCGGACAGGGTCATCTGAAACCCGCCGTCGCCCACGATGGCCCACACCGACCGGTCGGGCCAGCCCAGCTTGGCGCCGATGGCCGCCGGGAAACCGAAGCCCATGGTCCCGGCGCCGCCCGACGACAACCAGTGACGATTGCGCGTGGTGCGCAGAAACTGGGCCGCCCACATCTGGTGCTGGCCCACGTCGGTGACCACGATCGAGTCGCGGCCACCCAACTTGTCCAGCCGGTCCAGGATGTGCTGCGGCCGCAGGCCACCCTTCTTCGGGTAGTGCAACGGGAACTGCTGGCGCCAGGCCGCGATCTGCTCCAACCACTCGGCGCGCTCGCCCTTCTCGACCAGGGGAATGAGATCCTCGATCACGAGACGGGCATCACCGGACACGGCCAGGTCGGGCACGAGGATCTTTCCGAACTCGGCCCGGTCGACGTCCACGTGGATCTTGACCGCGTCCCGGCAGAACTCGGACAGCTTGCCGGTGATGCGATCGTCCCAGCGCGCACCGATGGCCATAATGAGATCGCAATCAGCCACCGCCTTGTTGGCGTAGGCCGTGCCGTGCATACCCAGCATCCCGAGGTGCAACGGCTGATCCTCGGGCACCGCGCCCTTGCCCAGCAGGGTGGTGACCACCGGCGCCTGCAGCTTCTCGGCGAGCTGCAGGATGGCCCGGCCCGCGTCGGAGGCGACCGCGCCGTGGCCGACGTAGAGCACGGGCCGGCGGCTCTTGGCGAGAAACTGCGCGGCCCGCTTGAGGTCCTGCGTCTCCGCCCGTTGGGGCACGTGATAGCCGGGCAAATCGACCGAATCGACAAAGGGAGCATCACAGGGGCCGGCCGCCAGATCCTTGGGCACGTCGATCAGCACCGGGCCCGGCCGGCCCGTGCTGGCGATGTAGAAAGCCTCTTTGATGATGCGAGGAATGTCGGCCGCCTGGCGCACGAGATAGCTGTGCTTGACCACGGGATAGGTGATGCCGGTGACGTCCGCTTCCTGGAAGGCGTCCTTGCCCAGCAGCGCCCGCACCACCTGCGCTGTGATGACGACCATGGGCACCGAATCCATGAGCGCCGTGTACAGCCCGGTGATGGTGTTGGTGGCGCCCGGGCCCGAGGTCACCAGCACCACGCCTGGCTTCCCGGTGGCGCGTGCGTAGCCGTCGGCCATGTGGGTCGCGCCCTGCTCGTGGCGAACCCGGACCAGCTTGATCTTCGACCCGATGAGCGCGTCGAAGAGCGGGATGGCGGCGCCGCCGGGCAAGCCGAAGATGATTTCCACGCCTTCGCGCTCGAGGCACTGCACCAGCTTTTCGCCGCCGGTGGGGATCTTCGTCGCCGGGCTGGCGTCCGCCGCCTTGCCACGAAGTTGCATTTTCTGGCGCGACTTTGTCTTCTTCTTCGCCGCCGTCTTTGCCATCTTTGCCTTCTTCTTAATAGATCGTCAGATTTCAGCTATCACCTAGTACAAACATGACGATTGTGATGCAAATTTGTATCACATCTGCGCCGAATCGCCACGAAGATTCGCATTTTTGGCCCCATAACGCGGTCGCCTGCGCATTCATTCGGCAGCGATCTCTCGGAAATCCGCGCGGTTCGTAGCCGTCGCGCCGTCTTCTAGCCGGTGATCGCCTCGAGTTCGGCAGCGTGCGAGGAGACCCACTGTGCGATCTGCGTGATGATCGACTCGGGCGTGTACACGGGAGCCCAGTCGAAGGCCCGCCTGACTCGCTCGGTGTTTGACAGGTAGACCGGGATGTCCGCCGCGCGAACCTCGGCCACCGGTTGGATCTCGACTGTCTTCCCGGTTGCGCGCCGGCACAATTCCGTCAACTCGCGCAAGGAAACCGAGCAGGAGCGGCCGCCGCCCACGTTGTAGATTTCGCCGTGCGCACTGGGAAGCACCTTGAGCTGGCGTTCGACCAGGGCAAGCAGATCATCGACGTGAAGGATATCGCGAACTTGCTTGCCGCTGCCGCCGTACCCGATGTAGCGCAAGGGCCGGCCGAAGAAGTGGCTCATCACCCAGTGAACTATGATGCCCTGATCGACCTTGCCCATCTGCCAGGGCCCGGTGAGCACGCCACAGCGATCGATGATGGCGGGCACGCCGTAGCTGTCGGCGTACTCGGCGGCGAAGAGCTCGGAGGCGAGCTTGGTCGTCCCGTACATCGACCGAGGCCCAATCAGGGGGAAATCCTCCGCGATCCCGGCGGCACTGAGGCCGGGTCCCTGGCAGCGGGCGCCGTCGATCTCAAAGCGCGACTCGCCCTCGGCCAATGGGATTCGCCGCAAGAGCTCGATGGGGTAGACGCGGCTGGTGGATAGGAAGAGCAGGCAGGCGCCGTGTCGCCGCGCGGCCTCCAGACAGTTGAGGGTGCCGAGGAGGTTGGTCTGCGTGACGTAGGCCGGGCTCTCCCCGATGCCGGCCAGCACCGAGGGCTCGGCCGAGCAGTCGAGCAGCAGATCGAAAGGGCCGGCCGAAGCCACGTCCTCGGAGATGCGGATATCGCCGTGCATGAAGCGGACTCCGCCAGCCCGCAGGCGCGCCAGCGAGAGTTCGGATCCCCGCCGGTGCAGGTTGTCGAACGCAACCACCTGCATGTCGGGGTGGCGCGACTTGAGGGCAAGAGCCAGCGTCGAGCCCACGAAGCCCGCGCCCCCGGTCACCAGAGTATTCCGGAACATAGACTGAGGATGGTAGCCCAGAACTGGGCTCGCCGTACATTTCCCGGGGTAGTCGTGACGAGCCCGCTTCGACAGTCTACACTCGCTCGGGTATGGCGCGCGTCGCGATTGTCGATCTGCTTTTCCGTTGGCCTCCTGACGGGGGCGCCCGGGTCGACGTGAAGGAGATCGGCGCCCGCTTAGCTCGACAGCACGACGTGCGGCTGTTCGTTCCCAGGCACTGGATGCGAATCGGTCGCGGGCGCGTCCAGGGCGACGTGGGCTTCCAGGTCGAGCCTGTCGAGCTGCCGGCGTTCGGGTTCAACATCGCTTCGACGGTGGGTGTGATCGAGCAGCACGTCTCGGCCTTTCGGCCGGACCGGGTGTGGATCGCGGACGGGTTGCACCTCAAGCCGCACTTGACCTTGAGCCTGGCTCGCTATCACCCCATCGTGCGTCTCTACGCCTACGAGATGCTGTGCGCGCGGCGCTACGGCGTGCTCTTCCGCCAGGGAGCCCAGTGCCAAGGCATCGACCGACTCGATGGCGAGAACAAGACATGGGACCTTTGCCGGGCATGCTCTCTGGGGGACCTTCGCTTGCTGCGCAGCCCCTCGATCGTGCATGAGTTGCTCTCAGCGCGCGCCTGGAGTCTCGCGCACCGTCAGACGATAATCCAGGGGCTTGCTGCGGCCTCGACGGTGATCGTCTACAACGANNCCCGGACGGCTCAGCGATCCGGTGAAGGGTGGTGCCGTGCTGCTCGAAGCCTGCGACAGGTTGTGGGCGCGACGCAAAGACTTCCGCCTTCTTCTCACCATGCGCCACCCATGGCCGCGCCCATACGCAGAGGGTCTCGGCTGGCTCGATGCCGATGCGCTATTGGCGGCCTATGCACGCTGTGATGTGTGTGTCGTGCCCGCCATCTGGCCCGAGCCCTTCGGGATCGTGGCAGTCGAGGCCATGGCCGCGGGACGTCCCGTGGTCGCAAGCGCCGTCGGCGGGCTGGCGAGCACCGTGATCGATGGTGAGACGGGCTTGCTCGTCCCGCCGGGCGATCCGTCAGCACTGGCCGCCGCGCTCGAGCGTCTTCTTGACGACCGCGCTCTCGCCGCGAGGTTGGGGGCCAGCGGTCGAGACCGGGCCCGCTGGTACGACTGGGATTCGATCTACGAGCGCGAGTACGCAAAGCTCTTCGGATGAGCGGATTGGCGCAACAGGCCATCGGTGGGGGATTGAACTCGCCGCGCGCCTGCAGCGACGCAACGGGCGTCCGTTGGCCGCTGTGATGGGGTAGACTGCGCCTTGTGGCTGCCATGGCCGCCCCAGGACGGAGAGGAAACGTCGGGACGCGCCCTGCTGCGACCAGGAGCAAGCCCCGATGAAGATTGCGTTCGTGTACCCTGGCATCGCTCATATCGGCTACGGCTCCTGGGACGCGGCCATCGCCGCCGGCACATCGGATGCCGAGTGCGTCTATGGACTCTCGCTCCTTGCGGCGGTCGTCGCCGAGCGGGGCCATGCTTTCGAGTTGCTGGACATGCGGCAACTTCGCTGCGAGGAAGAGCTCAAAGAGCGTCTCCGGCGCAGCGACGCCCAGGTCGTCGGTATCTCGGTACAAACCCCGAGCTTCGACATCGCCTGCCGCGTCGCCGAGATCGCCAAGAGCCTGGGCAAGACAACTATCGGCGGCGGTATCCATGCCACAGTCGCTCCCGAGGAATTCGAGCCGCTTGCGTGCTGGGACCACGTGGTCTCAGGCGAGGGCGAGAAGGCGCTGCCGGATTTGCTGGACAAGCTAGCCGCTGGCGACGGGTCAGCGAAGATGATAGCAGGCTCCATCACCGAGGATCTCGACCAGCTCCCGACGCCGTACCTTTTCCCGGAGTGGGGGGCCAAGTACCGGACGCTCTATGCCCTGGAGGTGGCGCGGGGTTGCCCCGGCCGCTGTACCTACTGCGTCTCGGGCGAAAAGAAATTCTACCAGCGCATGCGCTTCCGCTCGGTTGACCACGTGTTGCGCGAGGTCGAGCAGGCTCACGCGCGCTACAAGTTCACCAATCTTCTTTTCCTCGATGTGAACGCCACCACCAGGCGCAAGCATTTCCACGCCATCCTGCACGAGTTGCTGCGGCGCCACCCGGACCTCGGGGTGATCGTGCAAGAGCGCTCCGACGGCTTCGACGAGGAGACCGCCCGCCTGCTCTCCGGCTTTCGCAGCTGCCAGGTCTGGTTCGGCTTTGAGAGCATGTCGCCCCGGATGCTTTCCATCATTAACAAGGAGACCAATCCCGACGAGGCCCGGGCCGCAGTGGCTCTCTGCCGACGCTTCAGCCTTTCCGTCGCGGCCAACGTGCTGATCGGTGTCCCCGGGGAGACCGACGATGATATCCGTCAGACCTATGAGTTCATCGCCGAGATCCGACCCGCGGTGATCTCGTGCAACATCCTCTCACCCTTTCCAGGCACCAAGGTTCACGACGAGTGCGTCGCCCGCGGCGATCTGATGGACCTCGATTCACACGAGCGCTACGAACTGCGATCGGTGCTGGAGCGCGGGATTATCCGCAGCATCGACTATCGTAAGGTCCGCGTCTGGCACCGCCTCTTCTACTGGACGGTGGGTTTGCATCGGCCTGCTCAGCCGGCTCCGGCCGGGCCGCGGCCTCGGGTCGCGACTAGGCTCCGTCGAGCGGCAACCGACCGGGCGCGCGCTTTGGCGCGAGGGGTGCATTTTCTTACCCGGCAACTGAGGGAGCCCGGTCCGGCGACGGCAAGCGGAAATCCCGAGCGGGTGCGCGACTGGGTGCGGTTCGGCGGCTTGATTGCGCGTCTCGCAGCCGCTCAGCTCGGGCGGCGCACCCGCGCGGGCTGAGCCGCATGTGGGGGAGCAGGCGCGGGTGCACCCGGCGAGGGCATGCCTAGCCAGACCTCAGAGCGGCCCGCACCGCGGAGCGAACGTCGAGACGTGCGGCGAGCGGAATCGCGATCGGCTTGGCGACCATGGGCATGTTGCGGTGGTGCGTGGCAGACCGCAACGCGCCGATCTGGCCGAGTAGGTAGGCGGCGAGCGCGGCGTAGCGGTAGCTGCGGTTCGGAGCGATATCCTGCGAGAGCGCCAGCTCCTGGGCGATCGTGCGCAGGGTGCGGACCCCGTCGCACGCGGTCCAGAATTTACAGTAGGTGCGTCCGGCTACAGCCAGACGGCGGTTTCTCTCCCTGCGCGACTCCTCGAGCGAGAACTCGCGGTACAAGGCTGCCTCGGTGCCAAGCAAGAGAATCGTGAGATGATCCCGTGACAAGGGCCCATCCATCGTCCGGACGGGCACGTCATCGAGCAGCGAGTTGGGGATGGTGTTGATCTGGTGGTGAAACAGGTCTTCGTCGTCGTCGAGCACGACCAGACTGTTTTCGCGGACTTGGGCAGCGAACTCGGTCGACGGGTAGGGCGTCGCGAATTGGCCGATGTAGACGGGAAAGGGCAGCCGGTGAAAATAGTTGTGCCAGGGCAGGCCCTGCTGCGCCTCGTCGAGCATCTCCTTCTGCAGGTAGTAGCCGACGATCGATTCGCCGGGGTTGAATGCCATACAGGTGTACAGAGGCGCGATCCCCGCGCACTTCAGGTCGTCGATGGCCAGCCGACTCTGCTCGAGGTCCTGGTTCTTGTTGATGTGGGCAAACGTATCGGGGTTTGCGCTTTCGACGCCGACTTCGACACCGATGCAGCCGGCCGCTCGCATCAAGGAAAGGAGTTCAGCGTTGCGGTGGATGTGCTCTCCGCGATCGAGACACACCCATTGCACGCCCAGATTGGCCGCGATAAGCGCCTGGCAGAGATCCCGCGTGTGCTGCGGGTTGATGGTGAAGTTGTCATCCCAGAAATGAAAACGCGAGATCCCGCAGCGGCCAAGTACGTGCCGCATTTCATCGATGATGTTGGCCGGCGAGCGGAAACGCACGCGACGGCCCCAGATGCGGGGGGAAGCACAGAAAGCGCAGGCGTACGGACATCCGCGCGAACCCAGGATCGGCCACCGCTGCCCGCCCACGATGTGCAGCGGTGTGGAGTACTTCTCCATGGGCAGAAGATCGATTGCCGGAAAGGGAAGCGAGTCCAGGTCGAGCGGCTCGCGCGCGGGGTTCATCTTCACGCCCGAGACCAGCGAGAGCCCGCCCTTGGGTGGGCGAACGGCCGTTCCCGCGATGTCGCAGCAGGATCGGCCGGATGCGATTGCATTCACGATCTCGAGCAGCGTCTCCTCTCCCTCGTGCATCACGGCCAGGTCGGCGGTCTCGAGCGCGTCGGCCGGGCACAGGGTCGGGTGAACCCCACCATGCACGATCACCGCCCCGGGCTGCGTGTCGCGCAAGGCGCGGGTCATTCGGGCCGCAAGCGAGCGCTGGACTGTCCAATAGGACAATCCGATGACATCCCAGGGACGCGCGTTGATCTCTCGCAGGATCGCCGGCTCATCGAGATTGTAAACGTGTGCGTCGAGCAGGGCGACATGCAGCGACGGCGAGCGTTCGATGAGGTACGAGGCAAGATACGCCGGCCCGATGGGCACCACGCGCTTGTGCCTGCGATTGGCCGGGAAGGGAAGATGCACCAGAAGCACGCTGGGGCTGCCGTCCCGGCCCACGCGCGAACGAATCAGTGAACCCGGGGCGGCGCTGGGACTGGGCGCCATCGCGGAAAGGAGTTTCTTCCCCACGCGCCTGGCGAGGTATCCGGGAAGCGATTGCGCGAAATAGCGACGCCAGATTGCAGACTGGGTGAGCCGGAGACCAAGTTTATCGAGCATGGCCAAGCCTGCCGGTCACCCGCCCATTCATCGCGACGGTCTTTGCTCGGCAGGAAGCGCCCAGTCATATTCCTGCTCTTCCACAACCTTGCGCTGGCTGCTGATGAACCACTTCGGATCGGTGACCTTGCCGGTCCCCTCCACGCGCCGGCATTCGTCCGCGCCAAACATCTCCACGTAATCCTTGTGGAAGCCGTCGCAGATAGGCGACAACGTGCACGCTGCACACTCGGCGGGTTTGGTGTACGGATGCACGACCTTGGGCATCAGCATGCGGGACTCGCGATGGAGCGCCTCGATCCTGGGCAGCGGCGCGTAGCCCATCAGATTCTCGCGGGCCGCTTGCCAGCCCCGCTCGAGGCCGGCAGAAAGCCCGATCAGATCGAGTCTGTGTGGTCGCTCGGCCGGGCCCCAGGGTCCCGTGTCGCTCGACGAGGGTGGTTGATGAATGTGGCGCAGCAGCTCGCGTGCCGCACCTCGCATCGAGGACGAGAGCTTTGCGGCCCGCTGTCCAAAGCGCCCGTGCGAGGCCCGGAGCCGCGAATCGAGCAGCAGCAGCCTGCGCCGCCAGACGGTTTCCTGCAGCGAGATGGGCGGCTGCAGCGGCAGCGCAGCCTGCCGGAGCCCGGGCAACGAGGTCCAACCCTCGGACGCCGCATCCCATTCGTGCAGGTCGTATACGATTTGCTGGAAGTTCTGGCAGAACTTGCGGTGCCGCGCCTCGAACACGCAGAAAGGCAGGTAGCGCACGTTGACCTCGACCCCGGCGGCGTCCAGCGTGTCGAGCACGGGTGTCAGGTGGGGCATGATCTCGCCGTACCTCGCAACGTTCTTGGCGGATCGCCGGCCGCAGGTCTGATCGATGAAGGGATTGAAGGCAATGAAGTTCATCACGCGCGAACCCGACTCGATCCCAAGTCGGGTCACCGCCTCGAGCTGGGGCAGCACCGGCTTGGACAGCACCGTGTTGAATCGGAACGGCACGCGGGCCGCGCGCAGATTCTCCAGCGCGGTCATCTGGCGCGCGCTGCCGCCCGGCAGCCCCACGATCTCGTCGTAGACGCTGCCCAGCCCCTGAACGCTCAGCAGGATGTCGTACACGCCGGCGTCCTTCAGCCGCTGACAGGCGCCGTTCTTGGACAGCACGATTCCGTTGCTGATGAGCGTGGGCTTGAGTCCGATGCCGGCACAGTAGCTAACCAGATCGTGGATGTCGCCCCAGATGGTCGGCTCACCGCCCTGGATGTCGATCGAGTTGTTGCCGTAGTAGTCGACCAGCGTGCGGCAGATGGTCTTGGCCTTCTCGATCGTCATGAACGGGTGCTCGGCATGAGCCTTGGTCTCGATTCGGTCGAGGAAGTAGCAGAAGTAGCAGCGCAGATTGCACGTCTGCCCCAGCCACAGCACTCCACGCCGGTTCATCACTCGGTGGGTGGTCAGGGTGAATCCGTCCATGGGGGCTACGCCAACCAGGATAGCATGGGCCGGGACCGAGCCCGGCAGGCCTCGCCTCAGTCGGTGGGCAGGCCGAGGATTTCGCGCAGGCGTTTGGCCATGACGCGCACGTCGTGGGCTTGCTCCCACAGCTTGCGATTGGCTCGGCCGATGCGCTCGCGCTCTTCGGCCGACATAACGAGGGCACGCTGGATGGCGGCTTTCAGCTGGCTGCGGTCCGGAGTCCTCACCGTGATTCCGCAGCCGTGCGCGTCCACGTAGTCGCTGAGCGCCCAGTCCGGGTGCCCCACGGCAAGCACGGGCCGGCCCACACATAAATAGTCGCTCAGCTTGGTGGCGAGCGAGTATCGAAACAGGCGAATGCGCTTCTCCAGGAACGTGGTTGTGGCAACCAAGAAGTCCGACTCGAGGTATGCGTCCACCAGGTCCGACGGGGAACGAAAGCCGCAGTAGGTGACGGCACCCGGCACGGAGATCTGGTTGGCAAGCGGGGCGAACTCCCAGGGCGCAAAAATGCGCAGTTCGACGGGACAGGACGTGCGGAGCTCGGCGACGGCTTCGGCCACGCGCACCAGAGTCTGCCCCTGCAAGTGCCAGTTCATGGCACCGGCGAAGGTGAGCAGCAGACCGGACCGCCTGGAAGGCGGGCTCCAGGTCAGCCGCCCCTTGAGTAGATCGGGTGAAGCGTTGTTGACGGTGTCGTGAGAAATCCCGTATTTTTCGCTCAAGCGCCGCGCGAGATGCGGGCTGTTGCTATAGGCATAGGCCACCAGCGGCTTCGCCAGCTTCATAGTATCCGCGATTTGCCGCTCCCAGTAGCCGGACAGCGGCCCGTAGTGGCCGCTCTCATCGGCCATCCAGTCGTCCATGTTGAGCATGACCAGGGGCTTGTTGAGTGCCACCGCGGTACCGACCGCTAGTCGCAACGTGCGCAGCGAGAGCCCCGAGAAGTACACCAAGTCCGGCTGAAAGCCGTCCTCCGCCATCAGCCGGTCCACATAGTGCTGATCGCTTCCAAGCCAGGGCAGCAGCACCTGAGTAGCGATGGTAGCCGCTCGCTTTCCCAGGCTTCGGAGCTGAGTGATGATCCCACCCGGATCGGCACCCGCGACCAGCGTGAGCGGCCGCGGTAGGTCCTGCGACGAGGGGCTACCCGTACCAAGAATCGGCAGGAGGTGAAAGCGAGGCGCGAATTCGGGGGATGGCGTGATGTTCCGGTAGGTGTAGAAGCCGAGCAGGTTCTCCGGCGCTAGCCCGTCTAGTGCCGCCTTGACGACGATGCCTCCACCCTGGATGGGCGAGATCGCGTTTTCGGCGAAATAGAGAACCTTCTTCTGT
The DNA here is from genome assembly GCA_003142855.1 of Myxococcales bacterium. GTDB lineage: Bacteria > Myxococcota_A > Polyangia > Fen-1088 > Fen-1088 > Fen-1137. The sequence continues at coordinate 26,242 of PLNW01000154.1, forward strand.
CCCATGCTGTTCTCCGTGCGCCGGTCAAACCG
>PLNW01000134.1 GCA_003142855.1 Myxococcales bacterium
CAGCCATCCTCGTCCTGGAAGCCGTCCTTGTCCTCCGGCTCATTCGGGCACTTGTCGAGGTCGTCAGGAATGCCATCGCCGTCCCGATCGTTGCTGGTCGGCTTGAGCTCTCTGATCGTCTCCTTGAAGATGTGCACCTTCTCGATTTCGCCGAAGTTGACGAAGAGCGAGCCCAGCACCTCAAAGTCAGGCCCGCCGTAGCCGATGCGATTGCCTTGCGGAATGACCGGCGACAGCGCGGTCCACGGGGCCATGATTCGCCCGTCGACGCGCAACCCGGTCCACGGGGTGAACCCGACCTTGAACCCGATTCCCGCGTGCATGAATCCCCAGGTGGAACTCGCCGGGATATCCTGCTGAACGATGAGCGCGGGGTTGCTGTTGTTGACCAGCGAGGTCAGCCCGCCGTAGCCAGCCAAGATGAAGGGCTGGAACCAGTAGCTATCGCTCAGGTTGAGAATCAGGCTGCCGCGATACCCAAAGACCCACATCGACGCATTGTGATTGCGCGTATGGGTGGGCGTGGCGTCGACCTCCGCTTCCAGCCCAAACCAGCGGTTGAAGTGCAGGCCCAACCGGCCACCGAAAACCCCGCCTGAGGCGGGTGAAAGCTCACGCGGACTTTCCGGGGCGCGGCCCAGCGAGTGATTGTTGTCGAAGAAGTGACCGCCGCCAAACACGCCGAAGTCGAAGCGGAACTCCGGTGGTTCCTCTTTGTTCGGCAGAGCTTCTTTGCTCGGCGAAGCTTCCTTGGATTCGGCGGCGGCGCTCTGTCCGCCCAGCAGCAGGATGAAAGCGCTCAGTGTGAGCACGCCACTACGAAGCCATGGTTGCGGGCCAGTTTTCATCGAAACAACCTCCGGTCGAGATCCAAGGGACCGACTACCCGGACGCCCATACCCGAGAGGAACGCAACCAGCATAAAGGAATTGCCAGTTTTGAGCCACAGAACAACGCAGGCGTCGCCCGCTTCCCTGTCCCCTGGGCCTCTGCCGTGGACCCGCTCTTGCTAGGCGGCTCTGTTCACCGGGAGATAGATGGAGAATCGGCTGCCTTGGCGGGCGGCGCTCTGCACGTCGATCCAGCCGCCGTGTTCACGCACGATCCCGTAGGCCACCGAGAGGCCCAGTCCCGTACCTTCGCCCACCCCCTTGGTCGTGAAAAAGGGCTCGAAAATGCGCGGCAGGATCTCGGGCGGGATGCCCACGCCCTGGTCCGCCACCGACAGGCACAGGTATTCGCCCTGGGCGCCGCCCAGATCCGCAGGGGCCGGCGCGTTCGCGACGGAGATGTCCACCATCACCTGGCCTGGGTGGTCGCTGGCGTGGATGCTATTGACCAGCAGATTGAGCAGCACCTGCTGGATCTGCCCCTCGTCAAGGGACGGCTTGGGCAGGCCAGGCGTCGCGTGGAGGTCCAGGGTGAGCTGTCGTTTGTCGGCCAGCGGTTTCACCAGAGACAATGTCTTCTCGACCAGGCCGGCGACATCCACCGGCTCGCGGCGCGCGCCTTGCCCGGGCGGCCGCACCGACTGCCCGCGCGCAAAGTCGAGAAGGCGGCGGATGATGCGGGCGATGTGCTCCACCTGCTCGCCGATAATGCGAGCCCCCTGGCGGGCTTCGTCACCGCCGATGCGGCCCGAGGCGATCATGTTGGCTCGCACCAGGGCCACGCCCAGCGGGGTTCCCACTTCGTGAGCAATGCCCGAAGCCAGTTTGCCCACAGTGGCCAGGCGGTCTGCGTGGCGCAATTGCTCGATGGCTCGCACGCGCGCCTCGGTTTCGCCGGCCAGCGACACCCGCGCCTGCTCCAGACCGTCACACATGGCATCGAACTCCCGGGCCAGCTCGCCAATCTCGTCGCGCTGTCTGAGATTGAGGGTTCCAGAAAGATCGCCGGCGCCGATGCTCCGGGCCTTCTGCGCCAGCTTGGCCAGAGGCCGCCCGACCATGTAGAAGCCCAGCCCCGCGGCCAGCAGGGCCGCTACCAAGACAGCCGCCAGGGTCGCCCACGCCGCGCGAACCAAGGTGTCGCGCACATACGCCTGCTGGTAGGCGAGTGATTCGGACAGCTCAACGAAGCCCACAGCTTGTCCGTGCACCCGGATGGGGACGTTGGTGTAGTGCCGCTCTCGCGAAAAAGCTGGTGCGGGGGGCACATCGCCGTCGACCCAACGGACGCGAAACCGTCCGTCAGGTGTGCTCACGTTTTCAAGCAGGCTCAAGGCTTCCGCGCGCCCCTTTTCCGCCCACACGCGAGGAATCGCGTTGGCCAATGTTTGAGCCAGCACCCCGTGGTCCATGATCATGTCACGCTCGAACAGCTCCAGTTCCCTCGTGATGCGGAAATAGGCACTGGCAGCCAAGACCAAGGCCATCCCTACCAGTGTGGCCAGGATGAGTTTTCGAGCCAGCCTCATGCTGCGCTAGCGAAGGTTGGTCGCGGTCAGGACGGCAAGAGCGACCGTGCGAGCGACAACAGCTCCTCGGGGCGGAAAGGCTTGGAAAGCAGGCTGGCCGAGCCCAGACGCTCGACTTGTGCGCGCAAGTGATCATCACCAAACGCGGTGACCACGATGATGGGCATGGTCAAGCCCGCGTTGCGCGCGGCCAGCGAGACCTGAAACCCTGTCATCCATGGCATGCGCACGTCCGTGATGAGCAGATCGACCGGCTTCTCGTCGGTCAGGAGCATGATCAGATCTCCCCCGCTGGCAGCCTCCACGACCTCGGCGCCCAAACTTTCGATCAACTCACGAATCACCGCGCGCATGTCGTCGTTGTCCTCCGCAATGACCACGCGGCGGCTTCGGGTCTCTTGACTCATGAACGATCCTCCGGATTCAGTATTCACCCCGCTCACCACCTTTTGAAAACAAGCCTACAACACGGACGCGCCCTGTCCACCGGACATTTTGCCCCTGTGGGGCAGGCTCGTCAGCTACCCGGCTCGGCGTCAGGAGAGCCCATGTTGCAGTCGCGCAAGAATCGCGCCCCTGTGGCCGCAGGCGGACACGAAACTCGTGGCATTATCTCGATTCCTTCATGGGGCGAAAAGCAAAGACCAGTCGATCATCCCCCGGTGGCGCTCGCGCCGCACGACCGACTGGCGTGCCCAGCAGCGAGCGCGTGCCCGAATCAACGCTACCCCAGACGGATGCAACCGGGGCTTCTGCTTGGATCGCCCCCCTCGCCGCCTTCGTCACGTTGCTGGCTCTCTACCTTGCCACCTTGGCACCTACCGTCGTGGGCGGTGACAGCGGCGAGCTGACGGCCGCCGCGGTCACCGGGGGCGTGCCCCATCCGCCGGGCTATCCCGTCTTCATCCTGCTGGCCCGGCTGTTCGCGGCCCTTCCCTTCGGCCCCTCCATCGCCTGGCGCGTGAACCTGCTCTCCGCCGTGTCCACCGCGACAGCTGCCGGCCTGCTCTGCGCGACCGCGCAGCTATGGACCAGACGAGCGGCGGCGGGCCTGCTGGCGGCAGGGCTCTTTGGCACCGACCCGCTGGTGTGGCACTACGCCACCACGGCCGAGGTGTTCGGGCTAAACGCCATGTTCGGAGCCCTGGCTCTCTACCTCTGGTTGCGCATCGAGCGTGGGCCAACCCGACGCCAGGTTTTTACCTTGGCTTTCGCCTGCGGCCTGGGCATGGGCAACCACCATACTTTCCTATTCGTCGGGGCGCCTGTTCTTCTGCGTTCGCTTTGGATTGCGCGACGAGAGCTGCGCGCTTCCGGGGTGGCGCTGGCCGTTCTTTGCGGCGCGCTCGGCCTTTTGCCCTACGCCTATCTTGCCGTGGCGTCCCGGTCGGCGGCGGCGGTCTCCTGGGGTGACGAGACCACGCTTGACGGCCTTTTGCGCCACTTCCTGCGCCGCGACTATGGGACTTTCAGCCTGGGAAAAGCCAGCAGCAAAGCCGATGCGTTCGTCGAGAACGGCACGTTCTTCCAGACCCTCAGCTTGATGTTGGGCGGCTCGCTGCGACGGCTGCTCGGATTGGGGCCGCTGCTGGCTGTGGCCGGGTATGCCTTGGCTCCGCGCAAGCGAACCGACCGCGCCCAGTCCCGAATGCTTCTCGTTCTCTTGCTCGGCTACGCCTTCCTTTTCTGTGCCCTGTCCAACATGTCGACGGCCAAGCCGCTCTACCGCACGGTGCTCTCGCGCTTCTTCGTTCAATCGGACCTTCTTGTGGCGTTGGCTGCGGGAATCGGCTGGGCCTGGCTGGTCGAGCGACTGGAAACACGCGCCGCCTCCCCGGCTCTTGTGTCGCGGCTGTCCCTGGCCGGCGCCTGCCTGGTCTTTCTGGCAGGCGCGGTCGTTAACGGCGGCGCCAGTCAACGTGGCAACACCGTGTTTCGCGACTTCGTCACAGCCGCCTTTGCCTCGTTGCCCAAGGACGCCATCGTGGTCACCATGGGCGATCACGTGACGGGCGCGGTCTTCTACTTCCACGAAGTCGAGAAACTGCGACCCGACGTGATCCACCTCGACCAGCAGTTGTTGGGCTCCCGTTGGTACTGCGACCGTGCGCGCCGCCGCCACCCTGATCTGGTGATGCCGGCCGGCGTGTACCAGCCAGGTGGGTTCACCATCAAGCAGCTCATGGACGCCAACCGCAACCGCCCTTTGGTGGTGCTGGACCGACTGGGAACCTGGGACGAGAGCTGGAAGAATGGCTACCTGCTGGCCACCACAGGCCTCACCCATCCCTTGGTCCCGGCTGATCGCTATCCCAACTTCGAGCAATGGGCCGAGCGTGACCGCCAGGCCATGGCCAACTATGATGGCCTACCAGCACTGCTCTATCCCCTTGGCTCGTGGGAACAGATGCTGGGCGAGTTGCTGCTGAACCAGCAAGCCGCGCGCGCTCACTTGGCGCTCGTCTACAGTCACGATGCGGGCAACGCGGAGGCACCTGCGCGCTTGGCAGTGAATCTGCTCGAGCAGGTCGTGCGGCGAGCAGGTGGCTTGCCCGCGCTTGGCATCCCTGCCGAGCCTGGCGTCCCGTCCATCGAGATTCACGCCAGCATCTTCAAGAATCTCGGCATCGGGTACGAAATCCTGTCTCGCACCGATCGGGCTCTCACGCCCCGCATCGCCCAGGCGTGGGAGATCTTCGTGGCCAAAGCTCCGGCGACAGACCCCGACCTGCCCGCAGCGCGCGCGTATTTGAAACGCAGTCGCCCAGCCACGCGGCACTAGAGAATTCAACGACCTCAGCACTTGCCGGACCTGGCGCAACGCACGATGCCGAAAGCGCCTCGCATCCCCCGCAGACGCGGCGGCACTTGACCATGAGCGATAGGCCGCCATATCCTAGAAGCTAGCTTCCGACGGGATTTCGTGCCCCAAGATTAACGCTACGCAACCAAGGAGAACAAACGACCGATGAAAAAGTCCGATCTGGTGGACCTCGTGGCTCAGCGGCAGAGTTTGCCCCGACCTCAGGTTGAAGTGACGATTGATTGCCTCTTGGATGCCGTGGCCGAAGGCCTAGCCAAGGGAGAGCGAGTAGACTTCCGGGGGTTCGGCGCCTTCGCTGTTCGCGAGTCCGCGGCGCGCAGTGGACGCAATCCACGCACCGGAGAAACCATCCAGATTGCGGCCCGCCGGACGCCAACTTTCAAGGTGGGGAAGGAGCTGCGTGACCGCGTGAACGGTGAACGCCCGGTCGCCCAGTAGGACGGAGATCTCGAGGAACGCAGTTCATGGGAACGCGCCTTTTCGTAGGCAACCTCTCCTACAACGTCACCGAGCTGGAGCTGAAGGAAGCCTTCACCAGCGAGGGTATTGAGGTCCGCAGTGTCCGTGTGGCCTGCGAGCGTGAAACCGGCCGCCCGCGCGGTTTCGCTTTTGTTGAAACGGCAACCGACGACGGTGCCAAGCAAGCTATCGAAAAACTCGGCGGTCACCTGGTTCAAGGCCGCGCGCTGATCATTGAAGAAGCCCAAGCCCGGCCTGCGCCAGGCGCGCCGCGACCCGGTGGCCCGAGCGGGCCCCCGCGTTTCGGCAACGTGCGACCCCCAGGTGGGCCCCCAGGGCCTGGTGGTGCTTCTCGTTTTTCAGGGCCCGGGGGTTCCCCCTCTCCTGGAGCACCGCGGAGTTTCGGCCCGCCGCGTCCGCCTGCCCCCGGCGGTGATCGTGCCGCTGGCAAGCCCGAGGGCCGGCGCGAACGCCCGGAGAAGAAACGTTCAACCCGGCCCAAGCCCGAGGAACGCGAACGTGGCAACTGGCGCTGGAAGGGCGTTCTCGACGAGGACTAGCTAGCGGGGGCGTGATCGAGACGGACCTGGTTTCTGCGGATGGTTGTGAGGCGCCTCGGGAGATCATCCCGTTGCGCCTGCGCGTTCCCCCTGAGTGCGACGGTTGGCGTCTCGACCATTTTCTCAAACACCGCATCCGTCGTCTGTCGCGCGAGAAGATCCGCACGGTTATCGAGCAACAGGTGCGGCTGGCCGACGGACGGCGGCCGCGACCGGCGCTGGGCGTACGGGCGGGCGAGACCATCATCGTCAACCGTCCCGCGCCGGTGGAGCCCGAAGTGCCCCGCCACTTCGACATTCTGGCCGAGGACGAAAGCTTCCTCGCACTCGACAAGCCGGCCGGGCTGCCCATGCACACCACGGCCAAGTTCTGGAAGAACACTCTGGTCGCGCTCCTGCGTGAGCGCTTTCCCAGCGAGGCCCTGCAAATCTGCCACCGGCTGGATCGGGAAACTTCGGGCGTGCTGCTGGTGGCTCGCGGGCGGGTGGCAGCCTCGTTCTTGAAGCGCGCGTTCGCACAGCGGCTGGTCAAGAAGAGCTACTTGGCCCTGGTGCATGGCGTGCCGGCGGAACCCGAGGGCGTGATCGATCGGCCCATGCGACTGCTCGACACCAGAACGCGCATCATGATGGGCGTCGCGCCCGACGGCTTGCCCGCGCTGACGCGTTTCCGTGTGGTGCAATCCTTTGCCGAGCACGCGCTGGTCGAGGCCTCGCCTGAAACCGGACGGCAGCACCAGATCCGTGTTCACCTGGCCTCCATCGGCCATCCCGTCGTCGGCGACAAGCTCTATGGCGCCAGCGAGCAGGCTTTCATGGATTATTGCGATACCGGGCTGACCCCCGAGCTGCTGGCGGCCTTTGATGGCTTGCCTCGCCATGCCCTGCACGCGGCCCGCCTGTGTTTTCCCCACCCGCTCACGCGCGAGCCGGTGACAATCGAAAGCCCCTTGCCCCAGGATCTGGTCGAGTACATGAAGCAATTCTAGTGACGAACCGTCCTAGGAGAGACCGAGGGCTCGGTCGTTGATCGTTGACAAGAATCGTGAACTTGCACACACTTACACGACTTACGGTTGTCTAGAACAAGAATGGAAGGAGCCCTAATGCGAGTATTTACACTTTGTCTGGCAATTGGGATCATGTTGACCGCAGCTTGCAGCAGTAGCAGCAACGGCGGCGCAGGCGGCGCTGCGGGCGGCGTGACCAGCCTGGCCGGCCAAGCAGCGGGCGGCGTGACCAGCCTGGCCGGCACGACTAGTGCGGGCGGCGTGGCCGTACTGGGCGGCAACACCGGGAGTAGCACGCTACCCCTCCAGGGCGCTTGCGCGAATCTGACCTGCTTGAGCACCTTGGCAGGCCTGACTACAAGTTGCCAGCCCAGCGGAACCTGCACGGAACAGGCGTCGGCCACTGGCACCGACGCGTGCTACGCCAACGGCGTAAAGATGGAGACCGTAATGGACCTGACTACCTTCGCGACCACCATGACGGTCAAGAATGGCGGCTCAGTGTGCTATTCAATGGTGGTCACCGGTATCCTTGCCCCTCCGATGACGATTGTGTTCAAGGACGGCTCCGGGACGACTGTCGGGACGATGGCCGTAGACCCCACTACGAACGCCATGTCCGTGACTTGCCCGGGAGGAACGGCGACCGTTATCGACCAGAGTTGTGGAACTGGCCCGAGCAGCCTCGCCAGTTCATCGCAGGCCGCTATGACAGCGCAGTGCGACCCCGGTACCTGCACCTTCTAGTCCGGTACGGCACTCACAACGGCGAGGCGGGGTCAACCCCACCTCGCCGTTTCTTTTACTCAAGGCCCGCGAGCGGGCCGCCCTTGGCGAACAGACCGTCCACGCGGGCGGTGACCTGTGGATCCTCCACCAAGAGGGGTGCGTGGTGAGGTTTGCGACGGGCGTCGATCACCAGCGAGCCCCGGCAGCCCCAGTGCTTGTGGGCCGTGGCCGCTTCGATGCCGCCGACATCAGTAGCCGGATTGGATCGCGAGAAAGTCACCCACAGGAAGTTGTCGAGGCTGCGGCCACAAAACTCACTGTCATCGACCAGAACCACCAGCGGGAAGGCGCAGATCGGATCGTCGCCCTGGAAGGCGGCACAAAACGCGGCGAAGTCTTTCGCCAGGACCTGGGAGCCAGTTGCGGGCGCGCGCACCGCGAGCACACCCGGCAGGCACACGCGCGCATCGGTAAAGCCGTCGGGCAAGCGTAGGCCGGGTGGCGGTTCAGTCGGCAGCGTGCGCCGCGGCCGCCCCACAGCGGCCACCACCAATTTGGATCCCCGGTTCAGCCCCGCGCCCGAGTAGTCGAGCGTGTCGATGGTAGTCTGCGTCTGGAAATGGAGATCGCGGCGCCAGTCGACCCGGGCCAGAACGTGCTGCAGGAATGCGCTGACGTCATGCACGTCGAGCTGCGGATCGTCGTCAACTGCCGCGATGAACAGGTATTTGGCCAGGGAAAGCTGGCCCTGTCCCAGGATGGCGTTGGCCTGGGTGAGTAGTTCCTGCGGCTCCTGGCGTTCTTCGAACGGTACATAGCGCTCGCTGCCCAAGGCGAGCAGCAGCGGGTGCACGCCGGCCGCATCCACCGCGTTCACCGCGTGCACGCCAGGTAGGGTCGACGAAATCAGTGGACCCGTGATCTCGTGGATGAGCGCACCGAAAACGCTGTCCTCCTGAGGCGGCCGGCCGACCACGGTGAACGGCCAGATCGCCTCCGCGCGGTGATAGATCCGGCGCACGCGCAGCACCGGAAAATCATGCGCAAGGCTGTAGTAGCCGAGGTGATCGCCGAACGGCCCTTCAGGCTTGCGCACCTCGGGATCCACTTCGGCGAGCAGGCAGAAGTCGGCGTCCGCGTGCACCGGCAAGGGCCAGCCCTTCTGCTCGGCCAGCCGCACGCGCCGGCCGCCCAGCGCACCCGCAAACGCCAGCTCGGACACGCCTTCGGGCAACGGCATGACCGCGGCCAGGGTCATGGCCGGCGGGCCGCCCACATACACGTTCACACGCAAGATCTCGCCACGCCGGATGGCAGCTGCGTGGTGCACGCCGATGCCGCGATGGATCTGGTAGTGCAAGCCCACCTCGTGGTTGGGCTGGTACTGGCCACCAGAAAGCTGGATGCGATACATGCCCAGGTTGCTGTGGGCAGGTCCGGGCCGCTCTGGATCCTCGCTGTACACCTGGGGCAGCGTGATGAAGGCGCCGCCGTCGTCGGGCCAACACTGAAGTTGCGGCAGCTCGCCGACCTCGACCTGGCCGGCGAAGACCGGACCGCCGGCCACGCGCCTGGGCCGCGTGCGCAGCAAAGTAAAGGGCACGCCTGCGTAGCGCAGCGGGCGTTTCCAGGCCGCGCCCGGGTCCGCTCGTAGCTCGATGAGGCGGCGGACTTTGTCCAAGCTGTCGCGAAAGATGAAGCGCGCGCGCTCCATGGTTCCGAACAGGTTGCTGACCATGGGAAAGCGGCAACCCTTGACCCGCGCGAAGTACACGGCCGGGCCGCGAGCGCGGAACACGCGACGCTGGATCTCGGCTGCCTCCAGGCACGCGTCCACTTCGACTTCCACCCGTCGGAGCTGGCCCGTCCGCTCCAGATCATCGACGCAATCCCTGAGCGAGGCGTATGGCATATGATCCGGGCTAGTTCATGCCGCAGCCAGGTCGGCCTCGACCCTGACATGAGTCGCACGCACTCGGTTCACGCGCCGGCTGGCTGCTGCCCACGGCCACCACGGACAGGAGGCGCTCCAGGTCAGTGGACTGGCAGGCCGGGCAGGTGGGCACGTCGGCACCGAAGATCAGCGCCTCGAACTGCTTGGAACACTTGCGGCAGAGATATTCATAGAGCGGCACGATTCCTCCTTTGCGGCAAGCGTAGCACGGCGACGGGTCAGGCCAGCGGCTCCTCGCACTCGGCACGAACCACGTCGTCCAAGTTCTCGCGGCGAGCGACCAACGTGGCGCGGCCGGCGTCCCACATCACCTGAGGCACGCGGCCCAGCGACACGTAGTTCGAGCTCATGGCCGAGCCGTAGGCACCAGCGTCGTGCAGCACAAGAAGATCGCCCGGCTCAGGCCGCGGCAGTAGACGTGGCACCAATAGCTCGTTTCCGTCGCGCGTGAAGACGTCGCCGCTTTCGCACAAAGGACCAGCCACGACCAACGGCTCCGGCGTTCGGTTGGCGCCGGCACCCACCACCGAGATGTGATGATACGCACCGTACATGGCCGGCCGCACCAGGTCGCAGAATCCAGCGTCCACCATGACGAAGCGGTAGCCAGGGCCCTTGGCATTCGCGCGTGTGGTCTTGATGTCGTGAACCCGGCACACCAGGGCCGCCATGCCCGCCACCGCGTAGCGGCCGGGCTCGATCTCGACGCGAATCGGGCGTCCCGCGGCTCGCGCCAAGCGAACGACCGCGTCTTCGAGAACGGGCCGGTACCAGGAGAGATCATAGGCTGGCTGGTCGGGGCGGTAGGGGTGCGGGATGCCGCCGCCGAAATTCACCGCGCTCGCGTCGGGAAATCCCGGCAAGATCGCCTCGAAGAAATCCACCAGCTTGCGCATGTTCTGGTCGAACTCGCGCGGCTCGGGGCCAGTGCCGATATGCGCGTGCAGCGCCACGATGGTCAGCCCGGCAGCAGCGGCGGCCTGGCGCAGTTCCTCGAGGTCCTCGTGCCACACCCCATGTTTGGAGGAAGGGCCGCCCGTGTCGCAGGCCTGGACGTGGCCGTGTCCGAAACCCGGGTTGGCCCGCACAGCCACGGGTCCGTGGTAGCCGGTCGCTGCAAGCTGCCGGATCATTCCCGGAGATCCCAGGTTGGGCAGAATGTGATGCTGCTGCAGAACCTCGAGCGCATTGTCGCGGAAGACGTCTGCCGTGAGCATGATCCGGGGTGGTTCGGTACCGCCGGGAAAGCCAGCGCGCAGGGCGCGCAGCACTTCGTTGCCGCTCACGGCGTCGATCCACAGACCTGCCTTGCACACCAGCTCCAGCACTTGGCGGACCGAGTTCGCCTTCATCGCATAGCGCGCAACGACTTGCGGTCCCGCGGTCAGGGCATTCAGGCGGCGAAGATTCCCGCGCAGAATCTCCGCGTCGAGCAGGAAGAAGGGCGTGCCCACGCGATCCGCGAGCTGATTCAAGGGGTAGGTGTCAAGGTTCATCGGCCGTCCCAGTCTAGCCGAAAACTGGCCCCTCATCGTTGACGCAGCGAAGCACACAACCCCGTTTCGAATCGTGCGCGACGCATTGATTAAACCGCGCGCCTCACCTAAAATTGCTCGGTCGAGGGACGCAACCGCGTGGGCTCGGGCGAGCTTGCCCCGGCTGAGCCTTTTGCGGTAGATGCGGAACTCACTTCGGGTTCCGCATCGTGTTTCCGTCTCGACAGCGAGGCATAACTTGTCTGAGCATTTTCGACGAACCGATCCCCGATACGCGCGCCGCCTGGAGGTGGAGGTCGTCGTCGGTGAAGACCGACACGTCGCCACCACGCGGAACATTTCACTGGGAGGTGTGTTCGTTGAGACCACGACGCCACTTCCCTTGCAGACCAGGCTGCAGATCCGGTTCCGCATTCCCACGCAATCTGAGCCGATTGAGGTGGGTGGCGAGGTCCGCTGGGTTGAGCCGGGCGGAGTGGAGCAGCTCCCCGGCATGGGTATTCGCTTCCAAGGCCTGCGCGCCCGCGAGGTGTGGGCGCTCAATCGCTTCTTCCAAGGCTGACGCCTGCAAGCTCAGCGCAAGCCCTCGGGCAGAAGCGGCGAGCTCGGCCCGGTGTGGGTAATCCAGAGTTGGTGCGCGGCGCGGGTCATGGCGACGTGGAGCATGCGGCGTGCGATGTCGGAGTTCGGATATGAGCCTTCGGTCACCTCCAACAGGATCACGATGTCGAATTCCAGTCCTTTGGTCTGCACCACGTCGGTGACATCGATCCCGGCCCGGAACAGAAAATCCTGGTCAGCCACCAGACGCAGTCCCGGCACTTCTGCCGCCGCCAGCGCCTCAAAATAGAGTCGCGCCTGTTCCGGGTGGCGGGCAATGAGTGCCACCGAGGCGAGCGGTTCGTGCTGCACCAGATCCCTGAGTGCGCGCGCCAGAAAATCGTTGCACTCTCCGGCGGACACGAATCCGAAGGCCTGCACGGGCGCTCCTCGGCGTGGTGTCACGGGAGGCTGATCGCCGGCCAAGGGGCCGAGCACGTGAAGCGCACAATCCACGATGGGACGCGTGGAACGATAGCTCACGCGCAACGGCTCCACTCGGTCGTGGCCGATGCCCAGGTCGGCGAGCATCTGCGTCCAGTTTGAGAAGCCGTGTTCAGGGACGATGGACTGGTTGGTATCACCGGCCAGCGTGATGGAGCGACGATGGTTGGTGGTGGCGAGCAGAACGGCTAGCTCCACTGGCGCGAAGTCCTGCACCTCGTCCACCATCAGGTGATCGTAGGCGATGGGCTCCCGGGCCCCGAGCGGGCCGCGCTGGAGCTGATGGATGCGCAGGAGAAGCGCTTGGTCTTCCTCGTCGAGAGCCCACACCTCGTCATCGTCTCCGTCCGCCACTCCCACACGCAGTCGCTCGCGTTCCACGCACCAGCGGTGGATGCTATTGAGTTGCGCCTCGCTGAATAGGCCAGGGGCGTGGCGGGCGAACCCCTCGCCCAGCGCTTTGCGGTCGGTGAGCAGCGACGCCCACTCGCCCACCACGTCGCGCGTGCGCGCCCGGATGCGCGCTCCCACGGCCTCGATCGCGGTGCGATCGGTGGCCGACAGCGGCGCTTGCTTCGCCCAGCGGGCCAGTGCCGTCACCCGGACATCGACCGGGCCCTGGGACGCATCCCAGATGTCGATCGCCTCCGACAACTCGGGCCGGCTGGCCAAAGCCGCCACCAACTCGGCCCGACACCACGTCGCCAGCTGCGCCTGGCGATCGGCCAGCAACTTGAGCATCGCCCCGTGTGACTTGGCCCGCATGACCAGCGGCGGTGTGTGCGGCACGGATGCGCCCGCAGGGCTGCTCAAGCCGGGAAACGTGAGCCGGCACGTGGCCTCGGCCCAAGCTGCGAAAGTCCGCACCGCGACTCCTGGCACATCCAGCGACGGCAACACTCGCGATACGTAGGTCGCGAGCGCCCGCTGATACATGATGACCAGGATGTGCTTGGGTCGGAAGTGCTCGGGATCGGCAAAGGCCAGGTAGGCGATGCGGTGCAACCCAATGGTGGTCTTGCCACTGCCGGCCGTGCCCTGCACAACGATCACCCCGGCACTCGGCCGGCTGATGAGATCAAACTGGCGCGGGTCGATGAGCGCGGCGATGGCCGGTAAGAAGCGGTCCGCGCGGCGGGTTCCGTCGGCCTGCAAGCCCAGCCGCGCAGGACCGCGCCTCTGCACGTTCGCCTCCGGCTCCTTGCCAGGCGCCTGTCCCATCCACGATGCACTCCCGTCGCGCCCCACCCGCAGCCTGATCGGCTGGGCCGCCACCTCTTTCCACACGGCGTTGTGCCCGGCGCGCGCCCAGATGCCCTGCACACACGCGACCCGGCGCAGCTCACTGTCCACGATGGAGAGCGTCCGTCGCGCGATCACCTCACCCTCGACCACTCGATTCCCCAGTTGTTCCTCGTAGCAATCACCCTCGTCGTAGCGATAGAAGAGTCGAGACACAGGAGCGTTGCGCCAGTCGACGATCTGCACGCCGCCGCCGCGTTCCACGAAGCCGCGCTGGCCGATGAGCACATCGCGACGGCGATCACCCTCGCGCAGGCGCAGGTGAGCGAAATAGGGGGATTGGCGATCGACAGGCGGGCCCTCGCCCTTGCCACGCTGGCGTGACAGAGCTTCCACCCGGTGCATCTCCGCCAGCAGCGGTCCTTGGTCCTCAGGCTTGGCCTCGGCCACAGCATCGCGCAGCTCGATGAGTGTGGCGGCGTCATCCACCACGGTTCGCGTGCGGGCCGGCAGCCCATCGAGCGTGGCCAGCACGACTCGCAGCAGGGACAACTCTTCGGCCACCTCGACCGGCAGGGATTCCACCCCCGCGTCCCGCTCGGGCGCACTGGTTTTCGGCTCGCTCTGGTTGTTCACTTGGAAACCGGACAGTCTACGGGGCGGGCACGCGGTTCACAACGCCGGCTACGGACCGGTAAGAGCGCGCTGCAATTCGCGGCAGCGGGATCGGTGTGGGTGACGGTCACGGTCACGGTGACCGTCGCTGGCACGAAAGTGTCACCGATGTCTTGACCCACTCACACCGTCTCCGTCACTGTCACCGCCACCCACACCGCACCTAGGGCCTCGGCGCCGTCAGGTTGCAGCCGCGAAACGGATCACGAACGTCGTGCCCTTGCCCACCTCGCTCGACACCTCGATGCTCCCCTTGTGGTCCTCCACGATGCGCGCCGTGATGGCCAGACCCAGACCTGTGCCGTCCACTCGGCGCGAAAAGAACGGTTCGAAGATGTGATCGAGATCCTCTGGAGGAATGCCGATGCCGGTGTCGCTCACCGAGAGAACGGCCTCGGCCGCGCCATTGGTTCGATCGCGACGCGAAACCGCGAGCCGCACACGACCACCCCCCGGCATGGCGGCGACGGCGTTGCGCAAGAGGTTCCACAACACTTGGCGCAGCTGTCCGGACGCGCCCTCGACGGCCACGCCCGGCTCCGCGTCCACCACAACACCAACCTCGGCAGACCGGCGCTCCTGCTCGAACACCTTGGCGATCTCGGTCACCATCTCACCCAAGTCCAGGCGCTGGCGGTCTTCGGTACGGGGACGGGCGTAGTCAAGTAGCCCCGAGATCAGGCCGTTCACCCGGTCCACCTCGCGCACGGCGATGTCGATGAGCGTTCGGGCTTCGGCGTCTGTGCCGGGCTGTTTGCGCAGAACTTCGACCGATCCGGAAATGCTGGCGAGGGGATTGCGAATCTCGTGCGCAATGTTGGCCGCGAGCCGGCCGATGCCCGCCAGGCGCTCGGAACGTCGGACCGCTCCTTCCATGCTGCGAAGCTCGGTCAGATCCTGAAAATGAATCACGCGACCCACGATTCGGCCTGTGTGGTCGGACAGCGGCGTGGCGGAAACCGCGAGACAGCGCGGCGATCCGTTGGCGTGTACCGCTATTACTTCCTGCCGGATCACGCGGCCGAGCGAGAGATCCTCGGCCATCACGGCGGCCATGCCCGGGATCAATTCCTCAAGCCGTTGCCCCACAGGCGCGGGCGTGCCGATGCCGAGGATTTCGCAGGCCGCGTCGTTGATCGAGGTCATGGTTCCGTCCAGGGTCGTGGTCACCAATCCCGCCGACAGGCAGCGAATTGTGTTCTGGTGCAAAGAAGCCAGATCGCCGGCGATGCGCTCGTGCTGGGCCAGGCGCTCGCGCGCTTCGCGGGTCTTGGCGTGCAGGCTCATGCCCAGCGCGGCCACCGAAACCACGCCCGCCAGATAGACGACCAAGCGGAATACCAGTTCTTCCAGGGTTAGATCCCAGGGAAAAACCGTTTGCCCCGTGATGGGCGGCAGAATGCGCAGGTAGCCGAGCAGCGAGATGCCAATGAAAAGCAGGGCACTCGCGGCGGCCACGTTTCCCGGCGAGAAGCGTTTGGGCAGAAGACTGACCGCGACCACGTCGACGAGGTAGAGAAAAGTGTATCCGCTCTGAGCGCCTCCCGTGGCGTGGATGAGCAGGGTGACCAAAACCAAATCAACGCCGATTTGGATATCGGCGAAGCGGACCGGATCCTGGATGCGGCCCAGCCCGAGGGCGTACGCCAGTGTGGCCACGTAGGTCGTGGCCAACAGCGCGAACACGAATCGCCCGAAGGGACCCGAAAGCGTATCCGGGCTTCCCAGGGTGAGGGCGAGAATGACCACTGACATCATGAGCACGGTGGCCAGCGCCGTACGCACGAGCATCAAGTAGGTGACAGTTCGCAGTGCCTCGTGTCGACCTTGCTCACCCTGAGCGAGGTCCACCTGCCCCCGCGCGGCCGGCTCGCCGAGGGACATGGTCTCGGGCGTGGCGCGGGCTTCGAGCTCACCCATGTGGCGGTCTAGCCGGCTTTGATACTGCCAGCCATCTCGAAGATTGGCATGTACATGGCGATGACCAAGCCGCCGATGACGGCGCCCAAGAAGACCATGAGCAAGGGCTCCAGCATCCGGGTCATGGAAGCCACGGCGACGTCCACTTCCTCTTCATAGAAGTCGGCGAGCTTGGACAGCATGGCATCGAGCGCGCCGGTCTGCTCACCGACACTAATCATCTGCACCACCATGGGGGGCATGAGACCGGTTTCCATGAGCGGCGTGGCCAGATCCTTGCCCTCCGAAATGCGCGCGCGCACGAACATGATGCCGTCGTGCACGACCATGTTCCCGGCGGTCTTGGCCACGATCTCCATGGAGTCGAGAATGGGAACGCCGGAGGCCAGCAGGGTTCCCATGGTGCGGGCGAAGCGCGCCACCACCGTCTTGCGCATGACCGCACCGAAGATGGGGAGCTTGAGCAGCATGCCATCGAAGGCCAGGCGCCCCTTGCGCGTCCGGAGGATGAACTTGATCGCAGCCCCGAGCGCGACGACGCCTCCGACGACATACGGCAGGTAGTTGCGCATGGTGTACGAAAGATCGATCACGAATTGTGTGGGCGCTGGAAGCTTTCCGCCGCCGAAGTCCTTGAACATCTTCTCGAAGGTGGGAATGACCTTGGTGAGAAGGACGGCCACCACCAGGGTTGCGATACACAAGACGGTGATCGGGTAGCCCATAGCACCTTTGATTTGGCGCCGGAGCTTCTGTGCTTTTTCCAGGTAGGTCGAGAGGCGCTGCAGGATGGTGTCCAAGATGCCGCCCGCCTCGCCGGCGGCGACCAGGTTGACAAAGAGGTTGTCGAAAATCTTGGGAAAGCGGCGCATGGAATCCGAGAGGGTGAGACCTCCTTCTACGTTGGCCCGAACCTGCGCCAGGATCTTGCCGAAACGCTTGTTTTCCGCTTGCGTGGACAGGATCTCCAGGCACTGCACGATGGGGAGACCGGCGTCGATCATGGTGGCGAACAGACGGGTGAAGACGACGATGTCTTTGATGCCGACACCGGTGCCGATGTTGATGGTGAACTGGCGGGGCTGCTTCTTGACCACCACCGGTTGCAGCTGCTGAAGCTTGAGCTTGTTGTGGACGGCCTCCTCGGTCTCCGCCTCCATCACGCCCTTCTTCAGGTCGCCAGTTCGGGTGCGAGCCTCCCAAATGAACGCTGTGAGCTGTGCGGCCATCTGTGTTTATCCCCTTCCCAAAGACGGTCGCCCGCCCAGCGGCGGACGGCCACCACCGGGTGCGGCCCCTCCGGCCGAGATGATCTGCTCCAACTCTTCCGGCTCCGAGGTGTGGCCGACGGCTTCCTCTAGGGTGATGAGGCGGCGCAGGTACAGGCTGGCCAGGCTCTGGTTCAGCGTCTGCATACCCGACTTGCCCTGACCGATCTGCATGATGGAGTAGATTTGGTGAATCTTGTCCTCGCGGATGAGGTTGCGAATGGCGGCATTGGGAACCATCACTTCCAGGGCCGGGATGCGTCCCTGGCCCGTCGCCCGCGGGAGCAGCGCCTGACTGATGACTCCCTCCAGCACGAAGGAGAGTTGCGCGCGAACCTGCGACTGCTGATTCGGGGGAAACACGTCGATGATGCGGTTAATGGTCTGCACCGCCGAGTTGGTGTGCAGGGTGGCGAAGCAGAGGTGGCCGGTTTCCGCCGTCACCAACGCGGCCTCGATGGTTTCCAGATCCCGCATCTCGCCGATGAGGACCACGTCGGGGTCTTGGCGCAGGATGTACTTGAGCGCCTTCTTGAAGGATTCCGTGTCAGCGCCCACCTCGCGTTGGTTGATGAGGCACTTCTTGTGCGGGTGCAGGTACTCGATGGGATCTTCGACGGTGATGATGTGCTCGTGCCGCTCGGAGTTGATCTTGTCAATCATGGCCGCCAGGCTGGTGGTCTTGCCCGAACCGGTGGGGCCCGTGACCAGGACCAGTCCACGCGGCTTGTTGCACAACTCCTCGATGACCGGCGGCAGCCCCAGTTCAGCGAAGGACGAGATCTTGAATGGGACGGTCCGAAACGCGCCGCCCACAGCCCCGCGCTGCATGAAAAGGTTGGCGCGAAAGCGCGCCAGGCCGCGCACCCCAAACGAAAAGTCCAGCTCGCGTTCCTCCTCGAAGTGCAGTTTTTGGGTGTCAGTCAACACCGAATAGCAAAGCTGCTTGGTGTCCACCGGGGAGAGCGGATTGACCCGCAAGGGAACCAGCACACCGTCGATGCGAAGTTGCGGCGGCGAGCCGGTGGTGATGTGCAGGTCGGAGGCGCCTTGCTCCACCATGGCCTTGAGCAGCTGCTGCAGGTTGACGGTAAGCCCACCAGCCTGAGGGGGCGGCGTTTGATTGGGGTTAGTCTCCAACGGCCATCCTCTAGTCACCGGCGGTGATGCGGGCGACCTCGTCTACCGAGGTGACGCCTTCGCAGATCTTGCGCACGCCTGACATGCGCAGGGTTCGCATGCCTTCGCGGATCGCTTCTCCCTTGATCTCGACCGCAGCCGCCCCCTGCAACACCAGTTCCTTCAGGGCATCCCTAAAGGGCATGACCTCGTAGAGCGCCACGCGACCCTTGTAACCCGATCCGCCACAGACTTGGCAGCCGACGCCGCGCTGGCAAGTTGCGGTTGCGATCTCCTCTTCGGTCGCGCCCAGAACCTTGAGCTCGTCCTTGGGCGTTTCCGTGGGTTGCTTGCAGTTCACACAAATCTTGCGAATCAGACGCTGCGCCTGAACCAGTTGCACCGAAGCCGTGACCAGGAACGGCTCGACCCCCATGTTGAGCAAACGGGTGATGGTGGACGGCGCATCGTTGGTGTGCAGCGTGGACAACACCAGGTGGCCGGTGAGCGCCGCCTTGATGGCGATCTCGGCCGTTTCGAAGTCGCGAATCTCGCCGATCATGATGATGTCGGGATCCTGCCGCAGAAACGAGCGCAGAGCCGCCGCGAAGTTCAGCCCGATATCTTCATGCATCTGAACCTGGTTGATGCCGGGAAGGTTGTACTCGACCGGATCCTCGGCCGTGCAAATGTTGTCGCTCAAGGTGTTCAGCTCGGAGAGAGCCGAATACAGGGTGGTGGTCTTGCCCGAGCCGGTCGGCCCGGTGACCAGCACCATTCCGTAGGGGCACTCGATGGAGGTCTTGAAGTCGGCCAGTTGGTCCGGTTCGAAGCCGAGCTTGGTCATGTCGAGCTGCAGATTGCTCTTGTCGAGGAGCCGGAGGACGATCTTTTCCCCGAACAAGGTGGGCAGAACCGAGACGCGGAAGTCCATCTCCTTGTCTTGGCCCACCTTGAGCTTGATGCGGCCATCCTGAGGCAAACGGCGTTCGGCGATGTCCAGGTGAGCCATGATCTTGAGGCGGCTGGAGAGCGCGGCCTTGAGCTTCACCGGCGGCGACATCTCCTCGTGCAGCACGCCATCGATGCGGAAGCGAACCCGGTAACTCTTCTCGTAGGGTTCGACGTGGATGTCGGAAGCGCCCTTCTGGATGGCTGAGAGCAAGAGGTGGTTGCACAGCTTGACCACGGGCGCGTCGTCCGCGGCTCGCTCGAGATCGGTCAGGTTGATCTCAGACTCGGCGGAAGCCCCTACCTCCACCTCGTCCTGGATCTCGTTCATCACCTTGGTGAGGTCGAGTTCTTCCCGCCGGTTGTAGTACCTTTCGATGGCCTCCGAGATGCCGACATCGGAGGCCACCACGGCTTCGATGTTGTAGCCTGTGACGAACTTGAGATCGTCGATGGCGAGGATGTTGGAAGGATCGGCGATGGCCACAATCAGGGAGGAGCCAGCCCGGTTGACTGGCACCACCCGATGCCGCAAGGCCACGTCCTTGGGTACGAGCGCGATGACCTCGGCGTCGATGTCGAACTCCGCGAGATTGACCGCGGGTACGCCGTACTGCTTGGAGAGAAACTGGGTCAGATCCTCCTCGGGGATGGCCCCAGTCTTGATGAGAGAATTCCCCAGTCGGTCACCCGACTTTCTGCTCTCTTCTTGTGCGCGTTGGAGCTGCTCCGGCGAGATGATCTGATCTCGCAGTAAGAGCTCTCCGAGTCGACTCATGTTACCCCCATGAGCCGTCGACAGATCCGAACGGCTCCTTTAGCAATTGTAAAACAGTAACAGGGGGTTAGCAGCGAGGCAAGATCGAGCCGTGGCGCGACGGCATTCAGCCGCGCCACCGTCGGGACCGGCACTTGCCTGGATTGGGCTCGGGAAAACCTACTGGGCGAACGGATCCACCCAGCCGCCTTTGGCCGGTTTCTTGGAGGCCGCGGACTTGGCCGCAACCGGCCTTGGCGCAGCGCTCTTGGGTGGTCGAGGGGACTTGACCGCGTGATGAGCCCTCACTCTTGCCCCTGACTGGGATTCACCCATGCCAAACTCTTCGGGTGCGGGCTGGGCCGCCGGAGCCTCGGCTGGGGCCCTCCTGGCCGCAGCGGCGGCAGCTGGCTGTGCGGCCACCGGTGGTTCGGTGGGAGTCGGCAGTGGGACCACCTGCGGCGCAGGATTCGCCGGCTGCGCCGGCGGCACCGGAACCACGGGCCTAGCCACCAGCGTTGGCACTTGAGCCGGTAGCGCCGTTACAACCGTGCGTGGCGGAGCCATGAGCCGGGAGAGCACGCCGCCGACCAAGACCGCGGCGAGCATCATGAACCCAAACATGGGGTAGGAGATCTGGATAAACTTGTTCGGGGCCAGAACGGTTGGCCGCAGGTTCCCGCCGATGGGGGGCGCAAGAACCTGCGGCTCCATAAACACGGGCGGGGCCACCGGTGCTGCTGGAAGGATGAAGTTCTCCGCCTCGCGGGCAGCAGCCTCCTGTTCCTCAGCCAGAAGCGGGTTGGCTGTGACGACCGTGCGCTCGTCGGAAACGTCCGCAAGGGATGGCGCACCCGATGGGAAGAGATTGGCCAAGGGAGAGGCCACAGGATGCGACGAACTGGGCCGCGCCGGGGCGAACGGGGGTGGCTCTTCAGCCGCCTCGCTCTCGTCGGGAGTGGCTGACGGTGTTGGCAGAACCAGCTTCTCGAGCAGATCCTCGTAGGCCATGTTGGTGGCCGAGGCGGACTCCGCTTCAGGCGCTTGTCCACTCGCAGGCTCGTCCGCGACGGGAGGAGGAAGCAGATACGACTCCAGCTGCACGGGGCTCGGCGTCTCCAGCGAGACCTCGAGCTCATGACTCAGGTCAGATGTGGCAGCATGTGCGACGTCGGCCTCTGGCTCCTCGGAACCGTCAGCGGTCTTCGACCCGCCGGCGTTCACTTCGTCCATTTCCAAGAGGCCGGAGATCTCTTCGATGGCTTCGTCGGGGGGCAAATCGGTCTTGCCTGTCGTCCCGGGCCCACTCGTCATAGGGAGTTTCCTTTCTTTCGCATGACAAGCAATTCACCGCGCTAGCCGTGGGTGACTGCCCACGCAGTTTCCCGGCGAGCCAGCTCAAAGTCAATCCCCTGTGTGGGCGTGAACACGTTTGACAGGGCAAGAGCTGCTCCCTATGGTTCACACCCTGCCGTGTCTCTTCTACTCTGCGCCGTCATGCATCTGCCCGCTCCTCGCTGTCTCGAGGTGTCAGGATGAAACGCGCCGGGCGCGTTGCGTCTAGGATTCCGCGAGCCCCAGTGCCGGGGATGTTCGTCCGCGAGGGGTCGTATCGACTTCCCGACGACGTAACGCGGCGGTTGCGTGGCGGCCACCCATGGGTCTTTCGTGAGGCATTGGCCGGACGGGCCATGAGCGAGCAAACCGGCGCTGTGGTTGATTTGCTGGCGGGAAATGGCGCCTTCGTGGCGCGCGGATACCTAGACCGGGACCATTCGGTAGCTGTCCGCGTGCTCTCGCGCGATCCGACCGAGCGGGTTCACCCGGGATCCGGAACTATTGCCAAACGCTTGCAGCGCGCCGCACAGCTACGCTGGCTGCTGCTCGGACCGGACCGGCCCACTGCCCTGCGTCTGTTCGCGGGCGAGAGTGAGGGCCTGCCAGGCGTCACCGTTGATCGCTATGGCGACTTCGTGGTTGTGCAGTGGTACTCCTCCGGCGCCCTGCCCTGGCGCGATGAACTGCTGGACGCGATCGCGGAGGCGATTCATCCGCGTGGCATCTACGAACAGAAGCGACTGCGGCCCCTGGCCGGCCAGGCTCCGGCGGATCCCGCAACCCGAGCGCGTGGTGAAGAGGCCCCTCTCGAAGTGGTAGTCGAGGAAACCGGTTGTCGTTTCGCAGTGGATGTGACAGCGCCCCTGGGCGTCGGATTCTTCCCCGATTTGCGCCTGGGACGCGACAGCGTGACCCGGCGGGCCGCCGAGCGCCGCGTGCTCAATCTCTTCTCCTACACCGGTGCATTTTCCGTGCGCGCAGCGCGAGCCGGCGCCGCCGAAGTCGTGGCAGTAGACACCTCGGCCAAGGCCCACGCGCGCGCGCGACGCAACTACGAACTCTCGGGTCTCGACCCGGCTCGCATGGAGCAGGTCACCGGCGAAGCGAGCAAGACGCTTGAGCGCTTCTCTTCACGCCACCGACGTTTCGACATCGTGATCTGCGATCCGCCGACCTTCGCCCATGGCCAGGGCCCCGGCCGGACCTTTTCGGCCGCATCGGACTTGGCTGAGCTCGCCGGAGCCGCCGGGGCCGTGCTCGAGCCAGGCGGACTGCTCGCGTTTGCCAACAACGCGGCCAAGCTGTCAGCCGCCGAGGTGGACAAAGCACTGGCCGAGGGAGCCGCCCTGCGGGGCTTTGAGTTGCGGGTCATCGAGCGCCAGGGCCTTCCCCCTGACTTTCCCGTGCATCCCGGCTTTCCCGAGGGCAACTACCTCAAGTTCGTGCTGGCGGTGCGCGTGTAGCGAAGGCCGGCGCGAAACGCGCTTGCGACCACGCCCCTACTGGGGTCCTGAGATTTCCTTCGCGTGATTCATGGGCTGGGCGGCGGCGAGCAAGTGCTGGCGCACCATGCCCACATGATCGCGCAAAACGTAGAGCTGGTCAGCGAAAGACAAGGGCGTCTTGAGTTCATTCACGGAACGCTCGATGGCGTCGATGCGGCTGAGAAGCTCGGTCTGTTCCTCGGGCGTTGGCTGCGCCAGCATTTCGATTCTACACTCACCCCGGCCAGCGCCAGCCGGAGATCGGCCTCGACCGCCGGCCCCCTGCTACGCACCGAACGCCTCCGCGACCCGCCTCGCCGCAGCCACGGGATCACGAGCGTGGTCGATGGCCGCGATGATCGCTGCAGCGCTGGCCCCGGTCGCGGCCACAGCCTCGACGTTCGCCAACGTGATTCCCCCAATAGCGACCACGGGAAAAGAAACCGCAGCACACACCTCGCGTAGGCGCTCCAGCCCGACCGGCGGCTCTGCATCGGCCTTGCTTTGGGTGGCAAAGATGGGGCCGAAGCCGATGTAGTCGGCCCCGTCGCGCGAGGCGGCCTGCGCCTGCGCCCGATCGTGCGTGGATACGCCGATGATGAATCGCTGGCTGGCGCGCATGCACAGGGCATCGCGCACCGGCAGGTCGCCCTGTCCGAGATGGACCCCGTCCGCGCCCACGGCCAGGGCCACATCGAGTCGGTCATTCACCAACAGAGGGACACCCGCCGCTCGGCACGCCGGCAGGAGCAGCGCCGCGGTCCGCCGGAGGTCAGCCGCGCCCATGCGCTTGGCCCGCAGCTGCATGCACGCGGGCCGCGCCGCTAGTCGCGCTTTAGCCCGCGCGAGAAAAGTCGTTGGGTCCTCGGGGATTTCGCCCGGCAGATCGAGAATTGCGTAGTATCCGCGCAGCACGAAGGGCATTTGACAGCTACACTAGCGCGCGCGTGAGATCTGTCGAGACACGGTCATGCCGACGCCGTTCAAGCTGAAGACCGATCTGGTGCCCACTGGGGACCAGCCGCGCGCCATCGAAGAGCTGGTCGCGGGCGTCAAGCGCGGCGATCCGGCGCAGGTTCTGCTCGGCATCACGGGAAGTGGCAAGACCTTCACCATGGCGCATGTGATTGCCCAGGCCCAGCGCCCCACCCTGGTCATGGCTCACAACAAGACCCTGGCGCATCAGCTGTACGGCGAGTTCAAGACCCTGTTTCCCGACAACGCCGTCCATTTCTTCGTCAGCTACTACGACTACTACCAACCCGAGGCCTACGTCCCGTCGACCGACACCTATATCGAGAAGGATTCGCTCATCAACGAAGAGATCGATCGCATGCGCCACGCGGCCACCTATGCCCTGCTCACCCGACGTGACGTGATCATTGTGGCGTCGGTGTCGTGCATCTACGGCATCGGTGCGCCTGAAGCCTATCTCGACATGAAGATCGATCTGGCCGCTGGCGTGGAAGTGCGGCGCGATGCGGTCCTGCGCCGCCTGATCGAAATCCAGTATGAGCGCAACGACATGGACTTCTCCCGCGGCACGTTCCGCGTGCGCGGCGACGTGGTGGAAATCTTCCCGGCCTACGAGCGGGAAAAGGCCCTGCGCGTGGAATGGTTCGGCGACGAGATCGAGACCATTTCCGAAGTGGACCCCCTGCGCGGCAAGGTGCTGCGCAAGCTGGACGAAGTTTCGATTTTTCCTGGCTCGCACTACGTGACCCCAAGCGAGCAACTGGTGCGAGCCATGAGCGGCATCAAGGAGGAGCTGCGCGAGCGCCTCACCGAGCTGCACGCAGGAAATCAACTCGTGGAAGAACAGCGCCTGCAGCAGCGCACGCTCTATGACCTTGAAATGCTGGAGCAGATGGGCCGCTGCAAGGGCATCGAGAACTACTCGCGCCATTTGTCGGGCCGCAAGCCCGGCGAGCCTCCTCCGACCCTGCTCGACTACTTCCCCGAGGACTGCCTGACCTTCGTGGACGAATCACACCAGACCGTGCCCCAGATCGGCTCCATGCACAAGGGCGACCGCTCGCGCAAGCAGACGCTGGTGGAATTCGGATTCCGTCTGCCTTCGGCGCTCGACAACCGGCCGCTGCGCTTCGAGGAGTGGGAAGCCCGCATCCACCAGGTTGTCTTCGTGTCGGCGACCCCCGCGAACTACGAGATCGAGCGAGCTGGCGGCGTCCTGGTCGAGCAGATCATCCGGCCCACTGGGCTGCTCGATCCCGAGATCGAGGTTCGGCCGGTGGCCTCGCAAGTCGACGACCTTTTGGCCGAAATCCGCACGCGGGTTGCTGCGGGCGACCGCATACTGGTCACCACGCTGACCAAGCGCCTAGCCGAGGATCTGACCGAGTACTACGCCGACCTAGGCGTGCGCGTGCGCTATCTGCACTCGGACATCGACACGCTGGAACGCATCGAGATCCTGCGCGATCTACGTTTGGGCACGTTCGACGTGCTGGTGGGGATCAATCTTCTGCGCGAGGGGCTGGACCTGCCCGAGGTGTCGTTGGTGGCCATCCTCGACGCCGACAAGGAAGGCTTCCTGCGCGCGGAACGCTCGCTCATCCAAACCATTGGCCGCGCCTCTCGCAACGTGCGCGGCAAGGTCTTCATGTACGCCGACCACGAGACCGATTCGATGAAGCGAGCCATCTCGACTACGCGGCAGCGGCGCGAGCTGCAGCAGGAACACAACCGCAAGCACGGCATCACGCCCAAGACCATCAGCAAGGCCATCCAGGATCTGACGGGCACAGCCCAGGATGACTTCGTCGATTTGGGCAAGCTGGCCCTGCCCAAGAAGGGGAAGCGAACCCTGGCACGCGACGAACTGCCTGGTGTGATCGCGCAGCTCAAGAACGAGATGATGGATCTGGCCGAGAAACTGGAGTTTGAAAAGGCCGCCGCCATCCGCGACCGTATTCTGCAGCTCGAACAGCTTCAGCTCGATATTGCGTAGTCGCGTGGGGAGCCCGCCGGCTATGCCGGCGGCGCACCATCGCGGGAGGGTTTGGGAACCCTTTCAGGGTTCCCATAGAAAATCATGTTCGCCGGTAGCCCAGCCGCCAGATGCGGATGCCCATCATCTCGCACTGCCGTTCGCGGCGCGAACGCGCGGCGAAGGGATTTTCGCGCAGAAAGGTCCACGGCTCGCGCAGGTTGACGAAGCGTCGCGAGCAGTCGTGTTCCAGAACCGACATAGCGTCGAGCGCGATGTCGAAGACGTCGCTGGCCACGTAGATCTCGCCACCCTCGGCCAGCAAATCAAAAACCTCGGCCGCCAGTTCGGGCGACATCACGCGCCGCTTGTGCTGACGTGCCTTCCACCACGGATCGGGAAAGTTGAGGAAGAAGCGGCTCACCCGGCCGGCAGGAAGAAGCCGGTGCAGGTCGACGGACATGTTGGCAAACACGCTGCGGACTTGCTTGAGCCCTTGTCGCTCACATGCGGCGTTGGCCAGCACCACAACGTCGCGGCGGATCTCGATGCCCAGGTAGAAGCGGCCTGCATCCTCCGCGGCCCGGGTCATGAGAAAGTGGGCCTCGGCCGAGCCCAGTTCCACCTCAATCGGAACCCCGGCCGGCAGCTCGGGTGGCTCGACCGCGATTTGAAAGAAGTTCGCCTTGAGTGGGTTGACGTGCTGACGAATTCGCATCGCTATGCTAGGGCTGGCCTCTCCCGTTCCCGCTGGGCCAAGACTACCCCAGATCCACGACGGTGGCGCTCAGGCCGTGGCAGCCGCGCGGCGATCGGCCCAGTTCACGTAAAGCTGTTGCAGGATCCCGAGCAGGTAGCTGGTCAGCGTGTAGGTAGATAGGCCCGCCGGCAGGAAGAGCGAGAAGCCGGTGAACATGATCGGCATCATGAACGCCATCATCTTCTGCTGCTGCGGATCGGCGCCAGCCGGTGACATGCGCATTTGCAGGAACATGACCACGCCCATGAGCAAGGGCGTCGCGTAGTAGGGATCCTTGGCGGACAGGTCGGCGATATAAAGGAACGACGAGCGGTGCAGCTCAACCGCGTAGTTGAGCGTGGAGAACAGCGCGATCCAGATGGGCATTTGGATCAGGCTGGGCAGGCAGCCGCCAAACGGCGAGACGCCGTGGGCTTTGTACAGATTCATGGTTTCCACGCCCAGCTTCTGCTTGTCGTTCCCGTACTTCTTGCGCAAGGCCGCAATCTTGGGCGCCAGGCGCTGCATCTTCTTCGCCGAAAGTAGCGTCCGCTGCGTCGGGTAAAACGTGACCAACTTGACGAAAATGGTGAGCAAGATGATGGCGACACCCCAGTTGCCCGAGAGCCGATAGAAGAACTTGAGCATGGCCAACATGGGCCGCGACAGCACGGCGAAGGTGACGTCCACATCGTCGGCCAGGTGCGCGTCCTCGCCCGCGGGCCGCACTTTGTCGAGATCGCTGTGGTACTTGGGACCGGCGAAGAGCTCGAAGGCGTACTCGGTCTTCTCGCCAGGCGCCAGGGTTCGGCTGCTCAGAGAAAGAAAGACCTCGCCGGTGAGCGGGTCAAGCGCGCGCGCGCCGCAACGGCGTTCTTTGGGCGGACTCTCGGGGAAGGGGACCGCCGCCACGGTGAAGAACTTCTCACCCACCGCCGCCCATCGCACTCCCCCCACCAAGTCGATAGGCTCTTTGGTCAGGGGCTCCACCGCTGAACGTCGGGCCTTGTCGTTGGCCCAACATACCACCTCGGCCAGATTCGCCGAAGCGTAGCTCATGAAGCCGCCGCCCTTCTTTTCGGGATCCTGCTGGGCGTAGAGGTGCACGATGAGGCCGTGCGACTGTGGCTTGTCGCTCTTGTTCTGCACGCTCATGGTGAAGTTCAGTCGGTAGCGGTCCGCTTCGCTGCGATAGCGCTTCTCAACTGCGACGACGTCAGTCTGCGCGCGAAAAACCACCGTGTCCGGGGCCGGCTGCTCGGCTGCCCAGGCCACCTCGTCGGGAAGCGAGAAATCCGCCTTGGCGAAGGTCGTGCGCACGGGTGCCAGCTCGGGCTTTCCCGTATTCACAAGCTCGATGCCGCTCTCGGGATCGCGGCGATTGAGCAAGAACTGCCGGTCTTTCAGCTTCACCTGGCGGAGCGTGCCGCCCCAGCTCGACAACAGATAGCGCGCGTCGCGCGTGTCCAATGCAAGCTGCTGTTCCGGCGGGCGCGCGGCCGCCTGCGGCGCAGGCGTCGCTGCGCTGGGCGCCGCCTTGGCGGGCTCCGCTGGGCTCGGCGAAGCGGGTTCGTGGCTCGCGCTCTGTTGGGGCGGGTTTGCCGGGGCGGCCGGCTGCGGAGGCGGGAACAGCTTCCACCACGCCCACAAGATGGCGACAGAAACGACGATGGCCAGTCCGAGCCGCTTGTCCATAGGCGTCTCCTACCGGTCCTTTCCACTATGCGATTTGAACGCGACCAAGACAGTGGGAACCGGATCCAGACCACCGCGCGCGAAGGGGTGGCAGCGAAGCACGCGGCGCAAAGCCAAGGTCCCGCCTCGCACCACTCCCCATCGCTCGACGGCTTCTTCGGCGTAGACCGAACAAGAAGGAGTGTAGCGACAGACCGGACCGATGGCCGGCGCGATAGCAGCCCGGTAACCACGCAGGACTGCTCGCGCGAAACCACGAGCTATCCGACTGCCCTGGAAGGGTTCGGATTTCACGGACTTCCCACGCGTGCAACGAGTTCGCTGAGTTCCTCGGCCGTCCGCTGGTATGTGCTGTGTGCCGTCGCAGGACGAGCGATGATGACAAGGTCGGTGCCGCCAGGCGCAGATGAGGCCATGCGACGGTAGCTTTCGCGCAGCCACCGCTTGACCCGATTGCGAACCACGGCATTGCCGACCTTCTTGCTCACGGTAATCCCAATTCTGGATCGCTGTTTGCGTTCGGGTTCGGGACGGGACAGCGCATAGACCACAAGATTCCGCCCGGGAATCCGACGCCCGCGACGCTGCGCCGCCAGGAAGCACGATCTGGCTTGCAAGCGATCCCCGCGGCCGAGCCTTTCGTGGCGGCCTTTCTCGCTCACGGGGCCTACTTCTTGGGCACGCTCACGGTGAGCTTCTTGCGCCCTCTGCGCCGACGACGGCGAAGGACCGCGCGGCCGGCCGGCGTGCTCATGCGTTTCCGGAAGCCATGGGTTCGCTTTCGGCTCTTTCGGTGCGGCTGGAAAGTCCTCTTCGACACGTGATCCTCCGGCTTTTCGACCGTGTGGGACCGCTGAACTAGCATCCCGGGTGAGCGGTGTCAACGCCGCCATGGCCGATTCCGTTTCTGCGGGGTTCACATCTGATCGCGCTTGCCAGGCATCGAAACCCTTGCTCGCTCGCAGCGATCGTACCACCGAGGCTGGCGGCGCACATGCACTCGCGCATGAAAGCCTGGCCCGTCGAGAACTGGATGCCGTAGGAGGGTATGCCGTTTTCTTGTCGACGGCGCCTGAGAACGTGGTCCCGCGGGTGAGGCCTTCCGCCCGTCGGAGAATTCGTCCGTCGCTCACTCGCGATTGCGCCAGGCCGCATCCTGCGCTGGTTTCCTCGCCGGGGCGCGCGGCAAGGCCGGAGATCGTGCGGCGAGCGGGACGGTCGATCCCCGCGGCTCAAAATTCCCCAGCGATCGCGGACGGTTCGCAGCAAGCCAAGAGAGGCATCACACAGCTCGTGGCAGCCTTCGCGATCCTCTCGCGAAAAAATCTGCCCTGATCTTCGGCATCTTCGCAGAACCCGGTTTTTGGTCTTGTCGGTGAGGTGCCCGATTGATAATTAAGGCGCCTGCCGCCGGGTCGTCTCGCTGGGCCCATGTGAGAGGGTACCTTGGGAGCGCCCTGCGTGCGCCTGTTGATGAACAGGGGGGACTGGCCCCCAACTTGCTGACATCGTTTGGGTTTTTTCACTGAGTTTGTTGTGGATAGAACAATGATTGAGCTCTGGGGTGAAGCTGTCCGATCGATCGAGGAAAGGGTCAAGCCGGCGAACCGCGATCAGTGGTTGCGCCCCATAGAATGCTTGGCCATCAGCGATGGTCGCATCCGCTTGCGGGCGCCCAACCGCTATCACAAGGAATGGTTCGAGGACAACTTCCTTCCCTCCATTCTAGAGAATCTGCGAACGCGCGCGCAGCGATCGTTCGCCGTGGAGTTCGAAGTCCCGGAGGAGTCGCCAATGCCAGCCAAGCCACAGGATGCCGTGGGCGAGCCAGTGGGGGAGGCCTCCCCTTGGCGTCCTACGCCAGCCGGCCTAGACAACCGCTACACCTTCGATAGGTTTGTGGTCGGCGCGAGAAACCAGTTTGGCCATGCGGCGGCGCGCATGGTGGCCAGCTCTCCGGGGTCGAAGTACAATCCCTTGTTTCTCTATGGGGGTGTCGGGCTCGGGAAGACGCACCTGCTTCACGCCATCGGTCACGAGATTCACCGACAGCAGCCAGACTGGCGGATTACGGTGGTGACCTGCGAGCAGTTCGTCACGCACTTCATCCGGTCGATGATGAACCAGCGCAAGCAGCCGAGCAGCGTCAGCCTCATGGAGGAATTTCGCTCGTGCTACCGCGAGACACCGGATGTTCTCTTGGTCGACGACATCCAGTTTCTCTCCAACAAAGACAGCTCGCAGGATG
Source organism: Myxococcales bacterium (assembly GCA_003142855.1). Taxonomy (GTDB): domain Bacteria; phylum Myxococcota_A; class Polyangia; order Fen-1088; family Fen-1088; genus Fen-1137. The sequence goes on from PLNW01000134.1 coordinate 30,882, forward strand.
AGTTCTTCCACACCTTCAACGCCCTCCATCTCGCCCAGAAGCAAATCGTCCTGACCTGCGACAAGTTGCCGGCCGAGTTGCCGGGCGTCGAGGAACGGCTACAAAGCCGGTTCGCCTGGGGGCTGATAGCAGAGATCGGGCATCCCGACTTGGAAACGCGTGTGGCCATCCTAAAGCGTAAGGCCGAGAACGAAAACATGGCCTTGAGCGACGAGGTGGCCCTGTCCATCGCGACTGCGATCCGTTCGAATGTTCGTGAATTGGAAGGTGCGCTGCTGCAGCTGTCCGCTCGGTCCTCAATTACCGGCCGCAGCATCGACAAAGAGTTTGCCGAGGAGGTTCTGAAGGACCTGGTGTCCGCTATCCCACAGGGGTTCAGCATCGAGTCTATCCAGCGTGAGGTGGCAACCTACTTCGATATCAAGCTGCACGATCTGCGCGGGCCGAAGCGTCTCCATTCTGTATCCCGCCCGCGTATGATCGCCATGTACTTGGCGCGGAAGCTCACCGGCTCAAGCTTCCCAGAGATTGGCAGCCGCTTTGGCGGCAAGGATCACTCGACGGTGATCAGCGCCGTCAAGAAGATCGAAGGCCTAATCGCTCAGGACGCCAATCTACGCAGCGTGGTGACCACTCTCGAAAGCCACTTGCGTCAGCGCTAACGCTTTCGTCTTTTCCCTCGGGCTAGGCCTGCTCTTAGAACAGGTTTGGCCTGCTCTTGCTATGGGCCTCGCGTCTCTCAGGCCTTCTCCCGGGATGGGTGTCACCTCATCGGAGATCGCCCTGCTGCTCTCCTCCACTTATCAACAGTTGACTGTGTGAATCTCTGGGACAAAGCTGTGGGTCAATACTTGACAAGGTGGAACTCCAAGTTGTCACGCTCCGCTCCCCTGCCTGACTCCCAGTTTTCCCCCAGGCTCCTTCCCGCCCCTACCGACGATAAATCGATTCTTTCAAGGAATCCACAGGGCCTTATACTTCTGCATTCTTTAGATCAGATCTTTATAGATTCAGAGTGACCAGTGATGCGACAACAGGACGAGGGTGACTGATGGACATTCGGATCGAGAAGAACAAGCTACTCAAGGGTCTCTACTTGGCGCACGGCATAGCCGACCGAAAGAGCACCATGCCGATTCTTGCCAACGTGCTTATACGCACGGAGGGTACGGATCGCATCTCGTGCGCTGCCACGGACCTCAAGGTCGCGATAGTGGTGACGCTGCCTGCAAAGATTGAGGAAGAGGGAGGCGTGACGGTCGGCGCCCGCCAGGCCTTTGAAATAGCGAAAGGACTTTCAGGCGAAGAGGTTCACCTACGAAGAACGGAGAACAACTGGATGGAGATTCAAAGCGGGAGGGCGGAATTCAGGGTGGTGGGGATGAGCGAGAGGGACTATCCCAAGCTTCCAGCCGTAGGCGATGCGGAACTGAGCGCGGTCGATCCGGCGGTTCTTTCGGAGATGATTGGGAAGACGGTCTTCTCCATTTCACAGGACGACACGCGACCGCACCTTGCCAGTGTGTTTTTCGAGGCAGATGGAGAGACAGCCCGTATGGTTTCGACCGACGGGCATCGTCTTTCCAAGTTTGGCAAGGCGATGGCCAAGGGACCAAAGCTGGCAAGCGGTGTGTTGATTCCACGCAAAGGGGTGGCCGAGATTAGACGGGCTATCGAAGGGCGGGAGGCCGCTTGCGACATAGGGATTCATCAAGGGTACTTCGTGCTGCGAGCCGACGACGTGACCCTGACGGTGAAGCTGGGCGAAGGTCAGTTTCCGCCCTACGATCAGGTCATCCCCAAAGAGAACGACAAGATCCTGGTCATCGAGCGAGAGGTTCTGTTGGACGCACTTCGCCGAGTTTCCATCATCGCTTCCGACAAGACCTGGGGAATCCGGCTCATCCTAGAGAAAGGCTCGCTTGCTATCGAGGCAGACAACCCGGATCTTGGCAACGCCCGGGAGAAGCTGGATGTGGAGTACAAGGGATCGTCGCTGCAGATCGGCTTCAACGCGCGCTACTTCATCGACCTCTTGACTGAGATGGCTTCGAAGAACGTTCGCCTGGAGTTGGGCGAGGACCTCGATCCGGCGGTGATTCGTCCTGCCGATGACAGCGACTACCTTGGCGTGGTCATGCCGATGAGATTGTGATCCTCAGAGAGCTGCGGGCCCGAGGTTGGCGGAACCTCGCCGCGTTGGCCTTCCGGCCGGGGCCGGGCGCAACGGTTCTCTTCGGCCAGAATGGGCAGGGAAAGACCAACATCCTGGAAGCAGCCTACACCGTGCTCTGTTTTCGCTCCTTTCGGACCAACAGCTTGTCCGACTTGATCGCTTGGGGGGCAGAGGGAGCCACCGTCGAAGCTGAGATCACGGTGCGCACGCTTGACCGGACTCTCAAGATTCAGATCTCGCAAGGTCACAAGTCGACTCTCCTGGACGGCAAAGCCGTGCGGCGTGATTCGACCGCTTTGTTGGGCGTCGGGGCCGTGCTCTTCGGGCCAGAAGACCTGCGCCTGCCAAAAGCCGCGGCTGCAGAGAGAAGGCGTTTTCTCGACCGGGCCGTGTTTGGCGCGTATCGGCCCTACTTCCGCGAGGTCTTGACCTTTGAGCGTATTCTGAAGAGCCGCAATGTTCTCCTGCGCCGTGGGTCGGTGGAAGCAACGCTGCTCGCGAGCTACGACGAGAAGCTTGCCGAGGCGGGAGCGCGCATCGTGATTCGACGGCGCGAAACCGTGTGCTCACTCTTGCCACGGCTGGAAGAGACGTTTCGCCAGATTCACAGCGAGGCAGCCGTGGGCATGCGCTACGCAAGTGATCCACTCGTCCAGGCCGCGGACAGCGAGGCAGAAGTCGTCGTCGCCTTGCGAGAGGGGCTGCTCGCACATCGGGAGGCTGATCAGAGACGGGGCTTCACCGGATTCGGACCCCAGACAGATGATTTGGAGCTGAAACTGGCTGGCCATCTGGCGCGCGAACACGCGTCTCAGGGTCAGCTTCGCTCGCTGGTGCTCGCTCTCAAACTGGCGGAGCTGGAACACTTGCGTGAGGTGCTGGGAGAAGCGCCACTCTTGCTGCTGGATGATGTGGCGAGCGAGTTGGACGAGGAGCGACGGCGGAGTCTGTTTACGGCCATGGCCACCCTCTCCTGCCAGAGTCTCATCACGGTGACCGAGCGAGACCATTTGCCTCCGCTGCCTGGTTGCGTTGACTTCCAGGTGAGCGCAGGGGCGTTGCGGGCTCCCTGAGCCAACCTTTGGGACCTTTGGGGGAGCCGGCGGGCTCTCCATGCGACTCCGGGCAAAGGCCCGTTCGGTTTTCCTTTACACCATGGGTTCTGAGTGCTATGTAACTGTAACTTCTTGGTTTTTTGTCATGGCGCCGGATGTCGATGATGCCCAGGGTCAAGAGCCGAACCGGGCAGCAAGTGAATACAACGAAGAGAGCATCCAGGTTCTCAAGGGCCTGGAGGCCGTGCGCAAGCGGCCGGGCATGTACATCGGCGATACCGATGACGGCACGGGCCTGCACCACATGGTGTACGAGGTCGTGGACAACTCCGTGGACGAGGCGCTCGCGGGTTTCTGCAATCGCATCGACGTAGCCGTCCACTTTGATGATTCCGTTTCCGTGGAGGACAACGGGCGCGGGATTCCTGTCGGTGAGCACCCCACCGAGAAACGGCCGACGGCCGAAATTGTCATGACCGTGTTGCACGCCGGGGGCAAGTTCAACCACTCGAACTACAAGGTTTCGGGCGGGCTCCACGGCGTGGGGGTTTCGGTGGTCAATGCCTTGTCGGAGTGGCTGAAGCTGGAGATCAAACGCGACGGCAAGGTCTACTACCAGGAGTACCGGCGCGGCGATCCCGCCACTGGCCTCGACGAGATCGGCGTATCGGAGAAGAGCGGCACCAAGGTGACGTTCAAACCGGATCCCACAATCTTTGGTGGCATCACGGAGTTCAGCTTCGAGGTGCTGTCACAGCGACTGCGCGAGCTGTCGTACCTGAACCGTGGCTTGACCATCACACTGGAGGACGAGCGGAGCGGAAAGTCGCACGAGTTCAAGTTCGCGGGGGGCCTGGGCCAGTTCGTGGCCGACCTCAACGCCTCCAAGGTGCCAGTGCACGAGAAGCCCATCGTCATCGAAGGCGATCAGGAGCAGACCCAAGTCGAGATCGCGGTGCAGTGGAACGACTCCTACCAGGACGCGGTCTACTGCTTCACCAACAACATCAAGAACAAAGACGGGGGCACGCACCTGACCGGGTTCCGCGCAGCCCTGACCCGCACGATAAACGGCTACGCTCAGGCGGCCGGTTTGCTCAAAGATCTGAAAAACGGCCTGAGTGGCGACGACATCAGCGAGGGGCTCACCGCCGTGGTGTCGGTCAAGCACCCGGACCCGAAGTTCAGCAATCAGCCCAAGGACAAGCTGGTTTCCTCCGAGATCAAGGGCATCGTCGAGCGCGTGGTCAACGAGCGCTTGGGTCGCTACCTGGAAGAGCATCCGCGCGAAGCCAAGCAGATCATCGAAAAGGCGGTGTTGGCTGCGCGCGCGCGCGACGCGGCTCGCAGGGCGCGCGAGCTGGTGCAGCGCAAGGGCGCCCTCGACATATCGTCGCTTCCGGGCAAGCTGGCCGACTGCCAGGAAAGGGATCCGGCCCTTTCCGAGTTGTACATCGTCGAAGGCGACAGCGCTGGCGGTTCGGCCAAGCAAGGGCGCAACCGGAAGGATCAGGCCATCCTCCCCTTGCGCGGCAAGATCCTCAATGTCGAGAAAGCGCGCCTCGACAAGATGCTCTCCTCGCAGGAGATCGTCGTCCTCATCACCGCACTCGGATGCGGCGTCGAGAAAGAGAAAGAGATCGACAAGATTCGCTACCACCGCGTGATCATAATGACCGACGCGGACGTGGACGGAAGTCACATCAGGACCCTGCTGCTCACATTCTTCTACCGGCACTTCCCTGAGATCGTGGAGCGTGGCTACCTGTTCATCGCGCAGCCACCGCTCTACCGAGTCAAGAAGGGCAAGCGGGAGCTCTATCTCAAGAACGAGCAGGCTATGGAAGACTTTCTGCTGGAAAGCGCGACGGAGAATCTGCTCCTGCGACCCAGCAACGGCGGCGGAGCCATTACCGGGGACCAGCTGCGCCACCTGGCGCGGCAGGCCGGTCGCTACAAACGCCTGCTGCGGGTTTTGGATCGCAAGTGTGATGCTCGTCTGATCGACGCCATCGTCAAGGCGGCGCGGCTGGCCAAGGCGGATCTTCGTGATCCGAAGATCTTGGCCAAAGCGCTGACACGCCTCGAGGAGTACTTCGATGCGTATGCGCCCGAGCTCAAGGATGTGGTGCTCAAGTTGGCGCCGGATAGCGAGCACGGGGGCTACAAGATCGAGGCGCCGGTGCGGCCCGCGGGTATCCGGCGGCCCACCGTGATTGACTTCCAGTTTCTCGATTCGCCTGAGTTCGCTGACCTAACCGCGCTCTACCAAGAGCTAGCGGTGCTGGGACCGCCGCCCTATCGCCTTGAATCTGGGTCCGAGCCCGTTGCCTTCAATCGCCTCGAAGATCTGGCGGAGCGAGTGCACGAGGTTGGCAAGAAGGGCTTGCAGATTCAGCGCTACAAAGGTCTGGGCGAGATGAATCCCGAGCAGCTTTGGGAAACGACCATGGATCCAGCGCGGCGTACGCTGCTGCAGGTGCGGGTCGAGGATGCCTACGAGGCCGACCGACTCTTCTCGACACTCATGGGCGACCTGGTTGAGCCGCGCCGCGAGTTCATCGCGCAGAATGCGCTCAACGTGCGCAACCTCGACGTCTAGCCCGGAAAATGGCAAAAAGCCCCGGTCGGTAGGTCCAACCGGGGCTTCGCGAAACGGGAAGTGGCTAGCAGGCGAAGATGCGGTTCAGCCTTTCCTCAATCTTGCCCTCGTTGGACTTGGTCGCGACTGCAATTTCCTTGACCAGAAGGGTGCGGGCGGTGTCGAGCATCTTGCGCTCGCCAAAGGAAAGCTCCTTGTCCCCCTTCAGGCGTTGCAGGTCGCGCAAGACTTCCGCGATCTCAAAGACGGAACCGGTCTTGATCTTCTCCATGTACTCGCGGTAGCGCCGATTCCAGGTCTGGCCTTCCACGGAAACTTCTCGGCTCTTGAGGATTTCGAAAACCTCGTCCACCTCGTCGGCGCGGATTAGCTCACGCAGACCTACGGCGCCCGCGTTCTTCGTCGGGATCATGATCTTCATCCCGTTGTCGAGAATCTTCAGGATGTAGAATGTCTGCTTGCTAGACGAGATCTCGCGGGTCTCAATACCGATAACCTGCGCCACCCCATGAGCCGGGTAGACCGCCAAGTCTCCTGCGTGGAAAGATGGCTCCATTTGAATCCTCTCGTGATGTTGAAAAAGGAGAGCACTTCGGAAGCCGAAGCGCGCGCACTTTACCAAGCTGGCTTCGACCCGTCAAGATGAATCTGTATTGGAGACTACGCAAACACCCGAAGCCTTGAGATGACCTTGGGCGGCGCGTAAGTAGAACATAAGCATATCCATTTTAGCGCTCACTTGCAAGCGGGCGAATATATTGCAGAAATAATGGTTGGAGTTGACAAGCGAGGGGGTGAAAAGTAGGGTCTTGTCCCACGTAACCATGAAGGTGAGGACCAAGAAGAAAAGCGCGCGGGCGAGCAGTCCGAGGAGACGGGTTCGAGCCAAGGCGCGTTCGCACCCGAAGATCGCCAGGAAGCGGAGCGCCAGGAGGCGACGCGGTGCGGCGACTAGAATGGCCTCCGGAAAGGCGAGGTCAGGAAAGCGTCAGCGCAAGACGACGCGGCGGACAGCAGAAGAAACGAAGACCCCAGCAGTGGCAGAGACAGCAGGAGCTGGTCCTGTTTCCGGGGGTCTTGTGCGGGCGCACGAGCCGGAAGGTCGCGGGGCACCTCCGCCACTGCCGACGCCAATTGCCAGTTTCAATATATGACAACGGGAGCAGCAATGAGCGACCAGGGAGCGTTGGGCGAGAAGCGTGAACTTGCGGCGAAGGTGCTGCGCGATGTGCTTGAGCGGATGGGTGTTGACGCCGAGGTGAGCGCTTTTGACGACGGGGAGAGGATCATTCTCGACGCACATGGATCGGAGTCCGGGCTAGTCATTGGGAAGAAAGGCGCGACGCTGGATGCGCTTCAGTACCTGGTGAGCCGAATCGTGTTCAAGAAGCCGGGTGAAGCCGCGACACTGGTGGTCGACGCCGAAGGCTACCGAGGGCGGCGGGAGGACTCGCTGGCGGATTTGGCGCGGCGGCTGGCTGAGAAGGTGGTGCGGTCCGGACGTCCGGTTCCGGTAGAGCCAATGAGCGCGCATGATCGCAAGGTGGTGCACACGACGCTGGCTGAGCATCCGGGCGTCAGGACGGAGTCCGAGGGTGAGGGGCCCGCGCGGAGGGTCGTGATTTTTCCAAAGTCGCGGCCGGCCGAGGCTACGGAGGGCTAGCGAGCAGGACGTCGACGTCAACGTTGAGGCGAAGGGCGGCGGCGAGCGCGTCGGGAGTGGGGACCGCTAGGAACGGAAGAACGCCGAGCACGCGGACGCCAGTGAGAGCGCGAAGAAGTCGAGGGTTGTGGGCGCGGTCGGGTGTAGCGACGGGCGTTGTGTCGACGAATAGGACGCCGGTGAGGGGTAGGTGCCGGCGGCGCAACTCAGCTATCGCGAGGGCCGTGTGGTTGATCGTGCCGAGGGCGTTGCGTGCGACGAGAAGAATGGGAAGTCCGAGGGCGGCGGCCAGGTCCGCGGAGGTGAGGTCATCGGAGTAGGGGGAGAGGACGCCGCCGGCTGACTCGACCAGGAGGAAATCGCCATGGGCGGCAGCGCGACGTGCTGCGGAGACGATGCCCGCCAGGGTCAGGTGCGTGGAGGCTTGTTCGGCTGCCAGAGCAGGGGCAACCGGCGGGGTGAATGCGTAGGGGCAGATGATTTCGCGCGGAAGAGCATCGCAGCGAGCGGCGGAGCGAAGACGGAGGGCGTCCTCGGGGTCGGGGGCGGCACCAGTCTCGACGGGCTTGAAGGGGACTGGGGCGAGACCTCGGGCTCGCGCGAGGGCAAGTAGGCCCACTCCCACGGTGGTCTTGCCGACAGCGGTGTCTGTTCCGATGAGGAAAATGCCGTGGAGAGCGGCGGTGGCTGCGCCTGCCTGTGGCGGCGTGGAAAGAGGGGCAGGGCGTGTGGGCAAGGACTCGGAGGTGGCTTCGGCGATGGCTGCGGCGGTGGCGTCGACGAGGCGGTCGATCTGGTCGGGCGTGATGGAGAGTGGGGGCATGAGAACCACCACGGAGCCGAGGGGGCGCAAGATGACCCCGTGGCGTCGGACGATTCGACAGACACGCGCGCCGATGGCTTCTTGTGGGGAGTAGGGACGGGAGCTAGAGCGTCGGAGATCGATGCCGACCATGAGGCCTTTCTGGCGGACCTCGAAGACATGCGGGAGAGACGAGATCTTCTCCTGGAGGCGCGCGCGCAGGGCGGCGATCTTGGGGGGCAGGCTTGCGAGTGTTTGCTCGCGCTCAAAGAGGTCGAGCGAGGCGAGTGCAGCGGCACAACCGAGAGCGTTGCCGCCAAAACTGTGGCCGTGGAAGAAGGTCAGGCGCTCCTCGGGTGGGCCGAGAAACTGGTGGAAGACCTCGTCGGTGGCCATGGTTGCTGCCACGGGGAGGTATCCTCCACTTAGACCCTTCGCGAGAGCGAGGAGATCGGGGGTGACTCCTTCCTGCTGGCACGCGAACATGGTCCCGGTGCGGCCGAAGCCGGTGGCAACCTCGTCGGCGATGAGCAGCACGCCGTGCTTGTGACAGAGAGATCGGGCCTCGCGCAGGAACCCAGGAGGTGAAAGGAGCATGCCTGCGGCGCCCTGAACCAGAGGTTCAAGGACAAATGCCGCGAGCTGGTTTCCGTGGCTGGCGAAAGCCTGCTGTAGCTCGTCTATGGTCGGGTTGACGTGAAAGGTGTGGAAGAGGAGGGGTTGAAAGATCCGGTGGAAGGTGTCGATGCCGCCGAGGGAAACCGATCCGATGGTGTCGCCGTGATAGGCATTATGCAGTGCGAGAAACTTAGTGCGATGCGCGAAGCCGCGTAACTGTTGGAATTGAAACGAGATTTTGAGCGCGACCTCAACCGCTGTGGATCCTGAATCAGAGAAGAAAACGCGAGAAAGGCCAGGTGGAGCGATGGCCACGAGCTTCTCTGCGAGCAGGATCGATGGGGTGCTGGCAAGGCCGAGGAGGGTGGTGTGAGCAACCTTCCCAAGCTGTTCGGCTATTGCGGCGTTGATTGCCGGATGGGCATGGCCATGGACGTTCACCCACAGTGATGAAACGCCGTCGAGGTAGCGTCGGCCCTCGGTATCAATAAGTTCATTTCCTTCCGCGCGCTCGATTACCAGAGGAGGGTCTGCCAGCCACTCGCGCATGGGCGTGAACGGATGCCAAAGGTACGCACGGTCCAGTTCGTGTAGGGTCATTGGGGAATGAGTCGGGCGAGAGCTTGGGCTAGAGAGTCAACATCGCCCGGCCGATGACTGGCCGAGAGGGTGATTCGCAGGCGGGCGGATCCATCCGGGACGGTTGGGGGGCGGATTGCCTGCACGAGGAACCCGTGGGTTCGCAAGACGCGAGAGGCGTCGAGGGCCGCACGATCTGTCCCCAGGATGATTGGGAGTATGGGCGAGCGGGGTGATCGGCAGGGGAGTTGGGAAAGGCGGCCTCTGAGTTGGAGGACCCGGCTCGCAAGGGCGTTGCGTCTGGCATCGCCTTCGTCTCCTCGAATGATCTTCAGGGCGGCGAGGGCGGCGGCGGCAACTGGTGGGGGTGGAGCGGTGCTGAAGATGAAGGTCCGGCTGCGGTTGACGAGGTACTTGCGGAGAGTCGCACTACCGGCGGCAAAACCGCCGGCGGTGCCGAAGGCCTTGCCCAGGGTCCCGACCAGGACGTCTGGCGTAACGCCGGCCTCGTGACAGAGGCCGCGCCCACCCGGCCCCAGCGCGCCGATGGCGTGGGCCTCGTCGACAACAAGGGCTGCCCCGTGTTTGGTGGCCAGGGCTGCGAGGTCTGCCAGGGGAGCGATGTCACCGTCCACACTGAAGAGCGACTCGGTGACGATGAGCTTCCGGCGAGCGGTAGGTGCGAGCGCGAACAGACGCTTTTGGGCAGAGGAGAGGTCGAGATGGCGATAGAAGCTCAGCCGGGCACGCGAGAGCCGGCAGGCATCGATAATGCTGGCATGGTTGGCGTGGTCGCAGAGGACAAGGTCGCCGGGTCCTGCGAGGGCAGGAAGAACGCCCAGGTTGGTCTGGTATCCGGAGGAGAAGAGGAGCACGGCCTCCACGTCGAGGAAGGCCGAAAGTTCGGCCTCAAGTTCACGGTGCTCGGGCAGATCGCCCGCTACCAAGCGAGACCCGCCTGAGCCGAATCCTGAGCGGGCGATGGCATCAGCCGCGGCGGAGGCCAGGGCTGGGTGGTCGGAAAGCCCTAGGTAGTCATTGGAACAGAAAGAAAGAAGAGGCTGAGCATCGACCGTTGTGCTTGTTCGTGACGCTCCCGCAACGGCAGCGCAAGAGCGGAGGCGGTGTTGCGCTTCGAGGGAAACAAGGTCAGCCCGCAGAGCAGCCTCAAGACTTGGGAGCACGGGGGCGACCATAGAGAGGGCTTCGCGGAGGTGTCAATCCTCTACTGCATGGTCTTGCGTTAGCCTGTGGTGTGAGTTGGGCTCGACAGATACACGCTGCCGAGAACGCAGAGAGGACAGGAGAGGGCACGGAGCCGAGGGAAATTCGAATGATAGCGGGGCAGGGCTGGCCACCAGAATGTTTCACGTGGAACAGAACGCTCCGATCCAGCGGTTTCGTCCCCTTGCAGTCATATAGCCAAGTGCATTAGATGTGCGAAGCGAGGAATCCTCTGGACGCCACGCCTGTCCGGCAAAGACCAGCACCAATCCATCGGGCCGGACCAGTCCAAGGCCCAGGCCAAGCCATTCCTCTGGTGGGAAAGTCGCGCGCGACGCGGCAACGTCGAAGCCCCCTGGATCCAAACCGTCGGCGCGTTCGCGAACAACCTCCGTACTCCCCAGTTGAAGCTCGCGTACCGCCGTTCGCAAGAACGCCACGCGTTTTGCCCGCGGCTCGACCAGCGTGACCCGGGCGTCAGGCCTGGCGATGGCAAACGGTAGCCCCGGAAGACCGCCACCAGCGCCGACGTCCACGACGGAAGATCCCGGAGGAACCAAACGGGCCATGGCAAGGCTGTCCACGACATGCTCGCCAATCACCTCTGCCACGGTTCGGGAGCCAGTAAGATTGACGCTAGCGTTCCACTGCATCAGGAGGCGACAGAAACCCAGAACGCGCCCTACCATTTCGGGTGTGAGCGGGAGTCTCCACTCCTCGGCGAGTGTCGCCAAACATGTCGCTTCGTCGTCGAGCACGAGGCCAGTATAGGGCACCTCAGGTGGGAAGTGCTCACCCAGGAGGCGGTTGGCCCATACGGGAATGGCAGCCGTAGCTTGGAAACGCGCCGGGTCATTATGCGCATGCTAACTAAGTGTGTTCAGTACTACTTAGTGGACCGCCTAGAGCGCCAGCGGTGGCGGCCATGAGCGGCCGAAGTACCTGCCAACGTGGGGAGTTTTCCACAACGCCACGTGCGAGCCACCCTCACCAGAGATACAATCGCCACTCATTGTTCAAGGCGTCCCATGGACACAGGGCAAAGCAAACACAGTCTCCTCCTGGTTGATGGAGATCCCAAGAGTCTGCGGGTTCTCGAGGTCAGCCTGAAGAAGGCAGGCTTCGAGGTGGTGACCGCGACCCAGGGCGCTGAGGCGCTCGGCGCGCTTCAGGGTGCCCTCCCCGATCTCATTATTTCGGACACCGATCTCGACGGGATGGACGGTTTCGACCTATGCCGCCAGATAAAGGCCAAGCCGGAGTGGGCGAAGATCCCGTTCCTCTTCGTGTCGGGCCGCAAGTCAATTGAAGACAAGATCCGGGGACTCGAGCTGGGGGTCGAGGATTACCTGACGAAGCCCATCTATATAAAGGAGATTGGCATCCGCGTTCGCACCGCACTCCAACGTGCCGAGCGCGAGCGACTTGAGTCGCGGCGGGAAGGGCGAACCAAGTTCGCGGGCGACCTGGCGGACATCGGGGTTGTGGACTTGGTGCAGACCATCGACCTCAATCGGAAATCTGGCATCGTTCACATCGTCAATCGCGATGGCCGGCGCGGGGCGGTCTTCTTTCGCGAGGGACGGGTCATTGACGCCGAGGTGGGTCGGCTGTCGGGAGCAGAGGCGATGTACCGCCTGTTTTCGTGGTCGGATGGGCGGTTCGAGGTCGAGTTCAAGCCCATCCGGCGGAGGGATGTCATCGACTTGCCGTCGGCAGCGCTGCTCATGGAGGGAATGCGGCGGCTCGACGAATGGACCCGGCTTCTGGAAAAAATGCCGGCGCTCGACAGCGTGGTCGAGGTGGATGTTCGCGTGCTGGCTGAGCAATTGGTTGATCTGCCGGACGAAATGAACGGCATCCTTCGGCTGTGCGACGGGACTCGCACCTTGCTGGCCGTCATCGATGACAGCGACTACCCCGACCTTGAGGCCTTGACCGTCGTGAGCAAGCTCTTCGCGCAAGGGACCATCTATTCTCGCGAGCCCGCTGCTCGGCAGACGGAGCCAAGCAACGAACTCGCGCGCTGGTTGGCAGAGGCGAACGCCGAGGATGGTGCGCTGGCCGACGAGGTGAGCGCTGCCCAGCAGGTCGTGACGGAAGCCGAAGTCGCTGGCGCGAGAGACGTTGCAGCGAGAGACGATGTGCGGGCGAGTGGCGAGCGGCAAGGCGGCAAGACGCTGAAGACGTTCTCACTCGACGCCACCATGCTCTCACTCGACACACCCCCGCCCGGGCGTGAGGCACCGGGAGCCACGGCCGAGCTAGACCAGGTGGCTGCTAGTGCGAAGCTGACGGGCAAGACCCTGAGGCTCACCGTCGCCCCGCCCGAGCAGAATCCTGTTCCTTCGTCTCCGGCCAGTGTGCCCACGCCGTCGCCGACCGGCGAAGCGAGAGCCGAGGCAGCATCACCGCTCGAAGGCTCGGCCGTGGTCGAGGACTCCTGGCGTGAGCCCGCGGATCCGGGGATGGCGCTGGCGCGGACACCGCCGGGCGGTTTTGCCGCCGTGCCGGAGATTCCTGTGAATCCAAGAGCAGGCACGTGGGGAGCCATGGGCAAGCCCGATACGTTGAGGGGGTTTCCCATACCAAAGGGCCTTGACGGGGTGGACCAGGCGAGCTCTGCGCGCAAGTCAACAGGCAGCGACGACGATCGACCAGCGCGGACAACCATCGAGTTCGGGCCCCGAGTAGGCGATGCCACGCCCCCTGCGAGAGCGGGCGTGATGTCAGCCGCCGAGCCAGCCGGCGTGGCCGCGCGCGAAACCGATTGGGGCGGCTGGGGTCAGGGTGCTGAGCGCAAGTCGGCCATGGCGACCGACTCGCTGCAAGCCGACGCGCTCTCGGCTGAGGCTGGCGTCCCAGCGGGCGAACCGCCGGCTGCAGGAAGCCCCGGTCAGGAACCGCCACCCTCTTCCGTCGCGTCTGCACAGGAACGCGCGCGTATCTCCGAGGAGGTGCCTCAGGCTCGACCGCTCGACCCGCCCGAGGGGACGCCGGCATCCCGCCCGTCGGCCAATGACCAGACCATCAGAGTCAGGCCCGGCCTCGACAGGCTGGGCAGCGACCTGCTTCCCCACGAGCACCGATGGCTGCCCTTTGCCGTGGCCTTTGCCTTGCTCGTCGCTGGCGGCCTGTTGGTCATGCGCATCGGCCCGACGGGGAGCAGGTCCCTGCTCTCTTCAAGTCCCGAATCGCCGGCAACAACAGAACCGACGCCAAGTGTTTTGCCGGCAGTGGACGCCGGCCCAGGCCTCGTCGATCGAGGACTCTCGCAGACTGCCAAGCCGGTCGCGGCACAGAACCAAGTCGCAGCGCCGGTGGATGCGCAGGCCAAAGCGGCGGGCTCGGCCCAGCGACAGCTGGGGAATCAACCCACGGTGGCATCTGCCCAGACGCCGAGCCGGGCAGCCGAGGCCGGCCAGGACCGCCCGCCCACCCCCCCTTCCGCCACGAAAGAAAGGCCCCGCGAGCGCTGCCTCAAGGCCGACGCCGGTGGAAAAGGCAAACCCATGGTGGTCTTGGCCGCGTGCCGGCCGGCCATTGAGGCGGAGCCCGAGGCAGCTGACATTATGGTGATCCTGGCGCGAGCGGAGCTCGATCGCGGGCGCGCGGGTGAGGCATGGACCTGGGCGAAGAAGGCGCTGTCTGTGAATCCCGATCTGGCGGACGGGTACCTGCTACTCGGCGGAGCCGAGCAAGAGGCGGAGCACCCGGCCGAGGCCAAGGCCGCGTACAAGAAATATCTGGAACTTGCGCCCACCGGCCGTCATGCGCGTGATCTGCGCGCGATCCTGGACAACCTGTAGCAGCCGGCCGCTGAAACATCTCTGCATGTTGGTTCTGGGCATCGAAACGTCGTGCGATGAGACCGCTGCTGCTGTGGTCGAGGACGGCCGGCGCGTGCTTTCTGATGTGGTGGCTTCGCAGGTGCTGGTGCATGCCGAGTACGGCGGGGTGGTCCCGGAAGTGGCCTCGCGCCAACACCTAGCGACCGTGGTGCCGGTGGTGAGCCGGGCGCTGTCCGAAGCGGGCGTGGAGCCACGCGCTCTCGACGGCATTGCGGTGACCTGCGGGCCCGGACTGGTGGGACCGTTGCTGGTCGGCGTGGAGATGGGCAAGGCTCTGGCTTACGCCCTCGGTCGTCCCGTGGTGGGCGTGAATCACTTGGCTGGCCACCTGGCCGCCGTGTTTCTGGATCACCCTGGCAATCCAGCGCCCCCGCCCTATCCCCACCTTGCGCTTTTGGTGTCAGGCGGCCACACGCTGCTTCTGCGCGTGGATGGGCCGGGCCAGGTCAAGTCACTTGGGGCCACGCGCGACGATGCGGCTGGTGAGGCATTCGACAAGGTGGCGAAGCTGCTGGGACTGGGCTACCCGGGCGGAGTGGTCATCGACAGCCTGGCAAGCCAAGGCGATCCGGAATCGATTGATTTCCCGCGCCCCCTGCCTGGTCGACAGGACCTCGATTTCTCCTTTTCGGGTCTCAAGACGGCTGTGGCGACGCGAATCAGGGAGCACGGCCTGCCGGAGCCAGCGCAGATGCCTGACTTCTGTGCCAGCTTCCAGGCGGCAGTGGTCGACGTGCTTGTGCGCAAGTCGCGGCGAGCGTTGCTGCGCGAGGGTCTGCGTGACCTGCTCATCTGCGGCGGCGTCGCGGCCAACCGCGGGCTGCGAACGGCGCTGGCTGCGGCCGCTGAAGAAGACGGTTTCCGGCTCTTCGTCCCGACGCCCAAGTTGTGCACGGACAATGGTGCCATGATTGCCCAGGCGGGCACCTGGGCGCTTGCGCGCGGCGAGCGAGCGGCCTGGGATCTCAGCGTCGATCCGGGGCTGCCCTTGTGAGGGACGCTCGGCCCGGCGCCCAGGACCGTCCTCCGTCGACGCGCGAGATCTTGCAGCGCCACGGGCTGCGCGCCAAGAAATCGTGGGGACAGAACTTCCTGGTCGATGCGCGGGTGCAGGAGCGCATCGTCGCGGCGGCGGCGCTCAGCCACGACGACGTGGTGGTCGAGATCGGAGCCGGATTGGGCGCGCTCACAAGACGGCTCGTCGCGCACGCCGGTCAAACCATCGCCATCGAGCATGACGGGGAGTTGGCCACTCTGCTGGAGCAGGAGTTGGGACCAAGTCCCGGGTTGCGCATCGAACGCGCCGATGCCCTGGGCTTTGATTTCGCCAAAGCAGCGCACGCAGCCGGCCGTCCACTTGTGGTGGTGGGGAACTTGCCCTACCAGATCACATCGCCACTTCTTTTTGCCATCACCGACGCTGCGGCAGGCGGCCAGGTGATTGGCCGAGCCATCCTCATGGTGCAGAAAGAGTTCGCCCAGCGCATGCTGGCGGGACCGGGCAGCAAGGTGTACGGCCGCCTGTCGGTGATGGTGCAGCAGCAGGCCGAGGGCGAAATCCTGTTTCACGTCGGTCCAGGTGCCTTTCATCCTCGTCCCGCGGTCACCTCGACCGTTTTGCGTCTGAGGCCGCGGCTGACGCCGCTGGCCCCGGTGCGCGATCCGGCGCACTTCGCCCAGGTGGTCAAACAGGCGTTTGCTGCTCGACGGAAGATGCTGCGGCGGGCGCTGGAGCCTTTGGGCGGCGCTCAGGCCGCTGGCCGCGCGCTTGTGCAGGCGGGAATCGAAGGAACCCGGCGCGCCGAAGAGCTCTCGGTGGCGGAGTTCGCCCGCTTGGCAGACGCTTTCGGTCCCGTGCTTGCCGACGACGCGATACCGGAAAAGTAGCCATGCCAGAACTACCCGAAGTCGAGACCGTGGTACGCACGCTGCGACCGCGCTTGCTGGGAGCCAGCATCCGAGCCGTGTGGACCAGTGGCAAAGGCTTGCGCATGGCTCGTCCGGTTGATCGAGCGGCCCTCGCGAGACTTTCGGTCGCAGCGCGGATCACAGCGGTGCGCCGCAAGGGCAAGTACATTCTCATCGACCTGGGCCGAGCGCAGGCCGGGATCTTGGTCCACCTGGGAATGACCGGACGATTGCGTGTGCAGGCCGCTGCTGAGCCGCGCGCCCCGCACACCCACGTGGTGTGGTCGCTCACCAGAGGACGCGAGCTGCGCTTCGTGGATGCGCGGCGGTTCGGCTGGGTCGCGGCCAGTTGCGACGTCGATAGCTTGCCCGAGGTGGCTGGGTTGGGGCCAGATGCCCTGGCCGAGTTAGATGTCGATCGGCTGCGCGTCTTGCTGGCGGCGTCGGGCGCACCACTCAAGGCCTTCCTGCTGGACCAGAAACGCGTCGCGGGGCTGGGCAATATCTACGTCTGCGAGGCGCTGTTTCGCGCACGGCTGCATCCCCGCACGCCGGCGCGTCGTGCTGCGGGCCGCGCCACCCAGCTCCTGCGTGGCATCCGGGCCGCGCTCAGGATTGCGCTCGCCAATCGGGGAACCACCATGCGCGACTTCGTCGACTCTGAAGGTCGCAGCGGCGACAACGCGGCAGCCTTGCTCGTCTACGGCCGCGAAGGGAAGCCCTGCCGTATCTGTGGCGAGCCCGTGCGCCGGTCGCCGGAAGCAGGACGCTCGACGTTCTACTGCCCGCGCTGCCAGCGTCGCTAGAAGGAACTAGCCCTGCCCCAGTTTGCTCGCAACGCGCGCCGCTTCCTCGACGCCGCTGGCCAGCGCGTGGCGCACGCCACACTCTTCCATCTTTGAAAGACCGGCGATGGTGCAGCCGCCAGGCGTGGTCACCTGATCCTTGAGCACGGCGGGATGGGTACCTGTCTGCAAGACCATGCGCGCCGAACCCTGCAGCATTTGGGCTGCCATGGAGATGGCCAGATCGCGCCGCAAGCCCATCTTCACCGCGCCATCAGCCAGCGCTTCGAGAACCAGAAAGGCAAAGGCCGGACCGCTGCCCGAAAGCGCTGTCACGACATCCATCTGGCTCTCGTCGATCTCTGTCGAGCGACCCACACTCGCGAAGAGCTCCAGGGCCAAGGTCATGGCCGCGTCGTTGGTGCCCTTGCCGCGCGAGAGGGCGGTCATGCCCTCGCCGATGAGGGCCGGGGTATTGGGCATGGCGCGAATGAGGGCGCTGGCCGGAAGCCAGTGGGCGAGCTGCTGCAGGCGCACCCCGGCCGCGATACTGATGACGACCTTGCCGCTCAAAGCCTCCCGCATGGCATCGATGTTGAGCACGGCACCCACTTGGTGCGGCTTCACACAAACCAGCGCCACGGTGGCGGCGCGCGCCGCCTCCAGGTTGTCGGTCGTGGTGCGGATGCCGTGGCGCTTGGCCAGGTCAGCCAGGGCGTCGGCACGCAGGTCGGACGCCAGCACCTGAGATGGGCTAAGCTTGCCTGCGCGCAAAATTCCACGCAGGATGGCCTCGCCCATGGTGCCAGCGCCAATCAGGGTCAGAGTCTTGTTGCCTTCAAGGATGCTCACGGCCGCATTACCACACGAACCAAGGCCAAGGTAAAGTGAGACCGCTTTCATGAGTTCCACTTCCTTCGCCGGCCGCGCCGCACTCGCCCAGAGTCACCGTCTGGTTGTCAAGCTGGGCACCCATGTCGTCATTCGGGACAGCGGGGACGTCGCCAGCGAACGTGTGATGAATCTGGTCGAAAGTCTGGCGCGGCAGCGACAGGCCGGCCGCGACGTGGTGCTGGTGTCAAGCGGTGCCGTGGGCATGGGCATGAGCTTGCTCGGCCTGCGGCAGCGGCCACGCTCGTTGGGCCTCCGCCAGGCCTGCGCGGCCGTGGGGCAGGGCCACCTCATGGGCTTGTACACCCAAGCCTTTGCGGGTTTCGGCGTGGTGGCAGCCCAGGTCCTCCTCACCCACGAAGATCTGGCCGATCGGGACCGCGCGCTTTGCCTGCGCACCACCCTGATGCGGCTGCTGGAACTGGGAACCATCCCGGTGCTCAACGAAAACGATAGTGTCAGCGTGCGCGAGCTGGTCGAGCACCGGCGGCGAGAGGGCGGCGAGACCTCCCAGCCGATCTTTGGAGACAACGACGGACTGTCGGCGCGCGTGGCCGTGGCGTTGGATGCGGACCTGCTGCTCATGCTGAGCAATGTGGACGGGCTGTACACGGCCAATCCGGCGCTCGATCCCAACGCCCAGCGAGTGGCCGAGCTGTCTTCCGTCGACGAACAAGCCCTGGCGCGCGCCACGGGCGCCTCCAGCGGCGGAACCGGCGGCATGGGCAGCAAGCTGGAAGCGGCCCGGCTGGCCACCGCCGAGGGCACCGCAGTGGTCATTGCCAACGGAGGCATGCCGGACGTGCTCGACAGGATCCTGGCCGGCGACGACGTGGGCACGCTGATTGCGCCGGGCGAGTGGCATGGGGCACGCTGGCGCCACATCGCCGTTTCGGGTCGCAAACAGGGAGCGCTGGTCGTCAACCAAGGCGCGCTGCAGGCGTTGCTGCTGGGCAAGGCCTCGCTGCTTCCCGTCGGCGTGGTGGCCGTGGAGGGCAGTTTTGACAAGGGTGAGCTGGTGGAGATCCGCGACGGCAGCGGCCGTGTGCATGGCCGCGGCTTGGTCAACTACGACGCTGACGCCTGCCGCAAGCTGGCGGGCCGGCACAGCGACGAGATCGACACCGTCCTCGGGTACCGCGGCTACGATGCGCTCATCACGCGCGACAATTTGGTCATGGGCGCGCTATGAGGACGCTGGCAGTCAGGTCCGAATCAAGTCATAGTGAGTCGCCATGGACCTGCGAGAGAGCCTGATTGCAGCGCGCGCAGCGGCCCGGCGCCTGGCGGAGTTGACCGGACCTGAGCGTAGCCGCTTGCTGGCCGATTTTGCCGCAGCCCTGGCCCGACCCGAGGCACGCCAGGCTGTGCTCGCAGCCAACGCTCGCGACATGGCCAGTGCGCGCGAAGAGGAAGCCGCCGGTCGCCTCGGCTCGTCCTTGGTCAAGCGACTCCTGCTCGACGACAAGAAGCTCGACACCACCATCGACGGCATCAGGCAGCTCGCGGACATGCCGGAGCTGGTGGGCCGCACGCTGACCCACCGGGCGCTCGACCACGGACTTATCCTCAAGCGCGTGAGTTGTCCGCTCGGCGTTCTGGGGGTGGTGTTCGAGGCGCGCCCCGACGCCCTGGTACAGATTACCAGTCTGGCCTGGAAGAGCGGCAATGCCATTGCGCTCAAGGGAGGCCGCGAGGCCAGCGCCAGCAACCGTGCCCTGTGCGCCGTGGCCCACGAGGTTCTTTCCGCACACGACATCGACACCAACGCGATGGTGCTGCTGGAAGACCGCGCAGAAGTCGATGCGCTTTTGGGCATGGATGATTTGGTCGAACTCATGATTGCGCGGGGCTCGTCGTCTTTCATTCAACATGTGCGCAGCCACACGCGCATCCCGGTGATGTCCCACGCTGATGGCATCTGTCACATGTACTTGCACGCAGCCGCGGATCCGGCCATGGCCGCGCGTCTGGTGGTCGATGCCAAGTGCAGTTACCCGGCCGCGTGCAATGCTGTCGAAACGCTATTGTGGGATCCAGCGGCCACGGCGGCGCTGGACAGTTGCGTGTCGGCGTTGTCCGCCCAGGGCGTGGAGCTGCGCGGTTGCAAAGAAACGCGCAAGCTCCACCCGCAAATGAACGCCGCGACCGGAGCAGACTGGGACACGGAATATGGCGCGCTCATTCTCTCGATCCGGCAAGTGGCGGGCCTGGATCAGGCGCTGGCCCACATTACCCGCCATGGCTCGCGCCACACCGATGTCATTGTGACCCAGGACCCAGTGGCCGCTACCCGCTTCCTGGCCGAGGTCGACTCAGCCTGTGTGTTCCACAATGCCAGCAACCGCTTCTCGGACGGATACCGTTTCGGTCTGGGCGCCGAGGTCGGCATCTCCACTGAGAAACTGCACGCCCGCGGCCCGGTCGGCGTGGAGGGGCTGCTCACCTACCGCTGGGTTCTCTATGGCCATGGCCAGGTGACCACTGACTATGGCCCAGGCGGCCGCCACTACATCCACAAAGACCTGCCGGTTGACGGCTAACTCGTCGATACCGTAATCCGGCCGAGTGGCTGCAACTTCACATCGGGCTCGATTTCCTGATACGAGAGCACAGCGAGCCCAGGGAACTCGCCTTGGAGAAGGCCACGCACGTGACAGCGGATGTCGGCGGCGGTGACAATCACCGGGGCCGCACTATCGGCGACTGTGCGGCCCACGGCCTTGACAATGTCGGAACAAAGCTCGGGCTCAAGCGCCAGGGTGCTGCCGCTGGCGGCGTGCTGAATCGCCTCGCGCACGGTGTCCTCGATCATCGGGTCCAAAAAGTACGCGTGAAGGACGCCGGAGCCGCCCGCATGGGTGAAGGTGATCTGTCGTCGCAAAGCCGCGCGCACATGCTCAGTCAGAGTGACCGGGTCGGAATCAGCCGGCGCCGGCTCGGCCAGCGCGCCTAGGATCTCACGCAAGCTGCGCAGGGAAACACCCTCGGCCGCCAGCCGGCGCAGGATCTCGGTCAGCAGGGCCGGCGAAACGACCTTGGGCACCACCTCGCGCACCAGCGCAGGGAGCGTGCGCGCGAGCTGGTCGAGCAGTGACTGGGTCTCCTGGATGCCCACGAATTCGTGGCCATAGCGACGCAGAACCTGCAGCAGGTGGAGGACAATCACCTCCTCGGGCGCCAGGGTGGGCACGCCCCGCAAACGAGCGACGCCCAGCTCGCCGGCCGGAATCCACGCCGCCGGGCGGCCCTCAGGATGCACCGCCGGCTGGGCCGCGATCCCCATCGCGCGCAGGTGGTCGATGGTGTCGAGCGCAAGCCCGCCCCCTGGCACAACCTCGCCTCGGGCCATCGGCACCTCCTGCAGGCGCAGCACATAGGCCCCGGCGGCCAGGCCAGCGGCGTTGGGACGCACGGAGATAGCGGGCAACGGAATGCCGGTCTCGGAGAAAAAGCGCTCGCGGGCAGAGGGCAAGAGCTCGCGCTCCATTCGATCGGGACCCGCTGGGGGCAAGAGCGACTGCGAGAGCACGGCAGACAGATCGATCGCGATGGGCAGCAACAAGGGCGCCGGAACCTCCGCGCCAGCAACGCTCAATTCGGCAGCCGCGGTGTTGGTCGACCGGGTCCGGCCGGCAACCAGACGGTCCCAGCGAATAATACGATAGGCGACCAAACCGAGCAGACCACCCAGTACGGCAAAAGGCGCCGCGGGCAGGCCTGGCACGATGGCCAAGAGGGCGAGCAACGCGGCGGCAATGGCCAGCGCTTTGGGCTGGGCGAGGATTTGGCGGCCGATGTCTTGGCCCAGATGACCGCCTTCCTCTTCCGAAGAAACGCGGGTTACGATAATCCCGGCTGCCGTCGAAATGACCAGGGCAGGGATTTGCGACACCAGCCCCGCGCCAATGGTGAGAAGGGTGTACGTCCTGACCGCGGTGGCAGGGTCCATCCCCCGTTGCACGGTTCCAATCACCAGACCACCCACAATGTTGGTTAGCAGCACGATGATTCCCGCAATCGCGTCGCCCTTGACGAATTTCATGGCGCCGTCCATTGACCCGAAGAACTGGGATTCGCGCGTGAGCAGGGCGCGGCGCCGCCGTGCCTCGGCGAGATCGATGTGGCCCCCGCGCAACTCGGCGTCAATGGACATTTGCTTGCCGGGCATGGCGTCCAGTGTGAAACGCGCCCCCACCTCGGCGACGCGTTCGGACCCCTTCGCGATCACGATGTACTGGATCACGGTCAGAATGAGAAAGACCACGGCGCCTACCACCAAGTTGCCTGCCACCACGAAATTCCCGAAAGCGTGGATGACCTGCCCGGCATTGGCCTTCAGCAGAATCAGTCGAGTGGCCGACACCTCGATGGACAGTCGAAACAAGGTGGTTATGAGCAGCAGCGAGGGAAAAGTGGCGATGCGCAGCGCCTCGCTTACGTAAATCGCGATGAGCAGGAGGCTAACCGCAGCAGCGATATTCAGTGTGACAAACAGATCCAGCAGGAAAGTGGGCAGTGGAACGATCATCATCCCGACAATCACCGCCACCAGCACGGCCAGGACTATGTCGGAATAGCGCGCAAACAACACGCGCACGTCGCCAGTCCTCAGCAACGACAGGAATCTTCCGCGCGCCACAGGCTCTGACCTCGACATGGAATCAAATGATGGCCAACGTGTCATCCGGCGTCAAGCGTCTCGCAAATGGGAAAAGAAATAGGGACCGTGGGCAACAAGAGTCCTCAGCTTGCAAGAACGCGCTTTACTTTTGCGGTTGAGCGGGAGCCACGAATTTTCGAGACCAGCTCGTGGCCGCTGAGGGGCTGAACTCTTGCAGCCCGATGGTGGTTTGCTCTGCTAGCCTTGGGCCTATGCTGCGCATTCTGACCCCGCACGATCCGGACTACGAGGCGAGGCTGTCCGCTCTCGCGGGCCGGGGCACGGCTCTGCCCAAGGACATCGAGACCCGCGTTGCGGAAATTGTGGCCAAGGTTCGGCGTGAGGGTGACCGAGCCTTGCGCGAGTTCACCGAGCGGTTCGAACATCGCCAACTGGCCGCCATTGAATTGCCACGGCCGGACTGGCTGGAACAAGCCGGCCGAGCCAGCCTGGCGGTCAGGCGAGCGCTGGCCAACGCGGCCGCGCGCATTCGCTCCTATCATCAGTTGGAAAAGCCGAGCGCGTACCAATTGAGCGAAGCGGGAATTCGGCTGCGTTGCCGGGTGACGCCCCTTGAGCGTGTCGGGCTGTATGTTCCCGGCGGCACGGCCTGCCTGGCCTCTACCGTGTTGATGACCGCGATTCCGGCCAAGGTGGCCGGCGTGGGCAGCATCATTATGACCACGCCGGGTCCGTCGCCCGAAACCTTGGCTGCGGCGCTGGAGGCCGGCGTGGACCGAGTCTTTCTCGTGGGTGGCGCGCAGGCGATCGCCGCTCTGGCCTACGGCACCGAGACAGTTCCGCGCGTCGACAAGATTGCCGGGCCAGGCAATGCCTATGTGACCGCGGCCAAACGCCTGGTGTACGGCGACGTGGGCATCGACATGATCGCTGGTCCCACCGAGGTGGTGATCGCGGCTGATGCCAGCGCGAAGCCATCCTGGGTGGCAGCGGATTTGCTCGCGCAGGCCGAGCACGACGTGCTGTCGGTTCCCATCCTGGTGGCCGTGGGGCGCGCGGTGGCCGAGGCCGTGGCGGCGGAAGTGGACCGTCAGTTGGCGACACTCCCGCGGCGAGAGATCGCGAGCAAGGCCGTTGACAACCAGGGCGCGGCCTTCGTGGTTGAGGATGCGGCCGCAGCCATCGCGTTGGTCAACCGGCTGGCACCTGAGCACGTGGGCCTCGCGCTGGCCAACGCCGCGGCGCTCGCCGACCAGGTCACTGCCGCAGGCGCGGTCTTTGTGGGCGAGCATGCCTGCGAGGCGGTGGGCGACTACTTCGCGGGGCCGAGCCACGTGCTGCCCACGGGCGGCAGCGCGCGCTATGCGTCGCCTCTTGGGGTGGCGGACTTCACCAAGCGCACCTCCTTCATTGAATATGATGCTGACGCTCTGGCGCGACAGGGAGACGACATCGTGGCGCTGGCCGAGGTCGAAGGCCTGGCCGGCCACGGACGGTCGGTCAGCATCCGCACCAGCGGCAAGCGCTGACTGTCATCTTCAGCCACACACGCCCTTGACAGCCGGGGAAACTCCTCTAGATTACGCGCCTCGCTCGGGAGCTTGAAACATGTACGCCGTCATCCAGACCGGAGGAAAACAGTACCGGGTAGCCGAGGGGGAAACCCTGCGCGTGGAGAAGCTGCCTGCTTCTCCGGGCGAAAAGCTATCCTTCGTGCCTCTCTTGTTTGCTGACGATGGTGGCAACGTGCAGGTTGGAAAACCTCAGGTCAGCGGGATCAAGGTCGAGGCCGAGGTCATGGAGCAGGGCCGCGGCAAGAAGATCATCATCTTCAAGTACAAGCGCCGCAAGTCCTATCGGCGCAAGGCCGGCCACCGCCAGCCCTTCACGGCGCTCAAGATCACGGCCATCAAGGCAGGAGCCTAGACAGCCATGGCACACAAGAAAGGGCAGGGCAGCTCTCGCAACGGCCGCGATTCGCAGTCGCAGCGTCGCGGGGTCAAGCGCTACGCCGGCCAAGTCGTGCTGGCGGGCAACATCCTGGTCCGGCAGGTGGGAACCGTGTTTCACCCCGGCCGCAACGTCGGCGTCGGCAGGGACTTCACCCTGTTCGCCCTCAAGACCGGCAAGGTGAAGTACAGCCACTCAGGCAACCGCAAGCTGGTCAGCATCGAGGCGGCCTAGCCGCGACCTTCCGTCGCAGGTCCGGCCTTTGAGTCGGGAGTGTTTCTGTGACGGCATTTGTCGATCAGGCACGGATCAGCGTGCGCGGTGGTGACGGCGGCAACGGCGCCGTTGCCTTTCGCCGCGAGAAGTTCGTTCCCAAGGGCGGCCCGGCGGGCGGCGACGGCGGCGACGGCGGCAGCGTGATCCTGCTGGCTGACGAAGGCCTGTCCACGCTGCTCGATTTTCGCTACCGCCACGACTATCAGGCGCCTGCTGGCGAGCGCGGCGGCAACAAAGACAAGTACGGCCACAGGGGACAGGACGCGGTGCTGCGGGTTCCCGCCGGAACCGAGGTCTACGACCATGCTAGCGGCGAGCTGCTGGCGGACATGCGCACCCATGGCGAGCGCTTCGTGGTGGCCTCGGGTGGCAAAGGAGGACGCGGCAACATCCATTTCGCCACGGCGACTGACCGCGCGCCCAGGCGGGCCGAGCCCGGGCAACCGGGCACAGAGCGCGTGATTCGGCTCGAGCTGAAGCTGCTGGCTGACGTGGGTTTGGTGGGCTTTCCCAACGTGGGCAAGTCTTCGCTCATCGCGCGCATATCTGCCGCGCGTCCCAAGATCGCGGACTACCCCTTCACCACCCTGATTCCCCACCTGGGCATGGTCCGGCTTTCTGACGATCGCGCGTTCGTGGTGGCGGACGTGCCCGGACTGATCAAGGGCGCACACGAGGGCGCGGGTCTCGGACATCGATTCTTGCGGCACCTGGAGCGAACGCGCGTTCTGGTTCATTTGCTGGAGGTGAGCTCGACCCCCGGCCGTACCCCCCTGCGGGACTACCAGACCCTGCGGCACGAGCTGGCCTTGTACGATTCCGCGCTGGCCGGTCGTACCGAGGTCTTGGTTCTCAACAAACTGGACCTGCCTGATACGCGCAAGAAGTTCACCGCCCTGAAGCGCCTGTTTGCCCGTCGGGGCCTGCGCCTTCTGGGCATAAGTGCTGTTACCGGCGAAGGAATCGCCGGCCTGCATGCAGCCGTGTGGAGTGCCTTAGAACAGGCGCGAGCCGCCGAAACCGCGGCCAGGGACGCATCCCCAGATCCGAAACTGCGACGCGACATCGCGCGCGGCCCCGGTATCTGATAGGATGCGCCCCGCAGTTGAACAGCCCGTATCTTGTAACTCCGCGAATATCATGTACCTTTTGACGGGGCTTGAAGCCGCCTGCTATAGAAGGATACTCTCCGCCACGAATGTGGGAGAGCAAGGGTGTCGTACTGCGAGTTCTGAGAAGCTCATAAGGAGCTACGAAATGACAAGTCCACGAACTTGGGGGGTTCTTGCGCTGCTGTTTGCTGCTACTGCCTGCTGGGCGCGGCCCGCTTGGGCCGACACGACCAGTGCGGCGGCGGCACGTGAGGTTCCGGCCGCAGCACCGGCGCCATCGCCAACCGGGGCGCCGCCGGAAAGCACGCCTACCGCTGCCGCTGCTGGCGACAGCGGGGGCTACACCGTTCGCTTGCGTGCACTCGAGCGCAACGTCAACGATCTCAAGGAACAGGTCTTCCGCACCCGCGCGCGCCTCAACCTTCTGAAGGAAACGGTTCTGGGCGGCGTCATCGGGGCCTCCCGCTGTGTCATCAAGCACAAGAACGAAATGGGCGCATCGTTCCGCCTGATCAAGGCGGTCTATTCGCTGGACGGCGTGCAGATTTTCAACAAAGCCGATGATACCGGCCGCCTTTCCGAGATGACCGAGTTCGACATCTATAATGGCGCCATCCAGCCCGGCAGCCACACCCTGTCCGTGCAGTTCGTCTACCAGGGCTATGGCTTCGGCGTGTTCAGCTACCTCAAGGGCTACAAGTTCAAGGCCAGTTCCAGTCACACCTTTGTGGCGGCCGATAACAAAGCCACCATCGTCCTCGTGGTGGGCTACGAGAAGGGCGGCATGGCGACCAACATGGAGGACAAGCCCGCGGTCGATTTCCGAGTCAATCTGATCGCCCCTGAAGCCGGCGGTCCCTCTGCTCCTCAGAAGTGAAGCCAATATTCCCGGAGAACCCTCGGATGCGGCATCCTCTATGGCTCGGGCCTCACGTCTCCCTTCTGGGGCGCTCTTTCCAGCGACCCCTGGCGAGAGCGGGCCGGCTGCATTCGGTGTGCGCGCTGGGCGCGGCCTTTCTGGCTCTGGGTCTTTCGGCCGCGCGCGTCCGGGCTGGTGAGCTGGAGGAGGCCAACGGTCGCCTGGTGGATCTGGAAGAGCGGGTGCGGGTTCTGTCCACGGGATTCCGCGACACACCGACGGTGGACGCGGCCGCGGCCGACCGGCGTGTGCTGGATGCGGAGTTGCTCTTCAATCTGAAAAACTATCGCGAGGCCGCCACGCTCCTGCTCGATGTGGTCGACAAGTATCCCGATTCGCACGCTTACGACGACGCCGTCCTTCTGCTCGGTGAGTGTCTCTTTCAGGACAAGGATCTGAACTCGGCCCGGCGCTATTTTCGGCTCGCCATCCAGAAGCGCACGGGATCCCGCCAGGAACAGACCGCGCTGGAGCGGCTGATCGAGATCGCCCTTCACACCGGTGACATGGACGAGGTGGATGACTATCTGGCGCGCTTGCAGAACATGCCGGGCGCGTCCTTGCAGCCTTCGGTGCCTTACGTGCGCGGCAAGGCCGCTTTCTTTCGTGACCGTCTTGACGACGCACTGGCCGCCTTCCAGGCCATCCCCGCCAGTAGTCCTTACTACCTGCGGGCGCGCTATTTCTACGCAACCACTTGGGTCAAGAAGGGCGATCTGGCGTCGGGGCTCATCGCCTTCGACACGGTGGTGCGCGGTCAGGCCCAGTCCGACGCGGACAAGGAAGTTCAAGATCTGGCCCGCCTGGCCGTGGGCCGCTTGTGCTACCAGCGCGGCGAGTTCGACAAGGCTCGCGACGCGTATGCGGGCATCGCGCGCGAGTCCAAGTATTTCGAAGACGCCATGAATGAGCTGGCCTGGACCTCCATCAAGGCCAAGGACTACAAGGCGGCCTACCGCGCTCTCGATCTCATGCTGCTGCAAAGCCCGGACAGTCCCCAGGCGCCGGAATTGCGCTTGCTCATGGGCAACCTGCACGTACGCGTGGCGAACTTCGCGCTGGCCAACGAAGCCTTCTTGCAGGCCCGCGACCAGTTCGAGCCGATTCACCTGCAGCTCAGGGAGACGCAGAAGAAGGCGCAGGCGGACCCGAAGTACTTTGAAAACTTGCTCGGAAAGGGTCTGGAGAAATTCGACATCGCCGTGCTGGTGCCGGCCAGGGCGGTCAAGTGGGTCAAGGCCGAGCCCGAGGTGGCGCGGGTGCTGGCGCTCACCGAGGACGTGAGTGATCTGCAGCGCGGCCTGCAGGAGTCGCGCGAGACCCTGAACCGTCTGGAGCTGGCGGTGACTGGGCAGTTGCAGGTGGGAATCTTCCCCGATCTGGCCCAGGCGCGCACCAGCTCGAGCGAAGTGCTGAATCAGCTGGTGAGCATGCGCGAGCTGTTCGTGGGCAAGATGCGTTCCCTGATCTGGGACAAGCTCACGGCTGAGGAAAAGGCGCGCCTCGATCAGGTGGGCAAGGAACGGGCGGCGCTCGAGACCGAGCTCAAGGATCTGCCGCTTTCGGCCAACAAGCTCAAGGATCGGGAAAAGCAGGCCCGCCACGACCTGCAACAGCTGGATGCGCGTGCTTCAGAGTTCAACGTCGAGATTCAGGGGATGGATGCCGAGTTGGTGGCCATCGAGCAGTACTTCATCCGGTCCCGCTCCGATCAAAAGATCAAGCCCGAGGACCTGAACCAGCCGGTGGCCAGCCTGCGGCAGGTCATCGGTGAGCTGCGCGAGTCGAACGAGCGCGTGCGCAATGAGATCGCCGAGGTGGCGCGCGAGACCACGGTTGCGGCCGCCACAGGAGACAGCGATCGGAGCGCCATCGCGCTGCTCATGGGGGTGATGAAGCGCGAGCGCGAGGTGTTCCAGGGGGCGCGCCTGCGGCTGTCCCCGAGCGAGCAAAACGACTTCGATGCCATCGCCAACATCCTGGCGCGGGCCGATGGCGTGCAGGCGAAACTGGCTGAGCTCGACAACCGAGTGGATGCAGCGGCGCAGAAGCGTATGGTTGAGCTCCAGCGCAAGCTCAGCGAGGAGAAGAAAGGCCTTGAAACCGCCAAAGACAAGCTGACGGGCATCCTCGGCGAATCGCAGAGCCTGGGTGGCGGCCTGGCCTACGGCATGCTGAGCAAGATCGCCGATCGTTTCTACGACCTGGTGGTCCAGTCCGACGTGGGCCTGGTCGACGTGGCCTGGGGGCTCAAGGACGAGCGCACCAGCGCGGTGTCGAAGCTCATCAACCAGCAGAAAATGGAACTCAAGTCGGTCGAGGATGACTTTCGCTCCTTGCTGGAGGAGGAAAAGTGAGGGGGGAGTTTGAAATGGGAACCCTGAGAGGGTTCCCAAACCCTCCCGCGATGGTCCGCGGCGAGCAAAGCTCGCCGGCTCCCCACGCGATTAGCTCTTCTCGGGCCCCGTGCCTGGTGGGCGCCGCGACCTTGCTCGCGCTGGCCCTGCTTGCTGGCGGCGCTCGGGCGGCAGGCAGGTCTTCCACACCAGCGCGCCCGGCGGTGTTGCCTGACCCGAAAGTCCTCGACGAGCTGGCGCAGGATATGACCCGCTTCGCCGAGGAGGTGAAGGGTTATCGCAGCTCAGCCAGCGGCATCATCAAGCGCACCTACGCCCAGAAGCTCGACGCCATCCGGGCCAAGTACGAACCGCAGATTTCCGGCCACGAGAAAGAAGAGAAGCAGCGGCGCATGGATGCCATCGCCGTGCTCGAGGGATTCCTGCGCAAGTACCCCTCGGATCGCAAGTGGACGCCCGACGTGATGTTCCGCCTGGCCGAGCTCTACTATGAGAAAGCCGCGGACGAATTCCTGGCGGCCCAGGAAATCTACCAAAAGGCGCTCGATTCGGACCATCCACCCACCACGCCCTCGCCCAAGCCTGACTACGCGGCCACGGTGAACTTGTATCGCCACCTGCTGGTGGAGTTCCCCAACTACCGGCTGCTCGACGCCACCTACTACCTGCTGGGTTTCTGCCTGGGTGAGATGGGGCAAGACGCGGAAGGCAAGCAGGCCCTGCTCGCCTTGGTGTGCAGCAACCGCTACCGCCCACTCGATCCGCCGCCTCCCCCGGCCCGGTCCACCGGCATGAACCGGGGTCCGCTGCCTGACGCCTATCAGGACTGCACGCCCATCAAGAAGGACTCCAAGTTCCTGGCAGAAACGTGGACCCGCGTGGGTGAAATGCACTTCGACGCCGGCGAGTTGGCGCCGGCCATCTCGGCCTACAGCCGGGTGCTGGCCTTCAAGGACTCGCCTTACTACGACAAGGCCATCTACAAGTTGGCGTGGTCGTACTACCGCGACAACCGCTTCCCCGACGCCATCCGCGAGTTCGACAATCTGGTGAAGTGGGCCGACAGCAAGAAGGCCGCGGGCGACAAGTTCGGATCGGATCTGCGCCCCGAGGCTGTGCAGTACCTGGGCATCAGCTTCTCCGAGCCTGACTGGGACGGCGATACCCTGCCCGACAAGGAAACCGGCCTGGAGCGGGTGCAAGCCTTCTACCAGGGGCGCGAAAAGGAAACCCACGTCAAAGAGGTGTTCCAGCGCCTGGGCGACATGTACTTCGACATGACCAAGTACGACGAGGCCATCGCCGTGTACAAGGTCATCCTGCAAAAGTGGCCGTACTTTGCCGAGGCGCCCACCCTGCAAGAGAAGATCATCAAGGCCTACGAGCGCGCCCGCAACCTGGTCGCTGCGGCCAAGGAGCGCGAGGTTCTGGGTCGCACCTACAGCAAGGGCAGCGATTGGTACAAAGCCAACCACGACAACCCGGAGGCGCTCGCGGTGGCGGCGCAGCTCGCCGAGGACGCCCTGCTTTCGGCCGCCACCTCGGTGCACGCCGCGGCCCAGGCCTGCAAGGCCAAGAACCAGGGCGACAAGACCAAGCTTGAAGAATGTCTGCAGACCTATCGCACGGCGGCCGAGCTGTACGAGAAGTACCTGACCGCCTACCCGACGTCGAAACGCACCTACGAGTTCAGCTACTTCTATGCCGATGCTCTGTACTACGGCGGCCAGGTGCCGGAATCGATCCCGGCCTACATCACCGTGCGCGATTCCAATCTGGACAACAAGTACCAGCAGGACGCCGCCCTGCAGATCATCAAGGCCTACGAAGAAATCATCGACAAGATGAAGGCGGCCCGCACCATCGAGGATCCGCCCATCCCCGACGAGAAGAACACCAAGCCGCCGGTGGTCCCGCTGGCCATGCACGACCTGTACAAGAAGTACACGGCGGCGCTCGACTGGTACGTGGCCAATCTGCCCGACGACCGCACGCCCGATCTGCGCTACGCCTCGGCTGTGCTCATGCTCACCCATCGCCAGTGGCCCGAGGCGCGCGCTCGCCTGGGTGACATCGCCGATGCCTACTGTGGCAGCAAGCCCGAGATCGGGTTCAAGGCCTACGACGCCATCCTCACCACCTACTTCATCGACTTCAACATCGACAACGAAGAGGCCAAGGACTGCGCGCTGGGCCGCCTGCTGGAGGTCACCGACAAGTTCTCGCAATCGGCCTGCAGCAAGTCGCCCCAGGCCAAGCCCTATCTGGCGCGCATCGCCGAGATCAAGGCCTCGGTCAAGTCGACCGTCATCAAGAAGCGCCTCGACATCGCCATCAAGAATGAAGAGAAGGGCACCGAGGAGAAGCTGGTCCAGTGCCGCGAGTTCGCGGGCGGCATCGCCATCGTGACCGGCGCAGCGGCACCCGCCGCCGCGGGCAGCAAGCCGGTGGCCGGCGGGCAGCCCGAGAAGCGCAGCAAGATCAGCACCGATCTCGACGAAGGTCTGGCCCTCGACCTGATGGACCTGATCGCCGCCAATCCCAAGGACCGGGACGCGCCCAGCAACCTCAACAACGCCTGCGTGATCTACGAGAAGATCTTCAAGTACGGCGAAGCCACCAAGTGCTACGAGCGACTGGCCAACGACTACCCGGACAATCCGCTGGCCAAGGACGCGGTGTGGAACGCGGCCCGCAACCAGTACCGCTTCTTCGAATTCGAAAAGGCGGTCAACGGCTACCTCAAGATCGCGACCGATCCCAAGTTCGCCAAGTTCGAGCACCGCCGCGAAGCCGTGGGCATCGCCGCGCAACTGCTCGACAATGACCAGCAGTACCCGCGCGCCGCCGAGCTCTACCGCAAGTACGCGGAGAACATCGCGGACAAGCCGGGCGACTCGGCCCAAGCGTTTTCCTTTGGCTGCAACGCCCTGGAGAAGAACAAAGAAACCGCCAAGGAGATAAGCTGCCTGCACGACCTGATTCACCGCTACGGCAAACAGGAGGCCGCGGGAGAATACGTGGTCTCCGCCTATCTGAAACTGGCCACCATCGCCGAGCAGGGCCGCGACAAGCGGGCCACCATGGCGGCGTACAAGCAAGTGCGCGAGGAGTTCATTGCCCGCCGGCTGCCGGCCGCCTCGCCCGCGGCCGCCGCAGCCGCCAAGGCGGATTTCCTCATCCTCGAGGAGAAATTCAAAGAATTCCAGGGCAAGTCCCTGCGCTTTACCAGCGATCCCAAGCAGGTGCGCCGGGTGTTCGACACGTTCACCGCCGAGGCCAAGGACCTGCAGGACCAGTACGCCAAGATCTGGGAGTACAAGGACGCCACCTGGACGTTGGCTTCCTTCCTCCGCCGCGGCGACATTTTCTATGAGTTTGCCCAGAAGCTGATCAAGGCGGCCGACAACCCGCCCGACGAGGTGAAGCGACTCTCCAAGAAGGCGTGCGCGGTGGATCCTTCCCTGTGCGGCGTGGCCGAGACCGAGTACAAGGACGCCATCTTCCAGTTCGTGACGCCGGTGGAAGACGAGGCCAAGCGCCAGTGGAAATCCACGCTCGAGCGCGCGGTCAGCTTGGGCGTGACCAACGATTACGTGAAGAAGGCGCGGGAGAACCTGTCCAAGTACCTGCCTGACGAGTTCCCCTTTGTCAAAGATGAACGCATCGGGATCGAATACCCATGACCATGCGAACGTCTCTTCTCAGCTTCTTCTTGGCGGCCGCGGCTGTCTCGGCCGCCGTGGCCGACGCAGCGGCAGCCCCGGTTGCGGGCGAGACTCCGGCTGCGACTGGCGGCCGCAAACGGCGCGAGCCGCCCCCCGCGGTCATCCCGACTGCGGAAGTGGAGGCAGCCGGGAAGCTGTATCGCTCGCAGAATTACCCAGGCGCGGTCGCCCAGGCCAAGGCGGCGCTCAACCGCAACGAGCGCTACACGCCGGCCATGCTCGTCATGGCCAAGGCCTACTTCAAGCTGGGCAAGAACGAGTGGGTCAAGACCCTGGGCGACATGATGAAGAACGCCAACGCCTCGGAGGCCGAGCAGGCGGACATCTACCAGATGCTCGCCTTCATGGAGATCGACAAGCACAACACACCCGGCGCCATCGAGATGCTGAAGAAGGCCACTGGGGCGCGGCCTGACTACGCCATGCTGTGGAACAACCTGGGCGCCCAGTATCTGGTGGCCAAGAACTATCGGGAAGCCGTGCCCGTGCTGGAGAAGGCGACGCAGCTGCAACCCAGCTTCTCCAAGGCGCACCTCAACCTCGGCAGCGCCTATCGCGGGGTGAAGGAGTACGAAAAGGCGCAGGCCGAGTACAAGCAGTCCTTGCAGCTCTTCCCGCGCTACGCCGACGCGGTTTTCGATCTGGGCATCCTCTATCTCGACGCCGACAAGATGCCCAACCTGGATCTGGTCGCCAAGTTCAACGCCGCCATCGCCTACTTGCAGCAGTACAAGCAGATGGTGGCAGGCGCGGGCCAGACGGTTGGCCCGGAGGCTGACGCCTACATTCAAGAGGCGCAGGACGGAATCAAGAAGGAACAGAAACGCATCGAGCGACAGAAGAAGCAGGAAGAGCGGGATAAGCAGCGCGCGGCCAAGAAAGCTGTGGACGATGCCAAGAAAGCCGCTGCACCTGCGCCCGGGGCGGCGCCGCCAGCGAGCCCGACCCCGCCGGCCAGCCCGGTGTCGCCCGCGCCTCCGCCCAAGCCGGCGCCCGGTGCCGCAGCGTCGCCTGCGCTACCTTTCAAGCCGGCGCCCGGTGCCGCGCCCGCGGCTAGCCCAGCCCCGAGGAAGCCATGAAGCCAAGACTGCTGTCGCGGTGTCTCGTGATCGTGCTTTCGGCCTCGTTGGGCTTGCTGGCGGCATTGAAACCCGCGGTTTCTGCCCAGGCCAAGAAGCGGCCGGCGGCCAAGAGCGCGCCCGCAACGACGGATGCCGAGGAAACAGCGGAAGCCAAAGAAGCCGCCAACGTGAAGGTCGAACGCGGAGCGGGCGGCAAGAAGATCTACAAGATTCAGGGCGCGATCGTTATCGAGGGCAAGATCCAGAAGCCGGAGGCTTTTTACGTACTGCAAAAATCTGGAATAAACTACGATTGGAATGAGCTGAAGCAGGAGTTCGTACCCAAAATCCTGGACAGCGTGACGAAAGCACCGTTCTGATCGAACTAACTACCAAGGGAACCAGCCAATGGCGACTCAGACAGCGGCGACACCACCCCGTTCGGCTCACGCACCCAGCACGGCTGCGAAGGTCCGAGTCCTGCGCATCGGCATCGTCCAAGGCGGGCGAATCATAGACGAACGCCTGGTTCGATCTCGCGGGAACATCTCCATCGGTTGGTCGAGCAAGGCCACCTTTGCCGTGCCCTCCGAGGCGCTGCCCAAGGAGTGGCTGCTTTTCGAACTCACGCCCAAGGGCTATGTCGCGCGTTTCGCCGACGCCATGGACGCCCGCATCGCCGTGGGCAACGAAGTCATCGCGCTGGCGCAGCTCAAGCAGGCCGGCCGGGTTCGCCATCAAGGGACGGCCTGGCTTCTTCTGCTCGACGAGCGGTCGCGCGGCAAGATCTCCGTCGGGGATCTGACCATTCTCTTCCAGTTCGTGACGCCGCCGCCGCCGCAGCCGCGGCCGCGACTTCCGGCTTCCGTGCGCGGGTCGTGGACCACCGGGCTGGACTGGGCCTTCACCCTGGTCGCGGGCGTGTCCTTCCTGGCGCACCTGATTCTGGTCATGTATCTGCGCAACGTGGACTGGCCGCGCAAGCCGGACATCGAGGAGATTCCGGATCGTTTCGTTCAGATGATAGTGAAGGCCAAGCCGCCCGAGCCGCCCAAGCAGCAGACCAAGACGGATGAGAAGACCGACGAAAAGAAAATCGAAAACAAGGTGGCCTCGACCAGTGCGGCCAAGAAACAGCCTAAACCTGAGATTTCGGCAGAAGAGAAGGCGCGCATCGATGCGGAGCGACGCGCGCGTTTGGCTGAGCAGGTGCGCAACACCGGCATCCTGAAGTTGCTCGGGGCCAAGGCCGATGGATCTGGATCCATTGCAGACGTTCTCGGCAAGGGCGACGTGGACCGCGACCAGGAAAAGGCATTCCAGGGGGTGGGTGGCTTGACCGTGGCGACCAGCGACGCGTCCTTGCGCGGGGTGAAATCTGGCACCGGCGGCTCTGGCAAAGTGGCTGATATCGGCAGCTTGCGCGGGGCGGGCACCATCGCCAGCGGCAACACCGGCGCGGGCGCGACAGAGAAGCGCGTCTCAGGTGTGGTCAAGAGCGAGGCACCGGCCGTGGACGGCGAGCTGGATCCGGCCCTGGTTTCCAAGGAAGTCCGGGCGCGCATCGGCGCGGTCAAGGCCTGCTACGAGCGGGCGCTCAAGCGCAATCCCAACTTAAGCGGTAAGATCAAGGTGCGCTGGACCATCACAGCAGCCGGGACCGTGTCAGGCGTGGACATCGCGGACGACAGCATGGGTGATTCAGAGGTATCGAGCTGCATCAAACAACTCGTGGCACGTTGGCGCTTCCCAGCACCAGCGGGCGGGTCTGTTGAAGTCGAGTTCCCATTTGTGTTCACCGCATCTCAGTAGGGGAAGCTTGGGTTGACTCAGCGCCGGAACCATATATATTTCCACGGCCTAGCGGCTTGTGTTTCCCCGCGTCATACGGGCGTCGAACAAAATCAATTTGCGAGGTTTCGAATGTCGAGGCGGGCAAGATTTATTTGGTTGTCGTTGCTAATCGGACCAGTCGCTTCGGCGCAATCGGGAGCCCCTGGCGCGCAGGCGCCGGAAACTGCGCCTCCTGCGGCGGCGGATATTCCTGGGCCGCAGCGCTCGACGGTGAGTGGGCCGGACATGGTCAGGCAAGGCAAAGAGTACCGGACCAACATGGACAGGGTGCTGGCCGAGCTGCAAACCATGGTCGAGCAGTCGCGCAAGCAGAAGGACGTCATCCGCCTGAACTGCGTGATGGACAAGCTGGCGCAGGTGAAGGTCAGCATGAACATCGCGGACGAGGCAATTCAGAAGCTGCAAGAGGGCGTCGCCCGCAACGATGACGGGTCTTCGTTCCACGAATACACCCGCATCACCATCGTCAACCAGAAGGTTCAGGTCTTGCAGAACGAGGGTCAGACCTGCGTGGGCGCGGAGCTCAACTACATCGGGGCGACCCGGGTGGAAGTCGATGCTCCTGAGTTGCCCGCGGGGGTCACGGATCCCAGCCTAGACCCAGCGCCCTTGGAGCGTCCACCCGTCGCCAGCCCGTTCATGTAGGCCGGCAGCTTCACGAGGCTAGAGAGAGTCTGACGAACACACCCGTGCCCAGCGAACCAAACCACCCATGAGACTCCGGCTATCAGTCCTGCTTGCTTGTCTCGCCTGCGGGGCGACGTCTGTCGCTTGGGCGCAAGTGATGACCAGCACCTCGGGGCCGAGCCTCGAGACCATGTCCTATGGGCTTCAGGGGATCAGCCCGCGCAATGGACCGGTCGGGGCCAAGCTGGGTGAGAGTACGCTGCTACACGCGGCCTTGGGTGCCGATATTGGCTACGACAGCAACGTCTTCTACGAGCACTACTCTCCGCACGCCGCCGCTGTCGCGCATGTCACGCCTGCTCTCGACATCAGCAACGGTGAGCGCGATGGAACCGCGCCCGATGGTGTGTTCTACGACCTGGGTGCCAGCCTGACCTACCGCGAGTACCTCTCGGGCGGCGACGAGGTTCGAAAGATGCGCGCCTTCAACCCCGCTCTCGGCGGCCTGCTGAGGCTGTCGTCCAGACAGACGCTCAGTCTATCGCTCTCTGACAACTTCAACCGAAGCCAGGATCCGCCCTATTCGCCGACCGCAGAGATCATCACCCACGATCGCAACATTGCCTCGCTCGAGCTCAAGGTCGCGCCAGGCGGCGGTCGCATCCAGGTTCTGTTGCGGGCCAACAACGTCCTCGATCTGTACGAGACCACCGGGTACGAACAGGGCAACAACATGGGCAACGAGGGCGTTCTGGATCTTTCCTGGCGTTGGCTGCCCAGAACCGCGTTGTTCGTGCAGGTTGCCCAGGGCGCTGTCACCTATCTGAAGTCAGGTAGCACCGGGGTTGCCTCATACCCGCTGAGGGTCACTGCCGGGTTGCGCGGACTTCTGACCGAAAAGCTCGGCCTCAACCTCGCCGCCGGGTACGCCAACGGTTTCTACGCTTCAGGCGTGAATACGTCGGGCTTTGGCAGCGTGGTCTTGGTCGGCGAGCTCCTCTACAACATGTCCCTGACCTCCAAGGCGGGGCTGGGCTACCGGCACGACTTCGTGAACTCTCCATTCGTCGGCCAGTTCTACAACATGGACGCGGTCTATGCGGCTCTGCGAGAGTACATCGGTGGTCGCGTGGCCACGGCTGCCTATGCTCGCTTCGAGAACCGTGCGTATCAAGGTGCAGGGGGGCGCACCGATCAGGTCGTGATCGGTGGCCTGACCGCTGACTACGTCATCCAGCGCTTCTTCTACATCGGCGTCGGCTACACCTTGACCCTGGCCCACACCAACGACACCGACCTGGTGGCCAACAGCAGCGCCGGCGTGGACTACACGAAGCACTTGATTGTTGGCCGTCTGGGCGTCGTCTACTAGCCAGGCGGCGCTTCACCCCACCGGAAAGCGGCTGGGCGAGAAATGACCTTCTGGGCGCACCCGACCGCGATTGTCGACCAGCCGGCGCAGATCGGCGAAGGCACCAAGATCTGGCACTTCTGCCATGTGATGGCCGGGGCTCGCATCGGGGCCTGTTGCGTGCTGGGGCAGAACGTGTTCGTGGCTGCACGCGCGGTGCTGGGCAACGGCTGCAAGATCCAGAACAACGTCTCCCTGTATGACGACGTGATTCTCGAAGACGACGTGTTCGTCGCGCCCTCGGCGGTGTTCACCAATGTGGTCAACCCGCGCTCGTTCATCGAGCGCAAGCACGAGTACCGAACCACGCGGGTCGGGCGCGGCGCCTCGGTGGGCGCCAATGCCACCGTGGTGTGCGGCCACACCATCGGCGAATACGCCTTTGTCGGCGCGGGCGCTGTGGTCACCAAGGACGTGGCCGCCTATGCCCTGGTCACCGGCGTGCCCGCGCGTCCAATGGGCTGGATGTGCCGCTGCGGGGTGCGCCTGTCCGACGGGAAAGACGATGTCCGGCAGTGCAAGGCCTGTGGCCAGCGCTATCGTGAGACGTCTGCGGCTGGGCGAAAATCCCTGCAGCCCGAGACCCCCGGCCAGGTCCGATGAAAGTCCCGCTGCTTGATGTGAAGGCGCAGAACGCACCCTTGCGTGGCGCCCTGCTAGAGGCCATGGCCCGCGTGATGGACAGCGGGGGCTTCATTCTGGGCCCTGAAGTGGAGGCCTTCGAGAAGGAGCTGGCCGCGATGCTGGGCGTGGCCCGGGCCATTGGCGTCTCGTCGGGGACTGATGCCTTGCTGGTGGCGTTGATGGCGCTGGGCGTGGGTCCAGGCGACGAAGTGGTGACCACGCCGCTTTCCTTCTATGCGACCGTGGGCTGCATCGCGCGCCTGGGTGGCCGACCGGTGTTCGCGGACATCGAGCCGGAAAGCTTCAACCTAGATCCCGCGGCCGCAGCCGCAGCTTGCGGGGCCAAGACCCGCGCCTTGATCCCGGTCCACCTGTTTGGCCGGCCTGCTACGCTTCCCAAGGTCGAGCAGCCCGTGGTCGAGGATGCGGCCCAGTCCATTGGCGCCTGCAAACTCGGCGGCATCATGAGTTGCTTGTCTTTCTTTCCCTCGAAGAACCTGGGCGCATTCGGCGACGCTGGCGCGGTCTTGTGCGACGACGCCCAGATAGCTGACAACGTCGTTCTGCTGCGCACGCACGGCAGCCGGCCCAAGTACGTGCACCATGTGGTGGGCGGCAATTTTCGCCTGGATGCCCTGCAGGCTGCCATCCTGCGGGTCAAGCTGCCGCGGCTTGCTGGCTGGACCGCCGCACGGCGAGCGAACGCCGAGCGATACCGTCGCATGTTCGCGGCCGCGCCGGGGATCCCGGCCGAGCTGCGTTTGCCCGCGGACGTGCCTGGCCATATCTACAATCAGTTCGTGATTCGCGCGCCCCGCCGGGATGGCCTGCGCGAGCACCTTGCCAAGCAGGGCATCGGGACCGAGGTGTACTACCCGCTGGCACTGCACCTGCAGCCCTGCTTCGCTGGATGGGGCTATCGCGCAGGCGCCTTCCCGCACGCGGAAGCGGCCACCAGGGAAGCCTTGGCGTTGCCGATTTTCGCCGAACTGACCGAGGAGCAACAAGGTTTCGTGGTCGGGCAGATTGCGGCGTATTATTGCTGACAGCAAATATGGTTCGCGTCGCTGTCATCGGAGCCGGAGCCTGGGGCATCAACCACGTGCGCGCCTTTGCCCGCAGCAAGGGCGCGCAGCTGACCCTGGTGTGCGACGCCTCGGAGACGTGCCGCGAGCGGGCCCGCGCCCTGGCGCCGCAGGTGCGCCTGGGCAAGGACCTGCGCGACGCTCTGTCGGCCGACGACGTGGACGCGGTCGTGCTGGCCACGCCGGCCAAGGACCACGCCGAGCACGCGCGCCTGGCTTTGCACGCGGGCAAGCATGTCTTGGTGGAGAAGCCGCTCGCGCTCAACGCAGCCGACGCGCAGTCGGTGGTGGCCCTGGCTGATGCCCGGCACCTGACCCTGATGGAGGGCCACCTGATGCTGTACCACCCGGCGGTGGCTTATCTGAAAACCATGATCAGCGCCGGCGATCTGGGCCGCATCTTCTACATCTATTCGCTTCGCGTGAACCTGGGCCGCGTGCGCCAGGACGAAAACGCGCTGTGGAGCCTGGCCCCGCACGACGTGTCCATGATCGGCCACCTGCTCGACGACGAGCCCGAGTCGGTGAGTGCGCGCGGGGGCACCTACCTGCAGCACAACATCGAGGACGTGGTGTTCGTGAACCTGAAATTCCGCAGTGGGGTCAGCGCCCAGATTCAGGTTTCCTGGCTGGATCCACGCAAGGAGCGCCGCCTGACCATCGTGGGCTCGCAGAAAATGGTCGAGTTCGACGACGTCCATCCGGTGGAGAAGCTGCGCATCTATGACAAGGGTGTCGACCGGCCGCCGCCCTTCACCGAGTACGCGCAGTTCCTTTCCATTCGCAATGGCGACATTCACATTCCGCAGGTGCCCATGGTCGAGCCCCTGGAGGTGGAATGCCGCCACTTCGTCGAGTGCGTGGCCCAGGGTAAGCGCCCGCTCACCGACGGCGCGTCTTCCTTGCGCGTGGTGCGCGTGCTGGAAGCGGCCCAGCGATCGCTGGAGAGCAGCGGCGCCCCGGTCGACGTGTGAACTTTCTCCGCTAGGGCACCGCATAGGGGATGCGTATCCCCGGTTCCTTCGGCGAAAAGTCCCTGGCATTCCTGGTCACAAGCAAACAGCCATTGGTCCGCGCCGTCGCCCACACGATGGCGTCGGGAAGCCGAAGCCGAGACGCCTTCCGGATCTCGACCGCCTCTGACGCGATCTCGGTGGACAAGGGATGGATGGTGAAGGTGGACAGGAATTCTCGGCAATCCTTGTCCTCTTCAGGAGTATCTGCGCCCGTCATGACTTCCATCCAGGAAATGATGCTGATCTCGCGCTTCGCATAGCGATCCAGCTCTCGTTTGGCCTTTTCGATTCCTTGCAGGTAGTCGATCAGCACGTCGCTGTCGATGATCGCCCTCATCGACGGCTCCACTCATTCCGGAGCTTTTCGACGAATCTGCGGCTCTCAATCCTCTTGTGTTTCCAGCTTCCGAATCCCACGTCCTTCTGCTCACTTTTCGATTCCTTGATCAGCCGATCGACAGCGCGGCGTACGGCCTCGGCGCGGGAGATCTCTTGTTTCTCGCACAGACGGGCGAGTGCCCCCAATTGCTCGTCCGGTATGTCCACGATGGTTCTCATCGAGTTATCATGCATCGTCATCATGATATCGTCAAGTCAAACGGCTACCGGACGGTTCGCACGGCGACACCAGGCACCGAAACCGCGGCCCACGCGCGGTCAGCCGTGTAGGCGGGAAGGCGAAGCCGTTTGGCCAGCGCAAGGCAGGCCCGATCGCCAAGAGACAATCCCAGCTTGCGCGTGCTGGCCCATAGGTCAGCGGCGCATGCCGCGTCTTCGGTATCGAAGGCGTAGACCCGCAAACCAACCGCCTGCAGATCGGCATGCAGGCCGGCTGTGGGAACCCCGGCGGCGGCGGACTTCTGCAGGACCTCAGATAGATTCACAGCCGACATCGCAGCGGCCTCAAGCACCGGCGCGACCAGAAGATGGCCGCGTTCGCGTTGCAGATAGACCAGCAGGGCGGACGCGTCCAACACCACGCGCGGGGCCGACCCCCTCGGATCATCTGACATCGCGCCGGGCCTCGGATCGTCGATCGGCAATCAGCGACGCGGCCAGATCCCGCTTCCCACGGCTCTTGGCGAATCGCTCCTGTAGCCGCGCCAAGGCAGCGCTGTGCTTTTCCAGCACGATGCGGTCCGGCCCCTCGGCGCGGGCCACCAGCGCATCGCCGGCGGAAAGAGACAGCGCCCTGCGCAACGACGCCGGCAACACCAGCCGGCCCTGCGCGCCCAGCCTTACGTCCACTGCAGCAGAATGTGCCATGATAGTCAGAGTGTGGCACATACGAACACGACGTGCCACTTCCCGCCGACATCACGTCCGATCGAGCGCCAGCCAATCGAAGCGATCGATTTTGCCCCAAGGCAGAACCGTGGCTTCCCGTTGTGTTCTGGACGTCGACCGACCTGGCGACCTG
Organism: Myxococcales bacterium; assembly: GCA_003142855.1. Classification (GTDB taxonomy): domain Bacteria; phylum Myxococcota_A; class Polyangia; order Fen-1088; family Fen-1088; genus Fen-1137. The sequence goes on from PLNW01000134.1 coordinate 73,100, forward strand.
GCTACGGTGGAGCCTGGTCGACGCGCTCGAGATAGGTCGCGATGGCCTTGCCGAAAGAACGCAGAATGGGAAGACTGGAACGCAACATCTCGTGCACCCGTCGATCGTCGACCTGGTCGTACGCATGGACCAAGCGGTTGCGCAGCGAGGCCGCGGGCTCCATCGCCGCCGCCACATCCGCGGCGATCACGCCCTCCTCGCCGAGGATGCGAAAGATCGATCGATAGTCTTCCGCCCGGCGCTTGGTGTCGGTCGCGATGAGATGCGCGCCAATGTCGGCGCAGCATTCGATGGCCGCTTGCAGATAGTACCGGGCTGCGCCGCACGCCACGAAGTCGGCCAGAAACACGTCAGCCGGCTGCGTCCCCAGCTTATCGAGAAAGCCGAGAAACGCATCAAGCTGCGTGAGCTTGCGGTCCGCGACGGCCCGGACTACCAAGTGTCCCCTCTTCCGCCAGGCGGCGGCGCTGGATACGGTACTGAAGGGCTAGCAACGGCTCGAAGTCCAGGTACCGCAGCGTGACCCAGGCTTCATAGTCGGCGCGCTGGACTTCGTCGGCCGAGAAGGCGCGGGAACCCCGCAGCGCCTCAAACTGAAAGGCAAGCGAGGCTTCGTTGAGCACGTGTACCTCGGGGGAAGGCACGCCTGCCTCTGCCAGGCGCACGGTCAGCTCGCCCAGCAGGGCCAGGCTGGCCTCGCACCCGCGCGGCAAGAGCACCGCCACGTCGGTGTCGCTGTCCGAGAACGCATGATCGCATTGGCGACTGCCGAACAGGTAGGCAGCCACCACCGGCGTCCCATTCAAGGCGCGGGCGATGCGATCGAGCATGGCTGTAGTCTATCCCTTGCGGCGAAAACAGCCAGTACCGCGCCGAAGTGGCCAGCCTTCTGCCCGCGAATTCCCGGGGCCCAGTTGCGTATCTAGACATACTGAGATAATTATCTAGCCAGGCCTCGGGCTTCGAGCTGCCTTGGTGGCGCGAGGCCAACCGCGAGGTGGACTTCGTCATGCGCAAGGGCCGCAGCCTGGTTGCCATCGAGGTCAAGAGCGGCAGGCGGCGCGATTCCCTGCCCGGATTGGACCTCTTCGCCAGCCGCCATCCCACCGCCCGCCGGTTGCTTGTCGGGGGAGGTGGCATCGATCTCGAGGATTTCCTTCTCGCCGAACCAGAGCGCTGGTTCCCAGATTGAATTGTCTGGGTGAAAACGTGCTCGCGGCCGCAGCGACCAAGTCGCTTCTACATGCTCTGTCGACGCAGGGGCACGTGCTCGGGCACTAGCAGTCCACGCACGGAGAGATCCTCGTCCAGCTTCGGCCAGTGAATACCGACACCGCGGCCCACGAGTCGCCAGTCACCCAGAGCATCCGGGCTGGCGTCGCGCAGCTTGGGGAACCACTCGAGCGGCACGCTGACGGTTCGGCCATCTTCGAGATGGACCACGAGATCGCCTTCGAGGACCTCTACGCGGAGGGCCCGGGGACTTTCAGGTGCCGAAATACTCACGCCACTTCTCCCGGAAATCGATGCGATGCTGTATCACCAATAATCTAGCACGTCCCAGCTCGCGAGTCTTCATGCCCACTGCGTCGACCAACTCGACTGGTTCGCTCGCCATCGACAACGATACCCTGGCCCGATGCGGCCTTGACAAACAGGCCTGTTGAACTAGCCTGTTATCATGAAGACCGCCGATGTCGCCGTGGGTGCGTTCGAGGCCAAGAACAAATTCTCCCAACTCCTCGACCAGGTGGGCCGGGGGGCGGAGTTCACCATCACGAAGCATGACCGTCCGGTGGCCCGGCTGGTGCCAGCCTTTTCGCAGAGCAAAGATCGGCGCAGGAAAGCCACGGCGGACCTCCGCGCCTTGCGCGAGCGCTACAGCCTCAAAGGGCTCTCCGTGCGCTCCCTGATCGACCAGGGGCGGAGATGAAAGAATTCGTCCTCGACTGTTCCGCGACCCTGCCGTGGGTGTTTGCATCCGAGGCGACCCCGGAGACGGACGCACTGCTTGATGTCCTTGCTGCCGGCGGCAAGGCGTGGGTGCCGGCTCTATGGCACCTGGAGTTGGGCAATGTGCTCCTGCACGCCCAGCGCAAGCGGCGGATCGACAAGGCCGGGATCGAGAAGTTTCTCTCCGCCTTGAATGTCTACGACATCGAGGTGGACCCCGAGACGATGACCGTAGCCTGGTCCAAGACCCTTGGCCTCGCGGATAGTTTTGCATTGTCGGTCTACGACGCAGCCTATCTGGAGCTGGCATTGCGACGGGGACTGCCGCTGGCGTCGTTGGATGATTCGCTACGCCGGGCGATGCAAAAGGCCGGCGGCCAGAGGCTCCCCTAGCCCCGCTACCCCTGGAATCCCAGGACCTTGGTTGCGATGGAATCAGCTGAGCAGGCGTGGACGCCTTCGCCGGCGCCGCTGAAACCGGACAGGAAATCGGCCGCATCGTCGGCGAGGCTGGAACGCGCGGCAGTAGGCGCGACCTGCGGTCGCCCGCACGGCTACCCGATGGTCCGCGCGGCAGTAGGGGCGACCTGCGGTCGCCCGCACGGCTACCTGATGGTCCGCGCGGCAAGGCCAGGCACCTGGGCCGTGGCCCGGCGCGGTCGGACAGCCGCGCATTCCGTAAGCGGCCCGGCCGGGGCACCGAATAGGGGATGCGTACGCCCGGTTCTTTCGGGCAAGACCCTCAGGCACGGCAACCGCGATTGGGCTAGACTTGACGACCCCATGGTCACAGCACGCGAGCTCACCCAAACCCTGCGCGCGCGTTCAGCAGAACGACGAGCGAAGGCCGAGGTTCGCGCCGAGCGACTGCGCGCCCAACTTCCCAAGGCGGCGAGCCTGCTGGTCGCGCACTACCAAGCCAGGCGGGTGGTGCTCTTTGGCTCCCTAGCAAACGGGACCCACGACGAGCAGAGCGATGTCGATCTTGCTGTCGAGGGTTTGCCGTCGGCGGTGTATTTCCACGCCTTGGCCGATCTAATGGACCTATTTGCCGGACCTGTCGATCTGGTGCGCATCGAAGAAGCCATGCCCAGCCTGCTTGCGCGCATCCAGGAAGAAGGGCAGGTGCTATGAGCCCATCCATGCAACGGCTTCGCGCCGAGATCGCGAGCGACCTGCAGATTTTCGCCAGCAGAGTCGACGTGCTGACTTCATTGCCCTGCCTTTCTGACGCCGGGCGGCCCACATTGGCCGAAGCAGCCGTGGCGCTCCACCATGCCTATGGCGCCATCGAGTCCGCGCTGTCCCGCATTGCACGAGCCATCGACGACGGCCTTCCTGAAGGTTCCGATTGGCACCAAGCACTGCTGCACACCATGTCGCTCGCCATCGACAAGGTTCGGCCGGCCGTCTTAGGTGTGGAGACGCGTACACTCTTGCAGCGCCTGCTCGGTTTTCGGCACTTCTTTCGTCATGCCTACGCCATCGATCTGGACGGCACTCGTCTCGAGGATCTGCGCACCTGCGCCCGAGCGGTCCTTCCGTTACTCAGTGAAGATCTCAAGCGATTTGACGAGTTTCTCTCCGATGTTGGCAGAGAATAGTGGACAGCTAGCACCCCGAAATTTCGGAGTCTGTCTTCGAATTTTCGGGGTAACACCATTCGCACGGGCAGATACGAAACGCGTCCGAGATCGGACGATCGTGCTGGCCCGAATGTACGTTTAATGGTACACTCGCCCTGGTGGACCAGAAGACACATGGCCCTGTGACGACGACCGGCGAGTTTCTGCGGGCGGTGGAAAACGCGCGCGCACTGCGCGGACTGACCAAGGCCGAGCTGGCGCGGCGAAGCCACGTACGCGCCGAGACGGTTCGCCACCTCCTCACAGCAGATGCCGCAAATCCGACGCTGACCAATGCGCTCGACATGCTGCGGCCGCTAGGTCTAGCCGTCGATCTGGTGCAGCTGCCCCAGCATCAGGCCAAGCCTACCCGCGACCAGGTGTACGCCTGGCTTTCACACTATGGTGCCGCTCTCTACGGCTCGACGCGCGTGAATCCAAGCACGGTCCCCGAACCAGAGACGGTTCTGGCGGAGGGCCTGAAGCTGAGTCGCCAGAGCGCATCAGTTGCCCGAGCGCTGCCTGTCGCGCTCTGGAAGAATCGTCAGCGTCTCAACATGGATCGATTGCGACGCGAGGCCGAACGCCGTGGTCAAACGCGCGTGCTCGGGTTCTTCCTCGATCTGACAACCAAGCTCTCGGGCGAAACCATGTTCGCAGCCGCAGCGGCGAAGCTGTACGCGCGAGCGCCCGCGAAGCCGACGCAGTTCTTTCGGCCGACCACCTGGCGGGAACGAAAGCTGGCCGAACTACGTACGCCCGCAGTGGCGCGTAAATGGCGCTTTCGTATGAACATGCCCATGGATAGCTTCGTCTCGATGTTCGAGAAAGGCGTCCAATGAAAACCTTCGGCCGGGAGAGGCGTGCCGACTGGCCAAAAGGCCAGTCATTGGGACGTGCTGCGCCTGCTGTGGTACGCTCGTGAACATAGGGACCATGAAACCAAGCATGGCGCTCGGAAGGAGGGCTGAGATGGCAGGCAAGGCAGCGACATACCGGCGAGAAGCCCAGGCGGCGCTTGCCGGTCTTCATGAACCGCAGCTCCGCGTGGCGAGGGATTTCCTCTCCTACCTGCGGTTGGTCGAGTCCAACGACCCCACCCTTGAGATCATGGCGAACCAGCAGATGATGGACGACATCCGCACCTCAAGAGCCGACTGGCGCGCGGGACGGCGCTCCCGTTTCACGCCCTTGGAGAAGCTGAAGCGGCATGCTTGAAGTCCTCTTCCACGACCGGGCGCGAAAGTCGTTGGAACGGTTGGACAAGAAGACAAGGAATCGGATCGTTCACGCCCTGGAGAGGGCCAGCGCCAGCCCGCAACAAGACCCGAACATTGCTCCGCTTCGTGGCGAGCTGTCCGGGCTGCATCGCCTCCGGGTCGGCGACTATCGAGTCGTCATCGAACTGGACACAGCCCAGGGCCACTTGCTTGTTCACGCTATTGGTCCCAGAGGAGATGGGTACAAGTAGGTCCCGCGCGCAACTACGGCTATCCGTGGAATCCCAAGACCTTGGATAGACTACCCACGATCGCGCTCTGCGACCCCTTGCCCCCGGTCAGCCGGGCGAGGGCGCGCACGAAGCCGCGGGGGCAGGTGTGGGGCGTGACGGCCCCGAGGTGCCCTGGGCTGAGAAGATAGGGGTCCGCCCAGCCCGCCACGCCTGGTCGTACCTATCCGGTACGATTTCCACCGCAATCAGTTGGATAATCCAACAGTGACTGTTAGATTATCTGTCATGTTCGCACGCATGCTTCAAGGCAAGGTGCTGGAAGCCATGAAAGACACGCCGGTGGTTTTCGTGGCGGGCTCGCGGCAGACCGGTAAGAGCACGCTGGTGCAGGCCGTGCAGGCCGGTCTGCCGGACAGTGTTTATTGCACGATGGACGACCTCAATACCCTGGCATCGGCCCGGCGCGACCCAAAGGGCTTCGTGGAGGCGTTGCCCTCCCGGGCCTTCCTCGACGAGGTCCAGCGTGCCCCGGAGGTGTTCCTGCCCATCAAAGCCGCGGTCGATCGGGACCGCCGGCCCGGCCGCTTCGTGTTGACCGGCTCGGCCAATGTGCTGGCACTGCCCCGCGTGTCGGACAGTCTGGCGGGGCGCATGGAGATCCTGACCCTGTGGCCACTGGCCCAGGCCGAAATCGAGGGGACGTCCCCGGGATTCATCAATGCTTGCTTCTCCGGCCAGGCGGGCTCGCTGCGTGGCCCGGGCAGGTCGCGGACGACTCTTCTCCAGCGCGTGTTGGCCGGTGGCTATCCCGAAATCCTGGCGCGGGCGACAGGCCAGGCACGTGCGCGCTGGTTCGATGGCTACTTGACCACGCTGGTGCAGCGGGATGTGAGGGATCTGGCCCAGATCGAGGGCGTGATACAGCTCCCGCCCCTGCTCGCCACATTGGCGGCGCGCGCCGGCAGCCCGCTCAATTTTGCCGACCTGGGACGCAATCTGGCGATGAACCAGATGACGGTGAAGCGCTACATCGCGCTTTTCGAGGCGCTGTTTCTCGTGGTCGCGCTGCCCCCGTGGTCTGACAACCTGGGCAAGCGCCTGGCCAAGACAGCCAAGATCTACTTCAACGACGCTGGACTGCTTGCGCACCTGCTGGGTGTCGACGGCGACGGGCTGGCGCACCAGTCAGTGAGCAAAGGTGCGCTGGTCGAAAACTTCGCCGTCATGGAACTGATGAAGCTCGCCGCGAACTCGCAGGCGCGCCCGTCGCTGTTCCACTTCCGCACCAGTTCCGGTCAAAAGGTGGACGTGGTGATGGAGACTCGCCGGCGCGATCTTGTGGGCGTGGAAATCAAGTCAGCAGCCACGGTGGCCGACGCAGATTTCCGTGGCCTGCACAACTTTGCGGCCATTGCCGGCAAGCGACTGCGGGCGGGCGTCGTGCTGTACGCAGGCCGGGAAACGCTCCCTTTCGGCGACCGGATGTGGGCCGTGCCGCTGGAAGCGCTGTGGGCCGAGAACCGGTGAGTGCCAATCTCCAGCAGGCGTGGACACCTTCGCCGGCGCCACTGAAACCGGGCAGGTCCGGCCCGAGATTGCCCATGATGGACAAATCTAAAGTGCCACCCTAGAAATGGCAAGGTCGCCATGCGGCAAGGAATCGGCCGCTTCGCAGGCGAGATTGGGCGCGGTCGGTGCCCGCGGCCTGCGGTCGCCCGCATCATCCCAACCTTCTCCTCGGCGGACCGAGGGAAAGGGGTAAAGGAGTTGCGGATTTCTCTGTCTAGCCTTATGACATTAATAGTGGACGGCAATTGCTTTAAGGTACACTATTTAGAGCGTTATGAAGAACTCCCGTGCTCTGCCAGCCCTCCCTGCCGCACTCGTGCGAGCCCTGCGCAAGCTCGGCCAGGACATCTCCGCAGCCCGCCGGCGACGGCGGCTGACCATGGTCATGGTGGCCGAGCGGGCGATGATCAGCCGGACCACCCTGACCCGCGTCGAGCGGGGTGACGCCGGTGTCTCCATGGGAATATACGCGACCGTGCTGTTCGTGCTGGGAGTGGGCGAGCGCATCGGAGAACTGGCGGACCCGCGCACCGATGACGTCGGTCGCGCGTTGGAGACAGCGCGGTTGCCCCGGCGGGTGCGTCCGCCGCGCCAGCGCCGCGCGCGAGGCCCGGCATGAACCGCGAGATTCTGGTCCACGTCGACCTCGACGGACAGCCGGTCTTCTGCGGCAGGCTGTGGACCCGGAGTGCGCCGCGCGAGAGCGCGTCGTTCGAGTACGACGTTGCCTGGCGCACCAGCCGGCGCGGTTTTGCCCTCGATCCCGAGCTACCATTGGCGGCCGGGCCGTTCCATACGGGACGTCCGATCTTTCGGGCCTTCACCGATCCAGCGCCCGATCGCTGGGGCCAGATGCTCTTGCGCCGTGCAGAGCGGGCTCGCGCCAGGCGCGAGGGCCGGACCCCACGCACGCTCACCGCGGTCGACTTCCTCACCTTGGTGGACGACGAGACTCGCTTGGGCGCCCTCCGCTTTCGTGATGCGGCGGCCAACGGCGGCCCCTTCCTTTCGACCGGCGGCACACGCGTTCCGCCCCTCATGGCCCTGTCCAAATTGCTGGCGGCGACCACCCGGATCATTGCCGACGAGGAAACCGACGAGGATCTTGCGCTCGTGCTCGCGCCAGGCACCTCGCTCGGCGGGGCGCGCCCCAAGGCCTCGGTGAAAGACAGCGATGGCAACTTGCTTGTCGCCAAGTTTCCCACCGCCTCGGACGAGTGGCCGGCCACGCGCTGGGAGGCGACGGCGCTGGAACTGGCAAGGCGGGCCGGGATTCATGTACCGGTCTTCCGTCTGGCGCTCGCGGCGCGAAAGCCCGTGCTGCTGTTGCGCCGGTTCGATCGCGACGGGGAGGCGCGCGTTCCCTTCATGTCAGCGATGACCGCGCTGTCGGCGGACGACAACCAGATGCACAGCTATCTCGATATCGTCGATGCTCTGCGCCGGGAGGGCGCGCAGGCGGCGAAGGATCTCGGCGAGCTATGGCGCCGGCTCGTGTTCAACGTCCTGGTGTCGAACACCGACGATCATCTGCGAAACCACGGCTTCCTCCACGACGGAATCGGCTGGCGGCTGGCGCCGGCCTATGACCTCAATCCGATGCCCACTGACGTCAGGCCTCGTGTGCATGCTCTGGCGATCGACGACACAGATCCGACGGCCTCGATGGACACGGTCTGGGAGGTGGCGCCGAGGTTTGGTCTCGCCACGAAAGAGGCGCGCCAGATCGCGCATGAGGTGGCGGCTGTCGTGCGGGCCTGGCGGTCGGCGGGGAAAAAGTGTGGGCTCAAGCCCAAGGAACTCGACCGCATGGAGAGCGCCTTCGAGCACAGGGATCTCGCGCAAGCCGCGAAGTAGCCACCGTCCCCCTCGCCCCGCGTCCTCGCGGGGAGAAAGCTGGGGAGAGCAACTGTCTTGTTTTGGGCTGGCTGGGTGAAGGCTGCTGTTGCCCCGGCCGCGGCAGCGGCCGTATCACCTCGCCCGCGGCAGCGGGAGAGGTCGCCGACGATCGCGTCGGCGGGTGAGGGTCCGCGCGCACCGAACGCCGTCCCCGTGCTTGAAGCCTTGTCTCCCCTCACCCGGCGCGCTGTGCGCGCCGGCCTCTCAGCCCTGCGGGCACTTCGGGACCCTCACGCTCTGCCCCTGCCCCCGCGGCTTCGCCGCGCCCTCGCCCGCTGCGCTCCGCTTCGCGGGGCGAGGCAATATGGCCGCTGGCGCGGCCGGTGGGAAGGCAGCATGGAATCGTCCGAGCAGGCGTGGACACCTTCGCCAGCGCCGCTGAGACCGGGCAGGTCCGGTTAGTTCCTAGCCGGCGGCGCGTTTGCGTGCCCATTGGTAGCCAGGCTGAACTGGACAATTTCCAGGTGTCCGGGGTTCGAGGGGGTGGCTCAACTATGCAGGCGCTTCTTCGTCGTCGACGGCGACGCCGAGGTGCTTCTTCACGTTGAGCGCTTTCCACCTGAGACCCGGATGCTCCCGAAGCATCGCCTGCATGACGGGGTCGCCGGTGAGGAGATTCGGCGCGATGTCCCCGGCGTCGTTTAGCCGATCGAGGAATTCCAGCTCGTGCTGCGCAAGTGGGAGCACAGCCGCCATGAGCGCGCGGGTTTCTCGCACCAGGGTCTCTGTCCACGTCGCTACCTCGTTCTTCGCTGGGCGCACATCGAGCCGAAGCATCGGAATGAGTTGCGAGTGGACGTCACCCGGGGTCGTCTGTATCAGTTCAACGTTCGGTTGAGCACACGTTCCGGCACCACGAGGTTCCATGGTTTCACCAGCCGCCCGCTTTCGCGCCTACGATCGAGATAGCGCGGCTGGCGAGGGGCCTGTTCGCGCAGGGCCTTCAGGTGGTGATCCTCGACGAACAGTGCTTCGCGGTGCTGCTCCAAGAAGAAACCCACGCGCGCGGCCGCTAGCTGGGAGCCCAACTCGCGCGTGCGGGCGACGACGGCGGAGAGATCGAAGTACTCGACCATCTCGAGCGATCGCCAGATCTCTTCCCACCCGCCGCCAAGTTCGGGGGCGTCGAGCACATCCACCAGCGTGCGCTCGAAGGTTGTGACCCGCACGGTTCCCCCGGCGTGGGCCTCGGTGACGACGCCACCGCCGAGGTCAGGCCGCCCGTCGAACGCGCGCCTAGGGTGGACACCGAAGAACTCGCTTCCCTGGAAGCTCAGCGAGCGCAAGTGACTTCGGGTGAGCACCGCGAAGCGATGCCAGACCGAGTACGCCTTGCCCCGGAACTGCAAAGCCGCGTGGTAGGCGACCGCTGCATCGGGGGCGAGCTTCGTCGCGAGGAGAAACGGGTCGACCTGGAACGTGCCTGGCGCCGCCCCCGCCGGCACCGCTGCGTAGAGGCCCCGACGGACGTGCAGGATCTTTCCGGCGGCCACGTGCCGAATGAGCAGGCTGTCGGCCGTCCGGGGGCTTCGGTCGCGGCGATCCCCGCGCGCCGAGAGGTACTCCTCGTGCGTGAAAACCGGGTGGTTGGCGAAAAAGTCCGCAGAGCGCATGGTTGCCGTCATTGAGCGATATACGCACTAATAATACGTACAATGTGAGATTATGGCAAGTGCGTTGCGATTGCTATTTTCCGATTCGAATCGAACTACGGATCAATAGCACGTATGCCGCTTGGTATTGGCAACTCCGAGTGGGCCGAAAACCGGTGAGTGACTCAGGCTACCGATGCGCGTGCTCTCTGCGAATGACGATTCGTTTGTTGCCGGCAACGGCCGTGATTTCCAGATCGAATCCCAGCGCCCCCAAATAGCGACGAAGCGTCGAGACGCGCATGTCCTGGCCACGTTCAAAGCGAGACAACTGGCCCTGGTCGACCTCGATCCTTCCCGCCACATCGTTTTGGGTCATCCCAAGCGATTCGCGAATCGCCCGCAACCCGAGCTCCTGGCGAATCGCAGCGGCCCGGACACGCACTTGCGCCTTCTCCCTGGGGCCAAGCCGCCGATCTCGGATGTCCTTCCAGTTGTGAAGCTTCATGGTTCGGTGGCCACCACATCCGTCGGCACGACCAGATTATGATAGCAGAAACATATGCTGTCAACAGCATTAGTTTGGCATTGGTTTGGTGGTTCCGCCAGCCGATGTGTGGGGTTACCCGCGATTCCCCAGATCTCTGTTCGCACGTCCTGAGCGGGACTCGCGTTTCGACACAGGGACTCCAACTCGTCGGCCGCGGCAGCGGCCGTATCGCCTCGCCCGCGCAGCGGGAGAGGCCGCCGACCGTAGGTCGGCGGGTGAGGGTCCGCGCGCACGGAACGCCGTCCTCGTGCTTGAAGCCTTGTCTCCCCTCGCACACTGTCGCGCCGGCGCAAGCGACGGCGGACATGTTGGGCGGACTACTTGCGCTTGAGCCAATATCCCGGTTCACGAGCTCCGTGCGCGACGGCCGTTACCTCGATGCTATCCGGCAGCTCGCGATAGAAGAGGACGTACGGGAAGCGCCGAACGACGGCCCTCCTGAAACGCCGATCTCCATCCCAGATTGGGAATCCGACAGGCGATTCCTCTATGCGGCCCACAATCTCATCGATGCAATGCGCGAACTTCTCGCCAAGTCCGTCAGCGTGAGACTCGTACCATTCTGCCGCCGCCTCGAACTCTGCGCGGGCGGAAGGCGCAAAGACCATCGGTTTCATTTCGAACGCAAGCGCTCGAGCGTTTCCGACCTAACCTGTTCCCAAGGGATCGCCTTCACCGTACCGGCGTCCAGCTCACTCACCCGCCGGTCGAGCTCTGTCGCCCACGCAGCCGCCCACTTCGGATCCCCAGGGCCTTCCACGCTATCGAGGATCTCCGTCGCGAGCGCAAGCCGGTCGTCGGCCGGCAGTTGTAGCGCTCGCTGCAAGAGTTCCGCTGGGCTCCCTTGAATCATAGACCAATTCTAGCCTCATGGGCGCCGCCCAACAAGCCGATGAAGACTGGCTCGATGTTCGGGTGCTTGCCACCCCATCTGTTCACCACAAGTCACCTGACCCATTCAGCCATCACGGACCTGCTCGAGCGCGAGGCGCGCTATGGCTTTCCCGGCGAGTTGCTGCTTTCGCCCGGGCGCTCGATCGGTCTGCGATTCATCCCGACCGTGGTCGATCTGCAGTTCGCCTGGGAGCAGCTGAAACAGCAGCAACTTGAACCGCGAAAGCAGAAGGTACGCGACAGCGCACGCAAGGCGCTGCTGGACTGGGCGACCAGCGAGGGTGAGTCAAGCGACTATCGCGGAAATTTGCCGGCACAATGCGTTCATCCGGTCGGACACTGGTATGAGATTCCCAACCCAGTTCGAGAAGCTTTGGGGTGACATGACCTCGCTGCCCGAGGCCAGCACCGAGTTCTTCCTAATTCCACGACAGCGCGGGCAGCAGCTCAAGGAAGTCGCCCACCTGGACGGGTGGGATCGCGACGGCTCGCGGAGCTTCATCGAGTCGCTCTGCGAGTTCGTCTGATAGACGGGACCACGTCGTCCAGGCGATCCGCATACGTTCTTCTCCGACCCATCCAAGATCCTGCGCGAACTTGGTTAGTGCCCGCCCAGCCCTGGCCCTGGAAAGAACGGCATGTACCCGAATGGCTTCGTGCTCGCTGCCGCGATGACCTCCATACGTCGATATCCATACGCGCCCCGCCCGATACGGCGTATGTGCAAATTCACATATACCTAGGCTGCCAACACCCGATGCCCCACGGCACGTCCGCTGCGCACACCAGGACGGCCCGCCAATTCGAACAGCAGCTTCTTGGTGATGCCAGGGCGCACCTTCAACCCAACGACCCAATAGCCCACGGAGGCCGGGACGGGGTTTTTGTTCTGCTCCCATTTCTTGACGGTCTCCGAACTCACCACCATGAGGCGGGCGAATTGAGGCTGAGACACGTTCAAGATCTGCCGGGCTCGCCTGACATCTTCGCCGGTGGTTCTCACATTCAGAATCTCGACCTTGACGCGGGCCTTGCGACCGCGGGCATGCTTCACGGCCTCATCCAGGCTCGCCTTGAAGGCTGCCGAAACAGCATCCTTGGGTTTCGTTGTCTTGTTCATGGTCTTCTCCGTGCGCCGGTCAAACCG
>PLNW01000140.1 GCA_003142855.1 Myxococcales bacterium
ATTTCCCGACAGACTCTAGCTAGGAAACCGCGCCTTCCAGGGCTGCCAGCGTGCCTGCGTCGGCGTCCAGCGCGACGCGCGTTCCATAGGGCAAGGCGTGGTTGCGCCGGCCGTGGCCGAAGGGCGCGCCCAAGACCACGGGAATGCGCAGGCGGCCCAGCCGCTCGCGCAGCACCTCGTCGGCCGTGGGAGACGCCGGCTTGGATCCCGCGGGCTCGTCGCAATCGCGAAATTCGCCGGTGACCAGCCCGGCCGCCGCCTGGAAGACGCCGGCCAGTTCCAGTTGGGTGAGCAGGCGATCCAGCCGGTAGGGACGCTCGCCCACATCCTCGAAGAACAGGATGGCGCCGCGCAGGTCGGGCAGATAGGGCGTTCCCAGCATGCGCGAGAAGACCTCGAGGTTGCCGCCCAGAAGTGGGCCCGTCGCCTGGCCTTTGACCAGCGCCTCCAGGCCCGAAAGCAGCAGGCGCGCATCCGGTTGTTCCAGCGCCGCGAAGAGGGCATCGTGATCCTCGCTGGCCAGGCGCCCGAGCTGCGTGACCACCGGCCCGTGAATCGAGGCCAAGCCCGCCCGCGCCGCCTGCGCCAGCAGCAAGGTTCCGTCGGAGAATCCCACGATGGGTTTGGTGGCTGCCCGAAACAGGTCGGCATCCAGGCTGGCCAGGAGGCGCAACAGCCCGTAGCCGCCCCGGCCCATGATCACGGCGCGGGCATCCGGATCGCGCAAGGCTGCCCGCAACTCGGCCAAGCGAACCTGGTCAGGCCCGGCGGTGAAGCCGGTCGCGCGAAACAGGGAAACCGGGTCGTAGCGAAGCTGATAGCGGGCCGACAGCACCGCGGCTCCCTGGGCGAAGTCGTCGGGCGGAATGGGGCCCGAAGGCGCCACCACGCGCACGACATCGCCAGGTCGCAGATGGGGAGGTCTAATCACGACTGGCGACGCCGCTTGGTGCGACGTCGTCCACTCGCGCCTTGCACGGGCCGGGCCGGGGGAAGATCGCCCTTGGCCGGCGCTGTCGCATCCCCAGAGGCAGGCGACTCGCCCGGCATCCCGACGGCGCTGGAGAATTCTCCGGAGTCTCTTCCCACCGCCCCTTCCAATGCGCCGGTCAGACTGGAGGCGACAGCCACGGGAACCGCCTCGGGAACAGCGCTGCTGTCAGTCGAAGCCGCGGGCGCAACCGGCTCGCTTGGGACGGCCTCGCTCGCCGCGGGCTGCTCCGCTTTCGCGATGGGCGCATGGTCGGCAGCCTGCTCCTTGGATGGGGCCGGCGGTGAAACCACCTCGACCGCCTCGAACGCTAACTGGACGGCTGGCGTCCGCGCGGGCTCTTCGCTCGCAACCGGGCTTTCGGGTGCCGATGCAGTTGCGGCCGGCTCAGGTGCGGCTTGGGCCGGCTTCTCTGCGACTGCCGGCGCAGCCACAGCGGGCGTGGCCGCTGCAGGCGGCGTGCTGGCTGTCTTGGCCGCGGGCGGCGGCGGGATCCACATGGCCGCCCCGGCGTCGTCGGGCCTGACCGGGCGCACCTGCATGCCGCTTTCCGCCCCGTCGGCAGATTCCACCACATGCAAGACCTGCACGGAAACCGGCGAGTCGGCCGAGCGCACGTCCAGCGGCGTGCCCACAGGAGGGGGATCTTTCATGACGACGAAGAACTCGCCGCCCTCGCCCTCCCGCACTTCCTCGGCACGAGCTATCACAACGCCTGCATAACAGATTTCAACCGGCGCTTGCATGAGAACGCGAGTCTACAGGGATGGGCCGCACGCGAGCAAGTGCCGAGATTGGCCAAGAGATTGGCCAGGGGCCCGCTACTTGTGCTTCTCGCCAGCCCCCTGGGCCGCACCCATCATCTGATTCAGGTCGAAGGGTTTGGCCGGCTTGGTGACAGTGGGCTTGGCGCCCGTGCCGGTGGCGGCCAATTCCATGGAAAAGGGCGGGCTGCGGGGCAGCTTGGACTTGCCCGCCGGGGGCTCAGGCGTGGCCACCACCTTGACCAGGCCGAGCGGCGGAACCTCTTCGCTAACCCAGACGTCGACGGTGCCCGCCGGCGTGTGGTCCCGATAGTGGGTGGTCTTCATGGTTCCCGCCGTCACTTTGATGGTTTCCTTGCCCACCAGGGTCTTGGGGTCGGGTCTCTGGAATTTCTGCGCCGGCGCGTCCGGCGGTCCCAGCATGGGATCGCCGTCGTCAACCTGCATGGCGATCTCCCTGACTGGGTTGGTCGCGCCGAAGGGGTCGGGGTCGAGGACCAGCTTGAGCGTCACCCTGTCGCCCATCCGAGCAAACACTCCGCCCCGCATCGTCATCTCCAGCGTGGTGGAACTGGCGGTGCGAGCCACCAAGGCCCAGCGTGACTTCATCTTGTTCTCGCCGAAGGTCATGCCGTATTCCGCCCAACTACCGATCACAGCGGTCTTCAGATCGACCACCAAAGGCAGGGACTGCGGAGCGCCAATGGGTTGGGCCGCGGCGAGCGCGGGGAATAGAACCAGGGCGAGCGCGATGATGCGTTTCATGGAGACTCTTTCTGTGGCCGCGTGAGGCAGGTGATTCTTCGAGTTCTCTAGCGCGATCGCGAGACAAACGCGACCAGGAAAACGCAGGCCCGGCACTTCCGCTTGCGCTTTCCTGTTTCATGCCGATGATAGGGTCACCTCTCGAAAAGGAGCGATCTCATGCGCAACATCCTCACCGCCGTCCTGGCGCTCAGCCTTGCGGGCTGCGCGCCCTCGATCAATCCCCAGATGAAAGCCGCCACCGACGGCCTGGCGGGTTCCTTCCAGACCCAAGCCCGCAACCAGGCAGCGCCGGCGGCCTACGAGCCCACGCCGTGGGCGGTTGGTCAGTGGATTGTCGAGCGCACGGTGGACGACAAGGGCAACGTCGCCATCCAGCGCATCAGCGTCGTAGGAGCCGACGGCGGTGGCATGTGGCTGGAAATCGACCGACAGGACTACTTCCACCACACCATCACGAAGATCCTCTACAGCCACATGCCACGAACGCCTGATGAGGCCGCTGACGTCCTGATGAAGGTGGTCACCAAGACCGACGACAAGCCGGTCCAGACCATCGACTTTGCGACCACGCCGATGGCCAGTCTGTTCAAGAGCCAGTTCAAAGCTGTGGCTCAGGCCGGCATGGTTTCCACCGACGTGGCCCAGGCACCCAAGGAAACCGTGACCGTTCCAGCCGGCACCTTCCAGGATTGCGCCAAGTACGCGGTTCAGGTTTCGATCCTGGGCACGACCCGGAAATCGACGTCCTGGTTCCACCCCGCGGTTCCCATCAACGGGGCCGTGAAGGGCGCGTCCGACGACGGTAAGTGGACGATCGAGCTGCTTGATTTCGGCACCAGCGGTGCCAGCAGCAAACTGTAGACCGCTACGACATCTGGTTGCCGCCACACACCGGCAGGTACGTGCCGGTGACGAAACGCGAATAGTCGGCGCAGAAAAAGAGAACAGCGCCCGCCACGTCGTCGGGCTGGCCAAAGCGTCGCAACGGCGTGTGCGCGGCGACCCGCTCACGCATCTCCTTGGGCATGAATGCGATGGCGTCGGTGTCGGTGGCTCCGGGCGCGACCACGTTCACGCGGATGCCGCGCGGCCCCAGCTCCAAGGCCAGCGACTTGGAGAATCCGTCGAGCGCGGACTTCGCCGCCGAATGGGCGACGAAGCCCGGGCCGGGCACGCGCGAAAGGCCGCTGCTGATGTTGACGATGCAGCCGGCACCGCGTTCCACCATGCCCGGGACCACCACCTGGCAGGGATAGTAGAGCGCCTTCATCTCACCCAATACCTTCTTCTCAAAGTCTTCCCACTTGTACTGCAGAAAGGACGTGACGGGAAAGTGGATGGCGGCGTTGTTGACCAAAATGTCCACCGCGCCGAGCGCGTCCTCGGTCTTTTTCACCATGGCTTCCACGTCCTCGCGCACAGTCACATCGGCGCGCACCAGGATGGCCTTGCCGCCGGCGCGCGTGATCTCGTCCAGAACCTTTTCACCCTTTTCGCGGTTCTGCACATAGTTGACTGTGACCTTGGCGCCGTGGGCGGCCAGCAACTTGGCCGTGGCTGCGCCGATGCCGCGACTGGAACCGGTGACGATGGCGACCTTGTCTCGCAGAATCATGAGCGCGCTCCTCGAAAGAATGGAAACGGGTGGGACGCGGCCGAGCGTAGCACGCTTGAGGCGTTATGGACGCGCGCGTACCTATGACTTGCGCAAGACGAAGTCTCGGTGGTACACCGCAGCCATGGACGTGAGATGCCTGGCCTTTCTCTTGGCGGTCGCCGCAGCGCTGGGCTGTGGCACGTCCGGATCACCGACACCGGCCGAGTCTGGAAAGCTGGGCCGCGGCTCTCTGGACAAAAAGGTCATCAAAGACGTCATCAGTGAGCACCACCGTGAGGTGCGAGGGTGCTACGAGGTGCAGCTGGTGAAACAACCTGACCTGGCCGGCCGCGTGCTCAGCCAGTTCACCATTTCCACCACCGGCAACGTCACCGACGTTGTCCTGCGTGAATCGACGGTGGGGAACCCCGCGATCGAGGAGTGTCTGCGCAAACACCTCCTGACCTGGAAATTCCCCAAGCCTCACGGTGGGGGCAGCGTCGACGTTATCTACGCCTTCGACTTCTTTCCTAGCCCCTAGACTATCACATCCAGCCGTCCGCCGGCCCGTCGCGGAAGCGGCCGGTATTCTTGCCAAGCGCGGCCCAGGCGAGCCACGGCCTCGGTCATGATCGCGGCGTCGGCCACAATGGGCAGACGAACCCGGTCGGCGAAACGGTGGTCGGGCGAATTGGCCGAACCAGCCACGATGGCCACGCTATGGCGCTGGGCAATCGGAGCCAGTTCGTAGTCCAAAGACAGGCCAATTGTCGGGAAGTGGCTATTGAACAGGCAATTCATTGGGTGGACAGTCAACAACATACCAGATACCAATTCGCAATTGGACTCAAAAGTGGACACAAGGAGGCACCGATGGCTCTTCCCCGCATGGCTTTCTTCAAAGACCGCATCCTGCCCTACGCCGAGGCGCAGCTGGGCCTGCTGACCCACGCGCTCAACTACGGCACCGGTGTGTTTGCGGGCATTCGCGGCTACTTCAACCAGGACGAGGGCAAGCTCTACGTGTTTCGTCTGGCCGACCACGTGCGACGCTTCCACGAATCGGCCCGTATGCTGCGCATGAATCTGGCGCTGTCGGAAGAAGCGACCGCGGCAGCCCTGCTGGACCTGCTGCGCGCCGAGGGACTGCGCCAGGATTGCTACCTGCGCGCGCTGGCTTTCTACTCAGACGAGGTGATCGGCGTTCGCCTGCACGGCCTGAAGCCGGTTCTGGCCGCGGTGGCCGTGCCCTTTGGCCTGTACATCGACAAGGCCGAGGGCGCGCACTGCACGGTCTCGTCCTGGCGCCGGCCCGACGACAACGTCATCCCGCCGCGCGGGAAAATCACGGGCAGCTACGCCAACAGCGCCTTGGCCAAGAGCGATGCCGAGCTGGCCGGCTTCGACGAGGCCATCCTGCTCAACCGCGACGGACGCGTGAGCGAAGGTTCGGGCGAGAACATCTTTCTCATCCGCCGCGGGGTCGCGGTCACGCCTTCGCTCGATCAAAGCGTTCTGGAAGGCATCACGCGCCGGTCGCTCATCACCCTGCTGCGCGACGAGCTGGGAATGGCCGTCGAGGAGCGTCCGGTGGAGCGCGGAGAACTCTACCTGGCCGACGAGATCTTCCTGACCGGCACCGCCGCGCAGATCACCGCGGTCACGCGCATCGACCACCGGCCCATCGGCACCGGCCAGATGGGCAGTGTCACCTCACGTCTTCGCTCGCTGTTCTTCGATGTGGTGCGCGGCCGCTCGCCCAAGTACCGGACGTGGTGCACGCCGGTGGCGTGACACTTGCGTGCGGCGCCCGCCGGTCACCATCCCGGCGGCATGCGCGGCGGCTGGGTGGCTCGGAGCAGCTCCAGATCCTCGGCGGTGAGGCCGTACGCTTCGTGAACCGCAGCGGCGATTGTCCGCTCAAGATCCAGAATACGCGCCCGTTTCTCGACGATCTTCGGCGTCTCCGCCTCGAAGAGATCGCGCAACGCCTTGAGCCCCGCGGGCGAGAGCGCCGCGCCTTTCTTGGGCCGGCGCTTCTTCACTTCAAGGACGAAAGCGTCGCTGCCAAGGTTTGAGAAATCGCCGAGCGCCTGACCTGGGGTCTCGACGTCGTACTCGATTCGGAGCACGTCGAGGACCGCGGCAGTTGCCTCCGCGGAGGTCCGAGTCAGGTCGACGATGCTCTCCACCGCAGGCGTCGTCGCGTCCAGTTGCTGGGCGTTTGGGCGCGGGATGGGCACGTGTACGATCTTGTCGCCGGCGGGGCTCAGCGCTTCATCTTTCAAGTGCACGAGATAACGCCAGTTGTGCCACCACATCGCTGGACTATTGAGGGCGGCGACAAGCCAAGGGTCTTCGCTCTCAAGGAGAAATCCCTTGTTGTTCAAGAAGTACCCAGTTCGATCCAATCCATATGCCGGATGAAATTGAATCTCTTGGTAGACAATTTTGGGTCGCTGGAATAGCTCGACGTAGTCTGATGCATACCGGCTCAGGGCGTACCAGGGGAAGCGTTCTTGTCGAACTTCAGCGCGAGCCTCAAGCAGATCCCTTTGAGACTCCAAATGTGCCTGGATGGCGGGATAGGATCCCAGCGAGAAATCCCAAGGGGCATAGATCATCCAGAGACCCGCCCATTCGGCCGCCCATCGCGCGATGTCCTGTCCGCGAAGGTACTTCTTCAGGACATGGGCTGAACGTGGGTCTTCTCGGCAAAGGCGTTCCTTAGTGGCTTGGTCGACGAGAAACGCCTCGTTGCAACCTGTCTTGATGCCGTAATACGGCTTGATCGCCGCGTACTCACCCAGCGGCACGCCATTGCGCCGCAGTTTCTCCAGCAACGCCTGCACGCCCGGTGGCTCCAGGGTCCAGCCCGCGCTGTCGAGCTTCGCCTGGGGCATGGGGAATCGGTGCTCCTCCACGTAGCTGGCGAGCAGCTCCTTGCCCAGCTCTTCGCGCGGATAGAGCGTTACGCGCACGGCGTGCTCCGGCGGCGGCGGCGATTTGCGCAGGGTAATGATACACGGGAAGGCATCTGTGCCCGGAAAGATCGGCGCGTGCCCAAAGTCCACCATGGTGTCGATGGTGCACTGCTTGGCGAACATCGCGCGCAGCTTCTCGGCGTAGCCACCGCGCAGCCACTTGTTCGAGACGATGAAGCCCAGCCGACCGCCGGGCTTCAACTGTTGCAGGCTGCGCTCGAAGAAGTAGACGAAGAGATCCGCGGTACCGTCGTAGGCGTGAAACGAGGCCTGCCAATGCTCCTTGTAGGCCGTGAGCAGCTCCTGCCGCACGTAGGGCGGATTGGCGAGCACCACGTCGAAGCCCTCGCGCCAGCGAGCATCCACGGCGGCCGCGTCGGCACGATCCGCCGGGTCGAGTTCCGACAGGACGAACGGGTCCGGCTCGACTCCCCAGTCAAAGGCCAGGGGATCGACGCGGCGATCGCTGACCACGCTGTTGCCCTGCCGCACATTGCGATCGAGGTAGGTCAGCTTCTTTTTGCTCTGGGCGGTCTTGAGCCAGAGCGAAAGCTTGGTGATCTCGACGGACTCGCCGCTCTTGTCCACGCCGAAGAGGTTCTCGTTGAGCACCGTTCGGGTGAGGTCGAACAGGCTGGCCTGCTGGCCGCGCAGCTCGGCCAGTGCGCGGTTGGCGCGGTCGAATTCTTGCGCCAGGGCGTCGAACGCCGCGATCAAGAAGGCCCCGCTGCCGCACGCCGGGTCGAGCACCCGAATCTTGCGCAGCTCGTTCTGATACGCCTCCCAGGCGCCGATGCGATCCTTCTTCGTGGCACCGCGGCCCACCTGCGCTCGCTCCCACGCGTCGGTGATGACGAAGCCAAGCGTCTCGCGCACCAGGAACCCGGTCACGAATGGCGGTGTGTAGAAGATGCCTTCGACCTGACGTTTCGAGGGCGCCTTCTGGGTGCCCACCGATGTGCTCGCCGGCACCGGCCCGCTTTGCTCGTCGGCCTCGCGCCGGAGTTCCTCGAGATCGGTGATCGACTGTTCAAAGATGTGCCCCAGCACGTCGACAGAGACGTCCTCGCCGAAGTCGTAGGCGCCCAGATCGTTGAAGGCGCCGCACAGCTCGTCGGAGATCTCCAGCCCCTCCAACTCCGCGACTTCGCGAAACAGCCCGCCGTTGTAGGCCGGGACACCGAGCTGGACGCTGCCCTTGTCGACCGCCTTGAACACGGCGACAAAGTTTTGCCAGATGGGACGCGGGTTGTAGGGATCGCGGTGCTCATAGGCGTGTGCAATCGTGCCGGCCGGGAGAAGCTGGCGATCTTCGGCGAAGGCGAGGAAGAGCACCCGATCGAGGATGGTTTGCGCGTAGGCCAGGAGATCGCCTGACGGGATGTTCGAGTGCCGCCGCTGTAGCTCGTCGAACAGGCGGGAACGGATTCCCCTGTACTCGGCGTAGAGCTTGGTCGTGACCTCGCGCTCGGTGCGCTCCGAGGCCAGCAGGATCTCGGCGAGCGGCGACGGTCCCGCCGGCGGTCCTCCCAGCATGGCGTCGCGGCCGAGCAAGGCCACAAAGCGCAGGAACCCGCTCTTGTCTTCGAGATCTTCCAGCCGGAACAGCTCGTAGGCTGCCTGCCCGCTGCTCTTGGAGTACAGGCGCGTCTCGCGGTAGTTGGAGACGATGATCCAGCTAGACTCCGCGGTCTTGTTCGCGTAGTCCCACCCCTGCTGGATGGGCGTCAGCGAGCGACCCTTGGCGTGCTCCAGAAACTGCGTCGCACCTTTCAGCTCGATGGGCGCGACGACCCGACTGTGGCCCTTGGAGAAGAACCCGATCGCGCCGTCAGCCGACCCGCCCGAGACCACGGACTTTTCGGCACCAAGTTCCCACTGTCCGTCCCGCGCTCGGCCGAAGGTAGCGTAGCCGAGAATGTCTCCGAATACGTCGTGCAGGAATTCCCCGTGCAGCGATGTCTCCTTCGCCTCGTCGAGGGCTCCGCTGCGCAGGTGTTCGAGCCAGACCGCGACGGTCTTTTTGTGCCGACCATAGAGCGACTGGTCGAGCGTGTCCATTCGAGCGCGCACCAGCCGAGGATGAAAGAGCGGAAGGTGATGTTCGCGCACACACAAACGTGTATCACGCAAACCGCCAGGAGGGCGATTGACTTTGCGATGTCCTCGGGTTTCGATGTCTCGGGCAGCAGGGTCAGCGACGCGAGTCCTGGTGTGCTAGCATGAGGCTCATGAACGGAGCGCGTGGAACGAAGCAGCGTCATGGGGTGCCATGGACGTTCGTCGCCTCGGCGAGAGACGCAACCCCTCGGCGTGTACCCCTGTCGAGGGTTGCAACGACGTCTCGTGGTGCCCGAGTAAACAGGCCGGCGGGACGAGTGACCGTCGCAAATGTGGGACGTCGCCTCGAAAGAGCATTCGTTCAGGCCGTGCGAACCGTCAAGCGCAACGCAGCCAAGAGAGCATGACGGCGGGCGCGCCTTGGTTCGTCCTGGTTGCCGGAGTCAACGGCGCTGGGAAGTCCACGTTCGCGCAGAATCCACACAGCATCAAGACGCTTTGCGGATTGACTGGCGCGGCTGATGAGATCGAGATCATCAATCCCGATCTCATCACAGTGGAGATCATGGGAACGAACCACAGCCTGTCCCTGGACCACGCCAACAAGCGCGCCGCCGATGCTTGTGAACAGCGTGTGCGACGTTTGGTTGAAGGCGGAAGCCGCTCATTCGTGATCGAAACCGTCCTCAGCACCGACAAGTACAAGCCGATCGTGGAACGGGCGCAGGAAAAGGGCTTTCATTTTCTCTTCGTCTACGTCGTGCTCGCTTCGGTGGAAGAAGCGGTCCAGCGGGTGGCCATGAGGGTCGCGAGCGGTGGCCACGATGTTCCTGGAGACAAGGTGAGGAAACGTTGGCCGCGTTCGCTGAAGAGAATGCCCTGGTTCTGGCGGCGCGCAGATCTTGCCTTTCTGTTCTTCAACGGAACGTCCGTGACAAATCCGATCCGCGTCGCAGAAAAGCGAGCTGATTGGGTGTCCGTCCTTCAGAAAAACCTTGGCCCCCCGGAGCTTGAGTCGCTCTGGCCCCTTCTCGTTCGGCCCATTTCCACGGGAAGGGGACGATAGCCGCGGTCACGCCATCGACCACCGGCCCACTGACACGGTGGTGGCGTCAGCCAAGGCTCGTTGTCTACCGTCGCGCCCAGTGGCCGGGCCGCCACTGCATACGATTGCCGACGGGCTGCCAGCGCGGCGGCACCCAAAACCATCCCGGCCGCGGGGCTTCCCACCGGCCCGGCGACCACAGGTAGCGATTCCCTTCCCAGATCCAGTCACCCGGAACCCAGATGTACCCCGGCCCAGGCTGGCGCGGAACTCCCTCTGCGCGACGGGCGGGCGGCGGACCAAGCGTAATGGTGACCTCTGGCGGTGGCGCCCAGGCGGGCGACGGGGCTGGAGGAGGCGGCGGCGGGGCCGCAGTTCCAGCCCAATGTCCCGGATAGAAAACCCACTCGCCGCCCTCATTCACCCAGCGCCCATCGACCCAGATTCGCCCTGGCTGGGGTGGCAACTCCCAGCGGCCGCCCATCCACACGTGGCGTCCACCCTCCCAACCCCAGTAGCCACGGATCCAAACGTGGCGCGGCGACGGCGGGGCTGTGCGGACCTCTTCCCGCGGAGGAGGGGGCGCCATGCGCAGCCGGTACATCGCTTCGCGCTGCTGAGCCATCTCCACCTGCTCGCGCGCTTGCCGGTCGCGCATTTCTCGGTCACGTTCGGCAGCCGCTTGCCGCTCCTGGGCTTCGCGCTGGCGCTCAACATCCATACGTTGGCGCTCAATCTCCACACGCTGCTGCTCTGCACGCTCGCGGTCCATGCGCTCACGCTCCTGGCGTTGGCGATCGAGATCCATGCGTTGGTGGTCCGCGCGCTCGCGATCCACACGTTCACGGTCCTGGCGCTCGCGATCCTTCCGCTCGCGATCTTTGCGTTCGCGATCTTCCTTGTCTCGCCGCGCGGCCTGGTCGCGATCGTCGTCGCGGTCTGCCCACGCAGGCAGCGCTGTACCAAGTCCGATTAGGATAGCCGTGGCCGTAACCAAGTGTCTCATGACGTTCTCCTTAGGCTCATACTGTATCGACGGACGCGACCCCGATTCAATTCGATTTTTTCAGCATCAACCCGCACCGACAACGCTGCGCATTGCTGAGTTTGCTGGTCAAGCCGCCGACCTCACGCGCCTACCTGTTCCCGCCCTGCGCTGGCTTGGCTGCAAGCGCTTTCACGAACTCGTGCGTGGACACAACCGTGGCTTGCCAGGGAAACACTTTTTCCGTCAGCACGCGGTGGACTTCGTCGTCCATGTCGGCGCTGGCATCGGAAACCACGACGAGCTGGTAGTCCATATCCGCGGCCCAGCGCACAGTCGACAGCACCACGCCGCTGGTGGAAATGCCGAACAGGGCCAGCGTGCTGATGTTGTTGGCGCGCAGAATCGATTCCAGATCGGTCGTGGAAAACGCGCCCACCCGGCGTTTGGTGACCACGATGTCGACAGGCTGAGGCGCCACCCGCGCATGGATCTCGGCCCCGGGCGTGCCCTCGCGCAAACGCCCCGACTCTTTCAGGCCGGCAAAACGCTTGTTCTGCCGACTGACCTCGGGGTAGCCGTCGCGAAAACGCACGACCACGTAGATGATCGGCAAGTGCACCAGCCGCGCCTCTTTGAGGATGGCACTCGCGTTGTCCAGCACGGCCGCCTGTGTCTTCTCGGGCAGCATGCCCAAGATCTGGTTCTCGTAGTCCATGATGAGGACCGCGGTTCGCCCCCGGTCAATTGCCAGTTCATTCTTCGCAGGAACCTTCGGCGCGCCCTGCTTGTCGGCGGCGATCGCTCGGCTTCCTTGCAGGCTTGCAATCGTGGCCACGGCTGCAGCAAGCAATGCGGATTTCACGACTGTTCGCATGGGTCGGCTCCTCTCTGAATACTCAAGGGATGGCTCGGGTCAGCCCCAGGAGTTTGATACGCCGCTGGCTTGATCTCAACCGCGCATGCTTTGCGCGCCTTGGAATCGGGCGCGACGGATGCCTTTCGCCGACGATGCGCTAGGATTACCGTGGAGGTAGAGCGATGGCGTCGAGGCCAAGCAGGCTGAGTGAATTCGATATTGCGGCGGCGCTGGCGGAGCTGCCCGGTTGGAAACTCGAAGGCGGCAAGCTGCATCGCGAGTACAAGTTCGCCGACTTCGTGACTGCCTTTGCTTTCATGACCGGCGTGGCGTTGGTTGCCCAGCGCATGGATCATCACCCGGAGTGGTTCAATGTCTGGAGCACGGTCCGCATCGACCTTGAGACACACGACGCCGGCGGGGTGACGATGCTCGATGTACAGCTAGCGCAGCGGATGGAAGAACTGGCGAGCCGGCAACTCGGGAAATGAAGCCGTTCGAGCGGGCGACGCCAACTCGAAGAAGAGATCTGGTTCCTTGGTTGACCCCCGTTCTGGCGCGGGCCATCATGGATCGCGCGGCATGATCGATCTCTACGAGGAATTCGCTGGCCTGATCGACGCACTGGAAACAGCCAGGGCAGAGTACGCAGTGTGTGGCGGGTTGGCCATGGCCATCCATGGGCTACCGAGAGCCACGGTGGACGTTGACCTCATCGCGCCGGCGAAAGCCGACGAGCGCGTGCTCGAGATTGCGCGCACGCTCGGCTACACAATTCCCGCTGACCCGATGCCTTTGGCCGCGGGTGCGGTCGAGATCAAGCGGGTCACGAAGATCGACGCCACTTCTCGTGACCTTCTCAGCCTCGATCTTCTCCTGGTGACGCCGGCCACGGAGGCCGCCTGGCGGACGAGAATGCGCGTCCGGTGGGAGCGAGGCGAGGTCTGGGTGGTTTCGCGCCAAGGACTCATCAGCCTGAATCGTCTGCGAGGCTCGGGACAGGATCAGGACGACATCCGGCGCCTGGAAGAGGACGAGCCGTGAAGGTCGACATGTCGCCTGAAGCGGTCAGCCTTCGCCTTCGGCGCGTGTCGCAGTTGCGCCGCCTGTGCCTGGCGCTGGGCAAGGCAACACCTATTACTTCCGCGCCTGCGACAGCCGCAGCCAAGCGCGAATCAGAGACATCGCGGTTGGGAAAGTAATCGTGCGCTACACGATGCTGGCGAAGGCCTCGAACGCCATCCGCGCGGAACGCTCCTTCTCTGCCTTCACCTGCCAATCCGCCAGCGCCGGCGAGATCTCCTGCGTGTGGCCGCCCACGATGATGAGGGTGATCACCTGGACGCCCTCGGGCAGCGCCAATACCTGCCGAGCCGCCTGAGGATCGAATCCGGCAATCGGATGGGCTACCAGATTCCTCTCGGTCGCGGCGAGCATCAGCAACGCCGACGCCATGCCGGTATCGAACTGGTAATAGTCGCGGCCATCGGGCGTGCGGCAGTCGAGATCGGCCTGCGACCACACTGCCACGATCAGCGATGCCTGCTTGGCCCAGTTGGCATTCCCCGGTGCCAGGGTTGCAACCATGCGCTCCAGCATGGCCGGACTGCGCACGAACACGAAGCGCCAGGGCTGCTTGTTTGAACAGGACGGGGCCAGCCCCGCCACGGCAGCGAGGTCCTTGATCACAGCGTCGCTCACTTCGACCGGCGCAAACGAGCGCAACGCCCGACGTTGATCTACTACCTTGCGGAATTCCATGTTGTCCTCCTGGTCTAGCGAAAATCGCGCAAGTGGCGGCGGCCTGGGCCCTTGGGGCTGCCGTCGCGGGCGTGCTGGCATTCCACGCAAAGCTCGACATAGGGCATGACCTCAAGTCGTTTGCCAATGGGGTCGCCGCACTCGCCGCACAGCCCGAAATCTCCGGGCGCCTCGTCCAGTCGCTTGAGCGCGGCCTGGACGCGAGCCAGAGCGGTCGTACGCTCGCGGTTGCGCTTGGACGCGATCACCTGGTTCATCTCGGCGAGCGCTTGCGCCTCGTCTTCGCCGCCCACGGCCGTCGGGTCGGTACGCGCCGGCTCGATGGCCACATCGCCTTCGCTCAGGATTTCGGCACGCAGTTCCAGCAGGCGCTTGCGCAGGCGCTCCAGGGTCGCGGGGCGGCTGTTCACGACACGCGTCAAGCTATCTCTGGCGACGGAGAAAGGCCAGCCCCAGCGTCACCTCGTCCCGGAGCGGGCACTTGCGTGAATCGGATCCACAATGACGGTAGAGGAATGATCTTGAACTTGATGTGGAGGGTAGCGTCATGAAACTGCAGGACATCAAGAACATATCCGGAGCAAATGTGCTCAGTATGGTGGGACTGCGACGCAAGAGCTCGTTGCGAACCTGGCTGGGCGGCGGCGGGCTGGTGGGGATTGGCATGGCGGTGGGCGCGGCCATCGTGCTGCTGCTCACGCCCAAGTCAGGCCCCGAGGTCCGCGACTCGCTGTCGGAAGGCTTCCGCAGCCTGCGCAAGCGCGCCGCGAACGCCGCTATCGGACTCACCCACTGAGGTCCGTCAGAGCATTCGGCTAGGAACGCCAGCGTCGCCCGCACCAGATACTGCGAGCGCCGATGCGGCAGGTGCCGACAAGGCGGGTACCGGCGAATCCCGCGAGATCGATATCGCCAAGATACAAAGGGGCAGCCGACTACCTTGGGCACTCCTTTTGAAACGCGTGCTCATGACAGTCCGAACGGACCAGCAATCCCCACCGGCCATCGCGACCGGAACCATCCCAGCCCGTAGCGCCGAACTCTTGCGCGACAGCAACGCCCGCCAGCACCCCTGACGCGTGCAAGCTTCTGCTCACCGGCGCGGCGCCGTAGCGTCAGTAGGGAGACGCCACGTTTGGAAACGTCGGGGTAGGCGCACCCCCGCGGAAACCCAGCGCCCGCGCACGTTCCAGCGCCACGCCGAATTCCTTGCCGTCGCGCCGACTGCCGTGGGCCGCAGCCAGCACCAGCCACGCCTGCCAAGCCAGTGGGTGCTTCGAGGTCAGCGCCTGGGCCGTGTCCAGGTCCGCGACATTCTCGCGCATGAAGAGACGCTCCACCATGCGCGCACGAAGGTTCAGCGGGTCTTGGCGCAACGACTGGGCGAGCTCCCATTGCAGCAGCGCCGGCGCATCGTCGTTGTGGTCCTTCGCCATCGAGCAAAGGAGCGCACGCAGCGCGTGGACTTCCGCGTCCGGGACGGGGCGTGTACCGAAATTGAAGTGTGGCCGCGGTATCCGCGCCTTGTACATTGCATACGCGCCACCCCGCAGGTAGCGACCGAGTGTGCGATCAAACGCCTCGGGGGTGGCGAGGTCG
This sequence comes from Myxococcales bacterium, assembly GCA_003142855.1. Lineage (GTDB taxonomy): Bacteria > Myxococcota_A > Polyangia > Fen-1088 > Fen-1088 > Fen-1137. The sequence goes on from PLNW01000140.1 coordinate 15,415, forward strand.
GGGAAGATCCGGGCCCATAGCAACTTCGCGTCGGTTGCGCTGGCCAGGCCGGCCTGGAAGCGCTGGAAACGTTCGCGTTCGTGGTTGAATAGATAGTGCACAAAGAGCCAGCTCGTTGCTTCGAGGCGCGCATGGTCGTTCGAATTCGTCGGCGCCGTCCACAGATCGCTCCACGGATAGAGGCCACGATATTCAACCAGGCGCAGAGCTTTCGGGGCCGGGGCGCCGAACGTCACCTCGACGCTGCTCTCCTCGTACGATGTCATGGCCAGGTACATGGCCATGCCTTCGTTGAACCAAAGCGGCGCATTGCGATCGAGGTCAAGTTGCCGCATGAGCGCGTGCACGATCTCGTGCTTCAGCACGTTCTCGCGCTCCATCCGCGTCGTGGCCGGCACAACGACGATGCCGGTGCCGAGGTAGGGGAAGAACAACCCCTCCGCGTGCGGCGGCAGAAAGACATCCGCCTCGCTGGTGCTCCCCAAGACCGCGACCTCGATAGGCTCACCTGCTTCAGGCACGTCACGCCACGCAGCCGCCATGATGGCCGCACGAAAGTGCTCGAGCTGCGTGGCCAGCGTCTCGGCGTCCGCATCATCCTCGACGTCGGTCAACAAGCGAAAGTGCGGCGACGACCACTCGCTCCAGCGCGGGCCGCCTCTGCCCGGGCAAGCCGGCAAGTGCGCGCAGCCAGCGGCCAGGGCCACGAGCACGACCATGCGCAGGCAAAGCATCGCGGCGAGTGTACACCGCGAAATCGTCGGTCCGCACCATTCGACTCTTGCTCGGGCGCCTCTTGCTCGATGGCGCGCACTTGCGGGGGCGTTGGTAGGGCCGATCGGCCGCATTTCAAAACTGGTGCGCCCAGCTCCTTTGCAGTCGAGCCCGCTTGGTCTCGTCCAGTCTGTTACCGACGGAAAACAGCCCGAGTTGCGGCGAGGTCGGACGAAACATGATCAGCAAATACGCCTTCGGACAGGGCCTGTCGATCCCTCAGAGAGCTACCGGGATGCCCGTCACGAATCAAAGCCAGCGTAAGTGATCGATCTTGATCAGGTTTTCTTGTGGATAACTATTTTCACCCAACGACGATTTCCTGCTGCGCCACCGGCTCGCGCCGCACGCCCTGCGCCGCCACCGAGCTACGCCACGGCCGAGGGGGTTTTTACGAGTGAATCAACCTTGGTGAGGTCCGGTGGGACTGGCTTTCACCGACAGACTCTAGCTAGCCGGGACAGCGACTCTCCACCTGCTCTCACAGGGCGAACGGCTCTACTTCACGTACTTGGAAAGCAGGCGGATATAGGCGATTTGATAGCCGTTGTCGGGCTCGGAAATCGACCAGGTATCCATCGGCCAGTCGTCATTGATGTCCTTGTACGACTTCTCGGGCGGCTGATTCATGGGCGGCGACAACTGGACGCACAGGGCATTGCTCGCGGTTGAGCCGCACGAAGACGGACAGCAGCTGTCCCAGTTGTACTGGTAGGTGGGGCCGCCGATCAGATAACCGGGTGGCGGCCCATACTTGCTTACCCCCACCTGGCTCCAGTCCGTACCAGCGCCGAACCACGTATGCCAAATGCTATTAACCGATTTCTCGGCGCCAACATTGCCCATGTTGGTCAGCATGACCAGCTGCAAGGGATTGACACCGTGGAAGTAATGAACGAAGCGCTCGGCCGCGGTGGTCGCGTCGTTGTTGAGCGTCGAATCCACGCCGAAGGTAACCAACGCCGAGAAGATTAGGCCTTGGTTCGATTTGATTTGGTTGCTGCCCCAAGTGTACTGGTTCATGTACGCGCCGTAGCCGTCCTTGTTCGACTTGTACGCCGGCAGGTTGTCCGAGTAGGTAGTCATGCCCTTGGCGTAGCCGGTCTTGATGTCTTGCGCGACCGTCGAGGTCGCACCCGCCAGCGTCGCATAGGTCAAGGCCCCGTCGTAGTAGTAGTTGTCCCACGGGCCAACGTAGCTTCCCAACTGGCTTCCCGAGAAGTACATCGAGGCGTTGTAGTTCGCCTCAAAGAACGTCTTGTAGGTCGAGTCGCCCGTGGCATCGAAGAGGTAGGCGGCGGCCAACAGCTTCAGGCCTGGAAGGTGCGACGAGTCGACCTCTTGCTCGCCACCACCGAGATTGTGATCGGTGTTCCTGAACGTGACCGCCGGATTCGCGGTAGCCCAGGTGAAAGCCTTCACGGCGCGGCTCTGCAAGTCGGAGGCGTAAGTCGTGAGCTCGGGCTTGTTCAGCGACGTGCCGAGCGCTTTGTAGACTATCGCACCGTAGGCAAAGGCCGCCGCGCCGCTGAGCGAGGCTGATGTGCTCGCGGTGCCGTATGCACAGGCCGCTGTATAGGCTGACGGCAGTTTAGCGCCGGTGTAGGTCTTGTCGTAACCGACGATGCTAAGCACCGAACCGTCGTCGTTTTGCATTTTGATAAGCCAGTCCATGCCCCACGTCACTTCGTCGATGATGTCGGGGATACCGTTGCCCGATTCCGGAATGTTGTAATCATCGAAGAACGCCGCCGGGTTCTCGTTATACGACTGGAGCAATTGGATGAGGTAGCGGGCGTGCCAGTTGGTGTACTTGTTGTAATCGCCCGCGTCCCACCAGCCTCCGGAAAGATCCTTCTTGACCGTCGCATCGTTGTAGGCCGGGCAGGTCTTGTCCTGCGGGAAACTGGCCGTGTCGGTCCAACCGTCGCCAGCATACTTCGCCTCTTTCGCGATGCCGGAGCGCTGATAGTAGAGCATGCGTATCGCGGCCTTCAAAACGTCGCGATAGACCGTATCGCCCACCGTGAACACCGCCGAGCGAATCTTGGCGGTCTGGTCGACGACCACGTAGGTTCCCGGGGTATTGAGTTGGGTAAACGTGAACCACCATGTCTTGTCGCCCGAGGCGCTCTGGTACTTGGTCCAGTCGATGCTGCCGCTCGTGCCCGTTGGCAGGGCAGACAGATCGCTACCGTCGGTTGCGCCGCTGTTCCACGCGGAAGGCGCGCCGGTGATCACGGTTTGGCCAGACACCGCGTCCAACACGGCGTACTGCGAGCCGGGGGCAAAGGTGCTCGGCGCATCGAAACCGATCACCGGCTTGCGCAGCACCGCGAATTTTTCGGCCGCCGGTCGGTAGCCAAATTGGTCGACGACGATATTCGCGGATACCGGCATGTCCATCACATTCGTATTGAGCGTACCACCGGAGCCCGAGGTGCCCCCCGTCCCGGTCGTGCCACCACTGCTCGCGCCACCGTTGCGGCTCGTGCCGCCCGCGCTCGATGTTCCGCCGGAGCCGGCCCCGCCACTGCTCACGCCCCCGCTGCTACTCGTGCCGCCGGACGTTCCGCCGGAGCTGGCACCGCCACTGCTCGACGTACCGCCGCTGCCCGTTCCGCCGGTCGCACCGCCGGCATTGGTTCCGCCCTTCGAACTAGCTCCTCCACTTCCCTCGTTGTGGGCCGTTGAGGCCGAATCGGCGCAGCTGTAAAGAAGCAGTGCGGCAGTCGCCACGCCTGTGATGGTTCGTAGAGGGGACCGTTTCATTTGATGACTCCGGGAAGACGCGTGTTCGTGCATTGGTGGGTAGATACAGAAAAGGACTTCAAACAATCCTTCATTCGCACAGCATAATCCATTCAAGCGCCATTTTGAATGCCTAACATAAAGAGTCACGTCGGCCTAGCCGACGGAAAACAGCCCGAGTTGCGGCGAGGTCGGACGAAACATGATCAGTAAATACGCCTTCGGACAGGGCCTGTCGATCCCTCAGAGAGCTACCGGGATGCCCGTCACGAATCAAAGCCAGCGTAAGTGATCGATCTTGATCAGGTTTTCTTGTGGATAACTATTTTCACCCAACAACGATTTCCTGCTGCGCCACCGGCTCGCGCCGCACGCCCTGCGCCGCCGCCGAGCTACGCCACTGCCGAGGGGGTTTTGGGGCAACGCCACCGACTTCTCTCTCAAGTTGCATTCCGATGCATCCAACAAGAATCCCATCCCTGTCGAGCCCGTGTCCGTCGGGGAAGTCGCACGGCGCTTTCCGTATTTGCGCATCTCCCTCGGCGTCGGTTTCTAGTCACGACTGCTCGGGAAATGGCGGGCCAGCGCAGGTCGGCCCGCGGATCGCGTGCGCGAGGGCGTGAGCGTGCTCATGTGCGGTACGCGGAAGACGCTGGTCGCTCACGCTACCGCTGCCGCTCACGCGCGGGCAGCGATCCATGGTGCGGGCCGACAGCGGCGCGACCTGCAACTTGACAAAAACCTGTTTGGACGATAACAGACCCGGCGAGCGAGTACACTGAGACTCCACGAAAGGCTGCACCATGAGGAACGACAAGGTTCTGCTGGGAATCGCGATCCTGGGCGCCGCCCTTGCTGGCGCTTGCTCGGACAACGGCACTGCAAAGCAAGGCAGTGGAGGATCCGGGGGTGGCGGCTCCGGGGCCTCAGGCACTGGAGGCGAACAGGCCACGGGCGGCAGCTCCTCCTTGGGTGGCGCGACGGCTGGCAGCTCGGCCAGCGGCGGTGCCGTGACCAGTGGTGGCAGCACCGGCAGCGGCGGCGCGACAGGCACGGCTGGTGCAACCGGTGTCGGTGGAAATGCCATGGGCGGCTCGATCGGCTCCGGCGGTACCGCTGCCACGGGCGGCGCGACTGGGGCCGCGGGCGGAACCACGAGCAGCACGGGCGGCGGGACCGGGGGCAGGGGCGGGACGACGGGCGGCACGACGGGTATGGCTGGAGCGACAGGCGGGACGATGGGCGGGACGACCGGCACGGGCAGAGCGACAGGCGGCGGAAGCGGGGGCCGAGGCGGCACGACGACGGGTGGCGCGACCGGCACGGGCGGAGCGACGGGCGGCACGACCGGGGCAGCGGCGGCACGACCGGGGGCCTGCCCGCTTTGCACGTAGAGGGCACTGCAATCAAGGATCCCAACGGCAAGACCATCGTCCTGCGCGGGACGGCTTTGATCGACATCGGCTCGCTCTACGCCTACGGTGGCAATAGCTCTGCGGGAATCACGGCCCGAATCGACAAGATAGCCGCCGCCGGCCTGCAGGGCCACGTGATACGCGTGCCAGTCTATCCGAAGATCAACTACAACGCCGGATATCCAACTTGTTCGCCCTTGCCCTACCCGGTTGGCAGCGGCCCGAGTGCAAGCTGCACCCCCACCACCCCGATGACCGCAGCCGACTATGTCAGCAAGGTTCTCAAGCCAGCGGTCGACTACGCCACCAGCAAGAACCTGTACGTCATCATCGACTTCCATCAGATCGACAACGCCACCACAGGTACTTCGGCAGCCGATGCGACGACCTTCTGGACCGACGTCGCCCCGAAATTCGCGAGCTACAACAACGTCATCTACGAACCCTTCAACGAACCCATCGACAGCTCCGCATTGTGGGCCACTCTCAAGCCCGTGGTGCAGGGCTGGATCACGACCATCCGCGCGGGAGCCCCCAACAACATCATCATCGTTCCATCCATGAGCTACGACCAACACCCGGGCGATGCCGCCAGCAATCCGCCGGGCACCAACTTGGTGTACACCGCGCACGTCTATCCTGGCAATTGGAGCACGTCCTTCAAGTCACAGGTCGCCACAGCGGTGGCAAAGGCGCCGGTGTTTTTCACGGAGTGGGGGTACGAGCTCAACGGCAGCGACAGCAATCTCAGTACCTCCAGCACGACCTGGGGAACCGATTTCGAGGCGTCGGTTGACGACTACGGCGCGAGCTGGACAGCGTGGGCCACCGACAACGCGTGGACACCCAGTATGTTCTCGGACAGCGCCCTCACCTCACTCACCGCCTTTGGCACCGTGGTAAAGAATTGGCTGGCAGCCAAGGCAAGTTCCGACTGGGTCCAGTAGGCAATCCAGAGAAGCAAGTAGGAGTCGTTCATGCGGAAATCGGTTCTGATTCTAGGCGCAGATCTAACCTTGATTCACTCGTAAAAACCCCCTCGGCAGTGGCATAGCTCGGCGCCGGCGCAGGGCGTGCGGCGCGAGCCGGTGGCGCAGCAGGAAATCGTCGTTGGGTGAAAATAGTTATCTGGGTATAGGGGAGATAGTTTGGGTGTGTAGGTGTGCGTAGGTGACAAAATCTCTGTTATCGGCGGTTTGGCAGCTTCGATTCGGTGAAGGCAAAATGGCACTTCTTTCGCCTATGCTCCGCCTATGCTCGCCCTGCTGGCGCGACTGCGGTACGCTGCCGGCCGGTGAGACTAGGCAGTTTTCTCGACGCGAATTCCTTCCGGCGACATCGCCTGGCCTACACCTGCGCCGCAGGCATTGTTGTACTGGCGCTGGTCGAGACTGGCAACGCGCTGCTGGCGCCCCTGCGCGCGCCTACGGACCGGGATTGGCGCGCAGCCGCCGCCACGGTTCGCGCTGGCTATCGGCCGGGCGATCTCATTGTCGCCGCGCCGGCCTGGGCTGACCCGCTGCTGCGTCTGCACCTGGGCGATCTGATTCCGCTGACCGTGGCCGGGCGACTCGACGCCGCCCGTTTTGGCCGCATCTGGGAGATCTCGCAACGAGGCGCGCGCGCTCCCGAAACCCAAGGCAGCCGCGTGGTGCAATCGCGCCGCCAGGGCGCGCTCACCTTGCGGCGCTACGAGCGGCCCGCGGCCCAGGTGTCGTTCGACTTCGTGGCCGAGTGGAACCGCGCCGCGGTTTCGCGCGTCGACGGCGGTGGCCGGGTGAGTTTGTGCTATCGGGCGCCCGACCGTTTCGAATGCCCGGATTCCCCGTCCCAGTCGCTCAAGCCCGAGTTGCTCGAGATCGACACCAGCCCGCACTTCGCCCTGTCCATACCGCTCGCTGGCCGCGCCACCACGGTCGTCGAATTTGATCGCGTTCCTCTGGGGCGCGAACTGGCGGTGGGGGCTGGGCTGCACAACGTGTGGCTGCGCAAGGCCGGCAGGGGAACCGTGAGCTTGCGCGTGCTGGTTCAGGGCCGCGAGCTGGGACACATCGAGGCTGGCAGCATGACCGGCTGGACTCTGCGCAAATTCGACACCTCCGCGCTGGCCGGACAGTCGCAGAGCGTGCGCTTCGAGATCACCGTGAATGACCCCAACTCGCGCACTCTCGGATTCGCGGCGGAGGCGCGTAGTTGATGGAGGTCGGGCAGAAGACCCGCCGTCGGTGGGGGCGCCCGTGGATGGTGCCGCTGCTGCTGGCGATGGCAACCAGCGGCTGGATGCTGGCGGTGGAGGGTCGCCAGGGCTTGGCCCGGGACGAATCCCAGTACTTTCGCGCCGGCGAGCGCTACTGGGGCTGGTTCGAAGCGCTCGGGGATGCCGTGCGCGCGGGCAAGCCAGGGCAGGCTTTCTCGCGCAACGTGGTCGACAGTTTCTGGGGCGACAACCACGAACACCCGCCCCTGATGAAGACCCTGTACGGCCTGTCGTGGCGTCTGTTCCATCGCTGCGACTGTACGGGGCCCAAACGGGGACTGCACCCCATCGCGGTCCACAAACACCGCACCCTGCCCTTGTTCGCGCGCGAGTCGACTGCCTTTCGCTTTCCCGCCATCCTGCTGGCGGGGCTGGGCGTGGCCCTGGTTTACTGGTTCGCGCGCCGATGGATCGGGCCCTGGGCCGCCGCGGGCGCGGCCGTGCTTTCGGTCGCGCAGCCGCACTACTTCTTTCACGCCCAAATCTCGTGTTTCGATGTGCCCATCGCGGTCATGGCCTTGCTGGTGGCGCTGGCCTACTGGAAATCGCTGCGCGCGCCCCGCTGGGGCATTCTGTGCGGCGTCTTCTATGGCTTGGCCCTGGCCACCAAGCACAACGCCTGGCTGATTCCGTGTTTCCTGCTGGTCCACTACCTGTGGATGCGAAGGGGGGATTTCTCTTCATGGGAACCCTCAAAGGGTTCCCAGACCCTTCGGCCCCCCACCTGCCACCCCTCCCCGCTCGCTTCGCTCGGCCTCGCGCGATGGTGCGCCGCCGGCAAAGCCGGCGGGCTCCCCACGCGATTCCGTCTGCGCCCGCCGCGCGTCCCGCTGGCCTTCGTGTCCATGGCCACCTTGGGTCCCATCGTGCTCTTTGTGTTGTGGCCGTGGCTGTGGCACGCGCCGGTGCCGCGCGTGCGCGAGTGGATGCAACGACACGCGCAGCACGAGCACTACAACTTCGAGTACCTGGGCCGAAACTGGAATCTGCCCCCAGCGCCCGAGCAGACCGGTCGCTGGCTGCTGCGCGCGACCTTCCCGTTTGTATCGACGGCGTTCACCGTGCCGGTCACCACCTTGGCCCTGGCTGCGGCTGGCACGCTGGTGTTCGCCCGCCGACGCCGAAAGAAGGAGCCAGACGACCAACTTCCCATCATCAATTGCGAGCCGCCCGAGCCCGGGGCGCGCGCTTCCTGGCTGCGTCCCGGCGCAGACGTGGACCTCGCGCCCGGAATCTTTCTCGCGGTTCAGATTCTGGGGCCGCTTGGAACCTTGGCTCTTCCCGCGACGCCGATCTTCGGCGGGGTGAAGCACTTTCTGGCTGCCATGCCGTTTGTCGCCATTCTGGCTGGCGTGGGTCTGGCCTGGGTCACGCGCCAGGCAGCGTCGCTGGTCACTGCCGAGCGACTGCGGCGGGCCCTACCCGCGGCCCTGGCCGTGCTGCTGTGCCTGCCGGCGGTGGCTGAAACCCAACGCTCGCATCCTGACGGCACTGGCCACTACAATCTTCTGGCGGGCGGCTTCGCCGGTGGCGCTTCGCTGGGCATGAACCGGCAATTCTGGGGCTATTCCGTGCTGCCTCTGCTGCCCTGGATCAGGGCGCATCGGCCCCCGTCCAACCACATCTACTGGCATGATGTTCTTCACGACGCTGTCCTGATGTATGTTCGCGATGGCCGGCTGCCGGTGGGAATTGGCGATGTGGGGGTGGGCGAACCCTTGGTGGCGCAGGCCGATCTTGGTGTCGTCATCTTGGAAAAACATTTCGCAGTCTACGAGTACCTGCACTGGGAGGCCTATCAGACCACCCAGCCCGCCCAGGTGTACGCTCACGAGGGCGTGCCTTTCGTCGTCGTCTACCAGCGCAAGGCGCCTTCGCCACGCCAGGAGCCGTTGCCGCCATGAATTGGTTTGGACGTCTGTTTTCCAGTCGCTGGGGGCTGCCCATCATCTACGTCGTGTTTCTGGGCGCCTACCTGGGCGCCTCGGACGGACGGCTGCGGCAGCACTCCGCCTACAACCATTTCAGTTACCTGGCCGACGGCTGGCTGCACCGCCGACTGGACCTGGCTGCCAACCCGCCCAACGAAAACGACTGGGCGCGGGTGGAGGTGCTCCAGCTCAAGGACGGCCGCACGCTCAAAGGCCAATTCCGCAGCACCGGCCCCACCGACCGCTTCTATCCCCTGCACGGCCATTCGATCACCGTGGACAAGGACGACATCGCTTCGCGTTCCTGGATCCGCTACGTGTCGTTCCCGCCGTTCCCCGCGGTGCTGATGTTGCCCTTCGTGGCGATCTGGCACCTCGCCTTCAATGACGTGCTCTTCACGGTCATATGGGCGGCGCTCAATCCGGTGTTGCTCTTTCTCCTGCTCGGCAGTCTGCGCCGCCGCGGCTACAGCAAGCGCAGCGTGGCCGACGATCTGTGGCTGACTGTGCTCCTGGGGGCCGGTTCAGTCTATTTCTACAGCTCGGTGCTGGGTCAAGTCTGGTACACGGCGCATGTCATCGGCGTGACCTGCGTGATTGGCTATGCCTGGGCGGCCATCGAAGCGTCGCGACCCGCCCTGGCCGGCCTGTTCGTGGGCCTGGGTTTTGCGACACGCACGCCGCTCGGGTTCATGTTCCCGCTGTTCTTCTTCGAGGCCGTGCGCGTGTGCGGCGGCTGGGATCGTTTGCGTCGCTGGCGCAAGGAAGGCTTGCCTGCCGGGCTTCTGGGAAAGTGCCTGCGCTTTTCCGCGGCCGCCGGAGCGATCCTGGCGGTGCTGCTCACCCACAACTACTTGCGCTTCGGAAAGTTCTACGTGTTCGGCCATGAGTACCTGAACATCGCGTGGCAAGACCGGATTCAAAAATGGGGCCTTTTCAACTTGCACTTCCTTTCGCGCAACCTGGCCTGCGCGTTGGTGTTGCTGCCGCGCTTTCTCGCGAAGTACCCCTACGTCAAGGTCGGGGCACACGGTCTGTCCTTGCTGGTGACGTCGCCCAATCTGGCCTACACGGTGGCGCCGGCCGAGCGCAGCCCGCTGGCGCGCGGCCTGTGGATCACCATCCTCTTCACCGCCCTGCCCTCGCTGCTCTACCAAAATTCCGGCTACATCCAGTTCGGCTACCGCTTCAGCCTGGACTACATGATCTTCTTCATCATCTTGCTTGCGGTGGGGAATCGCCGGTTCACCTGGTTGTGGAAGGCGCTGCTGGTGTGGGCCGTGGCGGTCAACCTCTTCGGCGCCATGACCTTCGATCACTTGACCCAGTTCAGCTACGACGATTCCTTCTTCCCACACGGGAACAACTGAGCTCTAGTAGCCAGATTCAGCGAAAAGCCTTAACCTGGCCGAATGGTGTCTAGAATACGCCGCTGGTTGTTCGCTGGTCTGCTGAGTTTCTCCTGCGCGACGACGCCCAAACCGCCCGAGAAGACCGAGGCGCCCCCCCCGGTCGCTCCGCGTCTGGAGAAGATGCGCGAGCCACTCGAAGTCCTGCCGCTGGAGCTCTTCTTTTCCGGCGTGCACGGCGTGGCCAGCTCGAGTGAGTCGGTGACCATTCGCAACACCGGCGACCAATCGGTTGCCGTCAGCGATCTAGTCATCGTGGGGAGTCAAGCCGCCACCTTCAAACTGACCGACCGGCCTGCCTTGCCGATCTTGCTGCGACCCAGTCTGTCGGTGACGGTCAGCGTGGGCTTTGCGCCGCCCGCTGACGCCGAGCCGGGCGTGCATCGGGCACGCCTCCGTATCGTGCGTCCAGCCGACGATGATGGCCCGCCCTGTGACATGTCGGCCCTGGTTACCAAGGGAACCGACCTGGCCAGCGAGCCTCCGGTGCAGCAGATCCTCGATACGCTGGGCTACGCGCCGGAAAAGGCACTGGCCACCCCGGCCGCCTCGGATGCCGACGGCCAGGGGCTGTCGGGGCTGTTCCAGCATGCCAAGCCGGGCAACGTTGGCCTGTACGTGGTCGCGCGCTACTCGCAGGACGAAGTTTCCTCGTACGGCACCTATTCCGTCCAGAACGGGAAGCTGGTCACCAAGCCCATGGGCACCATCGCCAAGGGACACAACCAGACGCTCAACCCCGAGCTGGAAGGTGAAGGGCAAACCAGTTTCGACCCAGGCGAAACGGCCTTCGGGATCTTCGTCAAGCTGCCCAAGCGCACGCTGTACTCAGAGGACAAGCGCAACAGCGAGGCCGCCAAGCATGCGATGCGCATCTATCCCCTGCGCAGCCGAGGCGGCGCGCAGGTTCCTGACGCTCTACTGGTCGTGGTCGACGAGGACGGGGACGGCGATTTCCAGGACTATGTGTTTACGCTGGTGAACGTAAAGCCGGCACAATAGTCCTACCGCCGACGACCGCCGCCGCGCGAGAAGCCGCCGCCGAAAGATCGCGCAGCTGGGGCTGCGGGTCGAGATGGGGCGGCTGCTGGCGCCGGGGCGGCGGCTCGATACGGGGCAGCTGCTGGCGCCGGAACTGCGGCTCGATACGAGGCGGCGGCTGGCGCTGGGGCGGCGGCTCGATACGGGGCGACCGGCGCAACCGTGCCAACACTTGACCGCGTCACCGACGGTGAGCCTCGCCAGCCATTCGCGGGAGGGGCTGAAGGCGAGGGACGCCAGGTCTGCGCGCCGGCCGTCGGCCTTCCGACCACGTGCGCGGGCGGAGGCACGCGGTTGATGGGCGGCGCCACGGCATAGCCGCCCCGGTAGAAGTGCCCCCCAGTGTAGTAGTGGGGATAGTAGCTCCGGTAATAGAACGAGTAGTAAGGCCAGTACGCCCAGAAATACGGGTCATAGGCCCCTTCCCAGTAGTACCAGGAGCCAACCAACGCGAAGTTCGGCGACCAAGGCCGCCACAGGTGCGTGTGCGGTCCGATCATGAAGCACCAGCCGCCGCCATAGACGTCGAGGATCGGGTGCGCGCCGTAGTAGCTGAAAGTCGGTCCCGCGTAGCCGAAGTCGCGCGGATCCCCCACGAAGTAGTAGCAGCCTTCCTTCAGCTCAAAGAGCCGCAAATCCAAGGGCGGGTACGCGTGCATGTGCGCGCCTGGCGTGTCGTCCCAGGGTCCGCCGGCGGCGACGCGCGTGTCGACCGGATGCGGCCCAAAGTAGCAGTATCCTCCGCCCGGAACCGCATAGGCCGATCCCTCGACATTGGGGGGAATTGGCGGAGGCGCAGGCTCGGTTTCTCCGGCGTTGCGAGGTGGCGGGCCGTATTCGGGCGGCGGCACTTGCTGCGCTTGGTTAGCAGCCTCAACTTGAATCTGTTCCTCGGTCTCTTCCTGCGCAACGGCCAGACGGCCCAAGCCCGCGACGAACCAAGGGACGAGCGCCAGGGCGAGCGGTCTTGCAAGACGGTGCATGGGCAACCTCAAGGAGCAGTGTGTTCCTAGTAAGGATACCAGCAAGCCGCGGGCCAAGGAGCTGGACGGCTCGGCTCACCGCAAGTGCCAGGTCCGCCTTGGAAATTGGCCGTTTCCAGCCGACCCCGGCACACGAGTCCTGGTGCACACAGGCGATCCATGCCCGGAGCCAGCAAGAGCGTGGCAGAAATGCGTGCGGGTGGTGTGAATCTGCTTCACGGCCGAGGTGATGGGAGGCAAACTTGGCCTACCCGTCAGGGTGCAAAAAGGGACACGACCATGGCCATAGAAACCGAGCTACAGGATCTGCTCAAGGCCGCCATGCGCGCCAAAGACAGCCGCACGGCCGATTGCATTCGCATGATCAAGACCAAGCACATGGAGCGACGAACCGCGGCTGGCTTCAAGGGGCCGCTCGATGATGCCCTGTGGTTGGACGTCGTCATCGCCTACCAAAAGCAAATGCGCAAGGCGCGCGAAGAATATGCGGCCCTGGGCGAGCGGGGAGCCGAGCATCTGCCCCAAATCGACTTCGAGATCGAATTCTGCGCGCGCTTCTTGCCCAAGGCAGCCAGCGACGACGAAGTCCGCGCTGCCGTCAAAGAGACCATCACCCGACTGGGCGGCAAGGACCCCAAGCTGGCAGGCAGGGTCATGGGCGAGATCATGAAGGCACACAAGGGCCATTTCGACCCAGCCACGGTCAAGCGCATCGTCGAGGAAGAGCTGAAGTAGCCCGCCCGCGCGGTCCTGCGATTACAGCCGCGCTTTAAGCACGGTCAGAATCATGCGCGTCGCGGGCGACTGGTTCAGCGTATAGAAGTGCACCCCGGGTGCGCCGCCCAGAAGCAAGTCCACGCACTGGGCGGTCGCCTGGGCCACACCGAGCTGGGCCACGGCCGCCTTGTCGGTGCGGCGTCTTTCCAGCTCGGCCCGCAAGACGGCCGGGACGCTGGCGCCGCAAATCTGAGTCATGCGCTGGATCTGCGCCACGTCGGTGATGGGCATGATGCCAGGAACGATGGGCACGGTGATGCCGGCCGCGCGGGCGCGCACCACGAAGTCGAAGTAGAAGCGGTTGTCGAAGAAGAGTTGGGTGATGATGAAATCCACGCCGGCGCGCACCTTGGTCACAAGGTGCTGCATGTCCAGCGCCAGGTCGCGACACTGGGGATGGCCCTCGGGATAGCCCGCACCGGCCAGGCACAGACGATCGCCGTACTGCTGCCGGATGAAAGCCACCAGATCCGAGGCGTGCTCGAAGCCGCCGGTCGACGGCACGAAGCTGCCCACATCGGCGGGCGGATCACCTCGTAGCAGGACGAGATTCTCGATTCCGGCGTCGACCAGACGTGCAACCAGCGCCGCCATCTCGGCCCGTCCGGACGCGATGCCGGTCAGATGGGCCATGGCCAAAAGGCCGTGCTCGTGCTGGACGCGGCTCACCAGCTCGACCGTGTGATCGCGGTTCGAGCCGCCCGCACCATAGGTGACGGACACGAAATCCGGGGCGAGGTCGGTCAGCTCCGCGAGCGTGCGTTGCAGGGTCGCGGCGCCAGCCTCGGTCTTGGGTGGGTAGACCTCGAAGGAAAACAGCGGGCGGCCTTTGCCGAAAAGTTCACTGATTTTCATCGGGATGGGTCGAGTTTGGTCATCTCGTCAGCTGCCTGCAGTCGAGAACGCGGAGGTGAGAGGAGAGGACACAGAGCCCGAGCGGAAGGGGAAAGGTGGGGTTCTGCGCGGTCCAAACTCCGTCGTCTCATCCGACTCATCCTACCTCCGTGTCTCTGTACTACTAGGTTGCAGTTTCTTCGCAAGCCGCGAAGATTCCTCGGGAACACCCCAACATCATACCGCTTTCTCTGCGCCCTCTCCTCTCCCCTCTGCGTTCTCAGCGGCGGGGCGCCCGCAAGATGCATCACCTCACACCCTTTGGTTGCGGCCGTGAGGCTGCCCTGTGTGGAATAGGTAGCTAATCGCGTGCGCCGGCGCCCTCGCCCAATCGTCCCAGTCGTGCCACGGCTGTCTCGGCGTCAATCACGATGGTTTCGCCCCGCCGTTCGGGCGCCTCAAACATCACCTCGTGGCAGATTTCTTCGACCAGGGCCCGCAGGGTGCGCGCGCCGGTCTTGCGCCGCAGGGAGAACTGCACCACCTCGCGCAGCGCCTCGTCCTCGAAGCGCAGGTCCACGCCGTCCATCTTGAGCAAGGCCTGATACTCGCGCACCACAGAATCCGATGGCACGGTCAGGATCTGGAAGAGATCATCCTTCGACAAAGGATCCAACTCGACCCGCACGGGAAGCCGGCCGAGAAACTCGGCCAGCAGGCCGTAATCGAGCAGCTCCTTCTCCGTGATGGGCGGCGAGCGACGGTCATCGCTGTCGGTGCTGCCGAACCCGACCGTACGGTTTTCCTGGTACAGGCGCAGATCGGTGAACGTCCCGGCGGCGATGAACAGAATGTCCTGCGTGTCGACCGGCGTGAAGTCGTGCTTGTTCCAGTGCTGCGTCAGGTTCTGCGGAACGAAGATCTCGCGGCCTTCCAGCAGCTTGAGCAAGCCCTGCTGCACCCCTTCGCCGCCGATGTCGCGCGCCCCCGCGCCGGTGCGGGCGCTGTGCGTGCGGCGGGCGATCTTGTCCACCTCGTCGATGAACACGATGCCCCGCTGGGCCTCCTCGACGTTCTGGCCGCACTTGTGCAGCAACTCGGCGATCATCACCTCCACGTCCTTGCCGTAGTAGCCAGCCTCGGTGTACTCGGTCGCGTCGGCCACGGCAAAGGGCACGTCGAGGAATTCGGCCAAGGTGCGCGCGATGTGGGTCTTGCCACAGCCGGTGGGGCCGATGAGAAGAAGGTTCGACTTCTTGATGAGCCGCTTACCCGCCGCTGTCTTGTTCTCGCAGCGCTTGAGGTGATTGTAGGCGGCGATGGCCACCGTGCGCTTGGCCCGTTCCTGGCCGATCACATGGCGATCCAGGTACGCGACGATCTCACGTGGCGTGGGCAGCAACTTCTCGGCAGGACGGGGCGACGTCTTCATCGCGGCGGAGCATCGCACGGCTGCGCAGACTCCGCCAAAGTGCGGGTCTAAGTGGGCGGATTTACTAGTAAGACACGACCTCGCCTGCGTCGTTGAGCCGGAGGTTGCGATGCCGATGCGCCCCGGTGAAGCGCTCGATCTCGCGCACCCACTCGGAATCGGGATAGTGGTTCACCATCTGCTCGGCTTCGCCGCGCGCCTCGGAACGCTGCTCGGCATTGGCCAGGGCATGGATGAGAATCGAATGGCGCTCGGGCGCGTCCGCGCTGTCAGGGAAGCGGCGATTTCCATCGCGCGCGAGATCGATGGCCGCCGCGGGATTGCTGTCCTTGATGCTGCGAAGCTGCACCATGAGCTGGGGTTCGTTGAGCTGACCAGTGGGCGCTGCCGTCGGAGCAGGCGGCAGCAGCGCAGGCGGGCGGGGCGCGGTCGTCCGCGCCGGGGCCGGCGCGGAAGATTCAGACGCGTTCTCTTGCTCGGACTCGACCGGCTTGGACTTGTCGCACCGGCGAGCGGCCGTCACCAGGGCGACGACCGCAACGCCACCGACGATCAGGGCTCGAACCGCCATTTTGGAAGACCCCTTGGTCATCTAGGGACAGGCGTCAACGATGGTCTTCTGGGCGGTGTAGAGATTCTGCATCGGCGTCTGCATGTCCGGCCACTGGTAGTCCGCATCGTACGACCATGCCCACGCGCCGTTGTAGCCGTTGCTGTAGATCTTCGTGTACAAGTCGTTCAGCGCGGTGCCGTCGGTGGCGGCGGCCGCAAACTCACCCATCACGAGCTTCTTGTCCAAGGCCCAGTGTGAAGCCGGGTAGGTGAAGCAGGAATCGGAGGCGCCGTTCGACGTGTAGTAATGGACCTCGTAGAAGTCGAGGGTTCCGTTCTGTTTGCCGCCGACTGTGCGCAAAGCCGAATCTGAGTAGTAGTTGTTCTTGCCACTCACGCCCGAACAGTAGTCGAAGGTCTGGGCGCCATTGGTGACGAGCGCGGTTGGATCAGCCGTGTGGATCGCCGCCGCAAGCCAATTCACGGTCTTTTGGATGTACGCTTCCGTGGTCCTGGTTCCCGAGGTTGTCCAACCGCTCTGACTCATGCCCTCCGGCTCATTGAAGATTTCGTAGGAGTACAAACCGGGAGTCCCCTTTAGTGCGGTGACTAGCGGCGTGAGATAGTTGGTGATGTAGGCTTGGCGGTTGGTGTCGTTCGACAGCAGGGCGGCGTTGTTTGCCAAGGTCGTTGCCGAAATACTCTCGCCGCCCTGAAGCATGTCGAACGACCACAAGCTGATGTTGATGGCCACTTTGTTGGTGGCCGCGGCATTGAGGATGGCCTTGACGCCGGCGGTGTGGGACGCGGGAAGCTGCACAGCCAGGCCACTCGAGTCGTAGCCAGGGGTCACGGTTCCGTTGGTGTGGAACCACCATCGGATCACGCGCCCACCAGCATTGTAGGTGTTCTTGAAGATGGTATTGAACGTGGTGAGGTTCGGGTTGGGGACGTCACCGGCGAACTGAACCCAGGCCACGTTCAGGCCGCTAGAGAAATTGCAGACGGTGACAGGGCCACCAGTGCCAGTCGATCCCGCGCTGCCGGTGGAACCGCCCGTGCTGCCTCCCGTGGCTCCCCCGCTGCTGCTGGAGCCGCCCGAGCCGGTCTTGCCGCCGGTGGCGCCGCCGCTGCTAGTGGAACCGCCGGTCCCTGTCTTGCCGCCGCTAGCGGTGGCTCCTCCGCTGTTGCTGGAACCGCCACTGGCGATACTGCCTCCCTTGGCTCCGCCAGTGCCCGTGGAGCCGCCAAAACTCGTCGCGCCGCCCGAGGCAGTCGTACCTGCGTTGCCACTTGTTCCAGCAACATTTGTCGACCCGCCTTCGGCTTTCGTGCCGCCGAGGCTAGACGAACCGCCCGCGCTGGTGGTCCCGCCTGCGCTCGTTGCGCCTGCAAAGCTAGTGGTCCCGGCTGCGGCGGTTGCACCTGCCAAGCTGGTGGTCCCGCCCGGGTTGCTCACGCCGCCCGTGTCTCGCACGCCGCCCGTGTCGGGCGCGCCTGCGCTGCCGAGTGAACCGCCAGGCGTCTCACTCCCGCCGCTGCCAGCCGCGCCACTGTTGCCGGCCAAACCGGCGCTACCACCAGCCGCATCAGCCTGGAGGGCGGTGCCCCCACTTCCGGCGAGACTGCAGGCGCCAAGGCCAAACATCACGACAAGTAGCAACGGCTTCTTCATGATTCCTCCGGAAAAATCACATTCGACAACACATTAGGGGAAACGAAAACACAAAAGTTAGCAAAAATGCGACGCGGCCGGCGACGGTGATCGCGTGATCAGGGTTGTTGCGTGCAGTCAGGGTCAGGCAAATCCCGGTTGAGCGCGGGATGCCAGCCGTGGTTAGATTCGCCTCATGAAGTTCATTCAACTCCTTTCGGTGGCCGTGTGCGCAGCGGCTTTGGTTGCAACTGGTTGCGAGCCCGGAAACAGCGGCGGAGGCGGCGGCGCGACCTCGACTGCTGGTTCACATGCCAGCGGCCAAATCGCTTCTGGTGGCAGCGCAGCAGCCGGATACACAAGTGGCGGTACCACTGGACCTGGTGGAAGCGTGGCGGGCGCAAACGGTGGAACTCCGTCCGGTGGCAGCGGGGGAAATGCGGCAGGCGGAAGCACCAGCGCCGGCAGTGGCGGCAACAGCTCTGCGGGTGGCGGTGGAATGACAGGCAGCGCGGGTGCATCTGGTGGCGCCGGCGGATCGACCAGCGCCGGCGGATCGAAGGGTTCTGGCGGATCGACCAGCGCCGGCGGATCGACAAACATCGGCGGCTCGACCGGCGCGGGCGGATCGACCAGCACTGGCGGCTCGAACGGTGGCACCGCTGGCTCTGCCACCGGTGGCTTGAACGGCAGCGGCGGCAACAGCTCGACTGGCAGCGGTGGAACTGCCGGCAAAGGCGGTTCATCGGGCAGCACGGGCGGCGCAAAGGGCTCCGGCGGATCCGCCGGAGGCGCGGGCGGATCGGCCAGTGGTGGATCCACTAGCACTAGCAGCGGAACCGGGACTTGTTCCGCTTCCGCTGACACGTGCCCCGCGCCCAACGGCGGCATCACGCTCAACTGCAAGAAGCGCTTCATGTATGGGGTCAACTACGCCTGGTCGTACTATGGCGGTGACTTCGGCGGCATCTCGGCCTGGAATCAGCAAGGCGTCGCGGGCGCCAAGGCCGCGCGCACAACCGACCTCACCGACATGAAAAACAACGGCGTGGACGTCGTTCGCTGGTGGATGTTCCCTGATCTTCGCGGGGACGGCATCAAGCTCGATAGCAGCAAGACACCGTCGGGCGTGGGCAGCACGCTGGTGGCCGACATCAGCGCGGCACTGGATATCGCAGCCACCCTCGACATGCACATCAAACTCACCCTGTTCTCTTTCAACGACTTCTACGCTGACTACACCGACAGCGGCCTCACCATCGTCGGGCTTCAGCCCATCGCCACCGACGCCACCAAGCGGGCCGCACTCATCAAGAATGTCGTGATTCCCGTCGCCCAGGCAGTTGAATCCAGCCCCAACAAGGATCGCATGGTGGCATGGGACGTTATCAACGAGCCCGAGTGGTCCATCGCAGTAGGTTCAGATCCCTACGGAGATCAAGCATTCGACCCAACCATGACGGGCAGTAGCGGCCAAACCACGACGACCCTGACCTTTGCGCAAATGGAAACCTTCGTGAGGGATGTGGTCACGGGCTTGCACGGCGCCAGCAGCGCGCCAGTCACGGTGGGCAGCGCCGCGGTGAAATGGGCCAAGGCCTGGAGCCAAGTCGGCCTCGATTTCTACGACTTCCACTGGTACGGCTGGGTCGACCAGTACTTTCCGCACACCAACCCCCCGGCGTACTACCACGTGGATGACAAGCAGGTGGTGGTGGGCGAGTTTCCCCTTAATCCGGCCAGCGACACGACTGGGCTCGCGTTCGGCGGCGCAACCTACGGCAAACTCGTCGACGACTGGTTCGCAGAAGGCTATGCCGGCGCTCAAGGATGGGCCTTCTCGGACACCGCCGGCGCCTTCAACTGGTCCAACGGCAAGGCCAACGTGAAGACCTGGGCCACCGCCCACACCTGCTACACGCACTACTAGATGACCACCTCGACAGCCGTGCGCTGGCTGGCGTTGCCATTGCTCGTGGCGACGTGCGCGAGCACGAGTGGCTCTGCCGCGACGACGGCGGGACCAGCGAAACTCGACGAGCCGGCCCTGATGGAGAAGTTGCGCGGCGACCTGAAAACCAATCCGGCCTCGGCCCTGGCGCTCGCCGAAGAGGGCGAGCAGCGTTTCGCCGACTCGCCGAGCGCCGAAGAGCGGCGAGCCCTGGCCATCCAAGCACTCATCAACCTCGATCGCATCGGCGCGGCCCGCTCGCGCGCCTTCCAATTCCTCGCGCGCTACCCTGACGGCCCCTACTCGGCGCACGTCGCAGTCATGACCGGAGTTCATCCCACTCCCACCGGACCAGGCCAACGCCGCTAGGCCTCCCATCATGCGGCGTGCTCGGCAAATCGGCTTCTTCCTCGCGGTCTTGGCCTGCGCCATTTTCCTTTTTTGGCAGAGGAGCCACCCGCGGCCCAAGTCACCGAAGAGTACAGGCGACACCAGCGCGCAGGTTGTCCCGTCCGTGCCCCCTCCTCGCCTGGCGCTCGCGAAGCCAAGACAGGACGCGGGAATGGCTGACACCGGACGGAGCGTCTTGGACGAACCAACCCTGATGCAGCAGATCCGCGCGCACGTGAAAAGCGACCCGCCGCTCGCGGAAGCCCTGGCGCGCGAGGGAAGGCAGCGCTTCGCCGACAGCTCTGATTCAGACGAGCGCGATGCGCTCCTGGTCGACGCGCTCATCAACCAGCAAAGAATCGGAGCCGCGCGTTCCGAAACCTACTACTACTTCGATCACCACTCGGGCGGACGATTTGGCGAGCATCTTTTCATCATGACCGGAGTCCATCCCCGCCCGGCGGGACCGGGGCGTTAGTACGCCACAATCTCGTCGACGACGAGCCCGCCGGTCGCCGACTGGTCTTCCACCAGCAATACGACAGATCGGCCCACAAGCTCGCTGGTGTCCCAGTCGACCACTTTGGCCGCGCCCGTCGGCGATGCCGTGCGCACGACCCTGCCCTGGTCGAGCAAGACCACACGCAACGCCGGATCAGCGGGACCGGCCAGGACGAAACGCAGGTGCGCCTCTGCAACGGCGAGAGCGGTGGAACGCAATGCCCCCTGCGCGGCCGGGCCCAGACGGGTGGAATCCGCGGCAAAGCGGCCGAACATGCCAGGAGGCGCGGGCGCGGGCTTGTTTCCAAAGGCCCGTCCCTCGGCGACAAACATCTGCCAGGTGCCAGCCTCGAAGTCGGCTAGCCGACGGCCACCGGGCGGGAGGGGCGGCGGCTCGCGCGTGGGAACCAGCAATGCGTTGGGAGAAGTCTCAGCGCCCGCGAACATGCGCACCGAATCCACGCCTTCGCGCAACGACCACCACCGATGGTAGCGCGAATCGACGAAGGGGAATTCGCCCGGCAGTGTCTTCCAGTCGAGCACGATGGCCGAGAAGAACTGATTCTGCAGTGCCTGGTCCAGACCTTCGGGCCGACCCAGCCCCATTTCCGCGTCGCGAATGCCCATGCGATGGACAAACGTGCGCTTGCCCGCCAGCGCGCCGTAGTAGGTGTGAAAAGGAATGAAGATATCCCCGGGCACGCCGCGCAGGTGATCGAGCAGGCGTCCGGCGGCGACAGTGTCGGACTGCCGGGGAACGTGCGCCGCGAGCGGCGGTCGCGTGATGTGCTGGTTCTGCCAAGCCAGGCCCAGCAGAACCGCGCAGGTCGGCACAGCCACCAGCCAGCGACGATTGTCGAGCGCATGCAGCAGCAGCCGTCCCGACAACACGGACGCCGCCACCATGGGAAAAAAGATCCCCGGGATGTAGGCGTTGAAAAACGCCCATCGCGTCGAGTAGCCGACCCCGGCTGCTGCCACGCCCGCGAGAGCCGCCACCCACAGCAGAATGTCGGTGCGACGCAACTGGCGCGTCCAGGCCAGGACTACGGTGGCAATGACGAGCGCTGCGACGGCCGGCCAGAGGTACTTGAGCGTGTCGGGCAACACGAGGCCCCAGATCACGCCCCAGCGATAGCCGTGACTCTGGTGCAACTGGAAAATGTACGTCCAGAACCAACCGTCGGAGGTCTTCACCAGAAGACCAACTCCCGCCGCCAGTGCCGCGGCAGCCACGGCGCCATAGACCAGACCGCGCCGCCAGTTGACGATGAGCAGGCCGATGCCCAGGCCCACGCCCATGATGCTGGCGGTTTGCTTGGTGAAGAATGCGGCGGCTATCGCCAATCCTGCGACCGCCGCGCTCTTCCAGGTGCTCCCGCGCACCATGAGCCACAAGGTCAGCGCCTCCAGCGCCAGCACCAAACTGTCCGCGCGCACGAGATCGTAGAAACCGCCAGTCAGGTCAAAGGCCGCCACGAAGGCCGCCGCGCCCGCCACGGCAATGAGCGCGGCAAGAAGTCGCCGCACTCGCGCCAGCCCGCGCGCCTCACGCACCACGAGCGCGCCGAGCAACACCAGCGCAGCGAAAAGTGCCAGCAGCGAAACCACGCGCCCGAGCAGGTAGCCGAGGGGAAACACGAGCGAGAGCAAGGCCAGCAGCGCGGGATAAAGCGGCGTGTAGAGATAGGGGACGAAATCTAGGGTCGGCTTGACGTAGATCCCCTGCCCCGCCGCGAGCCGCTGCGCGTGGACCAGCATGCCGCCTTCCATCCACTCGAGGTCGAGAGGGAAGCCGGCGCGGCCCGCGAAAATTCGTAGGTGCCAGCCAAGCTGCACCAGCGCCGGCAGTGCCGCGACCACCAGCGCGACTACCAGCAAGACGCCTATCAGTCTTTCCCTGGTCTTTGGGGTCATCGTCTACCCTCGCAAAGACACCACGCTGACCCCGTCACCGCCCTCGCCCTTTCCGCCGGGCCGGAAGCGCTCGACATAGGGCGAAGTCGCCAGGTATTCGCGCACGACCTTGCGAAGCGCACCGGTGCCGTGGCCGTGGATGACGAACACGACATCGGCGCCCTCCAGGGCGGTGCGGTCGAGGAATGCCTCCAACTCGCCCAGGGCCTCGTCGGCGCGCTGGCCGCGCAGGTCCAGCGTGTTGGCGCGGTTCTGCATCGACGCAGGCTGGTCGGGCCGCTCGCTGGCCTTGGCCAACGACGTGCTGGCCTTCTTGCTCGTCGAGGACACGCCCAGCGCCCGGTTGGCCAGGGCTTGGCGCAGCTTGGTCACGTCGAGCGGCTCTGCCTCGGGCAGCGCTGCGGTGGTCTCCTTGGCCTTGCGCTCCAGCGCGGCCCGCGCGGCCTCCACTGCCTGCGCGGTCCGCGTCCGCTTGGCCTCGCGCACGATCTCGGAGATGGCCTCGCGCGCCTCCCGCACCGCCGCATCGATGGCCTCGCGCGAATGCACAGCCAGATCGCGTTCGCGCCGGCTAAGAGCATCCGCCGCCGCCTGCGACGCATCGGCCTGCGCGGCCAGATCCTCTTTGGCTTGCTCCAGCTCGCTGCGAGCGGTTTCCAGCGCCTGGTTCGATCGTTCCAGCGCCTGCTCGCGCTGCTGCAGGTTGCGTAGCGTCTCTTCCAACCCCAGATTGTCGGCGTCCATCAGCGCGCGCGCCCGGTCGAGCACCGCAGTCGGCATGCCGATGCGCGCGGCAATGTCGAAAGCGTACGAGCGGCCTGGCACGCCATCCCTGAGCCGGAAGGTGGGCCGCAGCTTCTGCAAATCGTATTCCATGCCCGCGTTGCGGAAGCGCGTGTCGGTTTCGGCCAGCGCCTTCAGGCTGTCGAAGTGGGTGGTCACCAGCACCAAACCGGGCGCGTCGGCCAACACCTCGAGCATGGCCCGCGCCAGCGCCGCGCCCTGCTCCGGGTGTGTGCCCACCATCAGCTCGTCACAAAGAATCAGCACGTTCTCGTCGTTGGCGGCCTGTGCGAGATCGAGAATGCCCGACAGATTGGCCAGGTGGGCCGAGAAGGTCGACAGATCGCCCATCACCGACTGCTGGTCGCCGATATCGGCCAGCACCTGGTGAAAGAAACCCACCCGGCTTCCAGGCGCGGCCGGCACAGGCAAACCCGCGCGCGCCAGCAATGCAGACAGGCCCACCGACTTGAGCAGCACGGTCTTGCCGCCGGCATTGGGCCCGCTGACCACCAGCGCCTTGGCCGTGCTGCGCTTGGGAACCAGTCCGAGCGCCACGTCGTTGGGCGTGACCTTCGAGCGCGATTCAACCGCACGTAAGGCGAGCAGCGGGTGGCGCAGCGACTGCAGATCGACGACCGGATCGTCGACGATCTCGACCGCCGCGCCGTCGTAGGCCACGGACAGTCGAGCCGCGGCAGCCAGAAGGTCGAGTCGGCAAAGAATCTCGCGATCCTGGCGCAGCCCCTCTGCCGCCTGCGACACCACGCCCGCGAGCTCTTCCAGGATGCGCCGGCTCTCGCGCCGGATCTCGATCTCGGCCACCTTGAGCCGGTTGTTCAGCTCGACCAGCGCGGTCGGCTCGACGAACACGGTTTCGCCCGTGCGTGAGGTGTCGTGCACGATGCCCAGGCCCATGGACTTGAACGAAGCCCGCAGCGGCAGCACGAAGCGATCCTCGCGCAGGGTCACGAACTGGTCTTGCAGGAAGGGCGCGTATTCCTCGGACTGCAGCAGGCGCTCCGCCTCGCTGCGCACGCGGGACGCCACCATGTCGCGCTCGCGGCGCAGGCGACCCAGATCAGGCGAAGCCCCGTCGCGCAGCTCGCCGGCGGCGTCGAAGGTCTCGCGCGCCATGCGCACCAGCTCGTCGTGGTAGCCCAAGCCCGCGGCCAGCTTGGACATGCGCGGCGCCTGCATCTGCGCATCCTGGCCGGCGATGCGGCCATAGAAACGGCGCGCGTTGGCCGCGGTCTCGCAGAAGTCGGCCACCTGACGCAGCTCTTCGGGCCCGAGCGGCACTCCCTGTGCCACCGCCTGCAAGTGCGCCTCGATCTCGGGAAAGCCCAGCGCGGGCAACGACTCGCCCAGGCGCAACAAGCTTTGCAGCTCGCTCACGTCGGCCATGCGCTCGCGCGCCTCGGCCGCCGATTCACACAAGGGCAAGGCCTGGCACGCCGCTGCTCCCCGCGACGACTGCGCCTGGCTGGCCAGCCTCGTGCACAGCTCGGGCCAGTCGAGGAACTCGCGGTACTGACGGGCCAGGGAATCTTGCGCCGGGGACTTCATTCTGCTTCGTCCACTTCGCCCAGGGCTTTCATCTCAAGCCCTTCAATCTCCTGCAGGGATTTTCCTGCGATGCCTTGCAGATCCCCATACATCCCCACCGTGGCCTGCATGACCTGCTCGATCTGCTGCTCGCGTTTGGCCCACTGCTTGCCAATGACCTTGCGCTCGCGGTCCAGGTCTTCCTGCATCGAGGAGAAGGCCTCCACGATGGCCTGCACCCGCTGCCGAAAAGCCGAGCCGGTCAGGTAGTGGTAGACCATTTCCATCTTGCCCTGCTGGCCTTGCTTGGCCTGGCGGGCTGCCGCCACCTCGACCAGCGAATGGCGCAAGGCGATCGCGACGGGAAGCACCGTGCGCGGGTGGGTCACCCAAACACCGTCGACGAAGTCGAAGGTATCGATGCCCTTGGGAAGCACCTGACTGACCAAGACCGAGAACTCGGCCTTGGCCGTGCGCTGGTCAGTGCGCAGCTTGGCCAGCCAGCCATCGCTCCAATTCTTGGTGCGCTTCGATTCCCACAGGATGGTTCCGCACGCCTGGCCCATCGGTCCCATGACTTGATGAACGACGTCGCCACCGTGCTCGCCCTTGGGCACGGGCTGAATGATGTCGCCGGGAAACTTCGCTTTCAGCAATCCCTCGAGTTCCAGCTCCTGCACCTCGCCCTGAAGCTGCTGCGATCCTTGCTCGGCCCTGCGCTGGAGTTCCTCGATGTGCCGCTGCATCGAGGCGATGGTTTGCTCCCTCTCCGCAACCTTGAGATTGAGTTTCTCCTCGGCGTCCTTGCGCGCCTGTGCGCGCGTGGCTTCCAGCCCTTGCTGCACGCGCGTTTCGACGGTCAGCTCGAGTTCACGTCGGGCATCGTCCAGTTCGCGCTGCTTGCGAATCAGCTCGGCCTGCGCCTTCTGCGCCTCGGCCAGCTTGCCCTCGCGCTGCTTGAGCACGTCTTGCAGCTCGGCGATCTCCTTGGCCTTCTGATCGATGTCGCCGGCCAGGGCGCGCTTGGCCCGCGCGGCTGCATCAGCCTCAATCTGGGCGCGCGCGCACTTGAGCTTGTCCTCGACCTGGGCATTGATGGCTTCGCGCGCCTTGACGAGCTGCTCTTCGCGGATGCGCAGCGCCGATTCTCTCTCGGCCATTTCGGCCTTCACGCAGTCCAGCCGCTGGTTGAAATCCCGGCGCGTGGCCTCGACGAGCGGCGCGGCCAGTGACTCGGTCAGCTTGATCTCTCTCTGGCAGTTGGGACAGACGATGGTGGGCTCAGCCATGACGATGCCTTCCGGCTTTGATCATCTTCTCACTCCACCCGAATCGTGGTCACGCGCAGGCGATCCTTGCCATCATGGGCTTGCGCCGGCGTGACCGGCATGCGCGCCCCTGCCTTGAACAGGCCCACGTAAATTGTGTACAGGCCGGGAGGTGTGTGTGTGGGAAACACAATGCGCTGGCGGTCGCGAATGTGCTGACCGGGCCGCCAGCGTTCCATGGGATAGGCGCCGTCGACCGGGACATGGTCGAGGTTGCGGAAACTGTCCCCGGGTCCGTTGAGGTGGAAGAAAGGCCGCCAGCCGCGCGGCACGGGTGCCAGCGATTCAAAGTACACGGTCAGCTCGCTGTCACCGCCGCGGGCAACCTCCGGGGATGAAAGGTCGTAGCCGGTCACGCGCAAGACATCGCCGATGCGAGCGTCGAGTGGATGGGTGGGCGCCGGCGCCGCCACTCCCGGCGCGGATACGCCAGCGGCGATCTTCTCGCCATAGCCCACGGGCAGTGAAAGCAGGGCCACGCGCGCGCGCAGATCGGCCTTGAGCCGCGAGCACTCGGGCTCGCCCGCGGGCGTCCCCCACAGATCGCGCGCTTCAGCCGGATCGTGGGCCAGGTCGTAGCATTCGGTGGTGTTGTCCGGGGTCCAGTTCCAGATCAGATGATGGGTGGCCGTGACCCAGGCCCGCCGCTTGACGTTGCCCTCGTAGCTGACCTCCTGGAACACGGGCTGTGGCGCCGCACCGTCGAGCCCCCCGGCCAGCAGGTCCACCATGGATCGGCCAAGAAATCCCGGCTGGTGCGGACCGCGCGCCAGATTGACCAAGGTCGGCGCCAGGTCCACGTGGCCCACCGGCGTGCTCGACCGCCGGGGCAACAGGCCGGGCACGCGCACGATGAACGGCACCTTGGTATGGGGCGAGTATAGGTGATAGCCGTGGGCGTTGATGCCGTGCTCGCCCAGCGACTCGCCGTGATCGCCGGTGACGACGATCACCGTCTTGTCCCACAGCCCCAGGGTCTTGAGCTCGTCGAGCACGCGGCCGAAGTGATGGTCGGTGAACCAGATCTCGCCGTCGTAGAGGTCAGCCTGCCGATCCCCGAAGGCGGGCGCCTCGGGGTGGCGTTCGTAGTTGAGATGCGGGTCGTAGAAGTGCATCCACAGAAAGAACTTCTCTTGCCCGTGCTCGCGCAAAAATGCGATGCCCTTGTCGGCCATCTGGCGTGCAGAGGATCCCACCGACTCCGCTGGACCACCGACGTTGGTGTGCAAGGCTGCGCACTCGTCGTCGTAGAAATCGATGCCGCGCTCGAACCCGCGGTGATCAGCACGGTTGAAGTAGCTGTAGGCGTAGAAGGCCGCGGTGGTGTAGCCGAGATCGTGCAGCGCCTCGCCGATGGTGCGCATGCTGGGATCGATGCGTGGCCACCAGATGGACTCGTCCCACTTGATGGCTGATGGCCAGCGCGAGGTGGCAATGGCTGGCATCGAGTAGCGGGTCGAGGGCGCGTGCGCCCAGCCGTTCTCGAAGAGCACGCTCTCGCTGGCCAATCGATCAAGCATTGGTGTGGTCGGACGGGGGTAGCCATAGCAGCCGAGGTGATCGGCGCGCAGGGTGTCGATGGTCACGAAGAGAAACTTGAGGTCGGCCGGCACCGAGGCTGGCACGGGATGATAGAGCGGCGAGCGCAGCGCCTCGATGCTGGCGTCCTTGCCGTCGCAGTCCTGATCGATGCCGTCATCGGGCCAGTCCTGGGCGCCCGGGTTGCGCCCGGGATCGTGGTCGTCGCAGTCGCCGCCGCCGAAGAAACGCGAGTACCCGTCGTGGTCAAAGTCGAAGGTGCGCTGGCCCAAGGCCACCAGCTCACCGGTGAACCCGGCATGGGCCGAGGCGGCCTTGCGCGCTGGCTCTGATTCGCTGACCACC
Organism: Myxococcales bacterium; assembly: GCA_003142855.1. Classification (GTDB taxonomy): domain Bacteria; phylum Myxococcota_A; class Polyangia; order Fen-1088; family Fen-1088; genus Fen-1137. Next base: position 43,527 of record PLNW01000140.1, read on the forward strand.
AGCACAGTCGCAGCTGCCAGCACCGGCAGGCCCAGCAGCAGCGCTACACGCAGCCACTGGCGACTAGCGACGGCGCTTCGTCGCAGGACCAACGCCATGACCAGCGTGGCCAGCGCCAGTTCCACCACCACCAGCACTTCGTTCCACGCCACGAACTGAAAATCCTGCGCCCAACGCGCGCGAATCAGCAGCCCGGTGGGAAGGCCGAATAGCAACAATGCGGCCCCCACGGCCTTGAACCAGGACAGACGAGGCCAGGCGAGACTGGCGCGGCTCAGAACCCAGGGCAGAAGGGCGGTGATCGCCCCGCCGAGAATCGAGCGCACGACCCTCACGTCCCGAGGCAGAGGCGCGCGCGTGCGCCACACCACGAGAAACACGGCAACCTCGCAGCACAGGGCCACAAGCGGTGCCAGCAGCAAGAGGCCCGCGGCGGTCACCGGCCTGCCCCTCGACGACGGGTCGCTTGCACCGGACTGCGATGCAGGCCGGGAAAACGGCAGCGCACGCGCCAGCGCTGGCCCGAGAATCCCTGCGGCGGCCGCTGCCAGCAACGAAGCCAGCGCCACGATGCCCGCGGCCAGGAAGCGGTTGTTGCGATTGGCCATCTCGCCCAGGGCCACAACCGGCACGATGGCCGCCAGGGCGCTGACCACAAACCAGCCGATCCCCGCCGTCACCCACCAGCTCGCCCGCTGCCGCCCCCAAGCACCCAGGCCCAGCAGCACGGCCAGGACTGCGCCGCCCGCCGCGCCGATCAACAGATCGAACCCGGCCACCAGGGCCACACACGCAAGCAAGGGCACTCCGCCGAGATGGCCGAGCAGTGCGGCCCGGGTACCATCGACGATGCCTACCGCAGCCCCGCTCAGGAGGGCGGCGCGGTAGATCGTGATGGAAAGGCTGCGGGGGCTAGACACGTCAACCTATGGCTACCAGGGAAACCATTGGGTTCAAAGCCAAGACAAGGGCCGCAGTGCGAGCGCGGGCCAGCGACGGTGCAGCTTCGTGAAATGAAGTCATGGCGATCCGGGATCCGGTCCCTGCGTTCCCGTGTCTCGCGGCTGCACCGGGCCAGCCGGCTTCCCGTGCAAGAATGCGAACGGCGTGATCACGCCGTTGGCCACAATGGTGCGCACGCGCAGGATCACGGCCATGATGACCCCCAGCACGGGGTCGAGGCCAAGAAACTGGAAGAGGAAGAAGGAACTGCCTTCGGACACGCCCACGCGGGCCGGCAGAAGCGCGATCACGAATTCGGCCACGTTCAGCGTCGCGTAGGCAAGCGCCACCTGGCCGAAGCTGTAGTGCGCGCCCAGCGCCCGTAGTGCCACGGCGTAGCTCACCCATCCTGTCGTGCGCGCGACCATCTGGAGGAAGAAGACCTTGAGATAGGCGGCTGGTCGCTCGTGCCAGAAGAGCTTGACCTCGCGGTCGATCTGGCGCGCCACCTCGCTCCAGCGGGCCGGATGTCGGCGCAGGATGGGAATCAAGTCCACCACGCGCAAGAAACCTTTGGCGGCTCCGTAGCGAATGAAGAGCCACAAGCCGACATAGGGAACAAAGGCCAGCGCGTTGGCCGCCAGGATCACACCCACATGAAAGCGATCGATCTCGCGGCACAGGGCCCAGCCGCACAGAGCCGCGGCCATCGAGAGCGCCGGACGTGAGATCTTGAACACGTAGTTCCAGATGATCGTGCCTGAGATGGCCGGCTGGGTACCGAACCGCTCACGCAGCAGCGTCCCCTTCAACACCTCGCCCGACTCCCAGGGCAGGATCAGGTTCAGCATGGAGCCGGCCGCGTTGACCGTGACCGCGAATCCCAGACCCAGGCGCTGGCGCATGACGACCCACAGGGCCGCGGCGTCCGTCACCGACTCGGTCCAGCCGAGCAGCATCAGCATCGCCAGCGCCGGCCAGCCCACGCGCTGGATGGCGCTGCCCACGGTGGCCCAGCCAATACGGCCCAGCAGCCACGCCAGCCCGACCAGCGAGGCGGTCACGCACACGAGCTGGACCAAGGTCTTGCGCCGCACCTACTGTCCCTCCGTGTACAGCGACAGCCCGTAGCCGATGAGGCAGAAGGTGCTCGGGTGGGCGATCTTCATGGCAGCCGGGAAACCCCGCGGGCCCTGTGCTTGATGAAGGGCCGATAGCGCAGAAGATAGTACGCGTAGCCCAATCCGAATTGCACACGACGCGGCCACGACAGCCCGTCGAAGCTCGGCCAGAACAGATTGCACGTGCCACAGGGGGGGATCTGCTTGCGCCGGCCCGTGCGGTGCATCTCGCGATATTTGCGCGCGCGCGGGCCGTTGTAGATGTCCAGAATCGATTCCTTGCGCGCGTCCCCCCAGCCAAACTTCCCCTCGGTGTCCATGCAACACAAGGTCACCTGCCCGCTCGACAGGACATCGACGCGCGTGATGTGCTCGCAAGGGAACGACGGCACGGGCAGCGAGCTGTTCACGTCGCCCAGGTAGTTGAACAGTCCCACCATCATGCAGTTGACCTTGCGCTGCTTGCAGTAGGCCGCGAAGCGCGCCTGGTCGTCGGCCGTCGTGTCCTGCGTGCGAGTCATGCGCACCGTGATCTCGCGCGCCAGTCGGTTTCGCCGCGAGGGATCGAGGAAATACTCGATGTTGTGCAGAGTGCGTTCCAGCCGCAGCCCCATCACCGTCTGGTACTTGGCCGGGTCCAGAGTATTGAGGCTGATGTACAGGTGGTCGATGCCAATGCCCAGCAACTCGTCGACCCGCTTGGGCACCATGGCATTGCCGTTGCTGTAAAGCCGCAGCTTGGTGGCTGGCAGCCGCTCGCGCAGGTACTTGAGGCGCGGGACGATCTGCGGATCCATGAACGGCTCGCCGTTGAGGAACGGCTCGATGGCCTGCACCTGGAAGGTGGCACAGTCGTCGATGATCTTGCGGTAGAGTTCCTCCGACATCGTCTCGCGATCGCGACTCATTACGCTGTTGGGACAAAACGCGCACTTGGCGTTGCACGCGTTGGTGGTCTCGATGGCGACCAGGCGCGGGATCTCGCGCTTTTCGTGCGGTTCCTGAGGTCGGGTCGATTCGATGGTTGGAAGGTCGGTCTTTTTCATTGCGAGGAGGGAAGGGCCCGACGTACAGCGACGCGGGTCATGGCCTAGCCTACGTGCCGCAGAGTCGGAGGCCAAGGGCAACCTATGGCCCCCCAATGCCCTTTACGACGCGTGCTTCTATTGTGGTCATCTCCACCAGGCACCGCCCCGTGCAAACCAAGCCCCGACGAGAAGTGGTTTCCCTACACGCGATCTCATGCTAGCAATCCCCGACACATGAAGCAACCATTGCGCGGTGCAATAGCTGGCTACGGATTCATCGCTGGCCAAGGCCACGCGCCAACCTATGCAAAGCACATGGGCAACGGCCGGGCAGTCGAGATCACGGCCATTGCCGACATCTGCGAAGCGCGTCGGCAGGCCGCGCATGCGATGTTCCCTTCCGCTCGCGTCTACCCGAACCATGCCTCGCTCCTCGCCGCCGAGGCTGAGGGGCTGGATTTCGTCGATATCGCAACCCCGCCGGTCCACCACGCCGAAATCGCCCACGCTGCGCTCGACCACGGGCTGCACGTGCTGTGCGAGAAGCCCCTGGCGACCAACGCAGAGGACGCTCAGGCCATGCTTCGACACGCGCGCGAAGCCCGCCGGGTGCTCTTCCCCTGCCACAACTACAAACATGCGCCAGTGGTCAAGGTCGTGCGCAGCGTTCTCGACGAGGGAGTCATCGGTCCCGTGCACCTGGTGACCATGCAGACCTTCCGCAACACCCACGCCAAGGGTGTCAACGAATGGCGGCCTGACTGGCGCCGCGAACGCGCGCTGTCGGGCGGCGGCATCGCCATGGATCACGGCAGCCACACCTTCTACTTGGCCTTCGACTGGATGGCGGCCTACCCCACCAGCCTCACCGCCCATTCTTCGACTGCCGACGGCCACGACACCGAGGACATCTTCGGCTGCACCTTGACCTTTCCCACCGGCGTGGTGTCGGCCCACCTTTCGTGGACCGCGGGTGTGCGCAAGGTCATGTACACCTTGCACGGCAAGAAGGGCGCCATCCGCGTCGAAGACGAGGATGTCGAGCTGGCCGTGCTGGAAGCGGGGCCTGGCGTGGTCGCGCCTGGGTCACCGGGCCAGTGGCGCTTCGAGCGCCGGGTGGCGAAGTCTGATTGGATGGATGCCAGTCACGTGGGCTGGTTCAGCTCCCTGTTCGACGAATTCCGCGGCGCCATTGCGCGCAGCGAGTACGTGGGCAAGGATGCCCGCGAGGCCTGTTTGTGCGTCGAGCTCATCGAACGCGCCTACCGCTCCGCCGCCGAGGGCAGCCGCGTGGTCGAGCTGCCGGAAGCCACCATGGATCGGTCGGCCCGCCCGCGCGCCCCGCGGCCGCTTCCGCAGGGCGAACCATGCGGCCGCGACCTGGGTGAGTGAATTCATCCCAAGGTACGCCCATCGCTGAGAACACAGAGGGGAGCGGGGAGCACACAGAGGCAGAAAACGGGGCCGCTCTACGGCGTTCCGAAGATGGGCATCTCAGGTTGCCACCCGGCACAAGGGCGGCGGCCGGCCCGCTCTGCGCCCTCTCCTCTCCCCTCTGTGTTCTCAACCGCGGGCGGCAGGCCAGCCGCGGAACCGGACTCTAGGGAATCGTCGAACTGAAAAGCAGATCCATCAAGGCCCGGCCCTTCAGCTTCTGGTACCGGCCCGACGCGCAGCTGGCTTCGTTGTAGCTTCGCAGGGTCGGATCGCCGGACACACCTTCGCCGCAGACCATGAAGGGAACTGGGTCGCGGGTGTGCTTGCGCAGCTTGACCGGCACGGGATGGTCGGGCAGCACCATGACACGCAGAGGGTCGTGGTGGACCTTGCGGTACTCGTCGAGGAAGACCTTGATGAGTCGGGCGTCGCAGTCCTCGATGCCCTTGATCTTGTTGGCCAGGTCGCCCAAGTGGCCGCATTCGTCCACAGCCTCCACGTGCACGTAGACGAAGTCATTGCGGCGCAAGAGGTCCACTGCCGCGCGCGCTTTGTTCTCGTAGTTGGTGTCGAGAAATCCCGTGGCTCCCTCGGGGCGCAGCGACTCCATCTCGCCCAAAAGACCGAGGCCCAGGATCACGTCCACCGCAGAAATGATGCCGCCCTTCTTGCCATGCAGTTTTTCGAACGACGGCATCTGCGGCTTGCGACCGCCCGACCAGGGCCAGATGCAATTGGCCGAATTCTTTCCCTGCGCGCGTCGCTTCACATTGACGGGATGGTTCTCCAGGACCTCGCGCGACTTGAAGATGAGCCGGCACAGAAGCTCGGCCGTTGCCTCGGCCTCAGGTTTGGCTGCCCGGGGAAGAATCTTCTTCCATTCCAGTCCATGCGACGAATCCGGCTTGTCGTAGGCCACGTCAGCCGAGAATTCCTTGCCCACAAGATAGAGGATGTGGCGATAGGACACTCCCTTCCGAAATCTGATCTTGTCCGTGCCCATCTTCTCGGACAAGAACGCGATGATCTCGGCCGCCTCGGGCTCGGAAATGTGGCCCGCTGAGTAGTCTTCGAGAATCTCGCCCTTGACCGTGATGAGGTTCATACGGAAAGCCACGGTTTGCTCGTCGAGCGGCACCCCCAGTCCGTAACTCTCGATGGCGCCGCGTCCGGTGTATGCGCTCGACAGGTCCCAGCCCAGCACCGACATGTTGGCCACGTCCGACGACGTGGGGAACGCCTCGGGAAGAGTCACGAACGTGCCAAACTGCGCGGCTTCCGCGAACAAGTCCAGGGTGGGCGTTCGCGCAGCCTCGACTGGCGTCTTGCCGCCCAGCTCGGGCAGCGGGTAGTCGGCCATGCCGTCGATGAGGAAGACCACGTATTTCATGACGTCCGTCTCGCTTTCCGCGCTTGGCATAGCACGGCGCCGGCCCTGGCGCGTCGCTGACGTGAATCGGCGAGCGAGAACACACACCCTGAAGGAAACGGCAATCGCTGCTGCCGCCGGTCACGCATAGCGTCTTGATGGCACTTGACGAGCCTAGTCGCTTGGATATCCTGACCGAACTCGAACACTGAACAGACGTGTTCTCATGGAGGTAAATCCAACTATGCGAAAGAACCTTGCGATCCTATCCATTCTTGCCACGAGCCTGATGTCCTACGCCGCCATGGCACAGGACGAAGCAGCCCCAGCTCCGGAAGGTGGAGCACCGGCGCCCGCCGCTGAACCTGGTGCAGCGCCAGCCCCTGCGCCTGCAGCGGAGCCAGCCGTCGCCGCCGCTCCTGCCGCAGCCTCGGAAAGCAAGTTCCAGGTTGGCGTCGCCTTCCTGCCGATGCTCATCGGCAAGGAAAAATCAACAAACCCACTAACCGGCGGAAGTGCCACCAATGACCTCAAGTTCGCATACGGCGTCGGGCTAACGGCGGGCTACGCAGTAATCCCTGGGCTGAGTGTCGGTATCGCACCCCAATTCATCTTCAACGTGATTGGTAGTAAGGCTACAGGTGATGCAGCGACGGAGATCGACCTCATGGCGCGCATCGCCTACGCGTACCATGTGATCCCGAACCTTGCCGTCTACGCCGAGGTCCTCCCGGGATACTCCATTGTCTCCGTCCCCAACCTGCCCAGTGGGGTAAGCAGCCCCAAGGGGTTCGTCTTCGCTGGTGGCGTGGGTGGAGCGTATGACATCACGGACATGTTCTTTGCCAACCTGGGAGTTGGCTATCAGATGGGCTTCCAGACGTACTCTTTCGGCGGCAAGAGCTATGACTCAAAGACAAGCTTTCTGCGCATCGCCGTCGGCGGTGGCGTGAAGTTCTAACACCCGCACGAACAACCCAAGGCCCGGCGCTCCGAAAGGGGCTCCGGGCTTTTTCTTTGTCCGCTCCTATGCGAACCAGCGTTCGCGCTCTACTTTGTCGAACACCTCGCGCAGAACCGCCAGGCCATTTTTCGCCGTGGCCTCGTCCATGGTCAGCGCCGGCTGGATGCGGAAGTTGGCGGCGTAGGACATGGTGAGAAGGCCGCGCCGCACGCACTCGTGGAAAATCCGCTCGGTCACCGGCCGCGGCAGAGGTTCCTTGCTGGCCTTGTCCTTGACCAGCTCCACGCGCATGAACAGGCCTGAGCCCTGCACGCAGCCCACAAAGGGATAGCACTCCACGAATGTCTCCAGCTCGCGCAGCATGACGGCGCCAACCTGGGCTGAGTTCTCCACCAGGCGCTCGTCCGCGATGATCTTCAGCGCGCTGGCCCCGGCCATGGCGCCCAGCGGATTTCCGCCGTAGCTCGACGACGAGCCCGAAGGATGGCTCCAGGGCCTGGCCGCGGAGATCTCGTCGGTGGTCACGATGCCTGACAACGGGAATCCGCCGCCAAAGGCCTTGCCCACGGTCATGATGTCTGGCACGACTCCGCTGTGGTCCACGCCGAAGTTGCGACCGGTGCGGCCCAATCCGGTGATCATCTCGTCGGCGATGAGCAGCGCGCCCAGGTCGTGGGCCAAGTCGCGTACGGCCGGCAGGAACTCTTTGGGCGGAATGACATTGCCCGAGGTGCCCTGCATGGGCTCGACAATCACAGCCGCGATCGAGCCCGCACTGCTCATGTGGATCTGCTTACGCGCGAACTCCACGCAAGCCATCGAGCAAGCCGGATAGGGCAGCTTGAGCGGACAGCGGTAGCAGTCCGCATAGGGAACGCAGTGCGAACCCGGCAGCATGGGCCCCAGCTTCTCCTTGAAACGCGAACCCATGAGCGAGAGCGCGCCCATGGTCTTGCCGTGAAAGCCGCCCCAGAAGCTGACGAATTCGTGCTTGCCCGTGTGACACTTGGCCAGACGCAGAGCGCTCTCCACCGCCTCGGCACCGCTGGAATAGAGCTGCAGTCTGTGCAGCTTGGGCGAAGGCGAGAATGTGGCCAGGCGCTCGCACAGCTCGACGCGCGCCTCGCTGGTGAGTGCGCCCACTGACACGCGCGCCACCTGGTCCTGCAACGCCTTGACGTAGCTGGGGTGCGAGTGCCCCAGGGCGTTGACCGCGATACCGCCAATGAGGTCGAGGTAGGTGTTGCCGTCGACGTCAGTGATGGCGCTGCCGCGCGCCTCGGCCACCGCGATCCCGGCCATGAGCGCATAGCCCTGCAGGCCAGGCGCGATGTGCGCATCCTCGCGCTTGCGCAGCGCCTGGCTGCGCGGGCCAGGAACAGCAGTGACGATGTTGGGCTTCTGATTCTTGGGTTGCGACGGGTTCATGCGGAGCGGGCCCGCAGGGAAGCGGCGATGCGAAAGAATCGCCGGACTGCGGACACGTTGGTCACTGTTGCTACCACCAAAACGGCAACCTCGATGGGGATTTCTCGACTTAGATGCAGGATGGAATTTCCTGTCACAGAAGGCCACGCCAGGCCCGCCACGGGAACAAAGGCACATCCATGGATCAGGTACACGGCACGCTCGGCCCGACGCATCGCCCCCCTGGGCGGCGGAACGCCCAAGGATTCGGCCTTGGCCGTGGCGTAGCTGACCATGAACGACCCCTGAATCGCGGCCAAGACAAGGATCAGCATGACTGGCGTGTCGCGGAAGTAGAAGACCAGGCCGGCCAAGAGGAAGAACTCCACGTAGCGATCCGCCGCGGCGTCGAACAGCTCGCCCACGTCAGAGGTCAATTTCAGATGGCGCGCCAAGATGCCGTCGAGCATGTCGGAAAACGCCGATAGGGTAGCCAGCATGGCGCCCACGCCGAAGTGCCCGTACCCCAGGGCCACTGCCGAGAGCAGCGCCGGAAGCAGCGAAAACGTGGTGATCATGTTGGGCGTCACGCGCAGGGCGAGCAGCACCTTCTCCGCCGGACGGAAGAGCAAGTAGGTGGACTCCATCAACCCGCGGCCCAGCATCACGCCGCCATGACCTTCCAACCGGGCGCTGCGCGCTCGTCGGCCGACCAGGTAGAAAATCAAGGTGACGATCGCGACGCTCGAAACGAACGCAATCAGCAGCCAGGAGCAAACGAGATCAAGCATGGGCGGATAGTGAAGGAAACGACCGGGCGGTTCAAGGCTGAACCCCCCTATGGCCAACGCTCATGGCGCGTTGGGTGTAGGATCACGATTCAAGTCAGCAGCCCAGGCTCCGGCTCTGGTTGCAGCGTGGCTGCGCGAGGCTTGTCCGGCGCATGGCCCGCCACCATCGCCATCCTGGTCGGCGCCTTCCTGCTTCGCTGGCGAAGGCGCGATGCTCCGATGCGATGAACTGGGGCATGCCCCGGTCCCCCGCTCCGAATCCCATCTGTGGTTCTATCCGCTTGACGAGAAGCGGGAACGCTTGCTCTATTCGGTGCGCTATGGGGCATGACCGCGACCGGCTTGTCGAGGAGAACCTCGATCTGGTGCGGTCGATTGCCGGCAAGCTCAAGCGAAGTCTGGGCCGCACCTTGGACCTCGACGAGCTGGTGGCCTACGGAGCCAAGGGTCTGGTGGAGGCGGCCAGTCGCTTCGATTCCCGGCAGGGCGCGGCCTTTTCCACCTTCGCCTATTACCGCATCCGCGGCGCCATGCTGGACGGCATGCGCACCATGGGATGGTATTCGCGGGGGGACTACGCCCGCTATCGCGCCGAGGAGCGCGCCAATGAGTATCTGCGAAATCGGGCTGAGCAGGAGAGCGCCGCGGGTGCGGGCCAGGCCCGCGATGCGGCCGAGAGTCTGGCGGAGATTGCGGAAGTCTTGAGCGGCGTGGCCACTGTCCACATCACCTCGTTGGAGGCAGCGGCCAGCGTGACCGATGAACGCCTGCCACCGCCTGACCAGCAACTGGAACGTCTGCATCTCCAGGCACGGGCGCGCAAGGCTATGCACAGGCTGCCGGAAAAGGAACGACGTCTATTGCAGCTGCACTACTTCGAGGACAGGAACCTGGAAGCTGCCGGCGCCGAGCTAGGCCTGTCCAAGTCCTGGGTCTCTCGCCTGCACGCCCGCGCCGTCGATCGCCTGCGCCAGGTTCTGGAAGAAGAAGAGTGCGGCGAAGGCAAGCCTGACGGCCAGCGGACGTGAGGTACTTCATCTCGTCAGCCAGCCGCCGCCGAGAACGCAGGGCAGCCTCACGGCCCAACCCAACTGGGGCAGAGTGACTCATTTCGGGTGCCCCCCGCCGCCGAGAATGCAGAGGTGAGAGGGGAGGCCGCAGAGTTGGAGAAACCGTGGTGATGTTCCGGCGTTCCGAAAGTGATCTTCGAGAATTTCGAAGAAACCGGACGTTTGCAGCGCGGAAGCCGGAACGGACTAGACAAACCCACGACTTCGGGCGCGGCCCTCTGTGCCCTCCCCTCTCCCCTCAGTGTTCTCAGCCGCAGATCGTGATCGCGATGAACTCGCACTGCCGCGTGAAGTTTCTGGTAATGTCAGCTCCCATGCGCGCTTTGTGGACTGTCGCGGTGGCACTGGCGATCGGATGTTCGACGCCTATCCAGCATGGCCTTGACGAAACTGCGGCCAATGAGGTGTTGACCGCCCTGGAGCGCGGCGGAATCGAGGCCTGCAAGGCTCGCGACGAATCCAACAACGAGGCCTTCGTCATCAGCGTGCCCAAGGTCCATGCGGTCCGCGCGCTGCAGATCCTGCAGTCGCTGGGCCTGCCGCGCGGCCGGCGCGCCGGATTCGGCGAGGTCTACAAACAGGCCAGCCTGGTGCCCACGCCCACCGAGGAGCGCGCCCGCTACCTGGAGGCGCTGGCAGGAGAGATCGAGCGCACCCTGGAGACAGCCGACGGCGTGGTCACGGCTCGCGTGCACCTGGTACTTCCCGAACCTGATCCGCTGGCGGTGGACGGCAAACCGCGCGTGGCCGCGCAGGCGGCTGTGTTGCTCAAGGTGCGGCCCACGCCGGCTCCCCTGCGCGAAGCCGATGTGCAGAAGCTGGTGGCGGGCAGCGTGGCTGGCCTCTTGCCAGAAGCGGTGGCCGTGGTGGTCACGCCCGCGACCGAAGTGCCGTCGCAGCGCACACCGGCTTTGGCAAGTGTCGGGCCCCTCAAGATGGATCCGGCCAGCCGCACGCTTCTCGTGGGCATACTCTTGGCCGGCCTGGCGATCATTGCGACATTGGCCGTCCTGCTATTTCTCACTGCTCGCCGCCTTGGTTTAGAGCGGAAGAAAGACTAAGAAGCAGCCCGCGGCTGAGAACACAGAGGGGAGAGGAGAGCGCACAGAGAAGGCCTGCGACGCACGGGGTTTCCTTGTTCGAAACAGTCTTTGGCCCTTGCAGTCCGCAGCACGTGTCGGAGCGAGGATGGTACAGCCGGGCGATCCGGATCCCTGTACTACCAACGTCGCGTACCTTCGCAAGCCGCGAAGATTCGTTGGGAACGCCCGAACATCATTCCGTTTTCCCCGACTCTGCGCCCTCCCCTCTCCCCTCTGTACTACTAGGGTGCCGTTTCTTCGCGGGCCGCGAAGATCTTTTTCGCAACGCCCGAACATCATTCCGGTTTCTCCGACTCTCTGTGAACTCCCCTCTCACCTCTGTGTGCTCAGCGGCCGGCGGCTGACAAGACGAATCACCTCACCCGTTTGGTTGCGGCCGTGAGGCCGCCCTGTGTTCTCAGCCGTGGCTCCCTCGTGAGACTGAGCCGGACGTTGCGCTGAGATCAGCCTCCGAGCTTCTTCTTCAGATCGGCTAGTTCATCGTCCAAACTCATCTCGCGCAGCTTGCGCTCGGCTGCGACCGAGGCTGCGCTCTGGCCACTCAGCTCGTCATTGAGGCCCACCTCGGCCTCGAGATTTTCGATCTTTCCTGACATTCGATCGAAATTCTCGAAGGCTGAGGTCTTGCTTGAAATCGGGCTCTCGCCTCGCTTGGAAGCACGCGCCTTCTCGCGCAGGGTTCCCTGGCGCAGCTTCACGTCCTGCACCCGCGCCTGCAACGCCTTCAGTCCCGCGCCCAGTTGCACCGAGTATGCCCGCTGATCGGACAGCGCCTTTTCCGCTTCGATGCGATCAGCTTCCTTTTCGGCCTTGCGGCGCAGCGCCTCCTTGGCCAGGGCGTCGTCGCCCGCCTGCACCGCCCGCATCGCGTGCCCTTCCCAGGACTTGACCTCCTCGGCCAGATCGTCCACGCGCTTGCCCATGCGTTTCTCCTCGGCCAGGCACTGCGCGACTTCGCTGCGCGCCTCGCGCACCGAATCCTCCATGTCCCGAACAAGTTGATCGATCTCCTTGGCCGGGTCCTGCATGGAGTCGATGAGGTCGTTGACGTTGGATTTCACCAGGGTGGAGAGTCGTCCGAGGATTGCCATGGCCGGAAGTCTACTGGCATGGTGCGGGCGTGTCGATTCGGCCGGGACTTTCTGCTACCGTTGTCGCCGATGCGTCTTCGCGACATCGCGGGCCAGGATCGGGCGACCGCGCTGCTCTTGCGCGCGGTTGCGTCGGGGCGTCTGGCCCACGCCATCTTGTTCGACGGGCCTGACGGCGTGGGCAAGCGAAGCGCGGCCCTGGGACTGGCCCTGGCCCTGTGCTGCCCGCAGGAACCCCAGCAGGGCTGCGGCACCTGCGATGTCTGCCGGCGCATCCTGGCTGGCCAGCATCCTGACGTGCGCGTGCTGGTGCCTGAGACCACCCAATTCTTGATCGAGCAGGCCAAGGACATCGTGGCGCTGGCCTCGACCCGGCCGCACGAGGCACCCGCCCGCGTACTGATCATCGACCAGGCCGATTGTCTCAATCCCAGCGCAGCCAACTGCCTGCTCAAGACCTTGGAAGAACCACTGGCCGGCAACTTCATCGTGCTGGTCACGGCTGCGCCGGCTCGCCTGCTGCCCACCATTCGTTCGCGCTGCCAGCGCGTGCGCTTCGTCGGCCTCACCCCTGCCACTTTGATCGATTTGGCCGCCCGCCACGAAATCGATCGCGCACGCGCCGAAACCGCCGCGGCCACGGCGGGCGGGTCAGCGGCGCGCCTGTTCGAGTTGTGCGCGTCGGAGGAGGAGTCGAATCTGTGGGCTGTGGCCAGCCGTTTCCGCCAGGCGGCTGCCGCCAGCGAGATGGGACCGATCTTCGATGCCGCTGCGGCCTTTTCCGACAAGGAAGAGCGGAATGACCTGCCCGAGACGCTGGTGCTGCTGGCTGGTTTCTACCGGGATGCCTTGGCCCTGGCGGCCGGGGCACAGGATCTGGTTGTCTTGGGCAATCACAGCGCCGAGATGGCCGGGCCTGCGGCCTCGTACCAGCGCGGACACAGTTTCATGCCGTTGCGCCGGGCCGTGACTGCGGTGCTGGATGCTCGCTCGGCCCTGGCTGCCAACGTGAATGCGGTCACCGCGCTGGAGAAAATGATGATGGACATTCGCTCCTCGACCGTGGAGGCGTCATGAACGATCTACCAGCCCCGTCCTCGCCGCGACCTGCCCTGCGCGATCTGCCGGCCCCGCGGCCGGAAGAGCGCAAAGTCGTGGGCGTGAAGTACACGCCCACCAGCCCGACCATCGACTGCGACTCGGGCACCATGGTGTTTCGGCGTGGCGAAGCGGTGGTGGTGGACGACCAATCGGGTGGAACCGTGGCCACGGTCAGCGTGCCGACCACCACGCGCAGGGGCGCCGGAACTTTGGGCCGCATCTTGCGCAGGGCCGAGCCCCGCGACCTGGCGCGCGCCGAAGAGGAACAGCGGCGCGAGGCCGATGCCCTGGCTTTTGCCCGCGACCGAGCCCGCGCGTTGCACCTGCCCATCAAGGTGTTTCGGGTTGACGTCGGCCACGGCGGCGACCGTGCCTTGGTCTGCTTCTCGTCGGAAAAACGCATCGACTTTCGCGATCTGGTGCGCGACCTGTCGGCCCGCCTGCACGCCCGCATTGAAATGCGGCAGACCGGTGTGCGCGACGAAGCCAAGCTAGTGGGCGGCATCGGGTCGTGCGGCCGCGAGCTGTGCTGCTCGACTTTCCTGCCGCACTTCGTGCCGGTGTCGATCAAGATGGCCAAGAATCAGCGCCTGGTGCTCAACCCCACCAAAGTGGCGGGCCAGTGCGGGCGCCTCAAATGTTGCCTGATGTACGAGGACGCGCAGTACGTGGAAGCAGGCAAGGGCCTGCCCAGGGTGGGAAAGCAGGTGCACACGCCCGACGGCGTGGGGCGGGTGGACGACCTCGATGTGCTGGCCCGCAAGGTGCGGGTTTCGTTCCCGGACCGGCCGTCCGCGACTTTCAATGCGGACGAGATCCATGCGCTCGATGCCAACGCCACACCCACGCCGGCGCCAGTGTCCGTGCGGGAGGACCTTGCGGATACGGCCAAGGGTGAGGATTCGTCTACTCCTCCGCCCGCTGCTGAGAACGCAGAGGGGAGCGGCGAGAACCCAGAGCCAGAACCACAGTAGTCGACGCGCGGGCACCTTTTCGAGCGGCCCTTCATGGGCCATCACCATTCACTTGTGAACGGAGGTCGAATCTTGCGATATTGGCAACGTCGAGCAGCGTGGTCGGTGATTCTTTGGGCTCTGCTGGTTCTGTCGGCCGATGCGCGGGCAGGAGAAAGCGATCAGCCGTACCCCGTGGGAGAGACGTCGAGTACCATGGGCGGGGCTGCCGTAGCCGTCACCCATGACGGTACCGCGCCTTGGTACAATCCAGCGGGCCTGGGTCGTGTCACGGAGGAGGGGATTTCGGCCACGCTCAACGTCTACGGGGTACAGATTGAACGAACCAAAGGCTGGGTCGACGGCCTCGATCTGGCCGGTTGGACAAGCGCGATCTTCCCGGGTTCCGTCGGGTACGTGAGGCCGCTGGGTGTCTTCGGCAATGGCATCCACCACGCGGTCGGCCTGGCCCTGGTGGTCCCTGACTTCGCCCGCCACGAGCTAGCACTCGACGACACTAAGTTGGCTGGCGACGACTACCACGTCCGGGAGCGTCTGCTGGAACAGACCCTGTGGATCGTGCCTGGCTGGGGCGCCTGCTTCGGCCCCCGGCTCTGCGCGGGCGCTTCTCTGCAGGTCGGCTACTGGAGTTCCAGCGGGCTCTCCTCGGAGTTTGAGCAGTGGACCGCTGACAGCACAGGCCCGGCCGGGGCCTACTCGTACGTCGCGCAGGACGAGTTCTGGGCGGTTCAAGCGGGAATGTCGGTCGGCGCCCAGTACCGGGCGAGCGACAAGACGTGGATTGGTCTGAGCGTGAGATCGCCGGTGATAACCCTCGGAGGCGGTGGCCGCGTTCTGGTGATGGAGACGGACACGGAGAGCAACTACGTTCGTCGCGCCTACGACGGCAATATCAACATCGACCAGCGTCTCCCGCTGAACCTGCGCCTCGGTGGGGCACTCGAACTGCAAGACTGGCTGCTGGCAGCCGACCTCAGCCTGTCGCTGCCCGAGTCCACCCACCAAAGCGTTCGTGCCCACGACGGGAAAACCACCCTGACAGCCTACGATGCCAGTGGTGTGCCGATCGGTGATGCGTTAGACATCAAAGTTCCGCAGGGACGGTTGACGGTGGTCAACCTGAGTCTCGGCGCGCAGTACCGTTTGAGCGCAAAGACCGCTTTTCAGGCAGGCTTCTTCACTGACTTTTCCGGGCAGCCAACTGCCCTAATCGATGAGCTTCACGCCCACATCAACCGGTACGGAATGACCGTTGGGATTTCTCGCAAGGGCGCAAGCTCGACCACGATGCTTGGTATCATCGCGACGATAGGCATCGGCAAATCCTTTGGATGGAATGACCAGAACGAACAAGTGATCCGCGATGCTCAATCCGAAGCCATCTACTTCACCCTGGGCGGCAGCACGCGCTTCGGAGATCCGCCCGAGAAACCAACCGCGACCACTGCCCAGCCGAGCGAGTCGGCTCCGGCCCTCCCCGTCGTGGAAAGCGCGGCGGCCGTCCCGGTCTCGCTCGGCGTGCCCGCGGCGGCTGCGGCGACTCCGTCGGCTGTCGTGGCGCCGACCACGAGGCCGTCATCTCCAGCGCCGGCTGCCGCTCGGGCGGCCCCGGCGGCAAAGCCATCACCCCCAGCCAAAGAGAGCCGACGCCAGGACAGCAAGAAGAGCACGGACGCCGAGTGGGAGCTTCACTAGTCACCGAATGGTTTGCCGGGCCGGGAAAAACGCGCCGCTGCGAGCGGCCCGAGGGAGCGGGGCGGACCCAGAGCCAGAAGCGCAGTTGTCGCGTGGGGTTTCTCCTTCCGTGCTCGACGGGCGAGCCGGCAGGAGTCCGCCCTCTCGGGACTCCTTCACTTCGCCGGCACGGTTACCGTCGCGCGCAGGCGAATGTCGCGAGATGAACTGGCGGCGCGGATCTCGTAGGCGCCGGGGTCGGTACGCCAAGCATCGCGCTCGGGAAGTTTTGGATCGAAGCTGGCGAAAGCCCGCGCCGGCAGCTTGAGAGCGACCTCGCGTTCTTCGCCCGCGGCAAGGTCGACTTTGGCGAAGGCGCGCAGTTCCTGTTCGGGCCGCGCAACCGCTGCGGATGTGGCGTGAAGGTAGACCTGCACGACTTCTGCGCCTCGTCGCGCACCGCTGTTCTTCACCTTGAGGCGAAGGCTGACTCCACGCTCGGGATCCCAGGCAGAAACCGCCAGGTCACGATAGACGAAGGTTGTGTAGGAAAGTCCGTAGCCAAACGGGAAGAGCGGCTCGATCTTGCGTGTGTCGTACCAGCGGTAGCCGATCAAGATGCCTTCCTGGTAGGCAACCTTGCCGTTGGTGCCCGGGAAATTGCCAAACGCGGGTTCGTCTTCGAGGCGCTTGGGGAAAGTCACGGGCAGCTTGCCTGACGGGCTGACATCGCCGAAAAGTACGTCCGTGAAAGCCGCGCCAGCCTCCTGACCGGGAAACCAGCCGTGCAGCACGGCGCGGACCTGGTCGAGCCAGGGCATGGCGATGGCCGCGCCTGAGGTCGTGATGACCACGATCTTGGGATTCGCGGCAGCGGCAATGCGTACGATCTCGTCCTGCCGGCCGGGCAGCGACAGCGACGCGCGATCGGCGCCCTCGGTCTCGTCTCCCATGCCGTCGCCGACAGCGGCAATCACGATGTCGGCTCCGCGCGCGACCTCGGCCACGCGGCGGAACGGATCCTTGTCCGCCTTCTGCCACAGCAGCTCGACCGACGCGCCGACGATGCCCTCGAAGTATTCCAGACGCAGGTCGTAGGCCTTGCCCCCGACCAGTTCCATCTGTGCCGTCTTGAGCGTCGGGGGATGGTCGCCCCAATCGTCGACGACCAGCTTGCCGTTGAGATAGAGGCGCGAGCCATCGTCTGACAGCAGCCCGAGCGCGTACAGGCCGGACCTGGGCGGCGTGAGCGTGCCGGTCCAGCGCACGGAAAATTCATCCTCGGGCAGGCCTGGGGCCGGAGATCCGAGCTCCCAGTGGAAATCCACAGCCGGGTCCGCACGCACGAGCTTGGGTACTCCCGCGCGCTCTTTCCCGACGAAATACTCGCCCAGCAGCCCCTGCCCAGCGTGCCCCGCTGGCGGCGCCAGCACGGACGCGGGGATCGGCTCCAGTCCGTCCGGCGTCATCTCGCCAGGCGCGAAGTCGACCCGCACCTTGTTGCCCAGGGCTTCGCGGAGCGCATCGACCAGCGAAACCTTGTGCGTGGCCGTGACATGGGCGCTGCCGCCGCCGCCATCCACCAGCCCGCCTCGCGGACCCACGACTGCGATTCGCCGAACCTTGCTGCGGTCGAGCGGCAAAATGTTGTTGTCGTTCTTGAGCAGCACGAAGCCAGAACGGGCGGCCTCGCGATTGAGGGCGCGGTGCTCGAGGGTGTCAATGGCCTCGGGATGCTCGCTCGCGTCCTCGTCCAATTTCAATGCAGCAATTGCGCGCAATTGCCGCCGCACCATCTCGTCGAGAACGGCAGGCTCGATCTCCTTCTTGTCGAGGGCGCCGCGAATGGCGGCCGGCGTGTAGTGCACGGCCTTGGGCATTTCAAGGTCCAACCCCGCGCGCATGGCTGGCGCCGTACTGTGGGTCGCGCCCCAGTCCGACATGACCAGGCCGCGGAAGCCCCAGTCGCGCCTGAGCGTTTGCTCGAGCAAGCCCGGGTTCTCGCAGGCGTAGACGCCGTTCACGCGGTTGTACGCGCACATCACGGCCCACACACCGGCTTGCTTCACGGCGGCCTCGAACGCGGGCAGGTAGATCTCGTGCAGGGCCCGTGCATCGACCTCGGCGCTGACCGACATGCGTTCGGTCTCCTGGTTGTTGGCGGCGAAGTGCTTGACTGTAGCCGCCACGCCCTGGCTCTGCACGCCCTTGATGTAGGCCACGGCCGTGCGCGCGGCCAGTTCGGGATCTTCGCCGTAGTACTCGAAGTTGCGGCCACACAGCGCTGTGCGCGCGATGTTCACGGCCGGACCGAGAATCACGTTCTTGCCGTGCCCCTTGGTCTCGCGCGCGATGGCTGCGCCCACGCGCTCGACAAGTGCGGGATCGAAGGTCGCAGCCAAGAGTGTGCCCGCGGGAAACGCGGTGGCCTCGCCCGCGCGCACCCCGACAGGACCATCGGTCATGCGCAAGGCCGGAATGTGCAGGCGGGGAACGCCGACCGTATCGAACCCGGTGCCGGCAACCAGCGCGATCTTCTCGTCGAGAGTCATGGCGGAAAGCCAGGCTTCGACCTGACGATCCGTCGGAGAGCCACACGCCGGCAACTCTTTGGCGGCAGCGGGCGTCGCGGGCACCGCCGCCGGCGCGCCGCGATCCGCGGGAGGGCTGACCGCGCAGCCCAAAGCCAGGGCAGCGACCGCGAGTGCAAAGCGGACGCAAGCGGCGCGCTGGCCAGGCGTTGACTTGAAAAAGCACCGGATAACTGTGGACATGATTCGAACTCCTTCAGTTCGGTGCAGCAGCGTAACCCAAGGCCTGAGACCCCGGAGAAATTTCGCGCCGACGGGTTAGCACTACTGATTCAAAA
>PLNW01000018.1 GCA_003142855.1 Myxococcales bacterium
CGGGAGACGAGCTGGTCTTCCGTGCAGCTCTTGTCGAAGGATAGCGGGGCGAGGGAGTGGAAGCACGCGTCCCGGTCAGCCGCTGCAACGCCGTGATCTCGTGGCAGAATCGACGTGCCACGCTGGCGGGAAACTGCAGGAAAGGACGTGGCGAAATTCGGTGGACCGCTACACCCGAACGAGGTCGAGGCTGACCTGCGCAATGGTGCGCTGGCAGCATAAACCACGTGTCCACGGAATCGGGGCAAGCTCACACCGGCAGCTGCGTTACGCTAGACGGTCCTCAGGGCTCGTCAAACAAACCATAGCGCGCTTCGCGCTCTGTGTGGCAGCCCGCGCTGGGCTGATACATGAGCGTGCCAACAGCGACCTGCGACTGAACCCGCATTTTCACACCGTCTTCCTGGACGGTGTCTACTCGCCCGATGGCGATGGCCGGGGCCAGATGTTCCACCCCGCGCCAGGGCCCACGCAACAGGAGGTCGAGGAAGTCGTCCAACACGCGAGCAAGCGCATTCTCCGCTTCCTCCACCGCCGCGGTGTCATCACCCTCGTGACGGCCCCGGGCGACGGTGAAGTCACCGTCGTGGCCGACGAGACGATGGGAGAAAAAGATCCTCTCCTGGCCAAGCTGCTGGCCGCGGCCACTGCCGGCGCACCGCCCGCCGGCCCGGCCAACAAGCACAAGCCCGTCCGCATCGTGCTCGCCCCTGACGACCGCCCCGTGACCAAAGGCACTTTGTGCAGTCAAACCCAGGGCTTCAATCTGCACGCTGCAACCCGTGTTGCCGCCAACGACAAACCCGGTCGCGAAACCTTGTGCCGCTACATCTTGAGACCGCCGCTGGCCAACGACCGGCTACACATCCTGCCCGACGGAAACGTGAAGCTGGAGTTCAAGCGACCTTGGTCTGATGGTACTACCTCGATTGAACTTTCACCGCTCGCCCTCATCGCGCGGCTCGCGGCCCTGGTTCCTCCTCCGCGGCGGCATACCACCCGATATTTTGGGGTCCTTTCTTCACACGCAATTTCGCGCAGCGAAGTCGTGCCTGCTCCCGCCACGCCTCCACCGGCCCCTGGCGAGCAAGACAAGCCCAAGCGCCGATCGAGATATATCCGGTGGTCTGAGCTTTTGCGAAGGGTGTTCGGGATCGAGATTCTGTGCACGAAGTGCAAGGCCCCGCTCCGCCTCATCGCCCTCATCAAGACCGAGGACATCGCCAAAAAGATCCTGACCGCGATGCACCTGCCGGCGGACATCCCTAAGTTGCATCCTGCCCGCCCACCGCCCCAGAAGGCGGGTGGCGGCGACGACTGGGCGAACTGAAGGCGACTCTCGCGGGCCGCGCTGGAGTAGACTACGCCCTGTGGGCGAAACAGACTTCTCGGCATGCGAATCAGGCGGTCACGACCCCTCCGCTGGGCAGTCCGGGCATGCGCGAAGGTGCGACAGCGCGACATGGATGGGGTTCTCGGACCGGAAATACCCCATCGATTCGCTTATGCTCACGACTGAGGAAGGTCGGCATGACTGAAGAACAGCAGAAGCGCCTCCGACGCCACTATCAGGCAATCCGGGCTCAGCAAAAGGTCGTTGACCTTGACCCCAAAGCGTACTCGCTGATCCGACCCACCGTCGATCTGATTTCCCAGGCGGTCCAACGCTTGGCATCTGATTTTCGCGAACTCGTGCCGCCATTCGATTTCAAGACTGCCTACTCTCACGACAACTACTTCATCCTGGAGCCGATTCGGGCCTACATCGCGACGATAGTCGGCATACTGGAAGCGGAGATGGCAGCCGACGAGGGGCCAGTCACTGAGAATAGGTCGTTCCCGTTCCTGCGGGACTCCAAGCTTCGCGCTATTGTAGAACGAGACTACGTCGAGGTTCAGAGAGCCTTCGTAGCGCAGTGCTGGAAGGCGACCATCATTGTTTCCGGCGGGGCCATTGAGGCAATCTTGACGGATATCCTACTGGCCGATGAGCAGAGAGCGAAATCGGCGCAGGCTGCACGGGGCAAGTCCGACATTACGAAGTGGGATCTGGCTGAACTGATCGATGTGGCCGTCGAGTTGAAGCTCGTTTCTGCGGGAGTTTCCAAGCTTTCTCATCCCATCCGAGAGTACCGAAACCTCGTCCACCCCGGGAATGAGATTCGCACGGCCTTGGAGTTCGACCGCGAGGAGGCACGCATCGCCCTCGAGGTGTTGAATATTCTGCGTCGGGATCTCACGTCTTGAGGCTGGCGTCTAACCCGCGCCCTGATGCCGACCGCAAGAGAGAAGCGAAGAGGTGATTCATGCGGCGGCTCTTTGGGCAGTTGCTAGCTTGTCAGTTTTCGCTTGCACCGATGGTCCATGAAGAGCAGCGGCGGGGAAAGACGTATCCATGACCAAAGCCGACCTCATCACCATTATCGCCAACAAGCTCAAGTTCCCTTCGGCGCGTGCGGAGCTGCTGGTTGGCGTGCTCTTCGACTGCATGGAGCAGTCAATGAGTCGCGGCGAAAAGATCGAAATTCGAGGCTTCGGCAGATTCACCGTGCGCCAGTACCGCGCCTATGACGGTCGCAACCCGCGCACAGGCGCAATCGTTCCCGTCAAGCCCAAGCGTCTGGCCTTCTTCAAGGTGGGCAAGGAGCTGCGCGAGCGGGTGAACAAGGGGCGGCGGTCGACTGGGGCAGCAGGTGCGTAGTCCGAACAAGCGCCATTTTGCCCTCACCAAATCGCATCTGCAAAATGGCTGATAACAGCCGTTCTGTAAACCACACGCACCTACACACCCAAACTATTCCCCTATACCCATACCCAGCTACAGGCCCTGCTTCTAGTCAATCCTTCTCAGACCTACCCAGCAGAGACCAAGGAGTGTCAGAAGAAGTCCTCCCAGTCCCCAGCTACCGAAGTGAGACCCAGGTAGAACCGAGCACCCATGGGAGTGGTTACCGTTATTGTTATCGTTGGAACTGTCGCCAGGGCAAAGTGAGCCAGCAGGCAGGCAACTACCAACCACCTGGCCATCGGCCATGCCCAAACAGCAGACCTCGTTCGATTGGCAACACACGGTTTGGCAGGAAGTCTGGTCGGGCAGGCATTCGATAAGACCCGCCTCGGACACAGGGAAGCATCCAGGTGTTCCGCCTTGGCGACAGGCTTCAACTGCATCACTGACTTCGCCGGGGGGAGTTCCGTCTGGCATGTCAGGGTCGCACCAGAAAACTGTTCCATTCTGGTAGTTCAGTGGGCACCGGGCGTTTACTTCATAGCCGCCCGTTCCTTCACGTGTCATTTGGGGCAAGCTATCCTCGGTTGGGTAGCACACTCCTTGGTCGCTACAGCCTAGTATTAGGTCTCTAGCACCGGGACAACATGTCGAGGCACCACTGGCATCTACTGGGCAGCACCACGTGAAGGTAGTAGGCAACACTGGAGGATCAGGTATGCATTCCCCAATAGCTTGCCCAACCTCCGGAAAGCAGTAAGCAGTGAGGATGGGGCACATGGTATAGTCGCTGCTAGGGCACACGAAGGTTTGGGCTTGGGCTGGTCTACTAGATAGAACCAGCAGTGAAAAGAGAGATAGCATGAGAGTCAGAAGTTTCTTGAACATGACGGGTTCCTTTCTCTAGTTGATCAACAAGCTTCTACACATTTAGAATGGAAGCTGATATTTGACTTTCGCTCCGATCATTCCGTCATTGACATCCAGCACCCAGCCGGTAACATATAGTCTGGCGTAGAAGTACGGCAGACTTGTGTCTGCGTAGTTCCTTGAGTGCCTAAACCTGGCTACGTAACCGTGTCCCACTTCAACCGCACCTAGAGTAGTCCATCCCATGGCCGGTTTTTCAAGCACGGCACCAAGTCCATCAACATTCCCCACATCTGCGATCTCGCCTCCGGTTGGGTCGTCAGTCTCTACAGTGCCGTCGGCTAAGGAACCGATTGCTCGGAATGAGAAGTTCAAAGAAGAGTCTCTGATTCCCGTATATAGTTGCGATAGGGGGTATACGGGTATGGGTTGTGGGAATTCAGTGGCGGGATCAACTGCGTCGCACAATCCACCTCCGGGTGGAGGGCACGGAGGTATGTTTGCTGTTGGTTGTACTGGTGTGGCAATGTCAGGGTCTTCGTCTGTTCCCTGCCATAGTAAGAGCGTCATACCGCCAGGCGTAGAGGTGTAGTTGATCGTCAGGTCAATTGTCCCTTCTGGGTCTGCAGCCTCGCCGGCTCCGCATCCAAATCCGCTTACGGATAGAACTAGTAATGAGAGAGACATCGTGAAGGTCAGAAGTTTCTTGAATATGACGGGTTCCTTTCTTCGGAGGTTGAGATGGTGCAAAGAAAATTGCTTCTCTTGATCTACTGTACTTATACCCGCCTGAGGGGGTCATTTTGCTTTCAAACAGACCTCTTTTCTCGGACCAAGAATCCGGCTATAGTGGTAGACTAGGGTGCATAAGCGGAACAAGCGCCATTTTGCCTTCACCGAATCGCATCTGCAAAGAACGCCGACCACAGAGATTCTGTCAACCACACCCTACCACTACTGTTTGAAACACGACTTTTCCCGCCGATTTTCGGGAGCCAGCAGGGGCCGACTCATAAGTGTACTATTGAGTCACTGAGCGAGTGAAGGGGTCTTCCCATGCCTCCTTCCTGGGTGGCAGGTTCAAGGGGTGGTAATTGTCAGGCTCAGTGGGCTTCTTCTCCCTAACCGCTCGTTGCTGTTGGGTAGGTCGGGCTTCTGTGGGTGAGGTCTCTTTGTCAGCCACGCTGGTCCCAGCGCCCGCAGCCATTCGTGACGAACGTCCCTGAGTGCCCGGCTGCATGGGGTCACCCAGAGTGGCTGACAGCGGTTGTCCAGAATGGGAAGGCGTCGGGAATCCCTTCGCGGTCGGAGGGACCGCGCCATACGGCTTCCAACCGGCCCACGTGAGTGCGCATCGTGCGTCAGTCTTCCTGCCGGAGCCGGCGACGCCCACCGAGATGACTTCGCCTTCCCGCGCTGCCAACCGAGCGCCCGTGATGTGTAGGGGGGTGCGGGCGGGGCTTTGCACGAGCCACCGTGAATGTGACGGCGTCCCTCCGATCACGAATAGATCCACGGTGCACCCCCCGCTGGCGTGGATGTCGGTAACCGTGATCGGTCCTGAGACTACCCCCAGACAAACCCCCGATGTGGCACCCGTGGCTTTGGAGTTGAATGGATCGTTTTCGTACATGGGTAGGCCGATGCCCATATTGCAGGTCTCTGCTCCCGCCTGGAGCGATGGGGTTACGGTGCCGCCATCGATCTTGGTCGGGTCATTCCACGTGGCGGCCGGTTCGGGCACCGGGGCTGTTTTCGGTACAATGCTCTTCTGGGTCTCAGGCGGACAGCTTGCCGCACCTGGCGCACCCTCAGTTTCTTGCGGTTCTACGTCTTCGCTGCCGGTTCGGCTTGCGACCTGCGTCTTCCGCACGGGCTTCGACTTCGGTGCCGGTGCGGGTGGCGCTAGAAACTCGCTGACCTTCGCGATGGGTTCCATGTACGAAGACGCCCCGGGGATGTGCGAAATAGTCTGCAAACCCTCAGCGAACTTCCTGAGCTTCTCCGGCTGGTTCGCCCGCACCGCATCAGCCAGGGCCGAACGCGCACCATCTTCATCGCCGTCAACGTACAAGAGGATGCCGTTGACCAAGTCGTCGCATTGCTTCAGCTTCACTGTCTTACACTGCTTTTCAATCGGCCGTCTCAAAACCAGGCCAGTTGATGCACAGGCGGAGACGAGTAGAACCACGAAGAGGCCGGCTGCCAGCTCCACGTCTCTTCTGGTTGGCGAGAGCGAGCGTCGAGCACCTGGCCTCGTGGTGAGTGCTGCGCCCCCGACATTGGGCGGAGCGGACTCGGACGTCATGGGCAGACTCCTACGCGAAAACTGTCGGCCCCCGGGGATCTGCACCCTCCGGCTCGGGTTCCGTATCACCTGTACCACGGGCCGGATACCCGTGACACTCCTTCCATCGGCGGGTCAGCTGTATCGCTTTACCCAAGCAGGTCCAGCCCTCTGTGCCTGCCATGTCCACCCCTTCCCCACCAAGCCGGTGGTGATAGCAGGCAGGCAACCACCACTC
Source organism: Myxococcales bacterium (assembly GCA_003142855.1). Lineage (GTDB taxonomy): Bacteria > Myxococcota_A > Polyangia > Fen-1088 > Fen-1088 > Fen-1137. Next base: position 6,124 of record PLNW01000018.1, read on the forward strand.
GCACGATGTGCTCAAGGTGCCGGACGTGAGCACCGCCGAAACCGTCACCCGCCCGTGCTTGCGTAAAACGGCGGGCGGCGGGATGCTGCGGTCGAATAGAAAGTCATGCGGCCAGAACTTCTTTGAGGGCGCACCGATGAAGATCGACTTGAATAGGAAGTGCGTTGCGCAGCTGGTCGGCAAGTTCATGTCGTGGGAGCGCGTTGAAGAGCGTCTCAAGTGCTACCCTGAAATCCGTGCTCACTTCGAGAAGCACATGACGAAGTCACGATCACAAGGGCATCATTGTCATGAAATGGCGTGGCGTCTTGGTACGTGGAGTTCCAACTCCGAGAGAGTCTTTCAGCGGTTGGAAGGTTTGCTAGCAGTCGCAAAGACGCAGCCCGGGTGGGCCGGTGAACGGCAGATGTTTGTCACTCCCCAGTACGGCACCTTCTGGAGCCTGGTTTGGCAACTCCAAGTTGCTGAGTGGCTCGTGCATTTGGGCTTCACGCCGAAATGGCAGAACCCAGGCCCGGACCTGCTCGTAGAAGTTGGCGGTCGCGACGTCTGGGTTGAGTCCGTAATTGATTTGAGCCG
>PLNW01000124.1 GCA_003142855.1 Myxococcales bacterium
CACTGCGATCGGTACCGAATATTCGCCCTCGGCAAGCAACCTGCACATCGCCATTGCCGACAATCCTGGCATGTCCCTTCCCCGCGCCATCGTCCCAGGCCGCCGCTACATGATCACCCGTCGCTGTTCCGAGCGCCGCTTCTTCATGCGCCCGGACCGCGAAACCAACAACGCCTTCATCTACTGCCTCGCCCTCGCTGCTCGCAAGGCCAGCATCAGCATCGTCTGCGTCGGCACCCTCTCAAACCACTACCACGCCGTCGTCGTCGACAACCACGGCCGGCTGCCCCAGTTTCTCGAACACTTCCACAAGCTCTACGGCAAGCACCAGAACGCCCTTCGGGGCAGGTGGGAGGCGTTCTGGGCCAGCGAGCAGACTTCCGTGGTCGAGCTGGTCAAGGCCGAGGACGTGCTTGCAAAGATGGTTTACGCGATCGCCAACCCGGTCACGAGCCACCTGGTCGCGAGGGTTCACCACTGGCCGGGCGTCGAATCGCTCGCGGCCATCGACCACAACCGGCCTCTGACCGCAACCAAGCCAATTCGCTTCTTCGACCCTGAAAATGGCGACCTGCCCAACGCAATCGACCTGCACTTCCGCCGCGCGCCCGGCTTCGAGCGCCTGAGCCACGTCGAGTACTCCAAGCTTCTGCGCGACAAGGTTGCCGAGGCCGAAGAGAAAGCCGCTGCCGAGCGCCGCGAGAAGGGAATCAAACTCCTCGGCCGCTGGGGCGTCCTACAACAGCACTGGAACTCGCATCCGGGCACACGCGAGCCTCGCCGTGGGCTCTCGCCGCGCGTGGCGTGCAAGAATACCTGGGCGCGGGTCGAGGCCCTGCAGCGCAATCAGGCCTTCATCGACCGGTACCGCGAAGCCCGCGCCGACCACCTGGCCGGTCGCCAGGCAATCTTCCCCGCCGGCACCTGGTGGTTGCATCGCTTCGCTGGCGTGAAGTGCGCCGAGTTGGGCGCCACCGCCCCGCCGAGCTGACCAACGGCAGCTCCCGGCTTCTTCCGCGGCGCCTCGCCAGGGACGGCCTCGGCCTTCGGCGCGCAAACGTAGCGGCGCTCACGTCTGCTGCCCGTCGAGAAACGCACGTGCTGACATGATGAGTGGTTTGCCACCGGGCAGATCCGGGTCACCAGCGCCGCGCTATCGAGGTCAACATCAGTGCGGCGCCAGCGCAGCGCTATCCCGCTAGCGCTATCAGGAAAGGGTGCCCGTCCGGAAGTGGTCAAACATCAGACCGAGCGTGTGGTTACTGGCAGTGTGTCGTACTGGTATTTCCATAGCCGGTGGTGGTGCAGTCGACGGAATCCTTCTTGAAGATCTCGGCCCGTCTTTGCTCTCGTCTATTCTGAAAGTCCCGCTCGTTTGCGTCTTCCCTATCCTCCTGTCGTTCGAGGCGATCCTCAGCCCGGTCTAATTCGTGGCCACGCAACCTGCACCAATTGGCCTGGGCTTGGGTTTGTGGTTCCATGCAGATCCGATTGAATTCGGCGCGGGCAGCCGCGAGCCGATCTCGCCGCTCTTGTCGGACGCGCGCTTCTTCGGCGTAGCCTTGCTGGTTATTTCCGAGGCCGTACTTGCCCCCGATCACGCTGCCAGCACAGCCGACTGATAACAGCGTGATGATTCCGGGGAGTTGGGCGAGCTTCATTGGGCATTCGGCTCCTCGGATTAGATTGTAGGCGCCTTTGCCATTTTCAGTCAACAGTGTGGTTAGTTGTTTAGTTGTTTGAGATTCGCTGGTCACGCGCGAGGGGAGCCGTCTAATGCAAGTAAGCATGGGCGATGGTGACCGCCTTATCCCGTGAGGGAGGGCTTCAGAAGGTGCGGACAAGGCGTGGGTGTAGATCATGGTTGCGCTCACGTTCTTGGAGCATAGTCGGTTCAAGCGCCATTTTGCCTTCACGGAATCGCATCCAAGCGCCATTTTGCCTTCACCGAATAGAAATTCTGAGGCAGTCAGTAGTTAAACTGAACCCGATGGGGACGGTTGAGCTGGACTTCGCGGTCGAAGGTCCAGATGCGGTTCTGCGGGATCACGAACAGCCCGACGGAATGCCGGCCCGGCTCGATCCTCAAGTCGCTGGCGGGACACAGCTCGCCCGAGTCCCTCCCATCCACAAACACCGGATACCTGTTCTCCGTGGCGCAGGTTACGGTGAGCGGCACGCGCCCGGCATCGAGGCGAGAGGCCACCAACATCTCTCGCTCCCACAGCACGCCCTTGCCGGTGTCGACCACGTCGCGCAACATTCGGTATCCCGGCAAGGTCACCACCAAGCGATGTGAGTCCGGCGTGGTGGCGAGCGTGAGCGGCGTTCTCTCCTTGTGCACGCCGTCGAGCCAGACCGTCGCGCCAGCCGGCGTGGTCTTCACCACCAGCTGGCCCGCCGGCAAAGACGCAGGCTCAGGCGGTTTGGCTGGGCGCAATTCGGCCGCGCGACGGGCAGCCTCGGCCACCAGCTGCGCGTTCCGTCGCTCGGTTTCCACCCGGGTCGCGGCCCACTCCCGATAGAAGAAGACCCCCGCAACCGCCGCCAACACCAGCAAGCCGACGAGCGGTATCAGCGCCATGCGCGACATCTTGCGAGCCAGCGCACTTCGGTACCAGACCGGAATGCGCAAACGCCGACGGCGGCGACGCCTGAGCTTTCCGTCAGCCCCGACCTCGACCTGTTCTTGCACGTCATCGTCGTCGTCGTACACCGCGCCGACGTCGGGATCATCAGCCGAGACGTTGGAAAGTCCGTGCTCCGGACCGTCCGCTCCCGCTGCCTGGCCCGCGCCAGCATCCTCAGAAGATGGCGAGGCTTCGAGCGAAAACGGCACGATAGACTCAGCGGCCGACGGCTCGGTCGCCGCCGCACGAGCCGCGGCGAAAGGACGCTGGTCCTCGGTAATGGCTTCGTCGAGAGCGAAAGGAACCACAGAGCCGGAGGCCGCGCCTGGGGCAGCAGGCGAATCAGGACCGGAAACAGGGGCTTGCGTGGCCGCGGCCATCGGACCGGCCTCGGCAGCCAGCATGGCGGCCGAGATCTGGCGGGCCACGTCGGCCGCGGACCTTGGCCGCAGGCCTGCGTCTGATGACAAGAGCCTGGCCATCACGGCATGCAGCCAGGGCGGCATATGCGGCAACGCGGGCACGCCGGCCGCAATCTTGTCCCTGAGCTCGTCCCCGGTTTGCGCCGTGAAGGGCGGCGTGCCGGTGAAGAGAAAGAAGATCAAGGCGCCGATGGAATACAGGTCCGACGCGGGCACGGCGGCCGATCCCGCAAGCTGCTCGGGCGCGGCGAAGAGCCACCGGCTGATGTCGGCGTCGCTGCGAGGCCGCACCGCCTCGGCCAGACCGCAATCCAGGAGAAACACCTCGCCGTCGGGGGACACCAAGACATTGCCCGGATTGAGCCCGCCGTGCACGCGCGGGGCTTGCGTGCGCGCGTGCAGCGGCGCCAGACGCTCGGCAATTTTCCTCCCCAGCAGGCCCACCAGGCGAGGATCCATTGATCCGCTCGGCGCCGCCTGGCTGCGCAGCTGGGCCAGATTCACGCCGGCCTTGAACTCGCAGGCCGCATAGATTTGCCCCGGCCCCTCGCACAGCTCGACCACGCGCACGAACCCCGACTGGTCGAGCCCGGCCAATCGGCGCGCCGCCTCGACAAAGCGGGCCGCGACCTGCGCATCAACACGCCCGCGCCCGGCGCGCAGCAAGGTCACCACGAAGCGGCGCTCGTCGACGCCTGGCTTGGCGTCGGCCAGTCGGGCGCGGTAAGTCTGCGTGGCCCCGCCCTCACCCAGCAGGGCCTCTGTCTGAAAACGTCCGAGGCGCAGCACTCTCGTGGTCATCGGCCCAAGTCCCGGATGATAGCCCCCCTGCCGGACCTGCCCAATCTTTCGATCCGCACGCCGCTCACACCCGCCTCTGCCACTGCCTTGCGACCTCGTAGACGGCTACACCCACAGCGGTGGAAATGTTGAGCGAGCGTAGTCCCGGATCCACCATGGGAATGCGGGCGGTTCGGTCGGCGTAGCGGGCCAGAATCTCGGGCGGCAAACCCACGCTCTCGCGGCCGAAGACCACGACTACGTCTTGGGGAAAATCGATGTCCCACAGCGTGCGCTGGGCCGATGCGGTGAAGAAAAAGGGCGCGCCTAATTGCGGCAGCTCGGCCTCGATGGCTGGCCAGCCAGGCCACACCCGCAGCCGCACCCTGGGCCAGTAGTCCAGGCCCGCGCGCCGCAGATGGCGATCTTCGAGGGTGAAACCCAGCGGCTCGATCAAGTGCAGAGTCGCTCCCACGGCCAATGAAGTGCGACCGATGTTGCCGGTGTTCCAGTGGATCTCCGGCTCGACGAGCACGATGTGAAGGGAGGGCACGGAGTCCCAGTGTAGTGCCAGGGGCGGAGGTTGCCCAGAATGGTGCTCAAGGAGATCCGGGGCCGGTGGCCGGGGGCCGGGGCCGGTGGCCGGGGCCGGTGGCCGGGGCCGGGGCCGGGGCCGGGGCCGGGGCCGGCCTACGTCGCAGCCGCGGCGCTGGTGTATTTCGCTACCATGCGGCTCACGCGCGGAATGGCCGCTTCGGTGTGCTTCTTGGCCATAGGCCGCATCTTGTCGTAGGCGCCCCTGACGATTTGATTCTTCGCCCGCTGCGCGCGCTGGTCGGTTATGCCCAGCAGCGCCTCGGCCGCCTCGCCGGCGCGCGCGTTCATGTAGGCAGACACCGGCTCATTCTTGGCCAGCGCGGCCTGGTACAACGGATCCAGGCGATCGGCAAAATCGTCGAGCAGAGCGTCTATGACCTCCGGGATGAACCCCGGCTTGATGGCCTTGACCACGGCGTAGGCAGCCTTGATGGGTATGCCCATCAGTCCCTTCGAGGCGACCTCCTCTTCGATGATTCGTTCGCAGTCAACCACCACCAGCTTGCGAATTGCGGGTGGACCCAGAATTTCCTTGAGTGTGCTCATGCGCGGCACTTTACCGCGATACGGCCTTTCGTGGTACCCATGCAATCTGTGACCACGGAATCACGCCCCGGCCTCGCGCAGCGTCCGGCCAGCACCCTGGCCGTCCTGACCGGCGTGAACGCATTCAACTACCTGGACCGCTTCATCACGGCCCCGGTGCTGCCTCTCATCATTGCGAGCCTGCACCTTTCCGACGCGCAGGCCGGCTCGCTGCAGACCGTGTTCATCCTGGTGTACGCGCTGGCCTGTCCGGCGTCGGGCCTGCTCGGTGATCGCTGCAAACGCCTGCATGTCGCCGCTGCGGGCGTGGCGGTGTGGAGCCTGGCCACCTTTGCCTCGGGCCTGGTGGCCAGCTTCGCCTGGCTGGCTTTGGCCCGCGCCGTGGTTGGCATCGGCGAAGCCAGCTATACGGTGGTGACGCCGTCGCTACTGGCCGATCACTACCCGCCCGACCGACGCGGCCGCGCACTGTCGATCTTCTACGCGGCCATGCCGGTGGGAATCGCGCTCGGCTATGTGCTGGGCGGCCAGATCGGGGCGCGCTTCGGCTGGCGTCCCGCCTTTTTCGTGGCTGGCGGGCCAGGCCTGGCGCTAGCCCTGGCCCTGCTCTTCCTGCGTGAGCCGCCGCGCGGACGTTTCGACGAGCCATCGCAGCCTGCGACCTCGTTGCGCGAGACCCTGGCAGCGCTACGCCGGCGGCCCAGCTTCTTCTTCAACATGGCGGGACAGACCATCTTCACTTTCTCCATGGGCGGCCTGGGCGCGTGGATGCCCACCTATTTCGTGCGCGAGCGCGGCTTGAGTGTGGCCGCGGCCGGCACCATCTTCGGCGCCTTGCTGCTGGTGGCGGGATTCCTGGGCACCATCGTCGGCGGTCAACTGGGCGACCGGCTGGCGCGCCGCTTTCCCGACGCCCACTTCAGCTTCTCGGGCTGGGCGCTCATCGCCTCGCTGCCCTTTACCATGGCGGCGGTTCTGGCGCGCGCGCCTGCAGTTTTCTGGCCGGGCCTGTTCGTCACCATGCTGTTGTTGTTCGCCAACATGGGACCACTCAACGCCGCCATGGTGAACGTACTCCCACCTGACCTGCGTGCGCGAGGAGTCGGCCTGCACACCACGACCATTCATCTTCTCGGCGACGCCTTGTCGCCCTTTCTCATCGGTGTCGTGTCTGACTCCGTCGGGCTGCGCATCCCCGTACTGCTCAACGGCCTGCTTCTCTCCCTGTCCGGCCTGGTGCTGCTCATCGGTCGACGACAGCTGGTGGCCGACCTCGCGGCCCAAGCAGCACACCGGCCTGCGCCGATCTGATATCATTTTGAGTTTGCCTATTGGGAGAATGCTCCATGCGAATTCGTCTTCCCACGCACACTTCGCTTCATTCCCCGCTGGCATGGCTCGGGCTTGCGTCGACGCTCTGCCTGGCCTGCGGCATAACTCCGCTCTTGGCTCCGGGTTCCCAGGCGTGCTCGACCGGTGGCCAGGGTTGCCCAGGCCCCGGCGGTGCAAGTGGCACCAACGAAAGCGGGTGGACCGTGGAAGCTGGCGGCTACGTGATAGCAGGAAGCTGGCAAGGATATGCGTGGACGGCTGCCTCGACCGAGAATGGCTCGACCATCACGCTCAAGGATTTCCCGGCGCTGGCCGCCGGTGGCCCTCTGTGCGCATCGGGCTCCGTCGCTTCTCAGTATGACTGGGGCGGCTACGCGATGATTGGCGTGAACCTCAACCAAGCACAAAGCAAAGACGCGCCCATGAACACGGTCGTGCCGACGAGCGCCGGCGTGTCCGTGGACGTCACCGACACCGGCGGCTCCCAACTCCGTGTCCAGATCTCAGGCCCCGCTGGCGCGACAGATCCCAACGACCGCTGGTGCGTGCCGATCGCGGGCTCGGGCGGGTTCATCCCCTGGGGCAGCTTCAACACGGCCTGCTGGGGCGGATACGGCAACGCCTACAACGGAGAGCCCCTCACGCAAATCGCAATCCTGGTTCCTGGCAGCAACAGTGTCGCCGTGCCATTCAACTTCTGCATCAATAGCATTGTACCGAGCACCGGCAGTTCCACCGGTGGGACGGGTGGCGGCGGCGCCGCCGGAGGTGCGCCCGCGGGAAGCCCGGTTGCACAGCATGGTCGGCTCAAGGTCTCGGGCAACAGACTCGTCGATCAACAGAATCAGCCGACTCAGCTCAAGGGACCGAGCAGCATGTGGCTGAACTGGGAGAACCAGAGATTCGCGGAAGACAAGCAGGGACTGCAATGGATGCGTGACAACTGGAATGCCTCACTCATCCGTGCCGCCATGGGCGTCGCAGAAGGATCCCCGACCGATTACCTTGACGCTCCTGAAATTGCCAAGGCACAAGTGAATCAGATCGTCCAAAACGCCATCGATTTGGGCGTGTACGTGATCATCGACTGGCACGAAGAGAACGCCGATTCCCATCAGCAAGAAGCCGTCGCGTTCTTCACCGAGATGGCGCAGACCTGGGGCAGCTATCCCAACGTCATCTACGAGCCCTTCAACGAGCCCACCATGCAGGACTGGTCCACGGTGCTAAAGCCGTACCATCAGGCGGTGGTCGACGCCATCCGGGCTGTGGATCCAGATAACCTCATTGTTCTCGGGACGCCCACCTGGTCGCAAGACGTGGATGTAGCCGCCGCTGACCCGGTTTCCGGCAGCAATCTGCTGTACACGTTGCACTTCTACTCATGCACCCACAGGCAGCCACTGCGCGACAAAGCCAACACGGCCCTGTCACTCGGAGCCGCCTTGTTCGTGACCGAATGGGGTGCCACCGATTCCGATGGTGGGACGCCGGCGAACCCCACCCTGTGCCTCGACGAGGCCCAGCTCTGGCACAACTGGATGAACACCAACAAGATCAGCTGGGCTGCCTGGAAACTCGATCGCTGCGTGGACACGACCTGCTACTTCAATCCCAACGTCATGGTTCCCACCTCGGGCGGTTGGACGGATGCCATGCTCTACGGGCATGGGCCATTCGTTCGCGACCGGATGAAGGAATAGCGAGGGTGAGCAGCCCGGTTGATCTTTCGCACGAGCTCGATGTCGCGCGCGAGCTGGCCCGGGAGGCCGCCGCTTTGGTGCGCCGCTTTTCCCAACAGCCCATGGCGGTGAAGCACAAAGCCGGGGGCGAGCCTGTCACCGAGGCTGACTTGGCGGCCAACACCCTCATCGTCAGCCGCCTGGCCCAAGAATTCCCTGGCGACGCGGTCCTGTCGGAGGAACTGCCCGACGACGGCTCGCGTTTGGGAAGTCGCCGCGTGTGGATGGTCGATCCCATCGACGGGACGCGCGACTTCATTCGCGGCCAAACCGGCTACGTGGTGATGATCGGCCTCTGCCTCGACGGCCGGCCCGTGCTCGGCGTGGTGGCGCACCCGAGCACCGGCGCGGTGTGGAGTGGTGTGGTCGGCCAAGCTGCTTGGCGCGAGCAGCCTGGCGGAACGCGCACGCCCGTGCAAACATCCCCGCTGGCCGAGCCGCCCGGCGTGCGCATCGTGGTGTCCCAGTCACGCCGCTCGCCTCAGATCGATGCCTTTCGTCGCGCCCTGGGCGTGACCGACGAGATGACGGTCGGCAGCGTGGGTCTGAAGGTTGCCCTGGTGGCCCAAGGGGAACGCGACCTCTACCTCTATCCGGGTGAACAGACGAAACTGTGGGACACCTGCGGCCCTGAAGCGATTCTGATCGCGGCCGGCGGCCGCATGAGCGATATGGACGGCCGACCTCTCGACTACAGTAAGGCCGATCTCAACAACCGCAACGGCGTGGTCGCATCCAACGGCCCACTGCACGACCACGTCATCCGGGCCCTGGCGAGCGCGCGGGGGAAGGCTACCTGACTAGCTAGAGCTTGTCGGGTAA
>PLNW01000054.1 GCA_003142855.1 Myxococcales bacterium
CGCGTGGACGGCGGCGGGGCCGGAGGCCGGTGGGCCGGGACCGGAAACGGAACCGGATCCGGATTCGGAGCCGGCCGGCCGTGATGTTGGCACGAATCTGTGGGCCAGGTGTGGGCAGACGCCGCCCTTCGAGGCGGCAAGGAGAGACAACATGGAAAACGCCACCACCTGCTCCGCACCGAAACCGAAAGCCGGAATCGAGGGACTCGATGCGTATCGCATAGCCATCGAGTTCTACCGACTCCTGCGCCAGTCCACGCGCGGCCGGCGCGGTCACGTCATCGATCAATCGCACCGCGCCGCCGAGTCGGTGATCCTCAACATTGCCGAGGCATATCCGATGCCCGGTGCCGATCGGGCACGTCGGTTTCGCATCGCCGGGGCCGAGGCAGCCGAGTGCCACGCCGGCCTCGACCTGCTGGAGATCCGGGGTGAGCTGAAAGGCTCGACGCTGTCGGAGTTGCGCGCGCTGCTCGACCGCACCCGCGCCATGCTCTGGCGCTTGGGCCGGCCGTGAGGTGATCACCGTCGACGGACGCCGGTTGCGCAACCGGCGCCCGGAACCCGACTTGGCGAGCGCCGAACCTAAGTCAATTCGAGCAGATTGAGCAAGTCCGTGCAGGCAATGCGACAGCGATCGAGTTCGAGCGGTGCCACGGACCGAAAATGTGCCAAGTCATTCCGCACCGCCGTGATGCACTCGACTAAGGCCACCGGGCGTTGCTTCTCCTTGAAGGCCGGCTTGAACGCCTCCCAGACATCGTTGGCCACCAGAAGGTCGACGAGTTGCCTGAGGTACATGTAGTCGAGCACGTTCGTTTCATTCGACGAACCGCCGGTCTTCTTCGCATCTCTTTCACGATTGCGCTCGACCACCTCCCAGTTCTTGTCGCCCAGGACTGCTCGCATTCGTGCCTCGGCACCGCTTTCCCATTTCGCCCGGTAGGCCTTCCCCACGATCTCGCGTAGCCGCAGCTCGACCTTCGGGATGAGTGCCCACACTCTCTGCTCGTCCGGCGTGCCTTCCGCGAGCGTGACAGATCCGTCCCCGGGTGCAGAGAGCAAGGCAAAGCCTTGTCGAATGATCTGCGCCATGAGAATGCGACGGGCAGCCAGAAATTCGTCGTATGGCATCAACTCCCATTGAGGGGGCAACGCGTGAAGCGCAGCCATCCGCGCCCACGCAGCATCTGTGAACTTCGTCCGAAGGGCCGGAACGTATTCGGCGGGCGGCGAATCGCTCATGTCGCTGTTGTCCACCCATTCTACGAGAGCGAGGTTGGCAGCCTGATTGATCCGCTTCGATTCGACGATGCCCTGACGCTCAAGCCACCTCTTGGGAAAGAGGTGGTGCTGTTCAATGGTCTTTCGCTTGGTCGCCAGCGCAGGATCCAATAGGTCCGAGATCCGCGCATCCCCAAAGAGAACCGGAGCGCCAAGGCGATTCTGGGCGGCCAGATAGGCCAACATCGCCGGGCTGTCGGCGCCCGACGTCTCGAGCGCCGCCGGGATCGTCACATCCCAATACCCGCCCGGCAACATCGCCGTGATCAGCCCCTCCAGCGCCGCGACGAACGGCTCGGGCGTGGTCAAGTCCTTCACGCGACCGAGATCACTCTCGAGCGCGCTTTCGGATGAGCCGGTATAGCGTCCGGTCAATGAGGTAACGAAAAACCAGCGGCCAATGAGGCGCTTGAGCGTCCGCTCGTCGGCTCCGCATTGGACTTTGCCGATGAGGTAGAACACATACGCGAAGAGCAGGGCTCCCTCCGACGAGACCAGAGCACTGCTTCGTACGCCGGCCCCGAGCAGCGACGTCATGAAGCCATGCCAGTGCGTCAGGTTCAGCACTTTCGACTGCGCGCCCTCGATCCGTGCGATCTGCGCCTTGCGAAGCTCGAAGGACGCCCGACCAGTATCGGGATCCTTGCCGCGCAATAGCTGATAGGCGCTTCGTAGCTTGCCGCGATGGAACCCGATGGCGATGGCAACGCGCAGCAGCTGGTCGGCGGAAGGCTTGATGAAGTGGTTGTATGGCGAAGGCAGGCCGGATTCTGGCGGGACAGAGCACGCCCGGGCGAACCCTTCCAGATCTCGACGTCCCTGATCCCAAGCGACTGACAGCAGCGTGAGAATGAAGTCCGCCTGATTGAGTTTCACGCCTTGGCTGTTGATTCGCACGAAGACGTCTGCGACCGCCTCCTCGTCCACGTTGGAAAGGATCTCCAGGGCCGAAAACCTGTACTTGTCGATCTGGGCGAGCCGCCCGATGTTGTGGGCGATAGCGCCGCGGTCTTCCTGGGTGAGCGTGCGCCGCTGCTCGAGCTTTTGAAGGAACGCTGTCGTGAAGCTGTACGTGTCCGTCCGCCAGACCTCGGAGATGCTGGGGATGTATTCTGGGTCTTTCCGAATGGCGGCACTCGTCACCTCGAAGTGCGAATCGCGCGGGCGGAACGCGATCTCGATGGTCATGTTCTTGAAATCATCGTCGAGCACGGGTTTTCCGCGCAAGACGGCGTAGAGTGACGTCAAGCGCTGTTGGCCATCCACGATAAGCCGCTTTGGCTCGTGGCCCTTGGGCTCCAGCCCGATTCCCTTGGACCCACGCTCACTCGGCGGCGTCTCCCAAAAGAGGAGGTATCCGACGGGGAAACCTCGATACATTGAGTCGATGAGGTCGCGGACTTTCGTCGCGTTCCACACAAACGGGCGCTGGATGTCCGGTAGCCCGAGGTCGCCGCTGTCGAGTTCATGAAGCAACCCGCTTACTGACGGAGAGGTCTCCTTGAATAGTTGACCTGGACTGTCGGCCTTCACGGCGGGCAGGACGCCATGCTTGCTCTCGGTTTGGTCGCCTTCCTCGATCCCGTCCTCCTCCTCGTCGTCGTCGTTGTCGGGGACGTGGTATTCGGGGCGGGGGAGCGATCTACCGAGCGCACTCTCGATGAAGGTGACGACCCCGGGCGAGTGGGATCGACGGAAGGGTGTCTGTCGGCCGGTTCGCACCGCGATTCGCAGGAACTCGAGCCAGGCGGGCCGAAGGCTCCCTGCACGATCCAAGAGCAAGGCGACTGGAAGGACGCAAACTCGACACTCCCGGGTCACCGCGAAGGGTTCGCCAGTCGACCATTGGGCATGCTCGTCAAGCGCCGCCTTGTCGTCCGCCGTCAGGCTTGCGACCGCAAGGCCCAAACGAACCTCGCCAGGAATCAGGTCGAGGGAGAGCATCCGGCCGACGTTGAATCGGACGAAACGCCTGTGAAGGGTTACGCCCCAGCAAGCGGATTCCCGCCCGTGGACGTACACGACGGCATCCGCCAGCCAACGAAGGCAGCCAAGGCGCGCTTCCACGTCCGGATACATCGCCTCGATGCAGGCCCGTGCCACCTCGGGATCGTTCCGATCAATCCGTTCGGTCTTCTCCGACGCCTGAGCAAGGCGTTCAACCTCGTCCGGCGGGATGGTCTCGTACTTGCTGGCGAATGCGAGACCTGCCTGAGTGATCTGCCAGACTCGATGCGGGAGAGGGACGGCAAGGCCGGCCCGCCTGAGTCGCTGGTACGCCCAGCCAACCCGGTTCTTGTATATGGCCTGGCTCCCGCTGGGAAGCAGTTCTGCCTTCTCCTCCACCGTCAGCCCCACGCGATTGGCCACTTCTTCATACACACCAGCGATCGGCACGCCGTCTGGGTGTTGGGCAAGGACGCGAAGTACATGCTCAATGAGCTTGTCGTAGGTCGGAACAGACATGCGAACCTCGCTTGAGGGTGGGTGTCGCGCACAGGTTGCTGCCAATGTGCGTGCGCCGTCCAAGAATCGTCTCCTCGCCCACCGTCGTCAACTTCGTCCGCGCTTGCGCCGCCCCTGCACGATGTCCCTCTACGGTGCTGCCGGTCCCGGATTTCACCCCGCCGGTCGGCGAGGCGCCGGTTACACAACCGGCGTCCGTCGACGGTGATCACCTCACGGCCGGCCCAAGCGCCAGAGCATGGCGCGGATGCGGTCGAGCAGCGCGCGCAGCTCGGACAGAGGTGGGCCTTTCAGCTCACCCCGGATCTCCAGCAGGTCCAGCCCGGCATGGCACTCGGCCGCCTCGGCCCCGGCGATGCGAAACCGGCGTGCCCGATCGGCACCGGGCATTGGATACGCCTCGGCAATGTTGAGGATCACCGACTCGGCGGCGCGGTACGATTGATCGATGACGTGACCGCGCCGGCCGCGCGTGGACTGGCGCAGGAGTCGGTAGAACTCGACGGCTATGCGATACGCATCGAGTCCCTCGATTCCGGCTTTCGGTTTCGGTGCGGAGCAGGTTGTGGCGTTTTCCATGCTGTCTCTCCTTGCCGCCTCGAAGGGCGGCGTCTGCCCACACCTGGCCCACAGATTCGTGCCAACATCACGGCCGGCCGGCTCCGAATCCGGATCCGGTTCCGTTTCCGGTCCCGGCCCACCGGCCTCCGGCCCCGCCGCCGTCCACGCGGTCGCTCAACCCGCTGCGAATTCCCGAGAGGCGGTACTACACGCCCACGGTGGGCATTCCCAGCGCACGGGCGGCGGTGGCCAGGGTCGCGTCGTGGGTGGCCATGGTGAGGGTTGTGCTAGTCGTCTCGCGCCAGATCTGCGCGGTGGCGAGGTGAATCGCGTCCAGCGTTCCGAGGGCGGTCGGCAGCGGTTGCGCGGCCCGATCCAGTACGGTTCGCCCGATCTCCATCACCGCGAGAGTGGACAGGAGCTGGTAGATGGATTCGCGGCGTTCGGCCAGTGCCTGGTCGGGAATTCCCTCGACAATCCGCAGGCGGTCGAGAGTTCGCAGACATTCCACTTCGGTCAACGCGCTGGTGACTCCTTCTTCCACGGATCGCCATTCAGCCAGGGCCCCCGGCTGTCCCAGCACCAGTCGCAGAACCACTGAGGAATCGACGTAGGCGATCACCTGAGATGCCGGTCCTCGAGCAGGAGAGCCACGGGGTCATGGCGCAACTTGAGTGGCGCCGGGGCGCGGAAGTCCTTGGGCTTGCGTGACCGCGGCAGGGGCTGGCGGATGAGAGGGCTGAGCGTACCATTCGGGCAGGGAACGATCTGCGCGATGGGCGTGTCGCGATCCAACACGACCAGAGGGTGCCCGCGCCGCACCGAGCGCAGGTGCTCGCTGAGATGACTCTTTAGCTCCGCCACGCGAACGGCCTTCATGACCTGAAGATAGTCATAAGTGACCATGATTGCAAGACGCGGTGCAGGCCCGCCACGTCGAGGCCAAGGTCGCGTCAGTGGCACTCAGTCTCAATCTTGGCCGCGGCCTGGTTTTCGAGTTAGATAATGTTCGTGAGCGACATTGGCGCCCGCGCGAAGAAGGTTCTGCACGCTGTCGTGTCCGAGTACCTTTCCACCGGCGAGGCAGTCGGGTCCGAGACGGTGGCCCACCGCTATCGCCTGGCGGTTTCCCCGGCCACGGTGCGCGCCGTGATGGGCGAGCTGGAAGACCTGGGGATGCTGCGTCACCTGCACACCTCGGCGGGGCGCATCCCCACGGATCGCGGCCTGCGCTACTACGTGGACACGCTTCTGCGCGTGCGCAGCCTGTCTGCGCCCGAGCAGGAAGAGATCCGCGAGCGGCTGGGGCCAGCCAGCGACCCGCAGGAGATCATGCAAAGGGTGTCGCGCGTGCTGCGCGATCTGTCCCATCTGGCCGTGGTGGTGCAGGCGCCGCGGCCCGAGTCGGACGCGGTGTCGCACCTCGAGTTCGTGCGCCTGCGCGACGATCAGCTGCTGGCTGTCATCGCTTCGCACAGCGGTCAGATCCAGAACAAGCTCATCCCCCTCGATGCGTCTCTCTCTCCCAGCGATCTCGACCGCATCAACAACTATCTCAACGGCCTGGTGTCAGGCTTGACCCTGGACCAGATGCGCGCGCGGCTGGTGCGTGAGATCGAGAAGGAGCGCGAGAGCTCGGCCCGCGATCCGGTGCTGGCACAGGCGCTCAAACTGGCCATGGCCGCTACTCCTGCGTCCGAGCCCGGAGGCGACATTCTGCTCGACGGGCAGTCCAATCTCCTGTCCGCCGCGGCTGACCTGGATCGGGCTCGCCGGGTTCTGCGCACGCTGGAAGAGAAGGACCAGATCGTGAAATTGCTGGAGCGTACGCTCAATGCGCCCGGCATCTGCGTGTTCATCGGCGCCGAGGCCAACCTGGCGGACTTGACCGAAGTTTCTGTGGTGGCCGCCAGCTACGGCGGCGAGGATCGTCCTCTGGGAACCATCGGGGTGATCGGCCCGTCGCGAATGAGCTATAGCAAGGTCATCCCTCTGGTAGACTTCACAGCCGACGTGATTACCGAGGTGCTTGCACGACCGTAAAAGGAGCGCGCGGCTGCGCTTGGCCCGCGAAATTGTTTCCCATGAGCGAGAACGACGAGTCTCAAGACAATCCCGATTCCGACGCCGCGCCGCCTGTCCCTGATGAGCGGCCGTCCGATCCCCCCGCGCCTGCAGGAGAGTCAGCGTCCGCAGAACCGAGTCCCGCCGAGCGGGTGGCCACGCTGGAAGCCGAGAAGGCCGAGCTGAAGGACCGCATGCTTCGCATCGCGGCCGAGTTCGACAACTACAAGAAGCGCATGCGCAAGGAGGTGACCGAGCACGAGGTCAAGGCGCGCGAGGCGGTGCTGCGCGAGTTCTTGGAGATCGCGGACAACCTGGAGCGTGCCGTCTCTTCCTGGAAGGAAGGCGAGCAAAAGGACGTCAAGTCGGTCCAGGATGGCGTCGATCTGGTCTTGCGGCTTTTCAAGTCGAAGCTGGAACGCCATTCGGTGACGGCCATCGAGGCCAAGGGCCAGCCCTTCGACCCGCGCGTGCACGACGCGATTTCGCAAGCCCCCAGCGCCGATGTGTCCCCCGGCACCGTGCTGCACGAACTGCAAAAGGGTTACCGCGTGGGTGAGCGGCTGCTTCGTCCGGCCCTGGTCGTGGTCGCAAAAGCGCCGCCCGCCTCGCCAGTTGAAACCAGTGACAAGCCGGCCCCGACAGACGAATCGGCCGCGGGCGGTGTCGACATTGATGTGAACGGAGACGATGACGGGACAGGAGGCAAGACCTCATGAGCCGCATCATCGGGATCGATCTGGGGACGACCAACTCGTGCGTGGCTGTGCTGGAGGGGCTGGAGCCCCTGGTCATCCCCAACAGCGAGGGCTCGCGCACCACGCCCTCGGTGATCGCCCTGTCGGGCGAGGGCGAGCCCTTGGTCGGCCAGATCGCGAAGCGACAAGCGGTCACCAACGCCGAGTGCACGGTGTCGGCGGTCAAGCGCCTGATGGGGCGCAAACGCGCCGATCCCGAGGTTGGCCGTCATGCCAAATCATCGACCTATGAAGTCGTTGCGGCGAGCAACGGCGACGCCTGGGTGCGGGTCAAAGGCAAGGACTATCCGCCGGCCCAGCTCTCGGCCTTCGTTCTGGACAAGATGAGGAAGACCGCCGAGGAGTACCTGGGCGAGGAGGTCAGCGATGCGGTCATCACCGTGCCCGCCTACTTCGGCGACAGCCAGCGCCAGGCCACCAAGGACGCGGGCCGCATCGCCGGGCTCAACGTCAAGCGCATCATCAACGAGCCCACCGCCGCGGCGCTGGCCTTCGGTCGTCTGAGCGTGGTATCTGACGCCAAGGTCGCGGTCTACGATCTGGGCGGCGGCACGTTCGATATCTCGCTTTTGCACTTGCACGAGGGCGTGTACGAGGTCAAGGCGTCGAGCGGCGACGGCTTTCTGGGTGGCGAAGACATCGATGCGCGCATCGTGGGCTTGCTCGCCGAAGGGTTCCAAGCCGAAACCGGCATCGACCTGCGCGGCGAGCGCATGGCCCTGCAACGCTTGCGTGAGGCGGCCGAGCGGGCCAAGCACGAGTTGTCCACCAGCCTGGAGACCGAGGTGAACCTGCCCTTCATCGCCGCGGGCGCCGAAGGGCCCAAGCACCTCATCACCTCGCTCACGCGCAGCAAGCTGGAGACGCTGTGCGAGGATCTGCTGAACCGGACCATTGCACCCATCGAGCAGGTGCTGAAAGATGCGGGCTGGACGGTCAAGGACATCGACGAGGTGATCCTGGTGGGCGGTCAGACGCGCATGCCGCGCGTGCACGAAATTGTGTCGAGCTTCTTCGGCAAGAAGCCGTCGCGCGCGGTCAACCCCGACGAGGCGGTGGCGGTGGGCGCGGCGCTGCAGGGGGCGGTGCTGTCAGGCGAGCAACAGGACGTGTTGTTGCTCGACGTGACTCCGCTCTCCTTGGGCGTGGAAACCGCTGGGGGCGTGTTCACGCGGATCATCCCGCGCAACACCACCATTCCGGTGCGGCGCGCGCGTGTGTTCTCCACGGCGGTGGACAACCAGCCTTACGTCAACGTGCACGTCTTGCAGGGCGAGCGGGAAATGGCCGAGGACAACAAGAGCCTGGCGCACTTTCAGCTGACCGGCATCCCGCCCGCGCCTCGGGGCGCGCCCCAGATCGAGGTGTCATTCGACATCGATTCCAACGGCATGGTCAGCGTGGCCGCCAAGGACCTGGGCACGGGCAAGACCCAGGCCGTCGTCGTGCAGCCCACCTCGGGCCTTTCCGAGGCTGAGATCGGTTCTTTCATCGCTGAGTCCGAGGCCAGTCGCCAGGTGGACCAGTCCAAGAAGGAATGGGCTGACCTGTCCAACAGCGCCGACACGCTCATTTACGGCACCGAGCGCACCTTGCAGGAATTCGGCGACAAGCTGGACGCAGACGCCAAGCGGCGGCTGGAGGCGGCTCTGGTCGAGTGCAAGCGCGCGTTCGAGCTATTCGTGGGCGACGTGGCTCGCGCCAGCGCGGCCCTCTCCAAGCTGGAAACCGAAGCCCATTTGCTCTTCGTGGCGCTGCAGGGCGGGAGCATGTCCGAACCCGAGCCTTCGCCCGAGAATTCGTAGCCCCCGTGGCGCACGATCACTACAAGACCCTGGGCGTGGCACGCGATGCGCCCGAGGCCGAGATCAAGGCTGCCTACCGCAAGCTAGCCTTGCAGTTTCATCCCGACCGCAACCCAGGCGATGCCGCGGCCGAGGAGCGCTTTAAGGTGGTTTCGCAGGCCTATGCGGTGCTGGGCGACGCGGAGAAACGCGCGCGCTACGATCGGCTGGGAGACGTCCCCGGCGATCTGCCCTTTGCCGATAGCGCCGATCTGGCCAAGGTCACCGAGTTCTTCGATGCCATCTTTGGCGATCTGTTCGGATTGGGACGCAAGCGCGTCACTGGGCAAGACCTGCGCTACACCCTGGAATTGGATTTCGACGAGGCGGCGCTTGGCTGCAAGAAGACGATTCGCTTCCAGCGCAGCGAGGACTGCCACGCCTGTAGCGGCACCGGCGCCCAAGGCGGGGCCGCGGGCTTGCAGCCCTGCGCGCGCTGCGGGGGACAGGGATGGACGCGGCACAAGGCGGGTTTTTTCGCGACCCGGCGGGATTGCCTGGCCTGTGCTGGCTCAGGCCAGATCCCGCGCGTGCGCTGCAAGACCTGCGCAGGCACTGGCCTGTGCGAGAGCGAGCGTGAGTACGTTGTGCGCGTGCCGCCCGGGTCGCAGGCAGGCGGCACGCAACGAATCGCGGGCGAGGGATCGCCCGGCCGGCGCGGCGGACCGGCCGGCGATCTACACGTGATCGTGAGGCCGCGACCGCACCGGTTCTATCGCCAGCAAGGCGATCTTCTGGAGGTCGAGGTGCCGCTGGGGATGGACGAGGCGGCCTTGGGCACCGAGATCGAGGTGCCCCTGCTCGACGCGCGCGTGCGCATGAAGATCCCGGCCGGCACCCAGCCGGGCAGCGTGTTTCGCGTGCGCGGCAAGGGCCTGCCAACACCGGGCGGCAGCCGCGGCGACGCCCACGTGCGCGTGCAGGTCGAAGTGCCCAGCGCGTGCAGCGACGAGGCGCGGGCCGCGCTTCGCACGCTGGCCGGTCTGCTGGGCGACGATGCCTATCCCCGTCGGCGCGCTTTTCAGGAGATGATGGCAGTCATCGGGCAGCGCAAAGACGAATGAGAGCGATGGCAGCGAGCCGTTCGCTGGAATAGGCTAACAGCACGGCGCGCGCCTAGCTCCTCTGGCTGCTCGCTCTACCACCCCGTCGAAACCCGATGCCATTCCTGAACATTGCGCTTTTCTTGGCGACCCTGCTGACCACCACCATGCAGGGCGCGCTGGAACGCCATGGCTTTGCCAGTATGTTCCCGCTCGAGGACGGGCTTGCCTTCTCGGTGCCGCTCATGGCGATCCTGCTTTGTCACGAGATGGGTCACTACCTGGCAGCTCGCTGGCATCACGTGCCGGCGTCGCTGCCTTTCTTCGTGCCGTTGCCACCCGGCATCGGGCTGTTCGGGACTATGGGTGCGGTGATCTTGCAGTCGAGGACCTCTGACCGGCGCAAGCTCATCGACATCGGCGCGGCTGGACCGCTGGCCGGGCTGGTCGTGGCCATCCCGGTTGTCATCTACGGCCTTTCCATTTCGCCGGTGCAGCCGCTGGTCGGGGTGGGCGTGCAAGAGGGCAACTCGATCCTGTATGCGGTCCTCAAGCGTGTAATCCACGGTGCCTGGCTGCCCGGCGGGGGAAGTGACGTGATGTTGCACCCGACGGCCATGGCCGGGTGGGCCGGGCTGCTGGTCACCATGCTCAACCTTCTGCCGGTTGGACAGCTCGACGGCGGCCATGTGGCCATCGCCTATTTTGGCAATCGCTACGGCCGGGCGTCGCGCATCTTGCAGAATCTGCTGCCGATTTTCGCGCTCGCGGTGGCTGGCGTGGTCTACCTGGACGCCGTGGCCACGCTGGCGCGGCTGGGCGGGGGTTTGCCGATTTCCGCTGTCAATATCGCGGTTGCGGCCGGGGAGCCCTGGCTGATCTGGTTCATCCTGCTCGCGGTGTTGCGGCGGCTGTCCGGCGGCATCGACCATCCGCCGGTCGACGATCGACCCTTGCCAGCCAGCCGCGCTGGGCTTTTCTGGCTGGTCTTCGTGACCTTCGCCATAATATTCATGCCCGTTCCGCTGCGTCCCAGCCTGGGTGCTCCACGGGACGGGCCCAACCAGGTGACCCAACCAAGCGGGCCATGAGTGAGAGCGAGACCAGCACGAGCCGCGAGAGCGCCGCTTGTCCCAAGTGCGGGCACAGGCGCACCAGCGGCGCTGCGGCTTGCCCGCGTTGCGGTCTGCGGTTTGCGCTGTGGCGGCCCAGCATGGCTGATCCGCGCGCGCAGCTGACCCCGGCCGGCCTGGAATTGTGGCAGCAGGCGGAGGCCAATTGGCAGGACCTGAATCGCCACCAGGCGTTCGCCAGGTATTGTTTGCAAGCCAACCTGCTGCCCGCGGCCGGGCGCTGCTACCGCGATCGCCTGAATCGCTTTCCCGGCGACGCCATGGCTATCAAGATGCAGGCCGAGATTCTGGCCAAGGCGACCCTGGGTCTGCTGGTGCAGAAGCGGCAGCCAGCCGAGCCGGTCACGCGATCGAAGTGGTTCTGGGTCATCATCCTGGCCGCCGTGGCCCTGGCCATCGCCGCCGCCTTCATCTGGGGCCCCGGCAAATTGCGCGCCCGCGCAGCCAGCCCCACCATCAACGTTCCGCTTCCGCAGTAGCGCGCGTCCGCGTTGCCAAGCGAATCAGATGCGGCGGTGCTAGCCTTGCGCCACTGTGGCCAAAGTTCCTGGATTTGAACTCCCGCTCGACGAGGTCCGGGCCAGCCTGGAGACTCTGCGCCGTCCCCTGCGCATCGCCATCCTGCGTTTTCGCAATCCCTTCAACGTGGGCGCCATCATCCGGGTGGCCCACTCTTTTCTGGTCCAGGAGATTCTGCTGGTGGGCGATGAGCCTTACTACGAGCGCGCGGCCATGGGCATGCAGCGCTACGAGAACCTGACCAAGCTTCCCAACGAACAGGCCCTGGTGGCGTGGGCGCGCGAGCGCAAGCTTCCCCTCATCGCCTTCGAGCGCGAGCACGCGCGCGTGGACCTGTGGCGGGCGGAGCTGCCTGAGGCGTGCGTGATGGTGTTTGGCAGCGAAACCAGCGGCGTGTCCGAGGAACTGCTCGCCCAGGTCGACAACATCGTGGCCATCCCCATGTATGGCATCAACAACTCGTTCCCGGTCACCGTGGCGGCCGGCATCGCCATGGCAGAATGGACACGAAGGCATTTTGTGAACATCACAGATGTCGCCAAAACATGATCCCGTATTTCGTACAGCCCAGCCTGTCGCTCGGCCCCATTAGCATTCACGCCTTCGGCGTGCTGGTGGCGGTCGGCATCCTCATCGGGATGCGCCTGATTCGCCGTCGCGCCGCAGGCTGGGGCCTGGACCCGTTTGCGGCTGAACGGCTGACCATCTGGATTCTGCTGGGCGGCTTTGCCGGCGCGCACCTGATCGATCGATTGGTCTACTATCCCGCCGACGCGCTAGCGAATCCCTGGAGCCTGCTGCGCTTCTGGGAAGGCCTGAGTTCGTTTGGCGGATTCTTGGGCGCGATCGTGGGGGCCGCGCTCTTCGTGCGCCTGCAGCGCATGGGATCGCAGAAATGGTTCTACCTGGATGTGGTCGCCTACGCATTCCCTACGTCATGGTTCTTCGGTCGCACGGGTTGCTTTCTCGCCTACGACCATCCCGGCTCAGAGACCAGTATTGTCCTCGCCCAACGCTACAGCGACGGCGTGGTCCGCCACAATCTGGGGCTCGACGAGGCGCTCTACACTTTGCCGGTCGCGCTGCTGTTTCTCTGGCTGGGCCGGCGTGGCCGCCGCGCGCCGGGATTTTTCGTGGGTTGGCTGGCGGTGCTCTATGCGCCGGTGCGCTTTCTGCTCGATTTTCTCCGCATCGCAGATGTTCGCTACTTTCGCTTCACGCCCGGCCAGTATGGAGCCGTCGTCCTCTTCGTCGTGGGCGTGCTGATCCTGACTATCCCCTCTCGACCAAAGCCAGCGCCTCCACATGCGGGGTGTGAGGGAGCATGTCGTACGGAGTGATGCTGACGGTGTGCAGACCCAGGCGCGCCAAGGCCGCCAGATCGCGCGCCAGGGAAGCGGGGTTGCAACTCAGATAGGCAACCAGCCGCGGGTGCAGTTGTGCCACCGCCGTAATCACCGCTGGGGCACAGCCCTTGCGTGGCGGATTGAGCACCACCAGATCAGCCGTCCCAACCCGCGCAAGATGATCCGCCACGTCACCGGCTATCAGGTTGATTCGTTTCTCGGTGTCCCCAGCTTCACGCTCGGCGAGAAACGCCTGCGCGGTCGCGCAAGCCGCCGAGTTCTCCTCGATGGCCACCACCCCGCGTGCCAGCGGCGCCAGCGATAGGGCAATGCCACCCGCGCCCGCGTAGGCGTCGACCACGCGACCGATCGATCCCAGACGCGCGGCAGCGGCCGCAATGTCGTCGTAGGCGCGGCCTGCCACCAAGCGATTGGCTTGAGCAAAGGAACGTGGCCCCAGACGCACGCGTGCTGGGCCGATGGTGTCTTCGATGAATGCGGAGCCGAAAAGAAGGCGCTCGGCCTCGCCGAAGAGGGCGTTTCCGCTCGCGCTGTTGACGTTGTGGACAACGCCCAGCACAGTCGGGCAGGCGGCCGCCAACTCGCGCGCCAGACTCTCCGCCTCGGGCCAGCTTTCGCGACCGGTGACCAGCGCGACCAGTACCTTGCCCTCAACATTGGCACGCAAGACCACGTAGCGCAGGAGACCCGTGCGACGGACTTCATCGAAGGGCTCGATCACGTGCTGGATCAAAAGGGTCAGCAGCGCTGCCGCGACATCGGCCAGGGCCGACTCGGCGACGGGGCAGCCGGACATGTCCACGATCTCATGCGATCGTGGGGCATAGGCCCCCAGCACCAGCCTGCCATCGCGGTCGTGTCCAAAAACATACTTGGCGTTGCCGCGATAGCCGAATGGCTGCGGCGAGGGCACGCAGCCCGCCACCTTCACCCCGAGCAATTCTTTCTGCGTCGCCATCGCCTCGACCACCAGCGCGCGTTTCCATTCCACCTGCGCGGCGTAGGCCCAACAGGCCAGCGGGCAGCCGCCGCAGCGATGGTGGGCCGGGCAGGGCGGCGCCACTCGCTGGGGCGAGGCAGTCGCGACCTCTTCAAGATCCGCCCACGCGTCTTTTCTCTGCTCACGCGCGTGGGGCGACACATGGGCCACCTTGGCGCGCACCCGCTCGCTGGGCAGAGCGCCAGTCACATGCAGGCGGAACAGGCCCGCGTCGGTTTGCACATCACCCACGCCAGCCCCGTCGTGGTCCAGCCGATCGACGGTCAGCACCAAGTTGGCACCTGGATGAAGCAAGGTCACGCATCCTCCTCAGGCCAGTGATCGCAGGAGAAGGTCGTAGGCGTGGTCGTAGCCGTGGTCGTGGCCGGAGTGACTACCAACGGCTCCCCACGCGCCTACGCGCCGGTGCCATTGCCCGAACTGGGCTTGGGCGCCGGCGGGCGGTCGGGGAGGGCCACGTCCAGGGCCGCCACGGGCCGCTCCAGGGTGGACACCGCCTTGGCGCAGGCCAGGGTGCGCATCCCGCTGGGAAAATGAACCTCGACCTTGCCCGGAGCGGGCGCGCCGCTGACCACGCCGATACCAAAAGTCGAGTGGGTCATGCGCTCGCCAGGCATGTAGCCGTCCTTGGGCGAATAGGCGCGCGGCGGCTTGCTGGGGTCAAAGACGACCACTGGAGCGGGCATCGTTTGGTTAGCCCTCATGATGCGCCGTTTTCGAGGTCGGCCCCATGTGCTGCCTGAGCTGCCGCTGCCGGCCGCGGCTGGCTGCTGGTCGCCGCGATAGTTGTGCTGGCCGCCGCAGAGTTTGCACACCACCTTGGCCACGCGTTCGCCCACCTTGGCCATTACGACGTGCCAGGTGTCGCCACAGCGGGTACAAATGTCCTCGATATCCGATCCTACCCCAGGGGTCGACATGGTTGCTTAGACGCAGCCTCCTAATGATGTAAGTCTACAGGGATCGAACGGGCTTTTGGGTTACTTCTTGAAAAAGGACACAGCGTAAAGGTTGAGGGCGTCAACCTGCTGCGGCGTCAGTCGATCGCCAAACGGTTTCATCTCTTGATCTTTCCCGTTCACCGTGCGCTTGAGGCCTTCGAGCACAAACTTGCGAGCCCGTTCCACGGTCACATCTTTCCAATAGGGGGCCTTGGTCATGTCGTCGATGCCCATTTCCTTGCCTTGCTCGGTGTGGCCGCGACCATCCTCGCCGTGGCAAGTCGCGCACTTTGAATCCCACTGGCGCACGACCTTCTTTTCCGGCTTGTAGCCCGCGAGCCGCGTAAGCGGCGTTCCTGCGCTTTCCGCCTGGGCTTGATGTCGCAGGATCGGGCTGGCCAGAAGCGCCGCAAAAGGAGGAACCAGGAACAGCGAAAAAAGTGAACTGCGGCGAGACATCGTGAGGGCTCTGTTCTTAGCATTTGCCGTAGCAGGCGCCAGAATCGGATTGCAGGTAAGTTCCAGGTGTAGCCGCCATGCTTTTCCGGGTTTCGCCTCTGGCCAGCGTCGTGTTGTTTGGCTGGGTCATCGCGACCAGCCAGACGATGTTGTTGCGTGAGGCGCTGGCGGCCGCACAGGGCAATGAGCTGGCTATAGCCCTGGCTTTGGGACAGTGGCTGGTGCTGACCGCGGCCGGAAGCGCGGCGGCCGGGCTGCTTCCCGGCCGTCTTTCCCGTCAGCTTTTTGTGTTCGGTGCGGTCTTGCTCGGCCCGGCGCTCTTCGCCGCGCTGCTGACCGCGCGCGGGCTGCCACGCCTCTTTTCGCTGGCGCCAGGCGCGCTGCTCACCCTCGATCAGCATGTGCTCGGGCTGCTGCTCACGCTGGCTCCGGTCTGTTTGGTGGGCGGAGCTAGCTTCACCCTGGCCTGTCGCCTGCCCGGTGTGGAGCCGGCGCGCGCCTACCTGGCCGAAGCTGCGGGATGGCTTTTGGGCGGCGTGACCGCGACCTGGTTGGTGGAAACCTGGCAACCCTTTGCCGTGGCCGCAGGGTTGTGCGTCGGTGCCGTGCTGGCTGCGGCCCTGCTCGTCGGACGTACGTGGACGCTGGCGGCGGTCGCGCTCGCCGTGGTAGCGGTCTCGGGTCAGAGTGGGCTGGGCGCAATCGAAGCGCGTAGTTTGGCCTGGCGCTGGCCAGGCGAAACCATCGAGGCGAGCGCGTACACCCGCCACGGCCACGTGGCCGTGCTCCTTCGCGCCGAGCAGCGCGCCCTGTACGAGGACGGCCATCTGGCCCTGGTGTTGCCCGAGCGCCAGTCCTCCGAGGAGCTGGCCCACCTGGCGCTGTTGCAGGTGCGCGAGCCGCGGCGGATCTTTGTGGCGAGAGGCCTGGGGGGCCTGCTGCCTGAGATTCTCAAGCATCCAGTCGCCGAGGTGGCGGTGGCCGAGCCCGAGGCGGCCCTGGCCGCGATGGAGATCAAGGCCGCTGACTTTGCCACGCGCCAGGCGCTCCGCGATCCCCGCGTGCACATGCTCACCGGCGACGTGCGCCGTCTCTTGCGACAGCGAGATGCAGAATTCGATGTCGTGCTCCTGAGCACGGCCGAGCCGTCGACGTTGCTCGCCAGTCGGCTGCTCACCAAGGAAAGTTTTGCCGAGGCTAGGCGGGCCTTGCGGCCCGGCGGCGTGTTGGCTTTTGCCCTGCCTGGTGCCGAGAACTACTACAGCCCGGAACTGGTGGCGCGCAACGGTGCGGTGTACAAGGCGCTGGCCTCGGTATTCGCGCATGTCCTGGTGACACCGCTGTCAACCAACTACTTTCTGGCCAGCGATGCGCCGCTGAACCGCGATCCCGTGGAACTGGCGCGGCGTCTGGCGCAACGGAAGGTGACGGCCACATTCGTCGACGAGTATTCGTTGGCTGTGCTCATGCCCGAGGAGCGCGTGCAGTCCCTTGCCAAGCGGTACCGCGAGGCGGGCGTGGCGGCAAGCAGCGATCGTCTGCCCACGGCGTACCTGCACAACCTGCTGGTTTCTGGGCGCGCCGATTCCGGACGCGTCGCCGATCTGTTACGGCGGGCACTCGGCCTCGGATTCTGGTCCTTGGCGATGGGGCTGGCCGTGCTGCTGGTGGTGCCGGCGCTCCTGGTCGCGCGGGGCCGCCAGAGGCCAGCGCTCTTGGTCGTGTCCGTGGTTGGATTTGCCAGCATGGCCTCGGCCGTGCTGATTCTCGCCGTCACGCAATCGGCTATGGGCGTCTTGCATCATCTACTGGGTGCGCTCCTGGCAGCCAACATGGCCGGGTTGGCATTTGCCGCCACCAAGGCTCCGCGCGTTGGTATCGGGCTTTGGGGCGGGCTCGGCCTTGGTCTGGTGGTTCCAGCCTTTCTGCCTCTGCTCTCACGCGTCTCGACGCAGGTTCCGCCACCGCTGATGATAGCCGCCTTGCTGCTCGCTTCACTCGCGGCCGGCGCAGCGGTCGGCATCGCTTTTCGTTCAGCTTTGGTCGCTGGCACGACACCGGCGGCAACCTACGTCGTGGACCTGCTGGGTGCGGCTTTGGCCGCACCGGTGGTTGCCGCGGTCGCTCTGCCCGGGTTCGGCCTCGACGCGGCCTGTGCGCTGGTCGCGTTGCTCGCTGTCCCAGCCGCCATGGTTCTTGCCTTTGGAGTAGCCTTGGCCCTTCTCAGGCGGGACGCGTGAAGTGTATAAGACCTGTGGTTAGGACTGGTTGCGCGGCATACCTAACCCCGGAGGACTGCAACGATGGCTGGCCAATCGCGGGTAGTGGTTGAATGCTTGTGCAAAGTGTCCCAAGAAACGTCGGAGATTCCCCCATGAACCAATTTCGTCCCGGTTTTTTCCGTCACGCGGCCATCGCCGTGATTCTGTTTGGCTCGGTCGTCGGCTGCAAGCAGCTGGGAGCCCCGGGCGGCAACTCTCCAACCGGCGGATCGAGCGGCGGTAGTGCCGGAAGCGGCGGCCCGGGCGGTAGCCCCGGCGGCGTTTCTGGGGGAACGACCCAGAACAACGCCGGAAATCCAGACACCGGTGGCAACACGGTCGGCCCTGGCGGTATCACCAGCGCGGGCGGCCAGGGTGGCATCAATCAGGGCGGCATCAATCAAGGCGGCATCACCACGGTGGGTGGCGCGGGCGGTACGACATCTGGTGGCGGCGGCATCACCGTTGTCGGCGGCAATGGCGGCACCATCCTGGTGGGTGGCGCGACCAGCGCAGCCGGTAGCAATAGCCCGGGCGGCACGGCGGGCGGCGCCACCGGCGCGGGCGGCAGCAAGAGCCCCGGCGGCACGACCAGCGCGGGCGGCTCAGCGGGGTCGAGCAGCGCGGGCGGATCGACGGTTGCCAAGTCGGCCTGTAGCTCACCGCCTCCGGCTGATCCCCAGATGCCGGGGTATCCGGCCGATCAACACACGAAGTTCCAAACCCAGGCTACCACGACGCTCGCGAACCTTTCGCTGGCGGAGAAGGCCCAGCAGATGCGCGGTACGGATCCTGGGCCTTCCACCTCCAGGAACTGGACCGACACCTTCCGCCAACCTGACAACACGGCCAAGGGGATCAAAGGGTTCACGTTCCGGGATGGCCCGCGAGGGGTCAACCTGGACGCTCCCATTCAGGCGACCAACACCGTGCACGGCAAGTCCACAGTGTTTCCGGTCGCCATGGCGCGAGGAGCAGCGTGGGACGTGAATCTCGAGTACCAAATTGGCCAAGCCTTGGGCGACGAGATGGTCGCCGCAAGTCAGACTATGTTGCTGGCACCGACGGTCAATCTCTTGCGCCACCCGCTCTGGGGACGCGCGCAGGAAACTTACGGAGAGGATCCCTACCAGCTCGGCCGCTTGGGTACCGCAATCGTCGCGGGTGTGCAGACCTACGTTCCGGCCTGCGTGAAGCACTATGCAGCCAACAACATCGAGAACTTGCGGGCAACCAAGAACGCTTCGATGGATGAGCAGACCCTGCGCGAGATCTATGCGCGCCATTTCGAGATGATCGTCAAGGACGGCGGTGTGGCCTGTGTCATGGCGGCCTACAACTTGGTGAATGGAACCAACTGCACGCAAAACGCCCATTTGCTCACCGACATCTTGCGCACAGACTTCGGTTTCAATGGATTTGTGATGTCCGACTGGTGGGCCATGCCAGGCGGAAACGGCTCAACCCCGAGTGCTACTCTTGCTGCCCAGGCCATTGCGGCGGGCCTGGACATGGAACTTCCCTGGAATTTCAACTTCAACGCCATCGAAACCAGCGTTGGGTCATCCATCACTCAGACGCAGGTTGACACCGCGGTGAAGCGCATTCTGGAGCAGAAGTACCGCTTTGGCGTGGACAAGGGCAATGGCCTGAAAGCAGCTTCGACAGGATTTAGCGGCGGTTCTATTACCGGCAACAGCGCGCACGTCACCCTGGCGCAGACGGCCGCTCAGGAGTCGATGGTTTTGCTCAAGAACGACAACAACGCGCTTCCCATCAAGAGCACGTTCACCAAGATTGCCGTGGTTGGCCTGACCCAGAGCTACTGTGCGCCGGTGAATAGCTCGGGCGTTGCCACTGGTCCCGGCATCAACAACTGCGCTGACGACATCAACAACGGAACCATCAACTTTGCGACCGGTATTCGGGTTGGCGATGTGGGCAGCAGCCGAGTCAATTTCAGTTCCAGCGACGCCGTTGGCCCTTTTGCGGGTATCCAAGCGGCCGCAGGATCAGGCGTCACAGTGACCAGTGGCAGCACGGCGGCCTCGGCCCAGGGTGCGGATTTCATCGTGGTCGTGGCCGGGCTCACCCCCTATGACGAGGGCGAGGAATACAACGGCAGCGGTGACCGCACCACCTTCGCGCTGGATGGCAAGATGAACTCGGGCACTCAGAATGCTTTGATCACGGCGGTGGCGGCGCTGGGCAAGCCCATGGTGGTTGTGCTGGAAGGCGGCAGTGTCATCGACATGCCGTGGTTGAGCAGCTTGCCCGCTGCCTCGGCTGTGGTCATGGCGTGGTATCCCGGCATGAAGGGCGGCGCGGCTCTGGGCCAGCTGCTTTTCGGCAAGGCTAATTTCAGCGGGAAGCTGCCCATCAGCTGGCCCAAGCAATTGAGCGATCTGCCGACTTTCAACGGTGGCGCCACCACGACGATGGACTACTACGTGGGCTATCGCTATTTCGACAACAAGAGCATCACGCCGCTCTTCCCGTTCGGCTTCGGCTTGAGCTACACCCAGTTCACCTACAGCAATCTCGTGGTTCCTTGTGGTACCGCCTCCCAGAGCGCAGTGGTGAACGTTTCGGTGGACGTGACCAACTCAGGAACGGTGGCAGGGGACGAGGTGGTCCTGCTCTTCGTCTCTTACCCCGGTACCGCCAAGAAACGTCCGGCCAAGGAGTTGAAAGGGTTTGCCCGCGTGACACTCGCTGCCGGGGCCAAGCAGACCGTGACCATCCCTGTGCGCGTATCCGATCTCAGTTACTGGGACTCGACCTCGAGCAAATGGGTGATCGAAGCCAGCACCGTGAAGGTCATGGTGGGTCCGAGCTCGGCAAACTTGCCCCTCTCCGACACGTTCACCGTGACATCCACACCGTAGATGTGATAGCCCGCAGAGACGCTTGACCTTGGGCTGACTTTCCCCTTGGATAGGTTCCCCATGACATCCACACGCACCCGATCTGTTCTGCTGTCCGTCGCCCTGTGCTCGGTGCCGGCGATCATGTTGATTCTCAGCCCGGCGGCGGAAGCGGCCAAGAAAGAAAAGGCCAAGCCGGCCGCGGCGGCCAAGAAGAAGGCAGCGCCTACCGGCAAAGCCAACAAGAGCGCGGACACGGCGGTCGTCGCCGCCCCAGCAAACCAGGTCTGGGAGAAACCACCTAGCGAAGACATCACCAAGACACCGCCTCCTCCACCAGCTCCACCGCCCCCACCTCCCCCGGCGGAAACCAAACCTGAGCCTGCGCCGGCTGCCGTGCCGGCTGCCGCGCCAGCCGCAGCACCTTCGCCGGAGCCGTCCCCGGCGCAGCCTGCGGCCCCGCCCCCCGAAGAAGAAGCGATGCCGGCATTCGTGCCGCAGCCACCCCCGCCGCCACCTCAGTATGTCGAGCATCTCGGGGCGCTCGCCTATCCAGGCAACGGCCCCTTTCGCCAATGGCTTTGGTGGCCGGACCCGTTTCGTTCAGGCGCGGAAGGATCTTCCGGCCAGATGCGCGGCCTTTACGGCGGATCGCTGTGGCTGGAGCCGTCCTTTCACGGCCTGCAGTGGCCCTACATGGCGAAAACCGGGGTCGGCATTTCAGGCTCGGCCTGGGTCGACACCGGCTACGAGACGAACAAGAGCGAAAGCTCCAGCGTAGCGAACAGCACCACGTATTTGCAGCAAGCCCGCGCGGTGCTGCGTGTGACGCCCACCTATGTCAGCGGTCGTTTCTTCATTCAGGCCCAGGCCGAGCTCGTCGGCAACGGCTGTCAGACAACCGGAACGACCTGCCTCAATGCTGGGACGGTCAGTACCGATGACCTTTGGTTGCGTATCGGGCAGTGGAACGTCTGGGATCTCAAAGTCGGCCGTTTTGAGGGATGGGAGGTCTTTCACACAGGCATGGGCCTGGACATCAACACCTTTGAGCGCATGGGAGCGTGGGCAACTTCGGGCTCTCAGCCGCCTGACTACTACGGCGTGAGCTTCCTGCATGACCGGCCGCAGGCCCTCGGGCAGGGCTACGCAGCTGCGCACTATTATCCGTTCAGCTTCCTGCGTTTCGAGCTGCAAGGGGAGCTGGGAACCACAGCGGTCAAGACCGCGGGCAACAACGTCTGGGGCGGTCGTTCGGTCGCCATCTTCGACCTCGGATGGTTGAAGCTCAAGGCCGGCGCCGAATATGACAACACGACGGATACGAACACCTTCACCAATGTCGATCCTGCCAAGGGACCCGTGGGCAAGGTAGACGACGGATTCAAGCAGACCAGGAAGGGCTATGGAGGAGCTGCCCAATTCATCTACGATCCGTACGTCGAGCTTGGTGGCAGCATTGCGCAAGGTATCCAGACCTACAACAACCCTCAGGTTAATGGTCAGAATGCCACGAACTCCTTCACGGTGACCAGCGTGGGCGGGTTCGCCAATGTCCGTGTGGTCCGCCTCCTCGACCCTGACTTGCACATTCTCGATGACTTGCTGCTCGGTGGCGGTGTCGTCTGGACGACCGAATACAACAACCACAGGGTAGACAGCCCCGATGGCGACTATTCGGCACACTTGCAGATCTTCGGGGCACTCCAGTATCTCATCGCCAAGCAGCTTTTCGTCAAGGGTGTGTTTGCCTACGCGCGCGGGGATTTCAAGCCAAGCGGCGCCGTCGGTGAGGACGTCTACAGCAACGAGATGTACAGCTTTCGCGTTCGCCTGATGTACCTGTACTGATCAAGAAGCTGCAATCGGGGAACCCCCAAAGGGTTCCCCGACGTCCCGCCCGCCTACGCCCGAGCGGCGGTGCCTTCGGGCGGGCCGGAATCTGGGCCGGCCACCACCACCTGCACCGATTCCAGCGTCAGCTCCAGGGCTTCCTGGATGCGCTTGACGAAGACCAATTCCATGTCCTTGCGGACACTCTCAGGGATGTCGACCATGTCCTTGCGGTTGCGGTCAGGCAGCACCACACGCTTGATCCCAGCCCGGTGTGCAGCGAGGACCTTTTCTTTGATTCCGCCCACCGCCAGCACGCTGCCACGCAAGGTGATCTCTCCAGTCATGGCCACGTCCCCGCGCACGCGACGGCCAGTGAACAGCGACACCAGCGCCACGATCATAGCCACGCCCGCCGAAGGGCCGTCCTTTGATACTGCCCCGGCTGGCACGTGCAGGTGCACGTCCAGCTTCTCGAAATCCGGATTGAGGTTGAATTCCTCGACATGGGTGCGCACCCACGACAGGGCCGCGCGCGCCGATTCCTTCATCACGTCGCCCAGGTGGCCGGTGAGGATGAGATTGCCCTTGCCCGGCATCTGCGACGCCTCGATGAACAGGATGTCGCCGCCGGTGGGCATCCAGGCCAGGCCGGTGGCCACGCCAGGCACCTCGGTGCGCTCGGCCACTTCGGAGAAGTACTTCTGCGGCCCCAAGAAATCGGCGATCTGCGCGGGGTCGAGCTTGGGCTGATAGGGCAGATTCTCTGCCACCTTGACCGCGACGCCGCGGATGACGTTGGCCACCTCGCGTTCCAGGTTGCGCACGCCCGCCTCGCGCGTGTACTGCTCGATGATGGTGGTGATGCTCTCCTCGTCGAAGCTGATCTGCCGCTCGTCCAGGCCGTGTTCGGTGATCTGCTTGGGCACCAGGTGGCGCTTGGCGATCTCCAGCTTCTCTTCGCGCGTGTAGCCGGGAATCTCCAGCACCTCCATGCGGTCGAGCAGCGCGGCTGGGATGGTTTCCAGGGTGTTGGCCGTGGCAATGAAGATGACGCCGGACAGGTCGAAGTTGACCTCGAGGTAGTGGTCGGAGAAGGCGTTGTTCTGCTCGGGATCCAAGACCTCGAGCAGGGCGGCCGCCGGATCGCCGCGGAAGTCGGCGCCCAACTTGTCGATCTCGTCGAGCATGAAAACCGGGTTGCGTGTGCCCACGCGCCGCATGCTCTGGATGATCCGGCCGGGCAGGGCGCCGATGTAGGTGCGGCGGTGGCCGCGNNTCGGCCTCGTCGCGCACGCCGCCCAGCGAGGCGCGGATGAACTCGCGCGAGAGCGAGCGGGCCACCGACTTGCCGAGAGATGTCTTGCCCACGCCGGGAGGCCCCACCAGGCAGAGAATCGGGCCCTTTTTCGCGGGCGCCAGCTTGCGCACGGCCAGGTACTCCAGCACCCGCTTCTTGACCTTCTGCAGGTCGTAGTGGTCGGCATCCAACACCTTGCGGGCCTGGTCCAGGTCCAGCGTGTCGGTGGTGGCCTTGGACCAGGGCAGCTCGACCAGCCATTCCAGGTAGGTGCGCTGCACCGTGTATTCGGCCGACGAGGGCGCCATCTGGCGCAGGCGCTCTAGCTGCTTGCGCGCCACCTTGGCCGTGTCTTCGGCCATGCCCGACGCTTTGATCTTTTCTTCGAAGGAATCGAGATCGGTGCCATCGTCGCCTTCACCCAGCTCGTCCTGGATGGCCTTCAGCTTCTGGCGCAGAACCGCCTCGCGCTGATGCTTGGAAAACTCCTCGCGCACCTGCGTGTCGATCTTCTGCTTGACCTTGATCAGCTCGACCTTGCGCTGCAGGAGAACCAGCAGGCGGCGCAAACGCTCGGCCACGTCCACCTCGACCAAGAGCGAGGCGCGCTCTTCAGCCGACAGATCCACGGTGGCCGCGGCGATGTCGCCCAGGCGCGCCGGATCCTTGTTCTGGTCGAGAATCTGGGCCGCCTCGTCGGGAATGTCGGGCGAGATGGCGATGAGCTGCTTGGCCACGTCGTACACCGCCATGCCCAGCCCGTCGATCTCGATGGGATCCTTGCGGATCTCAACCAGCGGATCGTAGGTGGCAACCAGGAACGGCTTTTCCTGCACGAAGCCGGTGATGCGGCGTCGCTCGACGCCCCGGAGCACGGCGGTCACGCGGTTCTCGGCTGCCTTGACGATGCGCACGACTTCGCCCTCGACGCAGACACCATAGAGGTCCGCGCCCGCGGGCTCTTCCACGTCCGCGTCTTTCTGGGTTCCCACCAAGAGGTGGACGCCTTTGCCCGGCAGGCTCTCGATCAGCCGCAGCGACGACAGGCGTCCGATCTCCACGGGCATGACCGCGCCCGGGAACAACACCAGGTTCCGCAATGAAAGCAAGGGAAGCGAACGTGAGCCTTCGGGGACCGTCATCTTATTAATCCAAAACTAGGCCGGCAGAGCCGCAACCGCAAGTACGCGGTCGCCGAAAAATCGTCGCTGCATTTTGCCGGGTTGATTCTATTGATGTCTGACTGCATCAGAACCCTCGTGGCTTTGGGGGCTTAGTACGATTTTCCAGCTCCTCAACCAGGCGACGGGACTCGACGTCATCGGGTTTGAGACGCGGAACGACGATCTCGACATGGCAAAGCTGGTCCCCGCGAACACCGTCGGGCCGCTTGATTCCCTTTCCGCGCAGACGCAGCTTGGCGCCGCTGGAGGTGCCTGGCGGGACGGTCAGTCTGACCGTGCCATCCAGGGTCGGAACATCGACGTGCGTGCCGAGCACGGCCTCGCCCAACGTCAGCGGCAGCGCCAACTCGACATCGTCGTCAGTGCGGCGCAGATGGGCATCTGATCGTACCACGATGTCCAGGTACAGATCCCCAGGCTGGCCGGACTTGGGCGCGGGCGCACCCTGGCCGGGCACGCGCAAGCGAGCCCCGCTTTCGACGCCAGCCGGGATGTTGACGTTCACCGATTTTCCACTTCCCGATCGAATCGTCTGTCGCACCCCGAGGGCCGCGTCCTTGAACGTGACCTCCAGGTCGCCCACCATGTCCGCGCCTCGCGCCTGCGCGCGGCCGCGGCCCCGGCCCCGGGTGAACGGCCCGGCGTTGCCGAACAGGTTGGCAAACATGTCGCCCAGATCGCCGAAGCCGCCCGCTTGTGCGCCGCCGCTGCCGCCGCCGAAGACCTGCGCGAAGGCGTCCGGGTCAAAGCCCTCGGGCATGCCATCCGCGCCCACCGGGGCAGACCGCAGCCGGTCGTACTCGCGTCGCTTCTGCTGGTCGGAGAGAAGCGTGTACGCTTCGTTGACTTCCTTGAAGCGTTCGGTCTTTTTCTTGTCCCCGCCGGTGGCGTCCGGGTGATTCTCCTTGGCCAGCTTGCGGTACGCCTTCTTGATCACGTCCGCGTTCGCGTCTTCGGAAACGCCCAAGATCTTGTAAAGGTCCTTCATAGGTCGCACTAGCTTACAGCGGATGAAGCCACCGTTGGCTTGAGACTGAAGCCTAGTTCGTCGCTGGCGCGCGTGACCCACACGGTGTCGCCCGGTGCGAATTCACCGGCGATCAGGCGGCGGGCCAGCGGATTTTCCAGGTGCGTGGTGATGGCGCGCTTGAGCGGGCGCGCGCCGTACACCGGGTCGAACCCCTTGTCAGCCAGAAACGACCGCGCCGCCGGGGCCAGTTCGATCCCGATATCGCGCTCGCGCAGGCGCTCGCGGAAGCGTTCGATTTGCAGCTCCACGATGCGGTCCAGATCGGTCCGCTTGAGCCGATCGAAGAGCACGATGTCGTCGACGCGGTTGAGGAATTCGGGCCGGAAGGTGCTGCGCAGATCATCCATGACACCCTCGGTGTCAGGCGGATCGCT
The DNA here is from genome assembly GCA_003142855.1 of Myxococcales bacterium. Lineage (GTDB taxonomy): Bacteria > Myxococcota_A > Polyangia > Fen-1088 > Fen-1088 > Fen-1137. The sequence continues at coordinate 26,289 of PLNW01000054.1, forward strand.
CATCAGGCGCTTGCTGCCCACGTTGGAGGTCATGATGATGACCGTGTTGCGGAAGTCGACCGTGCGACCTTGACCGTCGGTGAGGCGCCCGTCGTCGAGCAGTTGCAAGAACACGTTGAACACATCGCCATGGGCCTTCTCGATTTCGTCGAAGAGCACCACCGAATAGGGGCGCCGGCGCACCGCCTCGGTGAGCTGGCCCCCTTCTTCGTAGCCGACATAGCCGGGAGGTGCCCCCAGCAGGCGCGAGACGCTGTGCTTTTCCATGTACTCGGACATGTCGATGCGCACGACATGGGTTTCGTCGTCGAAGAGAAAGGCCGCCAGGGCGCGCGCCAATTCGGTTTTCCCCACACCGGTCGGGCCCAGGAAAATGAACGAGCCAATCGGCCGGTTGGGATCTTGCAGGCCCGCGCGCGCGCGGCGAACCGCGTTCGCGATAGACTCGACCGCGCGATCCTGGCCCACCACGCGCTCGTGCAGCCGCGCCTCCATGTTGGTCAGCTTGGCCTGCTCGCCCTCCAGCATTCTTTCCACGGGAATGCCGGTCCACTTGGACACCACCGCGGCGATGTCGTCCTCGGTGACTTCCTCGCGCAGGAACGAGCCGTTCTTCTGCGTTTCCGTTAGTTCTTCGTTCTTGGCCTGAAGCTTCTTCTCCAGCTCGGGCAAGCGGCCGAAGCGAATCTCGGCGGCACGTCCCAGATCGCCCTGCCGCTGCAGGAGCTGCGCCTGCGTCTTGGCCTCCTCGATATCGCTCTTGAGCTTTTGCAGTTCGACGATGACCTGTTTCTCGCGCTGCCAGGTCAGCTTCATGCTGTCCACCCGCTCGCGCAGCTCGGCGATCTCGGACTCGACCTCGGCCAGGCGGTCGATGGAGGTCTGGTCGTTCTCCTTGGCCAGGGCGGATTGTTCCATCAGGTGGCTGGTCAGGCTGCGCTCCAACTGATCGATGGGCTCGGGCAGCGATTCCAGCTCCATTTTCAAGCGGCTGGCTGCTTCGTCGACCAGATCGATGGCCTTGTCGGGCAGCTGCCGCCCCGAAATGTAGCGGTTGGAGAGCCGCGCCGCCGCCACCAGGGCGCTGTCGCGAATGCGAATGCCGTGGTGAACCTCGTAGCGCTCTTTCAAGCCGCGCAGGATCGCCACCGTGTCGTGCACCGACGGCTCGCCCACGAACACCGGCTGGAATCGACGCTCCAGCGCCTTGTCCTTCTCGATGTGCTTGCGATACTCGTCGAGCGTGGTGGCGCCGATGCAGCGCAGATCGCCGCGCGCCAGCGCCGGCTTGAGCATGTTGGCCGCGTCGACCGCGCCCTCGGCCGCGCCTGCGCCGACCAGAGTGTGCAGCTCGTCGATGAAAAGGATGACCTGGCCTTCGGCCGCCCCGATCTCCTTGAGCACCGCCTTGAGCCGGTCCTCGAACTCGCCGCGGAACTTGGTGCCCGCCACCAGCGCGCCCAGATCGAGCGCCAGAATGCGCTTGCGCTTGAGCGATTCAGGCACGTCCCCCGCCGCGATTCGCTGCGCGATGCCTTCCACGATGGCGGTCTTGCCCACGCCAGGCTCGCCGATGATGACCGGGTTGTTCTTGGTGCGGCGGGAGAGCACCTGCATGGCCCGGCGCACTTCCTCGTCGCGACCGATGACGGGATCCAGCTTGCCCTGACGGGCCAGCTCGGTCAGATCGCGCGTGTACTTGGCCAGCGATTGGTAGCGCTGTTCGGCGTCCGGGTCGGTGACCCGCTGGCTACCGCGTACCTCGGCCAGGGCTTTGAGAACCGTGTCGCGGTCCACGCCCGCCTCGCGCAGTACGCGCGAAGCCGCGCCCAGATCCTTGGAAAGCAGCGCCAGCAGCAGGTGCTCGCTGGAAACGTACTCGTCCTTGAACTCGTCGGATTGTCGGGCCGCCTCGTCGAGCAGGTCCTTCATGCGACGGCCCACGTAGGCCTCGGCCGTGGCGCCGCGAACCTGCGTTTGCGCCGCCAGTGCCTCGTCCAGCTTGCGCACCAGCCCCTCGGGATCCGCGCCCACCTTGCGCAGGACCGCCAGGGCCACGCCTTCGTCTTGGGTCAGAAGCGCCCGCAGCACATGCTCGGGCGTGACCTCCTGGTGGGCGTGCTTTTCGGCCTCCGCCTGCGCGGCCGCGAGTGCCTCCTGAGCCTTGATGGTGAACTTATCGAGCCGCATGGTTTTTTCCCTGACTACAGAATAGGCACGCCGCCCCGCGGGACAAGATCATGGCCCTGTGGTCAGGCCGATGCCCGAGAGCTGGATGAAGCCAGGGTTCCCGCTGGCGGCAGTGACGTTGAGGATCGCATTCAACGACCCAAGCGAGGTCGGATGCAGAGACACAACCACGCTGCAGGTCGCGCCTGCGTCGAGTGCAATGCCGCTGCAAGTATCGCTGCTCTTCACGAACTGCGGGTCGCTGATCGTCACGCTGAGCGGGCCCGAGGCAGTGGCTCCGGTGTCCTTCACGGTGAAGGTCTGGGGCGTTCCGGTGCTGCCAATCGCGACCGAACCCAGGTTGGCCGTGCCGGTGACGGTTGAAGCCGGTCCATTGATCGATGATGGTGATGGGCGACAGCGCGGTGGAATTGCGTGCGGCCCAGCTGTCGGTGAGCTGGGCATTGAGAGCAACCACACTGCTCTCCCAAGCCGAATAGCTCGACGTGCTCACGGGCGTGACCTTGGAAATGAAGACGATCACATCGGGATTCTGGCCGCGGAATTCAGCAGGGCTACGGACACTGCCCGAGCCAGGTCAGGACGTTCTTCCAGTAAGTCTGCACCTGGTAGGCGTTGTTGTTCCATGCGGCGTCGTAGGTGATGGTCTCGTCGCCCCAGACGTTGACGTGTCCTTGGCCGTTGACGATCGTAGCTACCCCGAGCGCGTAGGCACCGCCGCCGTAGCCTCCCCTGCCGCCTCCGTTTGGTGCGCTTGCATAGAGGGCAAAGATGCTGGAATTGACTGGCAAGTTGCCACCCGCCAGTCCCTCGATGCCCGCCGCGCCAGTCACTGGCAGCGTGTTTACGCCCGTGGTGATTTGGCTCGCAATCGGAGCCGCGGTTGAGAACGTGGTGATGGTTGAAGTGCCAGGGAGGATGTTAACGTCAGTCAGGGAGTACGCGATCCCGAAGGGATTTAGCAGCAAGTTAGCATTGGCCATTTCGGCGGCGGTGCTCGCGATGCCAATTGTGGTCATGAGGCCTCCGCCATTGTTGACCCAGGCGCGAACAGCGTTCACCTCGCTGGTCTGAAGCGCTCGTTGGCTTCCTGGATAGGCCGGGAAACCGGCGTTGGTCAGCTTTGCATTGAAGAAGGAATTCTTGTCGGCCTGCGTATGGTAGATGTCCAACACTATGAGGATCTGGTACGGGGCGATTCGCGTCGCGGTTAGGTAGTTGGCGCCGGTGATGTCCAGATTTTGGACCACACAATTGGTTCCGCGCGTGGTCAACCAGTTCGTGAAAGCGGCATAGCCGGGCGTCACGACAGTTCCGCTCTTGCCGTTGCTGTAGGTTGCGCCCCAAACCCCGGTAATGCCTATTGTGGCGGTGGGTGGGCACTGGCTGCTGCAAGAGATGCCTCCGTCGGGGCCGACCGCACCCGCCGCACCACCAGCGCCTCCTGCCCCCGAGCCGCCGGTGATCACTTGCCCGCCGCTGGCGCCGGTGTCGCCGCCTGCTCCACCCGAGCCGCCTGTGTCCGTCTGCCCGCCGCTGGCGCCGGTGTCGCCGCCTCCTGCACCCGAGCCACTTGTGTCGATCTGCCCGCCGCTGCCGCCTCCACCCCCCGTCGAGGCAACGTCGTCACTCGCGTCGTCGGTGGCAGAACCTCCCGAGGCGATCGCGGTGTCCGAGCCGGCGGAACCCGCTGCGCCACCGGCGCCAGCAATTCCGCCCGCGCCCGTGCCTCCGGCGCCAACCGGCGCGTCGCCGGTTTCAGTCAGGATGTTTCCGTCCTCCGTCGCGGCAGGTGCGTCGCTCCCGCCCGCGCCACCGGCACCGCCGACGTCTCCACTCCCACCGGTTTGGGCGGCGTCATCTCCTTTGCCCGGGGCGTTTGGCGCATCAGGTGTAGCAGCCGTGTCGTTGTTGCCGCCAGCGGCGCCCATATCAGTCGCGGCGAGAGATTCCACGGCCCCATCCTCAGCGTGCAGCGCCGAGGCGCGCAGTCTCCTGGCATCGAAACTACACGCCGCGGTCAGCGCGGCGATCAGACAGAAACCAGGAATCCCGAGGCGCACCGTCGGGAAGGAGAGCGCGTTCAAGACTAGTACCTCACCGTCGCGGTAAATCCTGTCGTGCCCCCCGCCATGGGCGCGGCGCTCACGGGTTTTCCTTCGAAATAGAACAGCACGCCGGTGGTCACGGCGCCCGCAGCGGCCAGGCCCCACAGGATGTTGGCCGTGGTTCCGCGCCAACTGACTGAATCGATCTCGCTCTGGCTGCAGCCAGAGCTTTTCCCGCTGGTGTCGCCGCAGGACTTGTCCAAACTGTTGAACTTGGACTGCATGGCCAGGCCGGCGGTGATGGCGCCCGCCGCCAACAGCGCCGTCGAGCCAGCGGCGACCCAGATCCACTTCCGCCCCAGCCACCAACCCTTGCGGGCAGGGCTTGGCGCAGGGCTGGCCGCCAGGTCGACGTTCGCGGGGGCTGGCTCCGGGCTGGCCGTCAGGTCGAGTTTCGGGGGCGCTGGTGGCAGGGCCGCCTCGGGCTGCGGGACCGGCTGTGCGGTGGCCGCGGGAATCGCCGGAGACCCGAGCCGCAGGGTGACCGTCCCCACCGAACCGGCTGTCACATCGACCTTTTCGAGTGCTGGGGTCGCGTTGGGATGGCTGGCCGCGATCAAGTGGCGGCCGGGCGTAGCCCAGATGGGATCGCGCAGCGGTGCGAGGCCTACGCTCTTGCCGTCAACGTTCACCTCCGCGCCCGCGGTCGCGCAGTCGATGCGGATCCGTCCCAACTTCTCCTGCAACTCGGCCACAGCCTTGCGCGCGGTAGCGATCGTCTCGGGCGACGCATCGGTGTCGCTGGCCAAGAACTTCTCAAAGGCTTCCATGGCTTCAACAGGCCGGCTGAGATCACGATTGGCCTGGCCGATGTTGAACATCAATTTGGGCGAGGGGTAGGCGGCATAGGCCGCGTTGAATTTCTCCAGCGCGCCCGCGTAGTCACCCTTCTCGTACAGTGTCCAGCCCTCGTTCAGCAAGCCCTGAGCCTGTGCCTTGGTCTGTGGGTCGGCGGCTGGCGGCGAGAGCTGAGCGAGAAGCGAAAGCAGGACAAGGGCGCTTGTACACATGGTGCAGCATTCCCTCATCGGGAACGAAGTAGATCTCGGCAGTAATGGCCGGCGTCTTTAGCGAGGCAACGGGCGGTTCAAGCCTCTCACGCGGTCACAGATCCCTGATCAGCTGCGGCTTGGCCTTGGGCCTGTGGGCTGGCGTGGTTGGGTGCTTGGCTCTCTCTCGGCCAGCGGGGGATGGGGGCTTCGCGGATTTGCCGGGCTTCGTGCGAGGGGACTCGGGTTCGACCGCGGCTGGTTGGACTTGCGAGGGTTCCGGCTTGACCAGCAGAGGTGCCGGCGGCGGTGGGATTGGCGTGATGATCACCGGCGCGCTGACCGAGTTGTTGGTGCTCGCCGGTTTGGGTGCGGAGCTCGAACGAAAGAGCCGAAGCGCCCCGAGCAGCAAGAGCGCAGCCGCCGCCGCGATGATGGCATGAACCGGCTTGATTCTTCTCCATCGTCGCACCGAAACCGTGTTGTGGCCGACCGACGGCAAGGCGGCTTGGGGCGCGCTTTCATCCGGCGGGGTTCGGGTCGCGAGAGGGCTGCCGGGCGTGTTCGCGGCTTGCGCCTCGCTGTGCCCGATGTTCGCGTTGGCGGGCGAAAGGGACGACAGCAGAAACGGCGCCGGCGTCAGGTCGGCGGGCTGGCCGAATGCGGCTGTCGCGAAGGCGCGGGAAAATGCTCGAATCGTGGAGAACCGATCCACCGGTCGCTTGCTCAGGGCGTGCCGCAGCTCCGTCTCCACCGCTGGCGGCAGGCCAGGCACGCTCGGTGCCAGCGGATGCGGGTCCATCTTGATGATCTGGAAGAGCAGCGCGGTGACGTCGTCAGCCACGAAGGGAGGGCGACCGAGAAGCATCTCCCACGCGATGCAGGCCAGCGACCACTGGTCAACGCGGTGATCGACTTCGTCGACCATGCCGGTGGCTTGTTCGGGCGACATGTAGAGCGGCGTTCCCAGGGTGGAGCGCGCATTGGTCAGGCGCGTGCGCGACGCCATCATTTTCGAGATGCCGAAGTCGAGCACCTTGACGAAATCGGGCTCGCCCGGGATCTCCACTAGGAAGATGTTCCCGGGTTTGAGATCGCGGTGGACGATGCCCTGCTCGTGGGCGGCATTCAACGCCGAGGCGACTTGCCTGATCACGGGGACCACGGCCTCGATGGGCATGTGACCCACGCGACGCAGGCGATGGTCGAGATCCTCCCCTTCCAGATACTCCATCACCAGGTAGGGCTCGCCGGATTCGGCCTGACCAAAATCGATGACGTTCACCAGATGGGGGTGTCCGAGGTGTGACGTGATCTCGGCCTCGCGGTGGAAGCGCGTCAGGGCCTCCTGGTTGGCGGCCAGATCGCGCGCCATCAGCTTGATAGCCACGCGCTTGTTGAGCCGAAGCTGCACCGCCTCGTACACCGCGCCCATGCCGCCCACGCCGATGAGACGCGTGATGCGATACGCGCCTTCCAGCACGGTGCCCACGCGCGCGTCGATTTGAGGCATAGCCGGCACGACAGGCCTATCCTATCACGCGAACCCGCGAAGGGTGGTCAGGTACCCAGGCGCTCGGAAAGGTACTCCCCGAAGGCCGAAGCGCACCATCCTTTGGGGGTGAGTGGCGCTATGCACACTGCAAAAGAAATCGTACGCCGGTTATTTGATGACCTGCCTGACACCGCCTCACGGGAAGACATCCAGTACCACATCTACGTCCGCGAGAAGATTGAACGCCGCCTGCGCGATGTTGAAGCCGGGCGTGTTGTTGAGCAGGACGAGGCCAAGCGACGGATGGCCAAGTGGCTGGGCGAGTAGGCTGGACCGAAGCCGCGCTTGAGGATTTGAGCGCGACCGCGGGTACATCGCCCGCGAAAGCGTCCGCTATGCAGGCGGGTTTGTTCGAGAGGCATTCGAGGCATCCGACACGCTGACCGAGTTCGCCAATCGTGGCCGCGTGGTCCCCTAGTTCGATGACCGGGCCATCCGAGAGATCTTCCTCGGCAGTCACCGGCTAATCTATCAGGTCACCAGCGAGCGGGTTTTCATCCTCGGTTTGGTCCACGGCGCTCGCGATTTGGCAGCGCTCTGGCGACGGGAGAAACGAACTGGCGGACATGAGCCCTCACCTCACGCCTGTGCACACTGCGACCAACCATGGGGTGTGCGAAATTGACGTTGAAGAGGCTGTTCCGCGTCGGGTAGAGCGCGACCGAGCGTTCGAAATCGGCCGTTGCGCCGACGAAATCGTCCATGCGCATGAGCTTCAGCCCCGCGTCGAAGAGCTGCTTGGCCTGTTCCTTCTCGCCCGCGACAGCCGACCACGAAGCGCAAGTCACCAGAATTGCCACGCAAAGCGCGCGGACTTGTCTTTTCATCGTTCGATCTCCGTAACAGGGAACATATTAACAGGTAATGCGTTCGCGGGCGGGTTGCCACGACGCTATCAGTGCAATCCCACTACAGCTGTCGCTTCAGGAGAATAGGGCGAATTGCAGTTCCCGGTGTTGGCCCGCACCACATAGTAGAAGGTGGCGCTTCCATTGCTGGGAACGGGCGGACTGTCTTTGTAGCTTGTGGCCGGAAGGCCATTCACCACAACCGTGTATGGGCCGCCCTTGGTCGTGCCGCGCGAGACGTTGTAAGACGTCGCGCCGCTGACCAGAGTCCAGGTCAGGGTCACGTTCCCGGCGCTGTCCGGGGTGGGGGTCAGCGC
>PLNW01000149.1 GCA_003142855.1 Myxococcales bacterium
ACCTCCGCTTCGGGCGGCACCACTGTTCTGCCAGGTCGGGTCCGAACCATCATTCCCCTCGATTTGGGCTGGCTGTTCAACAAGGGCGACGCGACCGGGGCGGATCAGACGGCTTTCGCGGATTCCGGATGGAGCCCGGTGAACCTCCCACACGACTGGAGCGTCGAGGGGCCGTTCTCGCAAACTGCGCCGATGACCGGCCGGGGAGGCTACCTGGCGTCGGGAATCGGTTGGTACCGAAAGCATTTCACTCTTCCCTCAACCGTCACCTCGGGTCAGCAAGTCTACATTGAATTCGACGGCGTCATGGCGCACGGCACTGTCACCATCAACGGCACTCAGCTCGGGAATCATCCCTACGGCTACGTGAGCTTCCGCTACGACATGACGAAGAGTATCAAGTTCGGGGCGGAAAACGTCCTCTCGGTCAAGACCGACACCAGTTCGCAGCCCGCCTCACGCTACTACGCGGGCGCTGGAATCTACCGACACGCCCGCATCATCGCGACCGATCCGGTGCATGTCGATCAGTGGGCCACCTACGTCAGCACCAAGGGGGCGACGGCTGCGTCGGCGACTGTCCACGTGACAACCTCGGTGGTCAATTCGGGCACTTCGTCTCAAAGCGTGAGCGTGCAGGGCATCCTCAGGGATCCCAGCGGGACCGCGCTGGCACCCGTCACAGCGACTGCTCAGAACATCGCCGCAGGCGCATCGGCCAGCTTCACATTCGACGTCCCGGTCACGAATCCCAAGCTGTGGGATCTCACCACTCCCAACATGTATCAGCTCGTAACCAATGTCCTGGTGGGCGCCACCGCGGTCGACGACGACGTGACTCCGGTCGGAATTCGGAGCCTCACATTCGACGGCACGACAGGCATGAATATCAATGGCAAGAACGTGAAGCTCCAAGGCGTGTGCTTGCATCAAGACTACCACGGGCTTGGGCTGGCTGCTCCGCAGCGGGCAATCCAGCGACGGCTGGCGGCGCTCAAGGTCTTCGGGGTGAATGCCATCCGCACGGCCCACGATCCACCCAACCCGGACTTCCTCGATCTGTGCGACCGGATGGGCATTCTCGTCATGGATGAGTTCTTCGACGTTTGGGTCGGAAAGAAGTACCAGGACGTTGGCGATGACTCCGCTTACTTCAGCACCACCGCGACCAACCCCACCGGAATGCCCGCGGTGCCCGGGACCGCCACTGGCGCACCCTGGTACCAGGTCGATGTGACCGGGATCGTCGCGCGGGATCGCAACCACCCCAGCATCGCCCTCTACAGCACCGGCAACGAGATCCGCGATTCGCTCGGCACGCGAACTCCTATCCTGACCAAGATGGTCTCCATCTGTCACACGCTCGATCCCGACCGTGCTGTCACCCAGGCCCTCTTCCGGCCCTCCGATTCTGGTGACGTAACCGGAGCCACGAGAACCCTGGTCGACGTTTTCGGCGGCAACTACCGAGACAGCGAAGTCCTTACGGCCATGGGCATGGCACCTACGCGCGCCGGCTTGCTCACCGAGATGGGCACCGAACTGACCACCTGGGCCGAGATTACCAGCCACCCGCCGCTCACGGGCGAGTTCATGTGGACCGGCGTTGACTATATGGGCGAGCACGATGGCGGATGGCCATCATTTGGAGGCAACGGAGCGCTGCTAGACGAAATGGGGACTCCCAGGACTCTCGCCTACTCGTGGCAGACGACATGGGGGGCGCCCAAGACGACGCCGGCCGGCACGGGAGCGACGGCGGGCAAGGTGACGCTTACGGCCGATCACACCACGATAACGACCGACGTGAACGACGTCTCGTTCGTCAAGGCCGCGGTGACCACCGACACCACCATAACCTTCTCCATCACAGGTCCCGGAACCATCATAGCTGTGGACAGCGGCAGCATGGTCCAGGAATCGTTCCGCGGAAACACGCGCAACACCTTCGGCGGCCTGGCCTTTGCGATCGTCCAGGCGACCGGCACCGGAACCATCACAGTGACGGCCAAGGCAGCGGGGCTCACCGACGGCACCGCGACTGTGACCGCTACCAGTGGCGCCTTTGTTCCGTGCTCTGGAACCTGCGACTAGAGCGCCGAACGATTGCGACGACGGCGGAGGATCGCTGTCGCGGCAAGGCTGGCGAGCAGTAGCCATCCCACTCTGCCGTCGTTGTCGCCGCTACGGCCCACGCCGTACGAGCAGCCGGAGGCCGAGGCCCTCGTGATTCCTGTGCTGCCCTGCACACTGGATCCACCGTGACCGGCCGCGCCGGTGTCTCCAGCCGCGCCGGTAATTCCGCCAACACCAGTGTCTCCTGCAACGCCGATGATTCCGCCCGTGTCCGCGTTCCCGGCCGCGCCGGTCATTCCGCCCGTTTCCGGGTTTCCGGCCGCGCCCATGGTTCCGCCCACGTCCGTGTTGCCGGCCACGCCGCTAGTTCCGCCCGTGGCGGTGCTCCCGCCAGCGCCGTTGCTGCCCCCTAGGCTCGTGGCACCACCGATGGCGATGCTTCCTCCAGTGCCGATGCTTCCTCCAGCGCGGCTGCCGCCGGTTGCAGGGACCCCGCCCGCGCGGGTGCTTCCGCCCGCGCCTGCGCCTCCGCCGGTGCCTGGCACACCACCGGCTCCACCAGAACCGCCGGCTCCGCCCGTGCCCGTGCTTCCGCCTGCGCCGCCATCGGGCGGGCTTTGGCCGTCCTGGGGAAAGACCGTCGGAGCAGGCTTGGTTCCATTCACCGTGTTGACGATCAGGTTGTCGAACAGCGCCGTCGTCTTCGCGGCGGTACCGAGCCCGACGTTGCCCTTGGAGTACTTGCTGTCCGTAGCCGTCAGCACCTGGGTGCCGTCAACCAAGCCTTTGATAGAAGTTCCCTGGAAGACCAGCTTCATGTTATGCCAGCTGCCCGCGGCCAACGTGGCCTGTCCGGTCGCCAGCGTTGTCGCGGTGGAGGACGATGTGGTCGATGCATAGAGAGCGCAAGCTCCGGTCGGAGTCATGGTCATGCTGTAGGCGTTTGGACTTGTGCCGTAGCCGGTTCCCGTCGAACTGATACGCCCCAACAGCGACGCCCAACCCGAGGTTGTCTCTATAGAAACGTCTGCGCTGACTTCATAGTCCGTCCAGGCTGTATTGCCCACAATGGTGTATGGATTGGTTTCCGGAGCCCAGCTCTGCGCTGGCTGACTGATGACCTGTCGCAAACACTGTCCCGTCCCGTCAGGCCGCTTGTAGAGTTCGAACCCACCCGCGATGTCGTCGTGGTAGTACGGCCGATAGCCGACCGAGTTGAAGTCAGCATAGTGGTCGTATGTCTCGTAATAGGGCATGGGGAAATTCGCCGCCGCCGGTGGCGTGGCCGCACCCTTCTGCTGTCCCGTGGTCGTGCTGATCGAATAGATGGAGTTCGCATCAAGTGAAATCGCGAACGACCCATTGACCGGGGTGACACTGGCCAGTTTTTCGAACTGGGTGGTCGCATTGCTGCGCCACACGGATACACTGCCGGTGGAAAGGCCGCCTGTGACGTTGAACGTGATGTTCTGCGCCGCTTTCGCGCCCGAGGTCTGCGCAATGACACTGTAGTCTCCGCCACTGGGAGCTATCATCGTCACGTAGTTGCCACCACCCGAGAAGCTGCCAGATGCGCCGTCCAGGTACTTCCAGCCGACCTTGGTGAACTGGCCCACGTGGGCATAGCCCCACAACGCTGGATTGATTGTATAGTTGCCACTCCAGGGAGAGCTCGCAACGGCCATGGTGTCGTCGTAAAACGGCTCATTCGAGTAGAAGGCGGTGATGAGGTACCAGTATATGGTCTTGGTGATCTTGCTGTTGACGTAGTTGAAGTTGAATGCGCCGACAATGTCTAGTGCGCACTGAAACCCATGTTCATACACATGCTCTTCGGTGTCCCAGATTGGTTTGCCAATGGCTATGACGTTCGCAGGCGGTGGCGTTCCCTTTGTGCTGCCAAATGACGACGTGGTGTGGCTGCCGATGGCGTAGACCGCGGCCTTCAAGGTGGCGTCGGTGTTCATTCCGGTGGCCCAGGTCCAGCTGGTGGCCCCCCAGTTGTCGAAAGCATGGATGCCCACGTTGGTGAGGTTGTTGCTGTTCAGAGTGGTGCGAAACGTCTTCACCCAACTGGTGTTGTCGCCCTTTTCGTTTCGGCACCCGACGTAGTCGATATCCAGGCCATGGGCAGACTTCGCGCCCATGATCCACTTGGACAGGTAGTCGGCCGTGTCCTGCGACCAGAAGTTGCCATTGCCAAGCCACGCCGGAGCCGACCACGCCGTGGCATCCAGTACGATGGCTGGGTTTCTCTGTCTGGCCTGTTCCATGAGCCACCACTCGTAGCCACGGTAGTAGTTTTCATCCGTCTTGGTGTGCATGTGGCTCAGCTCGGAACCCTGGGTCGAGTTCCCATCGCCACCTATCTCGACATACAGTTCTTGCAGGCCCGCTCCGTAGTTCGGCTTGAAGAGGTAGTCGAGAATCTGCGTGCGCTGGGGCTCGACGTAGTCAATCAGGAGAGGGGAGGTTCCACCGCCACCGGTCACAGCGCCGATTCCGTCATAGGTCCGGCCGGTGCCGGCGCCATCAATCGTGATGGTCTGGGCAAAAGCGTCAGCATCTGCGCTCAAGAGCCCCGCAGTGAAGGCAGCGACGAGAAGAACAAGTCGAACACGCGTCGTGGCTATGCTCATGAACAACATCCTTTCGGGGCGCCTGCATAAGTCTAGGGCGCGCCCGCGCTCGTAGCTTCACAAAGAACTCGCCTCTCCGACGGATCTGCGAAATGCCGCTACGTCCAAAATTCCAGCGAGTCGAAGATTCTTGGACCCATTTCCCCCAGCCGACTCCCCTTGCGGCGGCTCGGTCGATTCGCTCGCTACTTGCCGGTGGCGGACAGGGCGTCCAGTGCGGCCAACACCTGGCGACTGTGCACGGCGGGCTTCACGTCGGCAAACACCTGCGCGATCTTGCCCTGGGGATCGATGATGAAAGTGTGGCGCGCGGACAGCTTGGTCACCAGCAGGTTGGTGAGCGATCCGTAGGCCGCCGACACCTTCTTGTCTGTGTCTGCCAGGAGCTTGAAGGTCAGCCCCTCCTGGGTGCAGAACTCCTGGTGTGAATCCACGCTGTCCACGCTCACGCCCAGCACGACGGCCTTGCGTTTGGTGTACTCGGGTTGATCCATGGCGAAATTGTGCGCTTCGATGCTGCAGCCCGGGGTCCTGTCCTTGGGATAGAAGTACAGGACCACCCAGGTGCCGTGCAGCGCCGAAAGTTGCACCTTGCTGCCGTCGTGCGCTGGCAGCGTGAAATCCGGTGCCGGGCTTCCCACCACCGGCATTGCCGTGGCCCGAGCCATACGAGGCCAGGAGACCAGAACCATGGTTGCCGCGGCGAAGATCCCAGAGTATGTGTTCATGGAGCGCCCCAACCGTTCCTAGCTTTTTGATGTCGGCGTCCGGAATTGGCTTCGTCCCTTTGCAACGCAAGAAGTGCCTATGAGCGCTTGCCGGCGCCAAGCCGGTATACAATCATCGCCGTCGTCGCAACGCAGCGTCGCGGATTCTTGAGCCGAAGATTTTCAAGGAGCCACTACCTATGACGATGTCAATTCATGACCAGAACGAGAAGTCGATTCACAACCTTCGCGGCCAGGGGCCTTTTCGCCACCTCCTCTTCGCCATGATTGCAGTGGCACCTCTGGGCCTGGGCTGCAGCCTGTCAGGCAACTCTGGGACACCACAAGCAGGTAGTGGCCCTGCCTCCGCAGGGGCGGGTGGAAACAGCCAGAACACGGGCGGCGTGGTTTCGCAGGCCGGCCAGAACACGGGCGGTGTGGTTCAGCAGGGCGGCCAGAACACTGGCGGCGTCGTTGCGCAAGGCGGCTCGGAAACCGGTGGTGTGGTTCAGCAGGGCGGCTCAGAAACCGGCGGTGTGGTTCAGCAGGGCGGCTCGGAAACTGGCGGTGTGGTTCAGCAGGGCGGCTCGGTCGTAACAGGTGGCTCCGTCCCCAAGGGCGGCACCACCACGGCAGGCGGCTCTCTCGCTCCAGGCGGCTCGGTCGTAACAGGTGGCTCCGTCCCCAAGGGCGGCACCACCACGGCAGGCGGCTCTCTCGCTCCAGGCGGCTCGGTCGTAGCGGGCGGTTCCACTTCCAAGGGCGGCACCACAACCGCCGGTAGCTCAGGCGGAACCATTCCCAGCAGCGGCGGGCAAACCGGCTCGACAGGCTCTGGGGTCTGCCCCGCCGTCGGTACGCCTCCCACTCCAGACACCACGACACGCGCCAAGTGCACCGGCAGCGGATCGGCCGGCATTACCTGCCATTTTGGTGGCAGCATTGGCAACTACGACGTCTCCTTCAATCTCGGTGGTACAGCCGCCGGTCAGACCATTGTGCAAGCTGAACACTTGCGTGAGATGCTGGCCGCCTCAGTCACGGTGGCGGGCACCGCCGTGGCCCCGATAGTGACCACCGCTGGCCAAAAAGCCCTCTCCTCCATGACGGTCAATGTCCGCGATCCAGAGGGACAACCCGAGTGGTCGCAGGCATCGAACGGAACCCCTGGGTTGGACATGTACTTCATTGGAGCCAATCCCCAGCTGGATTCCATCGCCTACGCGCCGACCACCAGTGCCGTTGTCATGTACATCCTGACCGATTCGACCGGGTGCGACCAAGAGGGCCCGGGCACCGCAGGATGGGGCCAATGGTTGCCGCAATTCTTCGGCTATGGTCTTTCCGTGGCGAACTACGGCAATTCCGGTGCGCTGTCGGAATGCTCGCCCACAACCACCCCTTGCAGGACCGACGCGCCCTACTACAGCTTCTACGACGACCCCAAGATGTGGCCGACAGTCAAGCCTCTCATCAAGGCCGGGGACGTCGTCCTGATCGAATTCGCCCACAACGACAAGAACACGCCGCAGGCTGCGTACGAAAAGAACCTGACGACCTACATCACGGAAACAAGGGCCAAGGGAGCCATCCCGGTGCTTGCGACCCCCATCCCACGCAACAACTGGTCTGGCACCACAATGAGTGCCACCTTCGTCAATGATCCCGGCGTGGATCTTCTTGCGAGCATCAAGAGTGTCGGCGCAACGAACAATGTTCCGGTCATTGATATCAACGCTGTGGTCGTCGCGGCCTTTAGCGCCAAAGGCAAAGCTACGGTAACGGCAAACTACTACGCAGACCCGACCACCCACCTGAGCACAGTGGGAGCCAACTTCGTGGCCGCGCTTATTCGCGACGAGATCAAGAGGCTCAACATTTATCCGCTGGTCTGTTTCCTCCGCTAGGAGAAACCAGCCGATTGACCTCGGCGCCGCACCAGGATAGCTGGAGCAGCGCCGGGCGTGGATCCCTGTGCCTCGTCGCAGGATACCACTCGCAGTCCGCTCGTCTGACTCGTCTGCGCGGCTGTTCCCAAATTCCCGCGACAGTGTTACAATGTTTGGGTCCGAGCCCGCGCTAGTGCGCGTGACGTCAACCGCAAAGGGGTTCGATCATGAAGTACGTGCGCCTCGTTGCCACAGGTCTGTCCCTGTCCTTCGTCCTGGTCGTCGCGTTCGCATCGAGCTGTTCCGAGCTGACCCCGGCACCCGCGGCCACGGGGGGCTCGTCTGGACAGGGAGGAGCCACGAGCAAAGGCGGCACGACCACAGTCGGCGGCATGACGAGTGCCGGCGGCACCATGATCGCGGGCGGTGCAATATCGACCGGTGGAAGTGCGTCGGGCAGTCTCACCGCTGCCGGAGGCACGACCGTGACCGGAGGCATGACCAGCACGACCGAAGCTGCGACCACTGGAGGCAGCCCTAGCACAGGTGGAACGGCCGCCGCGGGTGGAAGCACGGCCACCGGGGGAGCATCTTCCGATACCGGTGCCGATTCGCCCGACGGCGGAGAGGATGTGCCGGCAACGGGCGGCGTGGTCACTGGCGGCGGCACCTCGGAAACTGGGGGCACCGCTCAGCCGGGTGGAAATCCCAGTTCCAGCGGCACCACCAGCTCGGGCGGGACGACGGCCACGGGTGGCACCGACAGTTCCGGCGGAACCACCAACTTGGGCGGAACCTCCAGCGCGGGTGGCACCTCCAACTGGGGCGGAACCACCAGCTCGGGCGGAACCACCAGCTCGGGCGGAACCACCAGCTCGGGCGGAACCACCAACTCAGGCGGAACCACCAGCGCAGGCGGCACCTCCAGTTCGGGCGGCACCATCGGCCCCGTCACCACCAACTGTCCAGGAGCCGCGCCCGCGGGCATCACTACTTCCTGGTGCTCCTGCGCCACGAACGGTAGTACGAACAGCGGCGGCTACACCTACTTCAACAACGTCTGGGGATTCGGCCCGGGTCCCCAGTGCATCTGGGCCACCACGACAAACAAGTGGGGCGTGGCGGCCAATCATCCTACCACCTCCAATATAAAGTCCTATCCCAACATCTCGTCGTTTCCCCAAAAGGCCATCAACGCAATCAACAGCTGCACCAGTGCCTTCGACGTGACTGTGCCCAGCAGTGGATCCTGGGAAACCACCTACGACATTTTCGTCGGAGGCAACGGTCCAGCGAGTGTCGAAATCATGCTGTGGATGAACAAGAATGGGCCTGTGCAGCCGATCGCATCTGTCACCGGCCCGTCCGGTCCGGTGGCGGACCAGACCAACGTGTCAGTGGGCGGCCATACCTGGAACGTCTATTCCGGCAACAGCGGTGGCGACATAGTTACCTTCGTGCGCACCAGCAACACCAACTCGGGCAGCGTGAACATAAAGGACATCCTGACCTGGCTCACGGGCAATCACACCGCCCACGGGGTGTTCACCTCCAGTTGGACACTCGATCTGGTGCAGTTCGGCTTCGAGATCACCTCGGACGGATCTACCCAGGCCTTCGTGACCAACAGCTACTCGGTCACATCGAACTAACCTGGCAGCCTGCCGTCCGGGCTGCTCACTTGCTGGATTTGTGCGACAATGCCGCTGATGTCGTCTTGGACACCACTGGTCCAACCATGATGCCAGCGCAGGCCCCCCCCGAGCAGAGTCCGCCCCACCGAATGATCAGCATTCGAGGAGGGCTGCTGCTTTCCTTCGCGCTTCTCGTGTTGTTGGTCTTGGGCAGCTTGTTGACGGCGTCACTCCTCGGTACGGCCCGCCTGGCACGCGACGTTGCTGGATCCCTGATGTTCGAGTTGGGGCTAGATGCGGAGTTCCGACTGCACAATCTGTTCGATCCAATCCGGCAGAAGATGATCGAGGACTATGCAGCGATCCGGCAGGGGCGGTACTCGTCCAAAGACGCGGACACGCGCAGGAACCTGCTGATGCCGGGGCTTTTTTCGCTGCCCAACGTCGATTCCATGATGCTCGCCGACCAGAAGGGTGGGCATCTTCTCGTCCTCCGCTACAGCGAGCCGGTTCGCCGGTCCGCGCTCCTCAAGACTGTGTCAGAGCGACTGCCTCCGCCCGACCCCAGCCGCCTGCAATTTCTCACGCGGGAATTCCGGCCTGCCGAATGGGGTGAAACCAGTCGCTGGGCGCTGTGGGAGGACGCCGGACACCAGCTTGTTGAGAAATGGGATCTGTCGATGCCCGACTACGATGCTCGGCAGCGCCCCTGGTACAAGGTGGCCATGGCGGCCTTTCGGGATCAAACCCTGCCCGAGGCGCAGGCCGCAGCGTCGAGCCTGGTGGCGTGGACCGAGGTGTACCCGCTTTTCACCACGAAGGCCCCCAGCATCTCCGCCGCCGTCGCCGCACGCGATCCGTCGGGCGAGATTCTGATCGTGACCTACGACTTGCCCCTGGACGAGGTCGCGAAGTTCACCACCACCGTGCGACCTTCGCCGCGCGGATTGATGTTCGTACTGACCGATGACGGGAGGCTGCTCGGGCCGCCTCGCGATAACCGGGGAAACAACAAGCCGGACGCCAACGTGCCCACGCTGCAGCCGGTCGCCGAATCCGCCTCTCCCCACGTCAAGCAGGCGGTGGCGAAGTGGCAGGCCGACCGCAAAGGCCGGTCCGATCGCTTTCGTCTCACGCTCGAGGACGAAACCTGGTGGGCCGGATTCACGCCCTTCGAGTTCGGCTCGGGGCACCGTTTCTGGATCGGGGTGCTGCTGCCCGAGGCCGACCTCATTCCGGCGGCCGGCCAGTACCAGGCGCTCATCGCCGGCGTCGGCCTGCTGGCCCTGCTCGCCGCCGCCTTGCTGGCCTTGCGTCTCGCCCGCTGGTTCTCGCGGCCCCTGGCTGAACTGGCCGCGCAAAGCCAGCGCATCGCTTCGCTCGACTTGACCGAAACCGCAGCGGTGCATTCCCACCTGAGCGAACTCGACCTGCTGTCCGACACGCTCGGCCGCATGCGCGACTCTCTCCGCAAACACATCGCCGAGCGCGAGCAGTCCCGTCGGGAAATCGCCGAGCGCGAGCAGCAGGTGCGCACGTTGGCCGAAAACTCGCCCGACCTGGTGGTGCGCCACGACCGCGAAGGATGCTACCGCTTCGCCAATCCGGCATTCGCCCAAGCGACCGGGCTCTCCCCTGCGGAGGTGATCGGACGCCGGATAGGCGAGTTTCCGCGTTTCGCAGAATACGCGGCGCTTTGGCAGCGAACCCTGGCGCAGGTCTTCGCGAGTGGTCAGCCCGTCACCGTCGAATTCGAGCTCAAAACGCCCGCCGGGCTGCGGCGCTTCGAGTCGCGGGCCATCCCTGAGGTTTCTGCCGACGGAGCCATTGTGTCGGCCTTGGTGGTTTCCCGCGACATCACCGACCGCGTCGCCAGCGAGCGCGCCCTGCGCCGGAGCGAAGAACGCTATCGCACGCTGATCGAATCCGCCATCGTCGGAATCCTGGTGCAACAGGATGGACGGGTACGCTACGCGAATTCGGCGGCGCTCCAGATGTTCGGCTACCAGACGCCGGCCGAGTTTCCCTGGCAGAGCGACTGGACTGAGCAAGTCGCCCTCAGGTTCCGCTACGAGTTGCGTTCCCAGACCGAGGCGGTGCTGCGCGGAGCGCACCTGCCGCCTCATCCGGGCTGGCAGATTCTGTGGAAGGACGGCTCGCATCGCTGGGTGCAGTCGAGTCTGACGCGCGTCGAATGGGACGGTGCCGATGCCGTGCTCTCCTTCCTCCGTGACATCACCGAACTGCACGAGGCTGCCGACCGGCAGAGCGCGCTAGAGGAACAGCTGCGCGAGGCGCAGAAGCTCGAAGCCGTCGGTCTGCTGGCTGGTGGCATCGCCCACGACTTCAACAATTTGCTCCAGGTGATCGGAGGCAACGCCGACCTCGCGCTGGCCCCGAACAATGAAACCCGCGATCGCGAGGCCGCGCTCGGCGCGATCGTCACCACCGTGGCTCAGGCCAGCCAGCTCACACGGCAACTGCTCACCTTCGGACGGCGGCAGGCGCTGGAGTGGGAGATCGTCGAGATCAACGGCCTGGTGGCCAGCCATCTGGAGATGATCCGGCGACTGATTCCCGAGAACATCCACATCGATTATCACGCGGCCCCGCAGCCGGTCGTGACCGAGGCGGACAGGGGACAGATGGAGCAAGTCCTACTCAATCTCTGCCTCAACGCACGGGATGCCATGCCCGCCGGCGGAAAACTGTCGATCACCATCGAGCCCATGGTGCTCGACGCCACCACCGCGGGACAGCTGTGTCAGCGGCCAGCCGGACCGTTCGTGCGCATCACGGTGTCGGATACAGGCCACGGCATGACCGCAGACGTCCTCGAGCGGGTCTTCGAGCCGTTTTTCTCGACCAAGCCGCGCGACAGGGGCTCCGGCCTGGGTTTGGCGGTGGTCTACGGCATCATCCGGCAGCACGGCGGGCACATTTCCGCCCGCAGCGAACCTGGCCGGGGCACGGAATTTGTCGTGCTGCTACCCTGCGCGACCGGCGAGCGGGCCTCGACGAAAAAACCCTCCGCCGAGTCAGCTCAAGACGACCAGAGTTCCATCGCGGCCACGATTCTGCTCGCGGAAGACAGCGAGGCGGTCCGCCGGGTCGCCGAAAAGGTGCTGACCCGTTTGGGTGCACGGGTGATTGCCGTGGCCGATGGACAGCAGGCCGTCGATCGATTCGCCACCGATCCGGGACAATTCGACCTGCTCTTCCTCGACATCATGATGCCGGGACTCAGCGGTTTCGAAGTCGCCGCGCGCTGCCGTTCACTTCGCCCGGACATTCCGGTGTTGTTTGCGAGTGGCTACGCGGCTGAATCGCTGGGCGCCAAGACCGAATTGACCGCCAACGACACGATCCTGCGCAAACCCTACGATCCAGATTCTCTGCGGGCGGCAGTGCGAAAGCTCCTGGCCGTGCCGGGCAAGCGCGTTGAGGGTTGACAGCAACTGGCTCCTTCGCGGCGGTTGCATTTGCCGGCCCCGGACCCCAGAATGTTTCGGTTGGTGGCCGTGATTGTCCCCGCAGTTGGGTCAAGCTCACCATGGCGAACAAACCTCTTGCGCAGATGCTTTTCGCGGCAGCCCTCGTCATGACTTCGTGCGGCCGCGATGGCCTAGTGGTGTCCGCCGGAAGGGACGCAAGCCCCGATCAGGCGAAAGGTGCGGATGGCTCACGAGGTGTCGGGGACTCTCCTGGCTCCGGCGGGCGCGGGGGCATCGGATTTCCGTTCCCGGATGGTGGCCTCGGCGGCCTGCTGGGTGGCATTCTGGATGCCCCACGCGACAACCTGGTCGGTCTGATCGTGTGCGGACCCGAGGTTCGCTTGGGCGCGTCCTGTTCCAGCAATGTTCTGGGTTGCGTTCTCCCCAGCCTGGGCGGCATCTGTCTTTGTACCTCGGGTTTCTACGTCTGTCCGTTGAATACGGGCCCGCTCCAGGACTGTCCACGGGGGGCCGCCACTGGAACGACGTGCATCTCACCGCTTTCTGCATGCCTCGGTGGATCTGGTATCGGCTGCATTTGCGAGTTGGGTACCTATGCTTGCCTCTGATAGTAACGTGAGATGAGCCGGGCGCGCCGTCCAGATGAGAACAGCCGGAGGCCAACATGCAGGTTGTAGTGGGCCTCCGGCGTGGTAGGGTGCCGCCCGTGGCTCTTTCGGCAACGGTATGCGTTGAGGCACCTGGCGATATTTCGTATCGCAACGTGATTCTTCGCGCTGTTGCGGCCGCCTGCAAGGCCGCGTTCGCCGGTGTGTGTGGCCGCGAGGCTCCCGTCGATGAGTTCATGAATCACGTCCTCTCGGCGGTGGGCGAAGCCTTCAACAACATCGCGTTTCATTGCTACCGCGATCGATCCTCGGACATTGCGCGGATACGCCTGACGATGGACTCCACGGCTGTGCACCTGAGAATCGAGGACTACGGACGCAGTTTCGACCCGCTGAGCGTCTGCCTTCCAGACTTGGATGCGTTACCGGAGTCAGGGCTGGGCGTCTATATTATGCGATCGCTGATGGACGAGGTTACTTACCAGGCCGGATGTCCTAACGTGTTAAACTTGAGCAAGAACATTCCAGACTGCCCTGGGGGGCCGGCGGGGCGTGCGGGCAAGGGGGCAACAAGTGCGGTTCTTCACCAGTAGCGCAGATGGCGTGACCACGGTTCGCATCGAGGGCGAGCTGGACGCGGTGACCGTTTTGGAGCTTCGCCCGTTCATCGACGAGCTTGTCGAGAAGAAGCACCCCCGCATCGTGATCGATCTGTCGGGCTTGCGCCTGATCGACAGTTCGGGCGTGGGCGCCCTGGTTTTTCTGTACAAGAAATCCAAGGAGTACGGTGGGGTGGTGACCGTTTACGGCCTGTGCGATCAGCCGATGTCGATCTTCAAGCTGCTGCGCTTGGATCGGGTTCTGCTGGCGTGAGGCTTCGTCTGGGTGGGTGATGAGGTGGCTGGACGCGAGCAACCCGCACGCCAGACTCGCGGCAGTGCTTGCGAGATCGCACCGGCCGGGCATCAAATCCTTGCTCGCGTGGCAGACTCGTTCTCGCTAGAGTGCTGTACACCGGGTGACTGACTCATGAAGAATCTGCCCAAGAACCTGCGGTCGAGCTGTCCTGCCGTGCTGCTCGTCTTGAGCCTTGCCTGTACCAAGGCGAATTTTGTCCGCATCACAAGTGACGCCGAGATTTCGGGCGGCGCCGACGGTTCCGCGGAGGCTGGGAGCGGCGGGGCCATTGGCTCTGGGCCAGATGTGATCATGACTTGTGACGCAGCAGGTTGGTCCCCCACCTGCGTGCCGCCAGACACGCCAGAGATCTGCGATCCGGTCTGCCAGAGCGGCGGCTGCAATTGGTGCCTAGAGAAGTGCACCTATGCACTTGTTGGTGGCGCGGCCCAGCCGACCTGCGCCGGCAAGGACCCGAGCCCGGCAGGAGTTTTCCAGGCCTGCGGGGTGAACGCCTCCGGCTTGGGGAGTCAAAATGACAATTGCGCCCCGGGGAGCATCTGCCTCCAGCCTGTCAACGGCGGCTCGCCGAGCGTTGGCTACTGCTTCCCCCTGTGTCACAACCTAACAGACTGCGCTGCCGGCGTGGCCTGCACCGAGCGCAGCCTTTCGGCGGCAGGCGGCACAGTCAACGTCTGTGATCCTCCCTACGACGTGTGCGGCCCGGATGGAACCTGCTGCGATCCCTATGCACAGCCGACCAGCAGCTGTGGACAAGGCCGGGTTTGCCTCTTGGTTTCCCCGGACCCATCAAAGCATAGCCGTACCGTTTGTGAGCTCAGCAGCGGGGACGGCAAGAACGGCGCTACCTGCGCCTCCGCCCATGACTGCCTGTTGGGGAACACCTGCGTGAACAACGGCTGCCACCGGGTCTGCGACCCCACCACCAATCTCTGTCCCACCGGGGCCGCCTGCACAGCGCGGGGCAGTGAGTATAGCTTCTGCCCGAGCGACTGAGGTTTCTGCCTTGCAGACCAGCATCACAAACCATCGACAAGGCCCGGGCGGCGATCCATAAACACGTCCATTTCCGTCTTCTCAGGCTTGGGGGGTTTTCCAATGAGAGCTGATTCGTGGCGCGCTAGAGGTCAGGGATCCACATCGTCACATGGGGGGACCGCCTTTGGGGGCGCCCTTGCCCTGTGTGCCGTCTTGGGGGCCGTTGGTTGCACCAAGGCCAACTTTTCTGGCGACGCCGGGGGCGCGTCGGATGGCGGGAAGAAGGATGCCAAGACCTCAGATGTTGCCCAGCCCGGCACCTGCGCTCCGGGCACGGTCAGCGCGTCCAAGGGACAGGCGGAATCCTGTAGCTGCAATGCGGAGTGCCAGACCGGATTATTCTGCGCTGACGGGCTCTGTTGCACCTCGGCCTGCGGGCAGACCTGCAAGGCCTGCAATCTGCCCAGCTCGCTGGGTGTCTGTGATTTCTTTCCACCGGGTAGGAAACCCGACGATCCCTCGGTCTGCACTGCCAGTACGCCCGCGACCTGTGGGCAGGACGGAACCTGCGACGGCAATGGCGGCTGCCGCAAGTACATGGAGGGCACGCCGTGCAAAGCCGCCTGTGATGGAGATGGCATCACGGGCTTCCTCACCTGCGACGGCAATGGCAAGTGTTCTGAGCCGGGTTCCCCGCCGTTCTGTCCGCCTTATACCTGTGATCCGGCCACCAGCAGTTGCACCTATACCTGCACGACCAATTCCCAGTGCGCGGCTGGACAGCAGTGCGTGGCTGGCAGGTGCGGGAAGAGTATCAACGGCGCTGCCTGCCAGAGCAGCGATGATTGTCTCTCCACCTTCTGCGTGGGCGCAAGCGCGAATGTGCTCGGCGTGTGCTGCAACATCGCGTGCAGCGATGCTTGTTGGTCGTGCAACCAGACTGGATCGGTTGGCGCCTGCACGGCCCTTCCGTACCTTTCTCTCGACTCAGCGTGCAAGGCCACCGATCCCACCACCTGCGGCAACAATGGCCTTTGCGACGGCCTTGGCTCGTGCACCCTCTACCCGGAAAACACTCTGTGCGGCCCGTCCTCTTGCTCGGGCCTTATCGAGAATACGCCCCGGACTTGCGACGGCAAGGGAACTTGCCGGGATCCCGGACTCGTGAATTGCTCGCCCTCCCTCTGCACCGGCGGCGCGTGCGCACCGTGCAAGACCGACGCGGACTGCGAGACCGGATACCAATGCACGTTGCAAACCGTGAACGGCGTAACCACCGGGACCTGCGGCAAGGGGGGGTTCGGGCACCCTTGCGCGGATGCCACTCAATGCGAGTCGAGCCAGTGCGTGGACGGCGTATGCTGTGAAAGCGCCTGCGCCGGCCCCTGCCTCGCATGCAACCTGCCTAGCTCGCCTGGCCAATGCCTGAATGTGGCCGCGGGTGCCTCCGATCCGCGCAATACCTGCAAGAATCTGGGCCCGGCCCTCTGCTCGACCAACGGCCTGTGCGACGGCACCGGGGCCTGCCAAAGCTATCCTGCCGGAACTCCGTGCTCCTCGCAGAGCTGCGTGGCCGGATCCTACACCCAACCCGGTACCTGCAATGCCTCGGGCCAGTGCACGGCCGCTTCGCGCACCTGCAACCCGTACGTCTGCAACGGAAGTGTCTGCTACGCCGCTTGCACTGACTCCACGCAATGCGTGACCGGCAACGTCTGCACCGCCTCGTCCTGCGGTCTCAAGCCCCTTGGGGCGAGCTGCAGCTTGGGCAAGGAGTGTGGATCGAGCTTCTGCGCCCAGGGCGTGTGCTGCGAGAACGCATGTACGGGAGCATGCATGGCCTGCAACCTCGCGACACCGGGTCTTTGTGTTTCTGTTCCCGACAACTCCTCGGATCCGCAGGGCAAGTGCACCTCAACAACCCAGACCAACACCTGTGGCTCCACCGGCAAGTGCGTTGGCGGGGCTTGTGCCTACGTTCCCAAGGGCCAAAACTGCAAGGCCTCTAGCTGTTCCGGCGCCTCGGAAACCCCGGGTTCGCAGTGCGACGGCCAGGGCACATGCGGCACGCCAGCCCCGATAGACTGCACGCCCTTCGCTTGCGTCAACAACGTGTGCAAGAACTCGTGCACCGTGGCCACCCAGGCGACCGACTGTAAGTCACCTGCCACCTGCGGCGCGAACAACCTATGCGGCCTCAAACTGCCGGGCGCCGCCTGCAGCGCCGCCGTTCAGTGCCAGAGTGGGTTCTGCACCGAGGGGGTGTGCTGCAATAACGCCTGTTCCGACGGCTCCTCCGGCCTGTGCAAGACCTGCAAAGGCACCTCGACCAGTGTGGCCGGGACCTGTTCCTACGTGGACAAGGGTGGCTCGGATCCCGAGTCCGGGTGCACGAAGAGCGATCTCTCCAAAGGAGACTGTTCCAACGCCGGAACCTGCGACGGGGCGGGTGCCTGTCAGCGGCAGCCGAACACCGCTGGTTGCCGTCAGAATAGCTGCACAGCAGGTGTCCAGACCCTCGCTGCCAACTGTAATGGCGGCACCCAGTGCCCGGCGGTGCAAACGGACAAGTGCGACCCCTTTGTGTGTGGCTTGACGACCTGCCTCATGACCTGCAAAGCGAACAGTGACTGCAATGGCGTCACGTGCAATATGACCACCAATAACTGCGGGGAAAAGCTGAAGGACGGAAGCACATGCTCCATTGACACCGACTGCACCAATGGGCATTGCATCGGCGGGACCTGTTGCCACACCACCTGCACGGCCTGCCAGAGCTGCAACAGCCTCGGCACCTGCACAAACATCAACGCTGGCGGCGCACCACTCACCAACTGTGGCACCAAAGCAGCAAGCGGCGCCTGTGGCAATAACGGAACCTGCGACGGGAATGGCAATTGCGCACAAAACGCAACCTGCAACGCGAGCTTCACCACGTGCAAGGATACGAACACCCAGTACGATCCCACGGGCAAGTGCGACTACAGTGGCAGTGCTCCGGCGTGCGATCTCGTCGCCGACGACTGCGGCGCCTACGTGTGCAGCGGGAAGGCATGCAACACCAAGTGTGCTACGGATGCGGATTGCAACACGGCCAGCGGAGATTATTGCATGGGCACAACGTGCCGGACGCTGATTGCGGGAGAAGCCTGCGGCTCGAGCAGAAATTGTTCGGGCAGCCTGTCTTGTGTGGACGGCGTTTGTTGCAATGCAGCCTCGTGCAACAGCTGCTATTCGTGCAACGTGACTGGAAAGGCCGGGAGTTGCAGCCCGGTAGCCGCCAACACCACGGACGGGACTTGTGTCCCCAGTTGCACCGACTCCACTCATGCAGTAGGCGCCTCGTGCGACGGCGCCGGCAAGTGCGTGACAAGCGCCACAACCTGCACAGGGGGCTCGACGTGTTCGGGTGGCGCCTGTCTGAATGCCTGCAGTGCCACCAATCCTTGCCCGACCAATTACACTTGCTCCAGCGGAATGTGCAAGGCAAACAATGGCCAGCCCTGCGGCCCAGGCATCGCCTGCGCCGTCGGAACCTGCGTCTCCACGGGAAGCGGCAGCATCTGCTGTGCCAAGCCCTGCGCGACCGATGTGGCATGCGGTGACAAGAACCTTTGCTTGGCAGATGCGACCGGCTCAGGATGCCAAAGCCATAAAGGCGACTCGTGTGGCAATACGCCTGGCTGTTCGACGGACGGGAGCAAGGCCTATACTGCCGGGACCTGTGATGGGAACGGAGGTTGCACCCAGACGACCACCTCATGCAACCCCTTCGTCTGCTCGGCTACCACCGGGAAGTGTGCGACGTCATGCACGTCGAATGCCGGGTGTAGCGGCAATAACGTCTGCTCTGCGGGGGGAACCTGCATCGCGCCGAACAGCGAGGCCGATGGCACCGCCTGCTCGGCGGACGACGAATGCCAGACCGGACACCACTGTCTTGGCACGGGGAGCGGGACCGGCAAGGTCTGTTGCGCGGTTGCGTGCACCGGCACTTCCCCATGTGGAACCAATCTGTGCAGTAGCACCGGGAAAACGTGCCAATACCCGCCGACGAGTGTTACGTGTGGATCTACCACGGGCTGCTTTGATACTGGGTCCGTCAATAGCGGCGGCAACTGCGACGGCGCGGGAACCTGCGTTCCGGCAAGCACCTCATGTGCGGGTTACGCCTGCGTCGGCGGCGTGTGCAAGAGCACCTGTTCGGGGGATAACGATTGCGCTAGCGGACACACCTGCGACATCACCAGTGGCCAGTGCTCTTGAGACGCAAGGGTGGTGCGCGCCATGGTGGTGCCAGGGACCTAATTGGGCGCCCGATGGCGGCGCTCAACCCATCAGAAATCGTCGGAGGATAGATAGTTTCCCGGCGCGTGACTTGGGGATTCAGGTCCAACCGATCCGCAAGCTGTTGCGGAAAAGTCGCGACCAAACCGCAACCGAATGCGGTAAAGGCGCTCCATGAAGCGTACCCAGGCCAAAGCCATCGAGCGAGATCTGGAAAGAAGATGGTCTTGCTTTCCGGTCCTCGTCAGGTGGGCAAGTCCTATCTAGCGCGATCGATCGCGGAGGGGTTTCGTGCGCCGCAGTACCTGAACCATGACAACGCCCAGGATAGCACGGGCACTTGTTGTGATGGGAGTGGTTCATGTCAGCAGAACTCGAGATCCTGCGCCCCGTACCTCTGCGTGAGTAGTCAGTGCTCAACGACTTGTACGACTGCAACGGACTGCGCACCCAACTGCTCTTGCGGTACAAGTTCAGGCACAGGTGTTTGCCAGCCGCCCACCCCTTAATCCTTCGCCTCCCCCGCAGTCTTCGCGCGCTCACTCCCTCAAAAATCGTCGTTCGACAGTTTGCCTGCGCGCGGCGAGGATGGCTTGGGCGACTGGTGCGGGGTTGCTCGGGTTGCCGGGGCTGCTGGTTTCGGGCTGGATATGGCCTGAATCGGCGGGGCGGCGGCGGCCGGCTTCTGCGCCTTGCCGGACTTGGGCGCGTGCGCGCGACGGGCGGACGCATGCGCCTTGGTGGGCGGCGGTTGCGGCTCGCTTGACGGAGCGACCACAGGAACGGCTGGCTCGTTCGGGCTGGGGACGACTTCGGCCGGCGCGATGGGCGCGGGGATCTCAGGTGCCGGGAGAGAAGGAGCTTTCAGCGCCGCCGCATAGTCCTGTGTCTTGGCCGGCCGGGCGCCGTGATGGCCAAGGGACTTGGTCAGCCAAACCGCTAGAAGCGCCACGATGACCAGCGCACCCCCGATGGCCGGGCCGAGCCGCCTGCGCTTGTGGGACGGCTGGGCTGCATCTTGAGGATCGACTTCCTCGGCCTCTGCCTCGGATGCTGGGACTTGGGCCTGGGTCCCCGCCGGCGACGGTCTCGGCGGGAGATCGGGCTCTGCCGCGGACAGCGTCTTCTCCGTGGTGCGTTCCTCGACAGAATTACGCACGATCGCCTCGGCCGATATGGAGGAAGGTCCTGTCTCGGGTGCTGGCGTGTGGACTGCCGCGGGGGCCAGGCAGCGAACGCCGGAACGGTCCAGCTCGACGGCGAGCGAGACCAGAGCGGGCTGGCAGGCGTGGGCAAAAAGGTTCGCAGCCTCGGGCGTGGCGAACATGGCGACACCCATGCCGGTGCGCCACGCGCTGGTAGTCTTGGCGACGCCACCAATCTCCTTGGCCAGATCAACGGCCCGCATGAAGGACCCTGATTGCAGGGGAGCCGAAGCGGCCGCCGCAAGTTGCGTGATGCAATGTCCGTAGCGCCCGGCCGCGGCGATGGCGGCGGTGGCGTCGCCCGCAGACAGTCCGGCCGAGAAACGGCTGGCCTGATCGAGCAGTTCATTGGCGATCTGCGCGTAGGCCACGCGGTTGCGTTCGGCGAATTGGCGCACGCTCGACAGCCAGCCCTCGGGAAACACGGCATGTCCCGTCTGAAAGACGACCAGGTGCAGCCCCGCCAGCGGTGCCAAGGCTTCCACGCGAGGGGCGGCGGCGGCCAGGGTGACGACCTTGATCAGGCCGCCGTTTAGAGCGGCGGCCAGTTCGCCGTCCGCGGCGATCCCTTCGTGAACGGCGCGAAGGCCAGCCTCGGCCACCACCAGAATCTCATCTCTTCGCTCGCTGATGGACTGTCCGGCCGTCTCGAAGATGGCGGCGGCGGTGGCCACGGCAATGGCAGGTGCGGTGTCAAAGGTCAGGCCCTGCCCGTCCGTGGGAGCTTTGGCTGGGCTGAGCAGAACCGAGCCCGCAGGCAAGGCCGCAGCGGCTTCGCCTAGGTGGGTCTTGGCGCGCTCGACCACGGCGGCCACCAGGGGCGAGACAGGCGACACATCGGGGAAGTACTGCGCCGTCGCGTAACTCGAGAGCGCGGCCAGCACGGCCACCTCTTCCTCGGGCAAGCCGAACTCGCCCACCAGGAAGATAGCTCCCGGCGCGACGACGGTGGGCGTGCCCACCAAGGTGGTTCGTTCCCGTCTCATTCGAGGTATCTATGTAAAATAGCCGCACCTGGCCGCGAGGCCAGTTTCTGCTTGTAGCTTCGGCAGATTCGGGGCGCCTGCTGAACGCGCGGATTCTCCACGAGGGGGAACGCAGGCGACTGCTCATTTCACGATTGCGTTGATCTTGTGGGTATCGCCTTGCCGTGGTAAGGCATATACTAGCGAGGACATACATAAGCCTACCCCGGGGGTGGGCGAGCAGCGCGTTCTGTTTCCCCCGGTTACTATTAGGGGTGCGGAGTGAGGAAAGCCAAAGCCCAGCCTGACAACACAGTCAATGCCATCCTGCGGGCAGGCCAGCTCGTGGATGGGAAGTACCGGGTTGAGCGCCTGATTGGCCAGGGCGGAATGGCGGCGGTGTGGGCCGGGACAAACGAACGCACGGGCAAGCGAGTCGCCCTGAAGGTGATTCTGCGCTCGCTGGCCACGACGAAAGAAGCGCAGGAGCTTTTTCACAGCGAGGTCCTGGCCGCCAGCCGGGTGAACCATCCCAACGTCGTGACGGTCTTCGACGTCATCGAACATGAGGGAATGCCTTGCATCGTGATGGAGCTGCTCGACGGAGAGCCACTGGGGAACTTCATCGCCTTCAGGGGATTTCTCACCGTCAGCGAAGCCACGATGGTGCTGCTGCCCGCCATGCGGGGGGTGGCCGCCGCCCATGCACAAGGTGTGATCCACCGCGATCTGAAGCCGCAGAACATCTTCATCTGCATCGGGCCCGATGGGCGCGTGGTGACCACCAAGGTGTTGGATTTCGGCATTTCGGTCATGATGGAGCGAATGATGGACCAGTCGGCAGGGCCGGCCCCGGCCTTGGCCATGGGTACCCCCGCCTATATGTCCCCCGAGCACCTCAAGGGTTCGGCACGCATCGATGAGCGTTCCGATGTGTACGGGTTCGGCGTCCTGCTGTACGAGGCGTTGACCGGACAGATACCGTTTCCGGGTGAACCAGGACCTGAACTCTTCAATCGCATCTTGAACCAACCACCACCGCCATTGGCGGCGCTACGTCCTGACTTGCCGGCTGGCTTGGTTGGCATCGTCGAGAAGGCCATGGCCAAGACGCCAGAGGATCGCTATTCGAACCTGAACCTGCTGCTGGGCAGTATTGAAGACGAGCTGGCGCCGACCACTCCTGCCCCGCGCGTGCTTACACCCATCGCGGGGGTGCCCGAGTCTGTCTTGCGCGAGCGTTCGTCGGGAAGTTCTGTGGTGCAAGCCGCTGTCGAGCAGGAGCCAACGGGGCCGTTCTCTGAGACGCAGCTCTTCATCTCTCCGCCCGCGGAAAACGACAACCCGTCGTTTGGCGCGGGTGAGCCCGACTCTGCTCCACCCGCTCCAGTGCCGGAGATTCCCAGTTCTGTGGTGCAAGCCGTTCTCGAGCAGCAACCATCCGGGCAGTTTCAGGAGACGCAGCTCTTCATCGCGCGGCCTACTGAAAAGGACATCCCGGTGGTTGCCACGGATGGGCAGGCTGACGATGGATCCAGTGATGGCCAGTCCGCTGATGGATTCAATGCTGGCCGGGCTGATGATGGATTCGATGATGGCCTGCAAGCGGTAGCGCTTCCGCTGCCGATGGAACCAGAGGCAAGCCCCTCGTTTCAAAAGACTTCGCAGATCACAGTCCCCCTTTCGGGCCTCCGATCACTCGCCATCTTTCAAGATCGGCGTGTGGTGGTGGGCGCGGGGTGCGCGATCGTGCTGGGGTTCGCGGTGTGGATGGGCGTGCGAAGCACGGGTGATGACCGAAAAGCGGCCCGAGCACCAATCGCCAATCCCGCGCCGGCAGCGAGCAAGCCCCCCGCTCCGCCCACGCTTCCTGCGCCAGAAGCGGCCAACCCCGCTGTCGCAGTCCCTGCGCCAGCAGTAGCCAGCCCTGCTGTCGAGGTTCCTGCGCCAGCAGCAGCCACCCCTGCTGTCGAGGTTCCTGCACCCTTGGCAGCCTCGCCATCCCCAGCCAACCCAGGCCCGCCCGCCACGACCGAACATCGCAAAGCCACGCGTCCTGTGCGCGACGTGCCTGTTTCGGCCGCTTCCCGTCGCTCCTATGTGGCAGCCAAGAACACCGCCCCGCTGGGGCGGCACGCTGCGCACAGTGCTCGGAACGGGCATGCATCGGCGCTCAACCCATCGCTGGCAGCGACGGCTGGCTCATCAACGCGGACCGCGGCGCCGGCACCAACGGCCAGCCCCTCGGAGAAGTCCGCACCACCGCGTGCGGGCAGCCTCTCCGCAGATGACTTCTAGCAGGATCCATCGCACTATGAGTCTTCCCATGCACAATCCATTTCCGTCATTTCCGGCCGTGCGAGGAATCGCCATCGCGCTTGCGGCCTTCAGTTTTGCCATGTTCCTCCCGACCGCCCACGCGGCCGGCCGAGGGACCGAGCCGCCGCCTGCGGCTGAACCTGCGGACGATCCTGCCTACAAGAAGGCCATCGACGAGGGGCTAGCCGAATACGACGCCCGCCGTTTCGAGGAAGCACGAATTCTTTTCCGGCGCGCCCACGAAATCAGTCCCAATGCGCGAACTTTGCGTGGCATCGGCATGACTTCTTTCGAGCTTCGCGACTATGTGTCGGCTGTGCACAACTTGTCGGCGGCCGTGCAAGATGAGCGCAAGCCGCTTTCCTCCGGGAAACGCGAGCACACGCTGGAGCTGCTCGCTCGCAGCCGCATGTTCGTGGATGTGTATATCCTGACGGTTTCGCCAAAGACTGCGCAGGTGCTCGTCGACGGTCATGCGCCGGAATACGAGTCCGATGGAACCTTGATGTTTGGCTTCGGCTCGCACACGATTGAAGTCAAGGCGCCTGGCATGGTACCGCGCACGCTTCCACTCGATGTTCGTGGTGGTCAACGAAAGGAACTCTCGGTGTCGCTCGAACCCGCGCCGGTCGCGCCCACCCCCGGAGCGCCCCCCGTCGCGACTGCCACGGAGCCGTTGCCCCCGACCGTGTCGAACGGCGGTGCGATCGCGTGGCTCATTGCCGGCGGTGGTGCGGCGCTGCTGGCTGGCGGCGCCGGTTACTACCTGTACACCCGGCAAACTCAACTCGACAACTGCCACAATCCCGCGCCTGACCTGCAATGCACCAACGAGTCCAGCATGAAGACTTGGCGGAACGTTGCCCTCGGCATGACGATTGGGGCTGGGGTCGCTGCCCTGACCATGGCTCTCATCGGAATCCTCTCGTGGGATTCCGCCGGGCCCGCTCCCAGCCAGGCCCCCAGCGCATTCAACTGTATGGTGAGCCCGCTCGGGGTTTCTTGCGGTAGTACATTCTGAAACTGGTTTCAACCCCTCACTGCGGCTGAAGGTCGCAGCAGTATTGCGTCACCGGCTTGCCTGTCGCGCTGACGCCCGAGAAACCCGGGTCAGGGCAGTGCATGCCCGTGTAATACCCTTCCGGCGTATCAGACCCGGAGCAGGAAAAGCCGAAGCGACTTTCCTGACATCCGGGGACTGCCAGGGTGGGGACGCAGGAGCGGAAGTCGCAACAGTAGAGAGTGGCCGAGTAGCCTTCTGCGCTGACCCCAGGAACGCCCGGGTCGGGACAGGTGAGCGGCGGGTAGTCCTCGTCGGGCGTGTCGGGCCCGTAGCAAGCGATGCCGAACCGGCCCGGCTGACATCCGGGAACCTCAGTATCCTGAACACAGCTGCCACCGGGCGGAACCAGCCCTGGGGTATAGCAACAGAAAATATTCTGGTTCGGGTTGTCGGCCTGCTTGGGGACAGGGCAAAGTTGATAATAGACGTCGGCGCGACTTTGGTTGGCCAAGAGATCCTGCGCGGTCGGTAGGGCGCCCGCTGGGCAGATCCATCCCATCAAGGCCGCGGAACATCCCAGGCTGGCGGACTGAATACAGGCCGGGGTTCGTGCCGCGCCGGAACAGCAGTAGTCTATCAAGTCACCCTGTCTGACACCTTGATTGCAGTGAATCGCGGCATTGAGCGCCTCGGGACGGTCTGCGCCGCGACACTGATAGCCAACAGTTCCTGGGTCGCAGGTTGCGACTGGATCGTACGCACAAGGTGTCACCTGGGCTGAGCAGCAATAGACTTGCGTCCCGTCGCTGCCAACCGCTCCTTGATCGGCGCACACCAGGCCCTGGGGAAACCCATCAATATAGGTCGGGTCTTGGTCCGGCCGGCTTGCGCCCGTGCAGAAATGGGCGAGCAGTCCCAGCGTCTCGCCCGCTACCCCGCCGACGTCACAGTTGACTGCCACGGGATCGGCCGTGCACGCGCCATTGGGAGCTGACGAATTGCTGGTGCACGCGGCGGGAGCAAGACCGCATAGCAAGAGCGTTCGTTTGAAACCCAGCCATCGATTGCGAAGGGCTACCATCGGTTCACCGAAGCCATCCGGCGGGCGCTTCCGGCGCGGGCAAGGGTGGAAAAACGCACGGCTGAGGCGTGCTTTCGCCCCGGATGTCCGTGACCACGACCCCTTGGCCAGCAGGCGTGAAGTTGACGTCTCCAGGACCGAGGGTGATGTTGGCAAACTCCGCCGCCACATCCAGCGAGCCCATGTTGTCGATGATGACGTCGTTCAGTGTGACGGGACCGAGAGGCAGGGTAGCGTTGAACCCTTCGAGCGTGACCACCGGCCTCTGAAGACCCATGCACGTCACGTGATGGATATTCTGGAAGGTCAGCGATCTAAAGTCAGGGAATGACGTTCCGGCGAATTGGGGATTGTAGGCGGTGCTCACCAAGATGGCGTTGGTCATGTCGCGCATGCAGATCTGGCTGTACGTGATGTTGTTGACCAGGCCTCCCCGGCTCTCGTCGGATTTCACGCGAATGCCGTTGAAATCCGCGGCCGTCGCATCGCTCCCAACCGGTCGAGAATCGGCGTCGATGGTGAGGTCGTAGATACTGACGTTCTCAACTCCGCGGGTCACCACGCCATCGTGGGTCGTGTCGTGCCCGTAAGTTTCGCTGCCGATCGACATGCCGTGGCCGGTGCCGAAATGGTTGTGCGCGACGACCAGTTCGGACGCCAGGTGGCCGCCTTTGATCGCGATCTGGTCGTCTCCGGTGCTTATTGTGCTGCATGCAATGACCCCGCACTGGGCCACATTTCCCTCGCCTGGGTCTATGCCATCGGTGTTGCGGGCGAAACTCGGGGTCAGGACGTCGCCCCGACTGTTGGTCCATTGCGAAGGCGTGAGAATGGTGACGCCCCAGACGATGAAACCCTTGCCAGAAGTCGAGCAGTCCCCGTCGGCAGGATACGAGGTGATCTTGACGTGGAACTTTGGTGAATTGTGCAGCGTGATTCGGTAGAGCAGCAGGCCGGTCGTTCCTGTGCTCGAGTTGATCAGG
This sequence comes from Myxococcales bacterium, assembly GCA_003142855.1. Taxonomy (GTDB): domain Bacteria; phylum Myxococcota_A; class Polyangia; order Fen-1088; family Fen-1088; genus Fen-1137. The sequence goes on from PLNW01000149.1 coordinate 26,748, forward strand.
GTAGGATTCCCGATGCTGCCGTCGATGGCACGAAGCGCGTAAGACGCCTGCCACCACGAGTAGTCTTTGCCAATGAGCGGCTCGCCGCCTTGACCGTCGATGATTCCGTCGCCGACAATGCCCGGACTCGTTCCCGCCAGGGTGATGAAGTCGGTGCACGCGCCCGAGTCGCTGATGCCGATCGAGCCGCAGTTGCCGGTCTTTTGGTAGAGGGTGGGATTGCGGGAAGCGTAGAGCGTCGTCCCCTGGTCGATCCACAACGTGACGCTGTCGATTTGTAAGTGTCCTGTGACAAAGGCGTTGTTCTCGCCGTCGCTCACGAGCTTGACCGCTTGGCCCTTGCACGCGAGCAGGGCGTTCTGAATTCGGGTCGTGTCGAGGTCGGTCCCGTCGTCTCGTTCAGTGGGCGCCGACTTGCTTGCCGTCAGAGTTTGACAAACGTCAGTCGGAAGCTGCGGTTCCGCTGGTAGATTCGGATCGCCAGCGCCACAGGCCGGCCCCCCGGCCAAATCGGCCGGGGCCGCTGTGCCGCAAACTGTTTCAATCGCGGGAAGGTCATCATTGGCCCCGCAGGCAGCCAGAAAGAGCAGAGAAACTGCCCCGAGGGCGCCAAGCCACAAGCTTGTGGCTCGCTTGCGAGACGTTAGGCCATTGTGCTGCTTCGCCATCGGATGGTGCCGGATCGAACTCCTGGCTGCGGGTGCTGGTTGAAATTGCTCTTTTTCAGCATCCCTGGCCAGCCGGGCATGGCCAGGCCGTCGTGCTGGCGCAGCTCCACTTGCCCGGCGTCCCCGCACTGGTCGTCGGACAAACGCAGTACCCGGTCTTGGCGGCCCCTGACGAGTCATTGTAGCCACCATTGACGTTGCAGAGCACGCAGTCGGCGACCGAGCAGGGTTGGCTGGCTTGCGGCACAGTAGTAGGACAAGACGGATCGATGACTGACGGTATCTTGTAACAAGAGTAGTCGATACCCGTGGGGAACGAGCAACCTGACTGCTCCTGGTAGGCTCCGCCCGAGCAGGTTTCCGACTTGAAGCCGATGCTCTTGGGCCCGCAGGTCTTGTAGCAAAGCTGGGAATCGGTCGCCGTGCAAACGCCAGCCTTGGTGGGAATGGCACCCGCAGCCGTGAGCAGGGTCGAGCATAGAGGATCGAAGGCCCCAGTAGAGGCACCCGTGCTGCCGCCGCTGCTGGTGGCCGTCGTAATGGCGGCAGTGCCACCGGCCGGCGTAGTGTTCGGCGCGCTGGCTGCGCCGCCTGTGCCACCGGCCGGCGTGGTGTTCGGCGCACCTGCCGCACCAGTCGTGCCGGCGCTCGGCGTGCCCGCGACAGCGCCGGCCGCGCCAGTCGTACCCCCGGCGGGCGTGCCGGCAGCGGCGCCCGCCGTGCCGCTCGTCCCAGCGGCGGCGATGGTGCTCGGGTTGTTGCTACCGCAGCCGTGGGCAAGGAGCAGTTGTGACAGGAGCGCCACTGTTCCAATGTACGTTGCAGACCGTATTGTCATCGAAGCCCTCGCTCTTTTTCTTGGGGTTAGTCTTGCGTTTCGACCTATTGGTGCCCGAAGTGGCCGCAGTTTTCGTTTCATGACCATGGACCTACTCACTCGGTTGCGACCCCAGCGGAGCACGCTCAGAACTGGTAAACGGTTTGGGCCATGCCGCGGATGTTGTGCGGCCTGGTCCCGTCGAGGTAGTTGACCTGGGTGTACTGCCCGGACACGCCAATCCGTGCCGCGGGCGTCACATCCCAGAAGAGGTTCGCGTCGCCGTACCGTGACGTGTTTGCAATGGTGCCGAGCAACTCGATCTCTGAGTTTCCCGGAAGGAACAGCTTGGCCAGATTGCCCGAGTGGGACTGGGTGTAGTTCCCAGAGAAGAACAGCCGACCCGTGGGAGGCAAGTAGTACTGCAGGCCGACCCGGAATGCCTGCCACGCAATGGTGTGCAGAACGCCATTCCTATCAAAAGTAACCAGGCCGTTGTCGATGTCCGGCGTGTAGACGAAGGGCGGACTGGCCTGTCCGGGATTGGGCAAGGTGGGGAACTGCGCCCCACCGCCCGAGGTGATGAGGTCGGCGATTCCAGTCCCCTTGACGAAAGAGCCAACCAGGGTGAGCCGGTTGCCACGGTCGTCTGCGCTGGCAGCAGGGATCACCGGAACAAGTGCGTCCACCGACACGCCCCAGCCCGTCGCGCTGTTGGAGTGCTGCACGGGGGGCGGGGTGAATCCATCCACCTTGAACTGCCGCACAGTGCCCGACACGCCGAGCGAGAGAGGCAGCGCCACGGTGCCCACGTTGCCGGGCGTGGCGATTCCTTTCCAGCCATTGACACTGAGGCGCAGGCCCGCGTTGCCGTCGGGAACCTCGGCGTCGCGCTGGGCCGGCCGTACCGCCGACGCCGCGACATCGAGGCTGACCGCGCCAGTCGCATAGAATGTGTGAGAAGCGCGAAGCTGCATGTTGCGCGAAAAGAGCTGATTGGGCAGCCCGAGAAACTCCAGCGAACAGGGCGAGAAGTAGTTCTGCCAGCCGAACACGTCGTAGGTCTGCCCCATGAGCACGTTCACGTAGGGATTCTCCAGCTTCACGAAGGCATGCCTCAGTCGAAGCACGGGACTGCTGAAATAGGTGACCTCCGATGTGGCCGGTGGGGTGTCCTGGTGGCCGAAGAAGTCGGCTTCCAACACGGCCGACGGCTTCACCGGCCCGACCTGCGGCGACTCCAAGGCAAAGCCCAGTCGCGTGTTGCGAATCGAGAACTGCGTGCGGCCATTCCGTCCTTCGTAGGTTTCCTTGCGGGCCACCAGCGCGCTGCCGATCGAGTCGTTGTAGCTCCGCGTGGTGTCGTAGATGAGGTCGGCCTCCACGAAGCCGTAAAGAGTCACGGCCCATCTGCTGGCGGCCTCACCCATGGCCACTGTCAGCGAAGGCCGGGTGAACCAGGAGGGACTCGGCGCTGGGAGTGACGGCTCAAGCACGGGGCTGGCTGGCGGCGGTGCGACCACCACCGCGCCCGCGACCTTTGCCTCAGGAGAAGACGAAGGCGCTGCCTCGGAGGGAGCCGCAGGGAGCGTGCCGGCCTGCGCAGCCGAGGTGTCGCCAGCCGGATCGCTGCCCGAAGGCTGCTCGGCGCGCGCAAGACCGGCGGTCGCGCCGAGAGCGAACACAACTACGACGAGAGAGCGCAGCTTCCTTGCTTCTGGCGTCGATCGATCCTTCATGTGTCGAGATCTCCGAGGTGAAAATCCAAGCAGCGCGAGAACCAGAACTTGCCTGCGCATGTGCCTTGCCGTGTTTAGTGCCCGCCACCTTCGCTTTCTTCGGCTGAAACTGGACGTGGATCATTCCGCCGGCCGACTTGGTGTTCGCGCGTGAGCGCGGCGCGCTGTTGGCGACCGCGAAAGACGCGCCCGCGGGCCAATCTCGGGTAGCATTGGGCAAGTGACCGCACCGATCGCGAAGAAATGCGACTGCATCGGGCACCCACAAGACGACTCCGGTACACATGACCACGGAATGTTCTGTCTCGCCTTGGGGGAAAGCATGAAACCACTGCCGTCAACGTCCGTCCTGGTTGCCTGTATGCGTCTCCTTGCGCCCTTGCTGGTTTTGGGCGGAGCCTGCACTTCGGCAAATGTCTCGGGAGTTAGCAACGCCGGTTGCGGTGGCAACGACGGCGGAGGCAATGCCGGCGGCACAGGCGGCGCGGCCAACACCGGCACGAGCCTGGTCTCGGTGATCCCCGACGCAGGGCCAGTCGACGCCTGCGTTCCGCTCAAGGCATCCGCCACCTGCGCGCCTTCAGGAGGGCCGTACTGCGGCGTGATCGGCGATGGCTGCAATGGCGAGATCGATTGTGGCAACAACTGCCCCACTGGATGGACGTGCGATCCGACCCAGCATACGTGCGTGGGCGGGGCCGACTGCAACCCGACCTATCAGTGCACCTACGCCGTCGGGTCCACCAGCGGCTCGTACTGTGGCAAGATCACCGACGGCTGCGGTCACGCGCTCGCCTGCGGCGACAACTGTGCCAACGTGAATCCGGGTTGGGTGTGTGAGAATAGCCTGTGCGTGGGCAATGCCGATGTCTGCGCGCCGGCCACGTGCGATCCAGTGGCCGGGGCGCGCTATTGCGGAAAGGTGGGTGACGGTTGCGGGCGCGGAATCGACTGTGGTGACAATTGTGCCAGTCTCAATGCGGGTTGGGTGTGCAACACCGCCGCGAATTCTTGCGTGGGAGGCCCTGGCTGCAGCAAGCTCGTCTGCGACGGCACTCCCAACGTTCGCTATTGCGGCAAGGTCGGTGATGGCTGCGGCGGAACGGTCGACTGTGGGGATTCCTGTTCTACCTTCCAGGCCGGCTGGGTGTGCGACCAGAGCAAGGGTTTGTGCACGGGCGGCCCCGCCTGCGTGCGCACTGCGTGTACGACGTCAGGAGGCGGCCAGTACTGTGGCGACATCGGCGACGGGTGTGGGGGCACGCTCCACTGCGGCGACTGCCCGGGCAGCGGAACCTGCGCCGCCAACGTCTGTCCTGTCCAGAGTTGCGGCGCCATGTGCGCCGCCCAGGTGAAGTGCGCCACTGGATCCACCAGCATCACCGGAATCGTCTACGATCCCGCTGGCAAGGTTCCCCTGTACAACGTCATCGTCTACGTACCCGATGCGCCGCTGGCCAACATCTCCACCGGTGCCTCCTGCGATACCTGCTCGGCCTCGGTGTCGGGCAAGCCCATCACCACCGCACTGACCGACTCGAGTGGTAACTTCAAGTTGGACAATGTTCCAGTGAGCGTGGATTTCCCGCTGGTCATGCAGGTGGGCAAGTGGCGACGCCAGGTCACCATCAAAGCATCGGAAGTCAGTCAATGCGCCAGCAAGGCTATTGCAGACCCCTCGAGCGGCCAGGCGCGGCGCCTGCGCCTGCCGCGCAACCAGAGCGAAGGCAACATCCCGAAGATGGCCATCACCGCCGGTGATGCGGACCGGCTGCAATGCCTGTTCACGCGAATGGGCATCGATACCGCAGAGTTCACCAATCCCGACGGGACGGGCTCCATCAATATCTACGAGGACAACTACTCCGTGAGCGCGCCAGCGGCCTATGACAGCGGCTTCAATGGCGGCGCGAGTTGGCCGTCCGCCAACGTCCTGTGGAGCGCGATCAATACCATGATGAAGTACGACGTCATCCTCATGGCGTGCGGCGGGAGCAACGAGCGCTACGAAGGAGACAAGACCGCGCTGCTGCCCGACGCCAATGGCTACTTTCCGTCCGATGGGTCGGGCAACATTCTCACCGACGCCATGAAGCTGAACATGGTCCAGTACGTGAACAGCGGAGGCCGCACCTTCGCCGAGCACTACCACTGGGGTTGGCTGCGTTCGTACCCACCACGCAAGGACATCACGAAGTATCCGCCCGGCAGCGCTTCCAACCCCGCCTCGATCGCGCCCGACGGACACGCTCCCTTTGGTGAGGTGGCGACTTGGGACACGGGCGGAAGCAGCTCGCTGGGCAGCAGCATCACCGCGTTGGTGGATACGTCCTTTCCCAAGGGCCAGGCCTTTGGCCAGTGGCTTGTCTCGGTCGGTGCATCGACCACGCCAGGGTCGATCATGCTGGGCAGCGACGTGAAATCCACCGCCCTGACCACCCTGCCGGGGATCTCGCAACAGTGGATCTACCAGACCACGCCTTCATCCTATGTCCACTACTTCACCTTCAATGCCCCGGTAGGCCAGCCAACCACGGCTCAGTGCGGTCGGTTCGTCTTTACCGGCCTGCACGTGGCGACTGCAGTGGTCTCGAATCCTGACTCCAAGGGCACCTTCCCCAGCAACTGTGTGATGACCCGCGATCTGTCCGGACCTGAGAAGGCCCTGGAGTTCATGATGTTCGACCTGTCGTCGTGTCTGATGCCCGACAGTGGCATTCCCACGCCGCCGCCAGTCGGGGGAGGTTCGGCACCGCCCACGCCGCCCGAGGCTGGCGGGGCTCCGCCTCCACCACCTCCGCCGCCTCCGCCGCCTCCGCCGCCTCCGCCCGCGCGTCAGTTTTGACAAGGATCTCGCGAAACAAGGGCGTGAGGTGGGTTCGCTCGACAGCCACCCACCGGGTGGCCTTCGAGGTGAATCACCTCACTGCCTTTGGTTGCGGCCGTAGAACTGCCCCGTGATCTCCAGGCCCTTCGTGGCGCTCTCACGCACAGCCGGCGCTCGGTCGCTCTCGGCTGCGCGGAAGCGCCGCTCGGCTGCGGCCCAATCGTGTGATTCGACCAAGAACCAGCCGAGCATGGCGGAAACCTCGCCGGCGCGAGGAGAACCGGGGAAGTGCCGCAGGAAATCTTCCATCACCGCACGGGATTGGGCCACCGAGCCCTGGCGCGCCAGGGCCACGGCCTCCCAGTATCGGGCATCCTCCGCCAGGGCCGAGGTCGGCGCCGCACGCAAGGCGCGCCTCATGCCGGCGATGGCGCCAGGATAGTCGCCAGAACGAAACGCCTGCCAGCCTTCCGAGAAAGCCAACTCCGCCGGGCTGGGCTGGTGGCTGGAATTCAGTGACGAGGTTGGGCGCGACGCCAAGGCCAGCGCTCCCCGCGCTCTGCGAGTTGTGGTCTGATGTCGAGGAGACTCTTCCATGATGGGGATCCGGGAAGCCCAGGATTCCGCCGACGCCGTCGCGCTGGGCTTGCTCGATGCGGGCGAAGCAGCCCCGGTCTGGGCGACGGTCTCGATCTTTGCCGGGGGATCGAGTGATGTCGTCGCGCGTGGCCCGTCCTGATCGCGAAGAGCGGCGGCTGGTGTGCGCACGCGCTGCCTTTGCAGCCAGGGCAGCGCGATGGTGCCCACTGCCGCGAACACGCCTGCCGCGCACAGGACCACGACTGCGTACACCGCGGCCTTCACCCACCAAGGCGAGAAACGCCGACGCTGAGACTCGGCAGCCGCGAGCACGAGTGCATTGCGCGTCTGTTGTCGCCGGGCAACCTCGGGCGCCTTGACGGGAAGCTGCCGCATCGATTCGATGAGACTCTTGGTGACAGACCACTGCGATTGACAGTAAAGGCATTGCTCCAGATGCAGACGCAGCTCCGGCACATCCTCTGGAGACGCCAAGCGGCCGATCTCAACGAAACGAGGGCAAGTGGCGCGCTCGCTCATGGTCTCACCTCCGCCACGGCTGCACGAAGAGCCCGCCGCGCCTCGAACAGGCGCCGGCCCAAAGTCCCTTGCCGAACATCGAGGGCCGCAGCCGCATCCGCGCCTGACATTTCCTCCAGATCGCACAGAACAAAGGCCGCCCGCAGATCGAAGGGCAGTTGCGCAAGCGCTGCGGCCACGCGTTCAACCATCTGCTGGCGCTCGGCGGCCTGGTCGGGGGTCTGGCCGGGCGCTGGCTTGATATCGCCCAAGGCCTTGAGGAAGGACCGTCTGCGCACCTGATCGCGGATGTGGTGGCGCCCGATATTCGAAGCAATGCCGAACAGCCAAGTTCTCACCGACGAGCCGCCGCGAAAGCGCGCGGCAGAGCGGAGAGCCTCGATAAACGTGGTGTGAACCATGTCGTCCACATCCCAGCAACCCGCACCCATGAGGCGCGACAGAAAGCGGTGGACCGCATCGCCATGACGATCGAACAGCTCGGCCATGGCGCCGGGGTCGTGCAAGGCACAGGCTGCCACCAGCACTTCGTCGGTGGTATCCGCCAGCCACACGGAATTGCGCTGGAACGGGAGCAGCTTGCCTTCGTGCCTGCGGATCATGGTCTCACCGGGCGCGTGAGACTCGCGCTCGCCGCAGAGCAGTGTTGAGCATTGGCATACCCATGTAGCTTACAGACGGTTAGTGCCCTCTGCCCCGAAACTTCTTCGCACGAAAAGCGGCCAGACGCCGAAAGCCGCACCGCCCGCGCCGGACCGCGTTGCACGAATCAGGTGCCAAGGTCATTGTGCGAAGAACCCGTAGCGGAGTCCGATTCCCGCGTGCAAGAAGCCCAGGGGTTCGCCCGGCAGGTTGAAGCCACTAGAAGTGAGGTGCTTCTGGTGCGCGAACGGCAAGATGTCGGCGCGAAGCCCCACGTCCGCCGCCAAACCCCAGCCCAAGGGCCAGGAGAATTGAATTCGCGGTTCCGCGACAAAGCCAACTGTCGTGGCGTTGCCGCTATGTTGGTCCAGCACGGCATTGGTAGACAACCAAGCTGCTCCCAGCCCAATCCCCGGACCAAGGGTTCCGGCTCCCACGCGCAGGGGCAGATCAGCGGTCATGAGCGCATTGCCGCCCATGCGGGTCAACTTGCGCCGCGGTTCCGTGCAGGCTGCGTTCGAGCTGTCAACCACCGTGTAGAGAGCACCGACATTCCCGCTCACGGCCATGTCGCCGCTGAACTGAACGTCGACGCCAACACAAAACCGCCCGACGCGCACGCAAGCTCCCAGGGCTGCGCCCATCCACAAAGTGCCATCAGTGGCCAAGGAGGTGTCGGCAACCACAGTCACAGTGGGACGGGAACGGGCACCGGGATGAGCTGGAGCGGAAGCGATGCCAGGAGGGGTCGGCCCAGAAGTTGCTGTTGCAGGGGCTGGCGAAGGAGCCTTGGTCCCATTCGGCGCGCCTCCCGTCGTCGAGACTTCGTGCGGATCCAGCAAGGATCGCGCGAGATCGTCCCGCACCCACGATTCGACCACGGCTGCGGCGACTTCGGCATTGGCCACGATCCGTTCGACCGCGTGGCCATTCCGGTCGTAGATGAACAGCCGAATCCCCGCGGGATCGGGCTGCACGTGGACTTGCACGGACTCTGTCCCGGCTGACGACACCACCCGGATTCCGCGCTCTGCGAGAGCCTGCGCCACCGCGGAGCCAAGCTCAGCGTCGCCATCGAGTGCCACGGGTGCCACGCCATCCGCGGAAGCCGCGGATGCCAGAACGGCGAGAACCCGCAAGGCCGCCACGGCGCTCATGGAGCTATTAAGCGTACCGCATGTGAATACCCAAAGAAAGGGCGCCACGATCCCGACTGCGCCCGCGCACTTGCTGATACCGCCGCGCCAACATCGGGTGGTCGTCGTTCTCCGGGGCTGCTAAACATTCAATCGATGTCCAAATGGTTCCTCCCGATTCGCGCCCTGGGCCTGGCTGCCCTCCTCGTTGCGTGCACGTCCTCGCGTAGGCCGACGGCGGTCCAGGTACCGTCCCATACGCCGCTCCTGGGCCCGGCTGCAGCGCGCCTGACCATGGTGGAGTTTGGGGATTTTCAGTGCCCGGCCTGCGGCGCGGCTGAGCCCACGGTGAAACAGGTGCTGGCCACCTATCCCAATGACGTGGTCCTGGCCTTCGTGAATTTTCCGCTCAGCAAGCACGCCTACGCGCTTCCCGCAGCCGAGGCCTTTTTAGCCGCCGCCCGCCAGAACAGGGCGTGGGAGATGCACGACCAGATGTTTGCCAATCAGTCAGCCTTGACCGACGCCGACCTCGACGGGTATGCGCAGGTCATCGGTCTGGACCTGGTGCAGTTCGATGCCGACCGATCCAGTCAGGAAATCGCCGACGAGGTGGCGCAGGACAAAGCCCTGGGCGTTTCTTTGGGCGTGGATGCCACGCCGACCTTCTTCATCGCTGGGTCGTGGATCGTGGGCGACCAGCCCTTCTCGGAGTTCCAGAAAGCCATCGAGACAGCGCCCTGACCTTCTACTTCACCATCTCGTACAGTTCGCTGGCCGCGAGGAGCAAGGCGCCCACACCGTAGTCGTGAGTCTCGGTGGCTGCGGCAGCCGCCGGCTTGCTTCCAGTGGACTCAGCCGCCGATCACGGTCCCTTGGGAAAACTGTGATTCGCCAAGAGGAGGCACAGCCCGCGCAGCGAGCCCTGGAAGTAGGGCGTGTCGTCCATGGTGGCGGACAGCCAGGCGTTGAGATATGTGTCGGCCTTGGCTTGACTGACGGCCATGCCTGAGAGGGCAAACGGGCCCAGGAAAGCGCTGTTCTTGTCAAAGGGGACACTGGCCACGCCGCCCTTGCTGTCGACGTAGCGCGACACATTCTGAAGAAATGTCTGGGCCGCGGCTGTCCCGAACCAGGCGTAGTCCACAGCAACTCGCCAGGGAGTTCGAGTATAGCGGGCACCCCCTGCTGCGCAACGCCGACCTGGCCGCCCGGTTCGTGCTGGCTTGGTGGATTTCGGGTGTCTTCGACCCAATTGGTGCGATTTACTATCTCAAGTACTTCGCCAGTCCGATGTTCTGATCTTTGATGGCCTTGGCCAGCAGGCCCGCCAGCTTGTCAGCGCCGGCGAGGTTGGTGTGTGTGGCGCCAGCGTTCGCGTGGAACGCCAGGCACGCGGCCTCGGATCCAAGCGTGTTGTACCAGGCCGTCGAGAGGGCTGTGAGATCAATGTAGGGGCAATTCTTTGAAGCAGCAGCGGCTTTGGCTGCCGCTGCGTGAAGGCTGGATTGGTCACCGACTGGGTAGCCCTGCACGCGTGCGGGAGGAGATACCAGGATCGGGTTTACGCCTGCGGTTTGTGCGTCGGCCGCCATCTTCTCAAGATTCGCCTGGACGGTGGCATCCGAATCGGTCTTGTCATTGTGACCAAATTGGATCATCACCCAATCGCCCGCGCTCCATTTCGCCTTGATCATGCTCCAATAGCTGCCAAATGATCCGGAAGCGGCTCCGCTGTTTGCGTAGTTGGCAAACCCAACTGGAGGTCCGAAATACTCAGGCATCATTTGACCCCAGCCACCGAAGGCATTCCCGGTCTGGTCGCACACCGTCGAGTCGCCGGCAATGTAGACCATGACCGGCTTTGTGCTCGCCCCAGCCAGGGCATATCCGATCCCTGTGACCTTGAGCCCAGCAGGGCCGGAGAAGAACATATCGAGGCCTGGGTATCCCACCGGACCGCCCGCGTGGTTGGGTTGCCCCTCCATGGGCCGCACATCCACGACAAAGGCGTACTCTTGCGAGGCCGCTCCTTGAGACAAGAGACCGCGACTCGACTCCGCACTCACGAAGACTGGACCCACGCTGCCAAGCTGAACCGTCACCACGTAGTCCCCAGCCAATGAAGTTGCATCCGCCGGTGCGGGCGGACTTTCGGATGTGTTGTAGGTGGTGCCGCCGAACAGGCACTGCAGACAGGTGGGCCCCGAGCCGCCGCCCGGACAGAAGCCGCCGGTCATGGCTACCGTCGTGCACTTGGCTGCATTGTCCGCGGTGGGCGCGGGATATCCCGCCGGGATCCCTGTGCTTGCTGGAGGGGCACCGCCTGCTCCGGCAGCGCCTGTAGTGCCGCCGCTGCTCGTGGTGCCGCCGCTGCTGGTGGTACCGCCGCTCCGTGCTGTCCCGGTCGTGCCACCCGAGCCACCTTTTCCGCCCGCCCCACCCGTCGCGACGCTGCCACCCACCGCAGAAGTTCCTCCCGTGCCTGACGTTCCACCGGTCCCTGGGTTGCACGTATCCATGCACCGAGCCCAGATGTCAGAGGGTACGATCAGATCGGTCGCGCAGCAGGCCCACGCACAGACCGTGTCTGTGCATTGGCCGTCGACAGGGATCGGTACGTTCTCGTCCGAGGAACAGGTCCACTTGTCCGCACCCAGGTCGGCTTCACATTGGGCCATGGCGGTGTATTGCACGTTGCACTTCGTGATAGCACTCACCGTCGCGTCGGCTTCCGCCACGCAGCTGGTTTGGCAGTCAGTCACAGGGCAATCGCCCGTGGTCTGCGACGCGCATATCGCGGTGCAGGCCTGTTGCAGGGTCGGGCCCGTGCCGGAACTGCTTGATGTCGTTCCGCCTGCGCCGACTCCGCCCGAGCCAGCAAGAGTTCCACCTGTCGCTGGTGCCGTCGTACCGCCGGATGCGACTCCACCGGTGCCCGATGACTTGCCGCCGCTGCCCGGTATGCCGCCGAGAGTTCCACCGGTCGCTGTTACCGTCGAACCGCCAGAAGCGACTCCAGCGGTGCCCAATGACGCGCCTCCACCACCCAACGTGCCGCCGAGAGCTCCGCCGGTCGCTGTTACCGTCGAGCCGCCGGAAGCGATTCCACCGGTGCTCAATGGCGTGCCTCCACCGCCCGCGGTACCGCCAAGGGTTGTTGCACCGCCGCCGGAGCTCCCACCCACGCCACCGGAGTTGTTATTGCTGCTCGAGCAGGCGAATGTGAACAGCATCGCTGCCGGTAAAATGCGGACGATAGAACCTGTGCTTCGCATGTGAACACCCCTCGCTAGATGAAGGGGTAGCTGCCCGGCAATTTGGGTTAACGCGCGGTCATCAAAATGCAGTTTTCGATTCAGCCACCAACCGCCAATACTCGCGTTTCGCTCGCTGCCGATTCTCGATGACGCCCTGCGCGTCCTAGAAAGCGAAGGAGCGCTCCCGCGAGTACTGCTGCCACGATCGCACAGGCTGGGGAATCCTCCTACCAGCCGCATTGGCTGGCTGCGTCTTCAGGCTCCCGGATGCTCGGAAGCGCCATCCAGTTCCGCGGCGACGATGTTGGCCTGGACGGCGTCATCGGTTGCAGTCGACGAGGCGCCGGAAGTCATGCACCCTTCGAAAAAGTTCGCTTGTGCACCGTCGGCGTTGTCGCCGCCCATCGAACTGACCAGCTTGCAGGTTCATTCAGAATTCGGGCGTCGCGTCCTCTATGCAGGAAGCGTGTCTCTTATGCTTGACAGGCATCGGCGATTGCGCTAAACGACTCTCATGCTGGTTCGATCCGGCGCAAACTGCTGTTGTCGCAGAACGCGGGCTCCCAGCCAGCTGTGGACAAGCTGATCAAGCGCCCGGAATACACGGGCAAGACCATCGTCGTGCTGCTTCCCGACACAGCGGAACGAGACCTTGGCACCTACGATTTGTAGACGCAGAAGCAGTCGGAAAGACAGGAAGCTCAGCGAGAGTAGATAATTATGTCGTGACAGCGGATCTCTGAGCTGCCCGGGTTCTCATAGGAATGCGGCTGGTCCGCCACGAATGAGATCGAGTCTCCTGCGGCCAAGTCGTGGACAGCGCCGCCGACGTGCACCCGCAGCTGGCCATTGAGGGCAATGACCACCTCGCGCGTTCCCGCGGCGTGGGGATCCGACGAGTGACTGGCGCGAGCGGCCAGGCGCAACTCGTACGCCTCGACCCAAGGGCACGAGCCGGCGGGAGTCAGCGGCCGACTCTCCATGCGCCCGTCGGCGGAGCGCAGAACCTGCGACTCGCCTCGACGGAGAATCGCCGCGCTCTGGGTGTTGCCGCCCAGCAGTTCAGAGAACGGGATGCCCAGTCCGACTGCGATCTTCCACATCACACCCAGCGACGGGTTGCTCTTCTGAGTCTCGATCTGCGACAGGGCCGCCCGGCTCACCCCCGATGCCACCGCAAGCTGATCGAGCGACATGTTGCGGGCCTTGCGCCTTTCGCGCAGGTTGACAGCCACGCGGCGGCCCATCTCGGCCGCCCCAATGTCATCTCCGGGGGGTAACGGGGTCTGGCGAAGGGCCAAGGTGGTACGAGGACGCCCGCCGTCGTCCGGTGTGGATCGCTTGTCTTTCTTAGCAACCATTTGGTTGGAATAATAGCAGAAGACTGCGCCCGGGGACAACTGCGCACGTGACGCCGTGGCGCGCCCCGCGCCTTCGCTCCGCTTGTCGCGGGATTACGGGACCGAGCTGGCTCTGATTCTACTTCAGACTCGGTATTAGATCGCGCGTGATGGTGTGGCTGTCCGAGTAGACGGCCTTGATGTTGGCCACGGTGTTGTCCGATGTCTCGTAGCCCGCCCAGATATTGAAGAGTATCCAGGGTGCCGCCGTGGGGAACATAGCGCTGGGGGTTGGAATCAGCCCAGTCTCATGCAAAGCGATCGGCATGGTGCTGCCTATCACATTCTTACAACTGCTATAGAGCGAGGTGAACGGTTGATTGCTTGCATAGGTATCCCCTCCCGAAACGTCGACCATGGTCGGACCTGGCCAATAGGCGGCAGTCGGAGCGCCACTGTAGGGCATGAGCCAGATGAGGTTGTTGTTGCCCTTGGTAGTAGTGAGGTAGTTGAACGTGTACTTCCACAATGCGATGAACTCGGCTCCTGTTCCCTTGCTCCACCAGAACCATCCGTTGGATTGCGTCTCGTGGAAGATCGCCAAAATCGCTGGCATGTTGACGGCCGCCATGGCTTTGAATTGAACCGTCATGTAGTCGAGCCTGGCATTGAAGGCCGTGTTCTCCGCTGTTCCGGCTGTTACCACTTTGGTCAAGAAGCCGGAGGCAGGAGTGCCCTCGGAACAGTTGGGCCCTGAGTTGTAGCAATCGTCCATGCAGGTTGTACCGGACACTGGCATGCCCTGGTGGTAGCGATACATGACCAGCCCGCCCGCGTTCCAGTGGGCAATGGCATGGGTCGTGGAAATGTTGACGCCCGTGCAGCCAGCACTGCTGTGGTACGCAAAGTCGGTACCAAGAATCGCCGGGGTCTTTATGCCCTGGGTGGCGTACCAACTCACGTCCGTGGGATTGTCGTTCCAGTTGGCTTCCTGTTGCCCTGACAAGACGTGGTTGCCGTATTGTTGGTACAGGTAGCAAAGCACGTTCTTGGTCTGCTGTGAGGCATTGGGCGTGACCGGCGAGACACTGCATGGGCTACCTCCGTTCGAGGTGGTGCCGCCGGCCGAGGTGGTGCCGCCGGCCGAGGTGGTGCCGCCGGCCGAGGTGGTGCCGCCGGCCGAGGTGGTGCCGCCACTGGTCTTTGCACCGCCCGTCGAGGTAGCACCGCCGCTGGTCTTTGCGCCACCGTTCGAGGTGGTGCCGCCGCTGGTCTTTGCACCGCCGGTCTCGGTGGTGCCGCCGGCCGAGGTGGTGCCGCCGGCCGAAGTGGTGCCGCCGGCCGAGGTGGTGCCGCCGGCCGAGGTGGTGCCGCCGCTGGTCTTTGCACCACCGGTCGAAGTTGCGCCGCCGTTCGAGGTTGTGCCGCCCGGTGCGCTGTTGCCGCCGATCACGGTGTTGCCCCCTGGAGCGATGCTTCCGGCAGCCGAAGTGGTGCCACCTAGTGCGCTCTCGCCGCCGGTCGAGATGCTGCCAGCCATCACGGTGTTGCCCGCAGCACCGCCGCCCTGGCCGGCGCCGCCGAGGGTCTGGCTTCCGCCGCTTTCGCTCATTGTCCCTGCTGCGCTGACAACACCGCCGGTTCCGCTTGTCTCACCGCCAGTCGTTTTCACCCCACCAGTTCCCTGCGGGGTTGTGTTCGGGGTTCCGCTATCTGAACAGCCGAGAGAGGCAGCCAGAGAAGCTGTGAAGGCCAAACAGAAGATCCTCTTCATGCGATGTCTCCTTAGTCTGACGAGCGGTTTGCCTCAGGCTGAACCCAGCCTGCCTATCCCAAGGGCGCAAGCCTCCCGGAACCTTCCATCGATTTTCTGGACGCATCTAACCAATGGAAATCATTCGGTGTGCGTGTCCGAGCGACGCGCCATGTCCTCTTGGCGGGACCAACCCAGGCGATTCGCAATTCTCACCAACGCCCCTCGTTTCGGCGGCGAAAATGAATGAGCCGCGCGATGAGAGAAAGGCACTGTCAGGCTTTGCCTGCGTCTGTCGCAGCCGGGGTGGCGTCGCGGGCAAAGTCTGCTTGGGCGCGACGGGCATCGAGCCAGGGCAGGAGCAGAAGCGGCAGGACCTCGACGATGGCACCCAGGCCGAACATCGCGGGCGCTGGCATACGTTCGGCCAGACGTCCGCCCAGCTTCTGCGCCCACGCGTCCTTCACGTTGAGCAGGGCCATGTAGACCTGGAATTGCGTGGCGGCCACACGTGGGTTGGTGAGATTCATGAAGAGCGCCAGCGAGGTGGCATAGACCACGCCGACCAGGATCCCTTCCCCCGTCGTGTACGCGAGCTGTAGGGGATAGACCCCCCACAGTCCTTGGCACGCGGAAAACGCGAGGTTGAGGCCGCCCACGCCCAGGCACGCACCCAGGAGCGTGCGACGGCAACCGAGGCGATCGCCCAGCACGCCGCCCAAGAGCGAACCCAGCGCGCCCGCGATTCCACCGAGGGTGGCCAGCGACGCCACCTGCTGTTCGGAAAAGCCGAGCTGATTGCGAAACAGGGGGTAGGTGAGTGGAAAGGTGAAACTGTCGGCCAGGTCGACAATCAGTGCGAAGGCCGCCGCGAGCACCACAACGCGGCTCGAAAATGCCCGCAGGGTCAGGCCGAGTAGACGCGGTCGTTGCTCGGGCAAGGGCGACTCGCGCACGCCGAGAACCAGTGTGGCAGGGACGAGCAACAGCGCAATGGCCAAGCCAAAGGCAGCCGGCCAACCTGCCACGCTCGCGACCCACAGCAGGCCCTGGCCGCCCAGCACGACACCCGCGAACTTGCTCGCTGACATGATGCCGTTGGCGCGACTGCGCTCATTCTCGGCCAGAAGATCGATGGCCAGCGCGTCGGTGCCCACATCCTGGGCCGCGGCCAGAAGATTGTGCAGGAAGAGCAGGGCGGAGAAGAGCGACCGGTCGGCAATCGGGTTCGCGAACGCCATGGCTAGCAAGCTGAGCGCCATGCCGGCCTCGGCCAGCAGGATGAAGGGTCGCCGTCGGCCCAGTCGGCCGAAGGAAAGACGGTCGACCAGCAAGCCAATGACGGGCTTGCCCGCCCAGGGTAGTGAAGCCACGAACATGAGATCGCCGAGCCCAGCAGGCGACAGACCCAGCGAGGTGAGGCGCAGGACGATGGCCACGGTGAAGAAGCCCCAAGGCACACCCTGGGCAAAGTAGAGCCCGCCGAAGATCAGCAGGCGCGAGCGCAGCGTGGTTCCCGAGGTCACGGAGCCATCACCATGGTTCGAGTCATGTCAGTGTCGCAAGAAGAGATTGTTCACCAGCGCAATGGCGACGCTGACAATGGATTCCCCGGCAATCACCCCGGAGGCCACTGGAACCACGTAGCGGTCCGCGTGCGCGGGACGGCGCCGCGACCAGAACCATGCCAGAGCCGCGCCCATCAGCATGGAAAACGGATTGAAGAAGGGCAAAATGAAACCCAGGCCAAGGCCGGTGGGAGAGGGGATCCACTTGCCATACTTCGGCAGGGCAAGCTCGACCAAGACGAGCAAGGAGCCGGCGGCAAGGCCCCACCAGATGCAGGTGCGAGCCATCGGGTGAAGGTTCTGCAGCCCCTTCTGGAAAACCTGGGCCACGGCCAGCCAGGCCTGGGCCGCGGGCGCGGGGAAAGCGGCAGGACTGGTAGCGGTTCCGGTCAGGGCCGTGGCATCAGGCACCAGCAGGCGAAAGCCGAGCACTGTGGCTGCGGTGCCGGCGAAGATGCCGAGAAACTGGGCCACGAATTGCCGGCGCGGATGGGCGCCGAGCAGATAGCCTGACTTCAGATCGGTCAACAGGTCCGCACTGGAGGCAGCCGCATTGGCGGTGATACTCGCTGTCATTAGGTTGGCGGTTGCGTTCTGCGGAATGAGCACGCCGTAAACCAGCTGCGTGATCTTGCCGAGCGCGCCAATGGGCGTGATGTCGGACTCGCCGGTAGCCCGGCAGGCCACCAAAGAAAGGAAGAAGGTCAGCAACACGGCCAGCAGGCCCAGGTGCCAGGGAATGCCAAAGTGCATGTGGCCAATGGCCAGCACGCCCACAGTGGCCACGGACGTGCCAGCCGCGAACCAGGTCCCCGGCACTTCAGCGGCAGCATGGCTTTGCGGGCCGCCGAGCGTGCCGAGGCTGCGCAGGGCGCGGCCCAGCGTGCGTCCCTGCACGGCGAAGCTGAGCAACCCGGCGGCGATCATCATGGGCGCGCCCACCCAGACCCCAATTTCACGCCAGGCGTGGGCCGGATTGTGAACGGCGCCCGCAGCCAGCCCGGCCGGGCCGAGCCAATAGCAGAGCAGCACGCCGCTCGCGACCATGGACAGGCAGATGCGCGGCCCAGTCAGCGCGCCCGCTGCAATCATGACCAGCTTGTTGTCGAGCAGGATGTTCCAGTCGGCTGCGCTGAAAGCGGCGCCGGTCTTCGGGTTGGTGCCTCGAGTGGGCAACCAATTGAAGATGGGCGAGGTGTCCGGAACCAGACCCTTCCGAGCGCCGGGCGGGTCACCCGCGCGCAAAGGCAGGTCCATGATAATCGGGGGCACGCCCGCCACCAGCGCCGCGTAGAAGAGGGCCTTGGCCTTGGCGGCCGCCTCGCGACCTTGGCAGAAGAGCGATTGCAGGGTGACGGCGGCGGCGATGCCCGAGGGAAAGCGCAGGCGTTCCTGGTTGATCATGTTGCGCTTCATGGGCACGGCCAGGGCCACCCCCAGCATGCCCAGGAAGAAGGTCCAGCCGGCCAGCACGGCCCAGGGCAGATGGTGGCCCGCCGGATCCTGCGCGGTCACGCTTAGCAAGAGCAGCGCCGGCGTGGCGGAAACCATGGTACTGCCCGTGGAATACCCTGCGGCCGAAGCCGTGGATTGCAGGCAATTGCTCTCGAGGATGGATAGCGGCGTACGGGTCAAGCCAACTTTCAGGCAGGCGTTCCACAGGGCAAACGATACGATGCAGGCCGTGATCGCCACGCCCAGGCCCCACCCGGTCTTGAGGCCTACGTAGAGATTGGTGAACGCCAGCAAGAACCCGAGCAAAGAGCCCATCACCACCGCGCGCAGGGTGAGCTGCGGGACTTCGTCTCCGCGGAAGACTCGGCGGTACCACTCGTCTTCGTCAAGCAACGCCACCTCAGTAGGCGAGATGTCGAGCGGGCGTCCGCGCGCAATTTCTGCGGGCGTCTGTGCGGGCTTCTGAAACAGGGCCATGGGCACCCTTGTACCAAATGCTCACAGGGTATGGCTCAAAAGGGAATGAGGTGGTTCATTTCGTCAGCCACCCGCCGCCGAGAACGCAGAGATGAGAGGGGAGGCAACAGAGTCGAGAAGATTGCTGTGATGCTCTGGCCCTTCCGACCTTCGGGCCGTCACACCCCAAAGCACAGCGAGTTCTTGGCGCTGCCGGTCAGCGCGAGGATTCACCTCGAGGGAAGGTTCTTCGCTCATCGTTACATTTCCAGATGAACCAGAGATGAACGCCCCTGCTACTGAAACGGGTAGACAGCGGGCAAGTCGCAACTTGCTCAAAAGATTTGGGGGGATTCAACATGACTCCATTTGCTCAGGCTTCGATTCGCCTCACGGCACTGGCAGGCCTTTCACTAACCCTGGCTTTGAGCGGGTGCTCGCTAAACAGCACGCCCGGAACGGGCCAGTCCAGCGGCGGCAGCGCGGGAAGTGCTGCCGTGGCCGGAGGCGGCGCAACCAGCGCAGCGACCGGTGGCAGCCCGACGGGCGGCAGCACAGGAGGCATCGTGGCGCCGGGAGGGAGTGTTCAACCTGCCGCTGGCTCGACCACCGCAGGTGGTGCGAGCGGAGCAGGGGTCACCAGCATGAGTGGCGGGTCCACAGAAACCGGCGGATCGGTGGCCGCAGGTGGCACGGTCCCAACGGGCGGCGTGCCCGGGGGTGCGACGGCAACGGGCGGTACGTCCGGAGAAGCGACGGCAACGGGCGGTGCGTCCGGGGGAGCGAAGGCAACAGGTGGAGCGTCCGGGGGAGGGACTGCGGCAGGCGGCACGATGAGCAGCGGAGGAAGGACGGGCGGTGCTAGCGGCGGGACCACAGCCACCGGTGGCTCCAAGCCCATGGGTGGCACCACCAGCGCTGGTGGAACCACAGCGTCTGGCGGCAGCATCACGGTCGGCGACGGCGGCCTCCTGGCCGCGGAAACAGCGAGCATCCATTGCTTCAACTGGGCCGACGCAGGCGATAACTTCCAAAAAGGGGCGCTTGTGCTGACCGGACTGTCCGCCAATGACTCCTATGACACCGTTCTCGCCTCGTCCAATGCGATCATCTCAGGATTCAAGACTGTGCTGGGCGCGAACACATTCCGCATTCCGATCAACGAAACAACGGTTAACACCGCTACTACGTGGGCCGCCTACAAGGGCATTTTCGATGCGGCTATCAGCCAGAACGTGAAGGTGATCGTTGCGTACTGGTTGCCGCCGGGAAGCAATCATGTGGCCGACACGACCACGTGGAACACCATGTGGAAAACGGTCGTTGATGCGTACGTGTCCAGCGATCTTGTCTATTTCGACGTCTTCAACGAGCCCTCAGGATACAGTGCGACTGCCTTCGTCACTCTCGTCCAGCAATGGATGACGGCAAACCCGAGCGTTCCCGCGAATCGGGTTATCGTGGCCGGAACCACCACTGACATCGACGTCAATCAACAAGGGGCCGCCCTGCCCAACTGCCTCCTCTCGCTTCACATTTATGATAGCGTCGGGAACACCGTGGCAGCTGCGGAGGCCGCCCTCAAAACGCACGCTGGCCCCTACTACAACCGGACCATCGTCACTGAATACGTCGGCGCCAGTCTCTTCATGCAGGGCATTACGACTCAGATGAAAGCCTATGGAATGGGAAGCTGCTACTGGGCGGGCCTGGAAGGCACGGGCGGCATCGCCAAGCTGAGTGGCACGGCGCCGAACTATACGCTCACTGTAAACAACGCTACCACGCTCGCGACAATCCAGTCGGGTTGGACCCAGTAGCTCCGTAATCCCGCGACAAGCGGAGCGAGGGCGCGGGGCGCATGGCGGAAGGGGGTAGCCCAAGGCGAAGTCGCTCGCCTAGGGTGGTCGCACCAAAGGCCAAACGCCAGTCGCAGTTGTCTTTGCTTGGCAGCTCAAGCAAGGTAGATTGGTCCCACAGGATTTCATGTCCAAGCCCGCAATCGTACTTATGGGAGCGCTCGGCGTCGTTGCGTTGGCGGTTCTACTTGGCATGTTCGCCCTACGAGACAAGCGACCGAGGCCGGCACCGCCCGAGGCGCAAGAACCAGTCGCGGCGGCGATCCCATCCCAGCCCACCGCACCCGCGACGAAGCCTCTCCCGCCGTTGCCTCCGCCCTTGGTCGCCGGACCCAGGCTGCGAAAACCCTCGGAGCCCGACGCCGGAAAGCGGCTCGACGAGACTTCGCTGATGGCGAAGTTGCATGACCTGGCGGCGTCGGACCCGCCTCTGTCACTGCAATTGGCGAGAGAGGCGGTCGCCCGCTTTCCCGATAGCCCCAACGCGCCTGAGTTCGAATGGAACGTCGTCAAGGCCCTGGCCAACATGCAGAATTTCAAAGAGGCCGAGGAAGAAGCCCGGGGCATGGTCAAGAAGTATCCAGGCAATGACTTTGCCGCCGATGTCGATCGCCACCTGCTGCACCATCCCCCCAACCCGCCGCCCAACCCGCCCTAGGGCCGACGGTCGAGGACGTCATGTCCAAGCCTGCAACCATTTCTCTCGGGGCTCTCGCAATCGTCGCGCTGCTGGCTGTACTCGGTGCCTTCGCCCTGCACAACAAGCGACCATCCTCGGTCGAGAGGCAAGAGCCAGTCGTCGCCACGCCCTCGGCCATGAATCTCGACGTTGCCCCTCGAACAATGCCCACGCTGCCCGCGAGGCCAGCTCCGGACGCTTCCACCAAAGGCGTGGCGCATGGTCGACCACCTGCTGGCAAGGACGCTGGCGTCCTCCAGACCGAGGCCGCGCTTCTGGCCAAGCTTCACGACGTGGCCGCGGCGGATCCCGCCTTGTCGCTGCGATTGGCGAAAGAAGCGCTGGCCCGCTTTCCAGACAGCCCCGATGCGCCGGAATTCGAATGGTACGTCGTCAGATCTCTGTCCAACCTGGCGCGATTTGACGAGGCCCGAAACGAGGCCCACGTCATGCTCAAGAAGTATCCGGGGACTTCTTGGAGTAGCGACGTCCAGCGCCACGTACTGTCCAACCCGGAGTAGACTCACGGCCGAAAACTGAGCGGACGAGTCGATCCACGTCCGGGGCAATCCGCAGTTGAGAACACAGGGCAGCCTCACGGCCGCAACCGAAGGGCGTGAGGTGATGCATCTCGCGAGCGCCCCGCCGCTGAGAACACTGAGGTGAGAGAAAAGTTCGCAGAGTCGGAGAAACCGGAATGTTCGGGCGTTGCGAAAAAACCGCACCCTAGTAGTACATAGCCGAATCCGCGATCTGGCTCCGCAGAACTGTCTATTTCTGGTCTGGGGTGCTGGGCGGCGGTAGTGCGGGCGGAGGCGCGGGCGGAGGCGGCGGCGGGGGTGGAGCGGCAGCTGGTGGTGGCGCAACCGCTGGTGGCACGGACGGGGGCGGAGA
>PLNW01000063.1 GCA_003142855.1 Myxococcales bacterium
GGGAAGCCGCGCGCTGGTACAGAAGGGCTGCCGACCAGGGCAACACCACCGCGCAATCCCTTCTCGGCTCGGCGTGCGCCAAAGGGGAGGGCGTGCCACAGGACTACCCCGAGGCTGTCCGCTGGTGGAAGAGGGCGGCTGACCACGGCGACGTCGAGGCGCAGCTCAACCTCGGCGTCTCCTACGCCAAGGGGGAAGGAGTGCCACAGGACTATGCAGAGGCATACTTCTGGGCGAATCTTGCTTCCGCCCTCAACAAGGACGCAAAGAAAGAGGCCATTCCCAAGCTCCGCGACTCGATAGGCGCAGCCCTCCCACGCGAGCAGCTCTCGGCTACACAGAAGCGTTGTCGCCAATGGATGGACGATTTCGAGAAGCGCAAGGCTCAGAAATAGAGAACTCTCTCCCCCCTCAGGGCACACGCCGGCTGAGCGACAGTGTTTCGGTCCTCGCCGGCCGCGACCCGTGGCAGCGCGAGCAAGGCGGAGCCCGGCGATTAGGTTGGCAGCGGTCTTGAGGGGATCGCCGCTAGACCGCTACGCCAAACGCGCCCCCACCAAAGCTCTCCTGCGGCGAGATTGGACTCCGCGAAAGATGCAGCGGTTGACGCTCTCGCCACCTAGTGGCAGGGTTTCCCGATGCGAGCTTTCGTCTGCACCTGCAGGCCGCGCTCAGTCAATGCCAGGGCCGCCCTGAAGTCGGTTTTCGTGAAAGCGATCCAATCGGCGCATGGTAACTGCACCCAAATCGTCAATCCTGCTGCGGGTGACCTATATGGCCTGGTGTACTACCTGCACGCCAAACCCACTCAAATGGATGCTGACAACGTAAGTAAACCTGTCTGGGACGCGCTAGAAGGGATTGGCTACCGAGACGACGAGGTCATCAAACATCGACGAGCCGGCCTAATTGACCTCCGGTCCAAGAATCTCCGTGCCTTCGATCTTTCAGGCATGCCAGACAGTGTGGCTGCAGATCTCATCTCCGCGGTCGGAGTTCACGACGATATCATTTACGTTGAATACGGTTCCGTCCATGACGACATGTACGAATTTGGATTGGAAGGGAGTGTGGGGCAATGAAAATCCGTGACGAGATAGCAAGGAAGCATTGGGAGCAAGCAGCGATCGAGGAGGCGAGTCGCTACTACCTCGAAAACGGGTACCAGGTGCAGACCCAAGCAAGCGTAGGTGAGCACGAGGCGGATCTGGTGGCCAAGCGGGGGGAGGAAATCATCGTGAGTGAGTTCAAGTCGGGGCCGTGGCCTCCGGCCAAAGAGAAGGCTGCACTCAGCCTGCGCAAGTACGTCATCCACCAGATGAAGGGAAAGTTTCTGCTGGTCTGGACCCCCCCGCCTCTAGAGCGTGCGATCGAAGTGGAGGGTCTTGAAGACGAACTCCGAGACTGCATGATGGAGGCCGCTCCAGCAGATCTGGACAGCTTATCGACTCACACCCGCATCGAAGCCGTCTCAGACCTATTCATATCCTCCATTCACCTTCGACGCGATGGATCGGAGATCCACGGCAACGCTCTTGTGGAGGTCGATCTGCAGTACGGATCGAACGGGGATGTAGACCGCGATGACGGCGACACTAGCACTGACTCATTGCCCTTCGACTTCGTCGTTGAAGTCGACGAACAGCTGAAAATCACCCGCGTGCAGAAGCTGGAGATTGATACGTCAGGCTTCTACGACGAGTGAGAAGGACCGTTCAATTCTCGGGCGTGCTCAAGCCCGACGATGTCATCTGGGTGGCCAATGCGCATCGCTCGCGCATGCGCCGTTACTCGGATTGGACCTACGATGGCGCCGGCGGAGCGCCTGCCGCTGGTGGGGCACGCTGACAAAACTGGTCTACAGCTTGGGGCCGTGACCGCGGGAGGCATGCCACAGGGCATGCACGAAGATGAGCGCTCGCTGCTCGTGTAACGTGAAGTAGATGTGGTAGCGCGTGCGAGACATCAGCAGGCGGCGCAGACCGGGAATGGCCGAGAACGGGTACGCCTTCGCAGCATTTGGAGATGACCTGATGATTTCCAAAGCTGCGGCGAGTTCTTCGCGCAAGAGCTCGGGTGCAGCAGGCCGATGGATCTGCCACCAATCGTGGACAGCGCGGATCTGCGCAAGTGCGTCGGGGGAGAATTCGATTCTGACGGACTTCACCGACCTGATCTCGCGCTGAGTTCTGCCAGCACCTCTTCGGCCGGGATCCCCTTGCCGGCCAAGAAATCCCTCTGCGAACGATCAAGCGCCGCGTGCAGCCGCGCGCGATCGTCATCGTCAAGGTCGTCCCCGTCATCCACGGGCATCAGGTCAACGACTGTCCCCTCCGGCAGATCAACCGGTTCGTCGAGCACTAAACGCCCGTCCTTCACGGTTGCTCGCAGTGCGTGTGTCATGGCGATAGGATACCATGGGATCCTAATCCCCTTTCACGCCCCCGCCTCTGACACCAACGCCGCCACTGCCCAGTCGTAGTCTGGCCGTGTCCCATCCCAGAGCGGCATGTTGGTATCTGCCCCGATGTCCAGCCCGCGGTCCTCGGCCCATTCGTGCAAGAACACGAGTGCATCTTCGCTGGCCTGGTGCGCGGGTACTGCGGGCAGGGCGCCTCCGTCGGGCGCCCGAAAGCACAAATCCCCGTCCGCGGTTCGCTCGACCGACCAACCGCCTTCGTGGACCAGGTGGTGGTGGTGCGAGCACAGCAAAGAAAGGTTGTCCACGCTGGTTTCGCCCCCGTGCAGCCAGTGCTGGATGTGGTGGCCGTGCAGGAATCGGTTGTGGGTACAGCCGGGGAAGGCGCAACCGCGGTCGCGCAGGAGGAGGGCGCGGCGAATAGCCGGAGGAATGGAGCGGGAGCGCCTGCCAATGGACATGGTGGTTCCGGTCTTGTCGTGGCCCACGGCCACGAGGCCGCAGTCGCAGGCCACGCGCCGGAGCGTTTCCGCGGAAACGCGCGTGCCGTCGTCCAGGGTTCCGGCCAGCGCGCCGTCGGGGGCAAGCGGATCTTGATCGACGTGAAGCATGACCTGGAAGCGCTCGCCGCCGTTGCCGGTGCCTGGGTTGCCGGCCAGGTAGCTTTCGGCCAGGGCGACCATGCCGTCGGCGCGGGATGGTCGCTTGGGGTCGGGCTGCTCTATTCTGTGCTCGTCAACCTTGTGCTCGAGTCCGCGAGCCCGGTCGAGCGCACCCAGCACGAGATCGGCTTCGTCGGGCGCTAGAACAATTTCGAGCTTGACCATGCCGCCAGGCAAGTCGCGACGGCGCAAAGAGCGCTCGGGGGGCGGGAGGGCGTTGTCGGCGGCCTTGGCGATGCGGTAGCCGCGGCACAAGCGTTCGAGCTGGGCGCCGGTGGAGTACATGGCGGCGTCGAGCAACTTGGCCTCGGTCTCTGGGGTGGCCACGCGCGTGAGGGCATGCACCTTGGCGTAGGACAGCTTGCCCGACTTCAAGGCCACATCGATGGTGGGCAAGTTGCCGAGCGCACGCGACATTGCCCCTTGTGGTTCCCATCCGCATTCCGCATCGAATTGGCGAATACATTCGAGCAGGCGGTGGGTGGCCGCATCCAAGTGAACCGCCAATTCCGCTATCTCCTTACCCAATTCCTCGACGGTAAACATGGGGAATACTATACATATGTACAGTGGCTATTGCAATGGGAATTGGATGCGATTTCCTCGAATGGACCACATTCGCACAAGTGAATTTCCGGAACCAAGCCCTGGGTGATGAAGACGATGCCGCTTCAGGGAGAGGTCGCTCTCGACCTCAGCGTCTTGAATGCTCCTGTCTATGTCCCGGCCAGACTGACCCATGATAACCTCCTTCACGGCCGCGTCGTCTTGGTCCGCCTTCGACACGGCGGTGCTTAAGCTGGACTCCGAGCCTCGGTTCACGGGCGGTGCTTTCGATGGCCGCTATGTCTACCTGGTTCCCTCTTTCGACGGCTTGTTGGTGCGCAACGACCCCGAGGCCCCCTTCAGTGACGTCGTATCGTGGACGGTGCAGGACATGTCCACGGTCGCCAACGATCCCTCTGCTTTCGGGTTTGCCGGTGCGGTGTTCGATGGTCACTATCTTTATTTCGTCCCGACGGGTCTCAACCTCCTGCGCTTCGATGCTCGCGAGCCGGGACCGATGCCGACGGCGATACACGGCGGCTCATTCTACTGAGATGGTCGGGGCCCCGCGGCGCGTCGCCAATTGCTACTCCCCACCGAGCAGCAGTGGCGTACCAGCGCCGGTCACTATCGCCGGTGTCAGTTTGGCAGACGACGGACGCATCTGTGAATCCTACCAAGGCTCTTGTTGGACAAGCTTCCACAGGGCTCTCGTCACCGTTGGAGCCAGCTCGACCACCGCGAACCCCGGGCGGAGCGTCAGTCTCGGCGGGCTACAGATCGTCCTGCAGAAATTCCAAGACGTCTCCGGGGGCAGTTGCGACGGACTCGGCGAACTCACCTTCGCTGCGTTTGCGCCCTAGCGCGCGGGTTCGTCGGCTACACCTCGCGCTCGATGATCACCACCTGGATCGGCGACGACCGCCGCGAGCGCCCGCTCGGATTCAAAGACGCCGCCTTCCTACTGACCGTGCCCATGGCTGCGTCTCGCGGAAACTACCGCGGGCCAGCATCTCGGCGACCGAGGTGTTCCAGAAGGCCTGATGGGACCGGCTCGTCCCGTTGAGGTTGGGTGGCGTCATGTTCTGGACGCACGCGACGTAGGCGAATCGAGCTTGATGTCGGGTTCCATGGTCGAGCCCGACTCCGCACCCAGATTCGCCGCTCGCACATCGGAGGCGCTGAGAGGCCTCCCATTGCGGTCCTTTTCCGCCACTTCGCCCTGGCCATCCTCGTCAGGGGCCGCAATAGCCAAGGGACCCACGGCCTGGGGCAAGGAACTACGCACCCGCACCGTGGGCGATTCCTCTGCCCCAGTCGGGAAGTCACCGATATTTCCACCTTCCTGAGTCGCGCCAAACTCCTCCTCGGGACGGCTCTCCACAAAGGGGCCACCGAGTTCCTCAGTTAGTTCCTCGTCGCGACTGCCTTCCCCGATATCATCGTCAAGCGCCTCTCGCAGGTACTGTTCCCCCGAAAACTCGGCCAAATCATCCGGCGTGCCGGAGATCTGTGCAGATTCCGGAATGAAGGCATCGCCGCCATCTGAACGTTCTCGTGTCGACTTGTTCATTTGCAAAGTACTCCCCTTCTTGCGTTAGACGGTATCAAGCGTCCTATGCAACAAGGACTGAAGCACTTTTCGATCCATGGACGGCACGCCAGCAAATTCGAGCACTTGCACTGCGGACCCCAGAATTCCTGATCTCCTCAATCAATATGACCTGCTCTCGCTGTCAATTCGACACACCCAAACATCTTGACACTAGATATGGGTGGAATTGTCGGCTAGGTCGACAACTTTTGCGCGATCTGGGCCACGTGCCGGCCCTGAAATCGCGCGGCCGCAAGCTCGTTCTCACTTGCCATGCGCTCGCCTTTGCCCCCAGCGATTGTGGACGCCCCATACGGCGACCCGCCTGTGATCTCATCAAGGCGCATCTGACCCTGGAACGCATACGGCAGTCCCACAATCACCATCCCGTGGTGAAGCAGCGTCGTATGGAAACTCAGGATGGTGGACTCTTGGCCACCATGTTGGGTGGCGGAGCTGACAAACACGCTGCCAACTTTGCCCACGAGCTTGCCTTGTGCCCAGAGACCGCCGGTTCCGTCGAGAAACTGCCGCATCTGGCCCGCCATGTTCCCGAACCGCGTCGGCGTGCCGAAAATGACTGCACCAGCGTCCACCAGGTCGCCGACTGTGGCGATGGGCACACTTGCAAAGGCCTTCTGCGCCTCAGTGGCCCCCATGGATTTGATTGCCTCGGCGGACAGGGTTTCAGGAACGCGCTTGAGCACGACGTCTACGCCAGGGACTTCGCGAGCACCGTCAGCGATGGCCTGCGCGAGACGATAAACATGGCCGTAGGTGGAATAGAAGAGCACAAGGAGCTTCATGGGTGGTTCCTTTCGTCTGTGGAATGCATTCCAATGTCCCACTTCTCGAAACAGAGCGCGGCGCCTTCAAGCGCCGTGTCGACCTGCCTGTCGTTGAGGTGCTCGAACGTCTTCAGGAGTTTGCCATTGTACGGGTTGACGCTTTGACAACTCATGATGTTTGCCCTTTCGCCTTCGCTCTACGCTGAATCGCGTAGCCAATTGCCACGGCTTGTTTGGGTGGCTTGCCCGCTGCGATCTCGGTCTTGATGTTCTTGTTTCGCGCTGTTTTCGAGGCTGATTTGATGAGTGGCATGGCTAATCAAACTAAAGAGCTATTGAAATACTGAGGATCCATCCAATTGTGGCGGTCACTGCCATCGCCAGGGCGCCGCCGATGGCGACTCGAAGCGATGCACGGCCGGGTGGCGCGCCGCCGAGATGACCACCAAGTGCGCCGAGGGCCGCGAGACTCGCCAGAGATAGCCCTGCGATCGCGGGAATGCGGAAATGCGAGGGCGCAGCAAGAAGAGCACCAATTGGAACCATGGCAAAGGACGCAAAGCTTGCGGCCGATGTCCATGCCGCCTGTATCGGACGAGAGAGGGCGGCTTGGTCGATTCCCAGCTCGTCACGCATGTGAGCGCCGAGGCGATCGCGGACGCTGAGCTGCTCCGCAACCTTCATGGCGAGATCCTTGTCGAGGCCGCGCTTTACGTAGATCGTCGCAAGCTCGTCCAATTCGGCTTGGGGCTGGCCGGCAAGCTCTCGCCTTTCCCGCTCGATGTCCGCCCGCTCTGCGTCGCGCTGCGAGCTTACCGAAACATATTCGCCCACGGCCATCGACATCGCTCCCGCGACAAGGCCCGCCACCCCGGAAACCAGGATGGCGCCCTTTGGCGCCGACGAAGCCGCAACGCCAATCATCAGGCTCGCGGTCGACGCGATACCGTCGTCCGCCCCAAGCACCGCGGCGCGCAGCCACCCAACGCGCCCACTGCGGTGTTCTTCCTGGCCTGGCAGACGCATGCGCTGCGCCCTTTCTTTAGCGCCTCATGTGGAGGCAACCGGCTTTGTCTTCTCGCCCTTGCAGCAATTCTCCGCGCAGTGCACCGGCCCCAACAGTGTCAGGATCTTGCTCCACGTATCCTTGTGCACGGCTCTTCGTGGCAGAACACGTCCCATGGCTGGGCCGGCCTTCCTCGCTTGTTGCACGCCTCGCTCAAGCTCCTCCAAATCGAGGTACTCCTCACCGTCCAGTAGACGCGTGGCCGTTTCTGCGGTGCTCACGCTGGCGACTTCATCGTCGGAGAGCAGCTTCAGCACGCTTTCCCGGGCAATATTCTCGCTTCGCATGTCACTTTTCATGGTTGCTCCAATCAGGTTTGTCGGTTGCTTCACCAGCGGACTGCACGAGACGTACCGACATTGTGGGGGCCGTCCTTCGGGCACGACGCGGGGCTTTCCAGGCGCACCTCCACCGCGTGCCCAGTCAATGTGGAGAAGCTTCCATTCAATTTGAGTGTCTACTGCTTGATGGCCTTGTACGCATCCGCGAGTTCGCGCCAGGCAGTCTCAACACCACCTTTGAAACTCTCCCACTTTTGGCCGTTGGCAGCCCTGTACGCATCGAGCCTGCTCTGCACCAAGGCCTGCTTATCTTTGACATGCTCGATCCTTCTGCGATAGTCAGTCTTGGCATCGGTGCCTACTTCGTCGGCCTTGGCCACCAGCCTATCGAGCTTCGCGCCCAACTGTCGGAGTCGTGTTTCGATCTTTCCTACTTCCTGTCCTACTGTCTCCATGGACTTCTCCCCTTCATCATCATTTGCGCATCAGCAACTTCTGTTTGGTCATGCTCTTCACCATGACATCTACGTATGACTTTATGAATTTTTGGTCCGTACCGGTGATCTGGGTTTCAGACGAGGCGGACCAGATGAGCTTGTCGTTGCCAGCATCGTACATGTTGGTTTCCATAACTGCGTATTTGGTCTCCTCAACATAGTTGGGAGAAGTAATGTTGCCATAACCATACTCGTAATAGTTCTGCCAGGTGCTGTAGGATTGCGGCGGGGCGTACACTTCAAGCAGATTCCTGTATACCGTCTTTCTGCTGGCTATCCGGGTGATGAGTACCGCATCGGCCCCTTGCTCCTTCATCTTGGCCACGATGGCGTCTTTGTTGCCGTCCTTGTCGTCGGGCAATATCGCGTAGCTTGAGACGGCATCCGTGCCTTGTAGCTTGAGCCGCTTTGCGAAGTCGTCTTCCAGCGTTCTCTTGTTTGCCGGACTCTTCGCTATTCCGATTATCATGATCTTGTGAGGCTTAACTTGATACGTTGGATCCTTCCATAGGGAACTGACGTACGTTGTGCTGCATGCCGCTAGTTGCGTGATGACGACCGCAGAAGCCAGAACTTTGAATGGGCTGAACACGTTGGGTGGCATCATTTGTCCCTTTCGCCAAGGAATCCTCTCCATCGATAATCCGTGGGTGCTGCAGGCAGCCATCAAACTTTGCGCGCGGGTGTGTTGCGACGCAATTTCCGGCCTGCGGCGGAGGCAGCGCCGTTGCTCGACCGTAATGAATTCGCCTTGTGGAAGTACTTGAGCGCCTTGGCCGCGATCTGACGGTCGGTCAGCTTGTCGGTCGTCTCCATGACGGTGATGTGTCCACCGAACTTCGCGCGATCGAGGCGCTTCTTCAATTCGCTCTTGGCCTCCCCTGGGCCAAAGACCAAGATGGCGTCGGCATTGCTAATTGATGCAATCACCTTCGCATAATACTGGTTGAGATGGCCGGTAAGTTTCCTCTCCAGCCTATCGTCGGCCTTGACCAGCTGTGATTCGTAGGGAGCAGTCGAACGAATGCCCGCGAATCTGCCCGGCTGTTTGTCCACGTTCGACTTGATCTCCATCGTCTCTTCGCCCTTGGCTGAGACAATCGCAACTACGGCCTTCCGATGGTCAATCCACAATCCTGCGGTCGTGTTCATGTCAGTCTCCGTCTATTGACAGTTTCTTCAGGTCGAAACCAGATTTTTGCAGTTCCTTGATAGCCGCCTCGGCGGCCGTGTGCGATGGATAGATGGCTACGACGGAATTGTTCTTGCTCATACTCTTCCCCTGGGTTGGATGATGGTCAGCGAGTCGATATTGCGAATCGACGCGCTCGGTTTCTGCAGTGGAGGATCGTCTTACGCCCCGATTCGCAGCTAGAGCAGTTTTCGGGCCAACGGATAGGAGGCGCATGGATTCAAGTGGTTGCACCACCGGCGGATCGCCGATTCAATCTAAATGACGTAGGACCCGTCCAATTTGAAGGGGAGGATGGCGGCTGCGAGTCGACGATCGGCAAGGGCGATGCAGCCTGCCACCTCTTCTGGGCACTGTCGCGCAAAGCCGTCGATGCGGCAGCCCTGGGATAGAACCTGACCCGTTTGCGCGGGCTCACGTCGCAGCCGGTTCGCTGCACGGCTATGCGGAGGGGAATAGATCAAAGAATCATGCAACGCCGCACAAGAGGAAGGCCAAGCCGGACGATCCCCCTGGCGTCCGGCCACCCAGCGTAGTGACTTGCGGCCCGACTGGCTCGGTTAAGACTTCCTCGATACCGGAGGCGCACCGAGCGCGGCCAGGTCAGCGAGATCCTTCGGGCGGCCGGACGCAGCCTTGTTGCGCAGCAATTCGTTGCGTCCTATCACGGGCACAGTAAGACCCTCGATTGCCACCGTCAGGCGAGAGGGCCAGGCCTGCTCGAAGGTCACGCCGCTAATCCCAGTCATCATATCAATGCGACTGGGCGCCACTCCCATCTGGAAGACGGTATCGGCGGTCGCGAGATCGTCTTCGGTCAGGTCAAGCAGTGCGGCGCCGAAGCGCTTCAATGCTCGCATGACACGCATGGCGTTCTCGGGCGTGGGCCGCACCCAAATGTCGATATCGCCGGTGGCGCGAGGAATACCGTGCGCGGCGAGCGCGTAGGCGCCGACGATCAGAAATTCAGCGCCTTCCGCGGACAATGCGGACAGTATGTCGTTGTAGTCGCGGTTCAAGCGTCTCTCCAAGAAAGGCCCACCCATCGAGCGTCAGGCGCCACATCATTTCCATCCGCTCGGCAGGGGTCGCAGGGACCAGGTCGTCCTCGGGCGGACGCGTGCCATTTCGGAATATCCGGGAAACGCGGCGGGCTGGAAATGGAGTTGGGGCCATGAACACAGACAAGTATAGATCCAACGTCCCCGCTCGGCGCCGATTTGCTGCGCACAATCTCAAGACGGATGGCTACTTGGTCAGCACGACTTGATTGACTTCCGTCGGAAACCAGCGTTCAGAATAGCCCCCAAACGCGGAACCATCCGCTCGTAGGCACTTTCCACCAGGGGGATATCGAATGCGCAAGATCCTAGCAGGGCTGCTGTTGACGTGCGTGGGCTGGACGACGCCCGCGCTGGCAAAAGAGACGATCAAGATTGGCGCCATCCTGGGCGTGACCGGCCCGGCGGCCAACCTGGGCGGCCCCGAGGCGCGCACCTTGGAGATGCTGGTGCAGGAGATCAACAAGAAGGGCGGCATCAAAGGCAATCCCGTCGAGCTCATCATCAAGGACTCGAGCGCCAGCCCGGAGAAGGCCATTTCCTTCGCCAAGCAGCTCATCGACGAAGACAAGGTTTTCGCCATCATCGGCCCGTCGACCAGCGGCGAGACCATGAAGATCAAGACCCTGGCCGAAGACGGCAAGACCATCCTGCTGTCCTGCGCGGCGGCCGAAGCCATCGTCAAGCCCGTCGGCAAGTACGTGTTCAAGACCCCGCAGAACGACAGCCACGCGGTTCGCAAGATCTACGATCAGATGAAGAAGGCGGGCATCAGCAAGATCGGCGTGGTGTCCAGCAACACGGGCTTTGGCAAGGCGGGCAAGGAACAACTGGAAAAACTTGCGGCCGAGTACGGCATTACCATCGTGGCCAACGAGGTCTACGACAAGGAAGCCACTGACCTCACCGCGGTGGTGACCAAGCTGAAGGCCGCGGGCGTACAGGCCTTTGTCAACTGGTCCATCGAGCCGGCCCAGGCCATCGTCATCAAGAATGCGCGGCAGATTGGTCTGGAGATCCCTATCTTCCAGAGCCACGGTTTTGGCAACATCCAGTACGTGAAGGCTGCAGGCCCCGCCGCCGAGGGCGTGATCTTCCCGGCTGGTCGGCTGCTGGTGGCCGAATCCCTGCCCGCTGACAACAAACAGAAGGCCCTGCTCACCAAGTACAAGAAGGACTACGAAGCGCGCTTCCACGAGGACGCCAGCACCTTTGGCGGCCACGCCTACGATGCCTTCACCATCCTGGTCAAAGCTGTCGAGACCGCAGGCCTGGACAAGGAGAAAGTCCGCACGGCCATCGAGAACACGCAAGGCTTCGTCGGCACCGCTGGCATCTTCAACTTCTCGGCCCAGGATCACAACGGCCTGGCCATCGACGCCTTTGAAATGCTGACCGTGAAGAACGGCCGCTTCGTTCCCTACGCCGAGCCCGCGGCTCACAGCGGAGCCAAGAAAAAGTAGGGGCGCCCGGCGGTCGCTCAACCGATTCACGCGGCACTCGCGGTCGGATTCCTGCCCGAGCGCGTGAGCCCCAGAGAGAATCGCCGGCCGGCCGACGGGTGCTGGCCGTCCTCCCTGTCGGCCAAGCGACTAGAGACAGCCCCGCCGCTCGCCATTTCGCTTGTGTTTGCATGGTCTCTGGATTGCATGACTCCTGGTTCCGGTGAAGACCATGTTGGCAGTCTCGGGATGGCTCAATGAGCCCGATGCAGCGGAAGGGGACGCGGGCATCGATCGGATGGATCCCTGCGCACAAGACCGTGAGGAGTTCGGCCGGCCGCTCTTCAATAGAATGGCTGCGCCGCCGTCTCTCGTGTCTCGCATGGTGCGCAAGTCGATGGGCCGGCCTGCGGCGCCAGCCCGTCATCTCCACTCGCTGGCAGGTTCTTCACCCACGGCCGGCCTCACCCCGGCCGTGGCACTGGCGCTCTCGGAGGATTAGCCTTCGCCCCCTCTGTGTCCTCCCCTCTCCCCTCTGTGTTCTCAGCCGCAACCCGCAAAGTCCAACTGCTATCGCGACCTTGCACAATCTCTGTCGACCCGCCTTCCCGACTCAACTCCCAGCTGGGCCAGGCGGGCCGTGGTGGCGCGGTCCGCGCGTAGCGTGTCCACGTCCATGGGCATGCGGTATGTCCAGTTGCTGTCATTGACCGTGCCCGGGACGTTCACGCGCTCACGCGAGCCGAGCAGATCCTGGAAGGGAAGCAGGCACAGTTCCGAGGGCGCGGAATACAACACGTGTAGGAGAGCATCGCGAACCTGGTCGTCGAAACGCCGGTTCGGGTCGATGCCGTGCAGCCCTGGCAAGCTGGTGAAGAGGCGTCGCTCGTCAGGTGAGACGGAGTCCCACCACTCGGCCTGCATCTCGGTGTCGTGCGTGCCCGAGGTAGCTACCGAGATCGCGGGCCACGCCGCTGGGTCGTGCAACAGGGTTTCTTTCCTGCCGTCGCGCCACACATCGGTCTTCTCCCAGCGCAGAACGCGGTAGCCGGGCAACCCCAGCCGCGCCAGCGAAGGCCGCAGAAACTCGGGCAGCGCGCCCAGGTCCTCGGCCACCACCTGGCCAAAACCCCCGATGATGGAAAGCAAGGTCTCGCCCAGGCGGATCTGGGCGTCCTCGTCCGAAGGCGAGAAGCCTGACTTGCGGCCATCGGCTGATCGGTAGTAGGTGCGGTACATCCCGATCACATGGTCCACCCGGAAAAGCCCAAACATCTCGCCGGCCCGACTGGCCCGCTGGCGCATCCAGCGAAAACCTGTGTGCTCCATGGCGTGCCAATCGTAGAGCGGCAAGCCCCAGTCTTGGCCCGTCGGAGAAAACGGGTCAGGCGGCGCGCCCACCCGCATGTCCAGACGGAACAACCCGCGGTTATTCCACACGTCTGAGGAATCGCTCGACACGACAAAGGGCAGATCGCCCATGAAATCCACGCCCAGTGCCCGCACCTGAGAGCGCACCTTGTGCCACTGGCCATCCAGCTGCCATTGCAGCCAGCAGTGGAAGAGCAGCTCGTCCACGCTTTCTTCGATCACGCGCGAGAGCGCCGCGGGCACGCGGTCGCGCAATTCGGCCGGCCATTCTTGCCAATGCTTGGCCAGGCGGTCGTGCAGGACGCAATACAGGCCATGTTCGGCCAGCCAGTCGTGCTCCTCGCGAAAACGCCGCAGCTCCATCGCGCGGGCACTGCGCTGGTTCCATTCTTTCTCAAGAAACCCCTGGAACGCGCGGCGAAACGCCCGCGCCTTGAGCGACCGCACGCGCTGCCAGTCCACCGTGGGGCAAGCCGCAACCTCGTCGAGCAGGCGCTGATCGGCCGGCGACAGGGCGGCCCGTCCGCCGGCCGCCACGAAATCCTCGCACTCATCGAGGCCCAGGTACACGGGATCGATGGCAAAAGCGGTGCTCGCCGAGTAGGGGCTGGTCTCTCCGCCGCGCACCTCGTTGACCGGAAGCAACTGCACCACGGCCAGCTCGGCCTCGCGCGCCCAGACGCCCAGGCGCGCCAGATCCGGGATCTCGCCCACGCCCCACCCGGTCTTGCTGCGCACGGAAAATAGCGGGATGAGCACACCGGCCCGTCGCGGGCGCGCAACGCGGTCGCCTGTCGTTTCAGCCTCCATCGAATTCACCTGATCTCATATCGGGTCTATGATGGAGAATCTTGTCGCCCATGACTGACCATAGTTCTACACCAACCGGAAGCGTGTCTGGTCGCCGCCTGCTGCTCACCGGGGGGGCCGGCTTCATCGGATCCCACCTGACCGAGCGCCTGGCCGCAGACAACGAGATCGTGATTCTCGACACCCTCCGGCGCAACGCTCTGGTGTCGGCGGGCTTGGACAAGCATCCCCATGTGAAGCTCATCCAGGGCGACGTGTTGGACCCTGCGGTGGTTCGCCAATCCATGGAAGGCTGTGACGCGATCATTCACCTGGCCTCCATCGCCGGGGTCGACACCGTGCTCAAGAACCCCGTGCTCACCATGCGCGTGTCGCTTCTCGGCACCATGAACGTGCTCGAGGCAGCCGCAGCCAAGGGCGGCGTCAAGCGCTTGATCGATTTCTCCACCAGCGAGGTCTTCGGTCGCTACGCCTACAACGTGACCGAGTGGGACGCCACCACCCTGGGCGCGGTGGGCGAGGCGCGCTGGACCTACGCGGTGGCCAAGCTGGCCACCGAGCATCTGGCCATGAACTACTGGAAGCAGTACCAGCTTCCTGCCTGTTCCATTCGCCCGTTCAACATCTATGGTCCGCGCCAGGTGGGTGAAGGCGCGGTCCACCACTTCATCGTGCGCGCGCTGCGGGGCGAGCCGGTGCAGGTGCACAACGATGGTTCGCAGATCCGCGCCTGGTGCTACGTGGACGACATTGTGGATGGCATCCTGCTGGCGCTCGAGCGCGAGCAGGCGGTCGGCCACGCCTTCAACATCGGCAACCCGCGCTCCACCCTCACCATCTATTCCCTGGCCAAGGAGATCATCCGGCTGGCCTCCAGCTCGTCCCACATCGAGCATGTGCCCTGGAAACAGGCCGATGTAGAATTGCGCATCCCCAACATCGACAAGGCCAAAGAACTGCTCGCCTTCCAGCCGCTCATCGATCTAGAGGAAGGCCTCTTGCGCACCATCTACTGGTATCGTCGTCACCTGGATGCCCCATGAGCGACGTTGTTCTGCGCGCTGACGATCTGGCCAAGACCTTCAGGCTGGGCTTTCTGCGCAAGCGCATCGAGGCGGTCAAGCAGGCCAGTTTCGAGGTCCGGCGCGGCGAGATCTTCGGCTATCTGGGCCCCAACGGCTCGGGCAAGACCACCACCCTAAAGATGCTGATGGGGCTGGTCTTCCCCTCGCGCGGCCGCGCCGAGGTGCTGGGCCGGCCCGTGCCGGATCGCCAGGCCAAGCGCCGCCTCGGCTACCTGCCCGAGAGCCCGTATTTTTACGACTACTTGACGCCCGAAGAATTCCTCGACCTGGTCGGCGCCCTGTTCGACGTGAAGCAGGCCGAGCGCCGCGCCCGCGCGGACCGCCTGATCAAGCGCGTGGGTCTGTCTTCCGCGCGCGGTCGGCCCTTGCGCAAATTCTCCAAGGGCATGCTCCAGCGCATCGGCATTGCGCAAGCCCTGATGGGCGAACCGGAGCTGGTGGTGCTGGACGAGCCCATGACCGGGCTCGACCCCATCGGCCGCAAGGAGATCCGCGATCTCATGCTCGACCTCAAGCGCGAGGGGCGCACCGTGCTCTACTCCACGCACATCCTGCCCGACGTGGAGATGACCTGCGACCGCGTGGCCATGATCTTTGCCGGCCGGGTCCGAAACGTGGGGCCTCTGTCCGAGTTGCTCACCGCGCGCCTGCTGTCCACCGAGGTGTGTCTGCGACCGGGCGCGGCCGGCCTGCCCGAGCTGCCGCAGGGGGCGCGCAAGGTCGAAAGTCCCGACGGCCTGGTCATAGACCTGCCGGCCGACGCCGACGTGGACACTTTCCTGCGCGCTGTGCTCGCCGCAGGAGCGCGCGTACATTCGCTCACCCCGCGCCGGGAGTCGCTGGAGGATCTCTTCGTGCGCGAGGCCACCAGCCAAAGTCAAGGGGCCGCATGAGACGCATCCAGGCCATCGCGTGGAACACCTTCCGCGAAGCCGTGCGGAACAAGATCCTCTACAGCCTGCTTTTTTTCGCGGTGCTGATCATCCTGTCCGCTCTGGCCATGGGCGATCTCACCTTGCACGAAGAGATCCGCATGACCCGCGACATCGGGCTCTTCGGCATCGACGCCTTTGGCGTGATCATCGCCATCTTCGTGGGTGTGAACCTGCTCTACAAAGAGCTGGACCTGAAGACCGTGTACACCATCCTGCCCAAGCCGCTGCACCGCTGGGAGTTCGTGCTGGGCAAGTGGCTGGGCATGCTGCTCACCCTGGCCGTGCAGATGGGCGTCATGGGTCTGGTGCTGGGCGTGACCCTGTGGTTGCAAGGGGCGCAGTTCGACACGCCCATGGTCAAGGCGGTGTGGCTGCTCTTCATCAACGTCATGCTGATCACCTCCATCGCGGTGTTCTTCTCGGCGTTTTCCAGCCCGTTTCTCTCGGGCTTCTTCGCCCTGGGTTGCTTCCTGGTGGGCCGCTCGGTGCCTGACATCCGCGCCCTGGCCGCCAAGCTGGGCCCGCTGGCCAAGACCGTGCTGGAGACCGGCTGCTCGATCATCCCCAACATGCACCTCTTCTACCCCTCGGGCGCCATCGTGGGCGCCGAGGAGGTCTCGGTCCATCGCGACTTTGTCGGTGCGTCCTACCTGCTCACGACCTCCGCGTATGGCGTGGCCTACTCGCTCATCGTGCTGATCCTGGCCATGCTGATTTTCAGAAAGAGAGACTTCGTCTGATGACCATGCGACGCTGGTTGCTGGTCGTGGCCGGGATGGCGCTGGCGCTCGTCGTGGTGGCCGCCCGTCTGCTGGTCGACGCGCGCAGCGCTCTACGTGCCGGCCAGATTTCCGAGGGGCGCGGCGACCGGCTGGAGGCCATCCGGCACTATCAAGACGCCGCCCGCCTGTATCTTCCCGCCAGCCCGTATGTTCGCGACGCCCTGGATCGTCTGGAGGCCCTGGCCGCGGCAGCCGCACAGGCGGGCGACGGACCCAGCGTGCGCGCCGCGCTGGAGGCCGAACGCGCCGCCATCTTGGCCACGCGATCACTGTACATTCCGCATGGCTCCCGGCTGCCGGATATCGAACACCGTCTGGCCCGGTTGCTGGCGGCCGCCGAGGATCGCTCGGTTGCCCCAGGGGTCAGCTTCGAATCCAGGACCGCATGGCACCTGGAGCGACTGACGCGCCGGCCGGGGCCTGCCTTGGCCCATGTGCTGCTAGCCCTGGCTGGCCTCGTACTGTGGGTCGGCAGTGCGATCGGATTCTGCAGCAAGGGCCTGGACGTGAAGCTACGCCTGCGTCGCCCCCACGCCATCATCGCCGGCGTCACATTCATCGTCGGGCTCGCTATGTTCCTGGCGGGCCTGCGATTTGCATAACTTGGATGATAATCTAGACCTCTTGCATCGCTAGTTGTAAGCCAGAATACCAACGGAACAACTTCAGTCCTGCTATGGTGTCTTGAAAAAGCGCCGAAAGTAAACTTGCCAACCATGCACATCCGATGCGAACGCTGCCAAGCCGAGTACGACCTAGACGATGGTCAGATACGCGGCGGCACCGATGTGCAATGCAGCGTCTGCGGAAATGTCTTCGCCGCGGGCGCGCGGCGGACGCCAACCTCTCTGACTCGGCGCCGTTCATCGCCACAGGCCATGGCCGTCTCGGTCCCGAACGACGACTATCGAGGCAGCGACGTGCACTTCCCCTCGGTTGGTGAAGCCTCGGGAGCTCCTTCGCACGAGCACGGCGCGCTGAAGATCTTCGTCGGTCTGACGGTGGCTGCCGGGGTGGCCCTTGCTGGCATCCAGTGGCAGCGGGGCCGCATCCACAGCGCAACCATCGCAGCGAAAATTTCCGCAGGCCACTTGGCCTCGACCAACCGCCCCGCGGTCCTTCTGCCCGAGGCGCGACCGGACGTAAGCGCTGGAGCCGCTGCCACTCAAGCACCCAGCGAAAAAGCGACGCCCAGCCCAGCGAGCAAGGGGCCGGTCGTGGAAGTCCTGCCCTCGCCGCCGCACGCGCAGACCGAGGAGGCGGCGGAGAAGACGCCTCCGCCAAGTCCGGTGGCTGGCCACCCCGAATCCTACGAGAAGCTAATCGCCAGCGGGGATCGCGCGCTCGAAAATGGATCGAACAGCAAGGCCAAGGAACTCTACCAGAAGGCGCTGCACATGCGGCCGGCTGGGGCTGACGCCCTGGCTGGCCTTGCCTTCGTCGCGCTGGACCGTGGCCAGATCCCAGCCGCCTACGAATTGTTCAAACG
Organism: Myxococcales bacterium; assembly: GCA_003142855.1. Classification (GTDB taxonomy): domain Bacteria; phylum Myxococcota_A; class Polyangia; order Fen-1088; family Fen-1088; genus Fen-1137. The sequence goes on from PLNW01000063.1 coordinate 18,021, forward strand.
CGCGCTGACTACCAAGGCATCATTTGGTCCGGCCTTGTTCGGGATGGCCGAGATCCATCGCGCCCGCGGCGAGAAGGCTCTCGCCTTGCAGAGCTACCAGCGCTATTTGCAGGTCTCGCCCACCGGCAAAGAAGCCAGGGCGGCCCGCCGGCAAGTAAGCGCCCTTCAGTCAGGACGGTAGCGCGACTTCGGCGTGGACGAGCGAGATCAGCCACCAGCCCCGCCCCGCTGAGAACACTGAGGTGAGAGGGGAGTTCGCAGAGTCGGAGAAACCGGAATGATGTTCGGGCGCAGCCTCACGGCCGCAACCAAAGGGATCACTCCGGCCCCGGCTCCGGCCCCAGCCCCGTCCACGGCCTCCTGCAACTATCGCGACACCGTCGAGCATCTTCGCGGCTCGCGAAAATTCCTTCGAAACGTCCGAGTATCACCCGGTCTTCTCCGGCTCTGTGACCTCCCCTCTCCTCTCAGCGTTCTCAGCCGCGCGCAGATGGCGAGCTGGATCCGCCCACTTGGCCGATCTCAGCTAGTACACAGATCCTTGTTCCTGGCGATCTTCTGGATGTCGCGCAGACGGTCCTTGACCTGGGCCGCGCGGGGGGACTTGGGATAGCGTTTGGACAAATCGAGGAAGATGGCCTTGGCGTCGGTGCAGTACTTCATGGCCACGTAGGACTCGCCCAGCAGCCACATGGCCTCGGGCACTTCCGGGGAACGACCAAAACGTGACATCACGGCCTGGTACTCCGCCACCGCAAGAGCGTGCTTGAACTCCTGAGCGAAGGACTGCCCCACCTGCAACTCCGCCTGAGGCGCACGCGGATCATTGGGGAAACGCTGGATGAAGGCTCGCAGAAAGCGCCGGGCGTCTTCGCGCATGCCGCCGGCCAGCCGGTTCTGGGATTCCTTCCAGAGAGCTTCTTTGTCCTCGGGCATGGACGGGGCCACCCGCTCGATGATCTTCTGCTGTTCCTGCGTCGTCTTCTGCTGGGTCTGTTCCATCGCTGCCAGTCGCGTGGCGACCTGCTTTTGCAGCTCGTCGAGAAGGTACTTGGCCTCTTCGAGTTTGCCGGTGAGGGCCGCAATGTCGCTCTCATTGTGCGCGACCTTGGTGCCAAGGTCGGCCGAGTTTCGCTCGAGCAAGCCCGTGGCTTCGTCGAGCACCTTGCGCAGACGAGCCATCTGATCGTTGATTCGCGTCTCGATGGCCTCCATGCGCTTGGACAGATGGGAGATGTCGTCACGCAGCTTGTCGCCCTGATCGGTGGTCATCAGGCAACCAGACATCAACACGACCGCGAGCGTGCAGCCCGCGGTCGCGTTCACAACTTGCGTGGGCCTTATCGCCATTCGGAGTCGACGCGGCGGTCTTTGGCCCAGCCGGACTCGCTGGTGCCGGTGGCATCCAAAGCCCCACGCGGCACGACGGACATCCGGCTCGCCGCGATTCCTGTGTGCTTGAGATAGTCCTTCGCCGACTGGGCGCGCCGGTCAGACAGCGCCATGTTGTACTCGGTGGTACCACGCGGATCGGCGCGGCCAGTCAGGCTGACGTTCATGTCCGTCTTCTTCAGGCAGCTCGCGTTCTTGGCCAACAGGCTGGTGGCCGTCGAATCCAGGTTCGACTTGTCGAAGCCGAAGTAGACCGACTCGAGATCACAGGGCGGCTTCTTGGTCACCGGCTGCTTCTGCGAACCCACGCACAAACCGTGCACGCACTCTTGATCCTGGGCACAATTCTCGTCCTTGGTGCACTGGGGGACTGAACAACGTCCGGTCATGCACAGCTTGCCCGACGGGCACTGGGTGTCGAAGGCGCAGGCCTGGCAACGGTTGGATTTGCAGATCTGACCTTCCGCGCACTGCGAGGCGTCCTTGCAGTAGCCCGGGATGGCGTCGCAGCGACCGGCGTTGCACTGACGGCCCTCACCGCAGTCGCCAGCATTGCGGCACTGCTGGCACTTGCGAGCCACGCAGAATTCCTTGTCCTTGCAATCCTTGTCGGTGTCACAGGCGGGATATTCGGGTTTACACCCAGCTGTTGCCACCAGCAAAAGAGCCCCAAAAGATCCAAGCAGCAATGTGGTTCTCATTTTTTCCATAGCCTTCCCTTGTCAGGTTTCTAGGGCGGCTTCCGCTCGCTGTCAACGGCCATCAGTAGTCCGGGTCACCGGGGTCGCAGCGATACCAGCCTGAGACCGGAATTCGTGCTATGGGAGGAGCGGAAAGCCCCATGGCATGGATTGGCTGCTCGCGCACCTAACTTCACTTCCGCCGTCGGCCGTGTACGAGACCCTGGCGGGCGTTCTGCTGCTGTGCGGCCTTGGCCTGCCCATCCCGGAAGACGTCTCACTCATCTCGGCCGGTTACTTGGCCCACCTGGGTATCGTGAACCCGCACAAGGTCTTCGCGGTGTGCTTTCTGGCTGTGCTGGGCGGCGATTGCATTGCCTTCGCGCTGGGACGCCTGTTCGGCTCGCGCCTGCTCGACAGCCACCTGGCTCAACGCTTTTTCAGGCCGCGCAAGCAAATCCGCGTACGCGCCTATTTCCGAAAGTTCGGCAGCAAGGTCATCTTCGTTGCGCGTTTTCTGCCCGGTCTGCGTTTTTCGATCTTCCTGTCGGCCGGAACGCTGCGCGTGCGGCCATCCGTGTTCATAACCTATGATTCCCTGGCGGCCTTGGTCTCGGTGCCTGCGCTAGTCTACCTGGCCTGGGGTTTCGGCGAACACATTGACCACGTGGTGAGCTGGGCGCGGCGATCCGAGTACGGCATCCTCGTTCTTTTCTTGCTGGCTGTGGTCTGGATCGCGGTGAAGATGCTGCGCAAGCGTCGGCCCAAAAAGGCGTGACGCCTCCTGCGCCATGCCCTGGCTACGGGAACCGGAGCTGCACGCCGAGCCCGGTGTCGAACTCCATGCGGAACCAGCGCGAGAAACCCATGGTCCACCCGACCTGGAAGAAGAAGCCCACGTTCTTGATGGCGTCGTACATCAGGCCGTCAGCGTTGCGCAGCCCATAGTCGTTGTTCGACACGACATGGCCATAGTCTGTGTAGTCGTAGACGAACTGGCCAGTGGCATAGAACTTCAACGCCACGCCCTGGTCCAGCCAGTAACGTATCCCCGGCGCCAGCACGAACTGATGACTGTGGAATGTGGCTGGATCCTGCTGCAAGGCAAAGCGCAGGTCGGCAATCAGATCGAGACGGGGGTGGAGACCATAGGAAAGCTGCAGGTCAAGGAAGAAAGGCAGGAGGTGAGTGCACACCCGCCTGTTGCGGTTGCCTGACGAGTCGCCGCAGGGAATGCCGTCCTTGTAAGGAATTATCACGCGGTATCCGGTACCGGGCATGATCGAGATCCCGCCTTGGCCGAAGTGATTGATCTCAGCTGGCCGTCCGAACGACCACGGTTGCGACGGCGATGGAGATTCCTTGGCAGCCTGGGCCTCGCGACGTTTTGCCGGCCGTCGCGACGCTTCGCCGCTGGGCTCGGAGGTCGAGGCAGCCGTGCCGTCGTCTGCCCCTGCCGCATCTGCCTGAGGCGCTGCTTCCACTGCCGGTTCCTCGGCAGCCCAGACGTTTTGGGCGACAGCTCCTGCCACAACGATCATACTTAGCAAAATGACGACGCGATACGGCGTTTGCATGGCAGGCAGTAGTATCGGATGAGCGCGAGCAGTTTGCTAGAGCCGCGAATGATCAGCCGCCGGACCGTGCTGGCCGCGTTGCTGGGCGCCGGGATTTTGCGCCGGTCCGGTTTGGCTCGCGCCATCGGCGATTCGTCGCGAATTCGTCTAGCTCGGCTCCACCTGCTGGACCTTCCTGATCCGCGTCCCACGGCCTTGCGGCGCCTGGCCTGGGAACTAGAACGTCGCACCAGCCTGATCGCGGTGCCCGACCCAGTGGCGTTGGCGCTCGCCAGCCCGGAACTGTTTCACTATCCCCTGGTCTTGCTCTCGGGCGATCGCGCGTTTTCCCTGCCTTCCGAGGCCGAGGTCGCGCGCTTGCGGCGCTTCCTGACTTTCGGCGGCTGCCTGCTGGTCGACTCGGCCGAGGGTCGTGCGGGCGGCGCTTTCGATGCGTCGGTGCGCCAGCTCTTGGCGCGTGTCCTGCCTGGCGACATGCCGGCCCGTGTGCCTGACGAGCATGTGCTGTGGAAGTCGTTCTACATTCTGCACGGGGTGGCCGGCCGCGTGCTGGCCGCGCCCTACCTCGAAGGCGTGGAACGTGATCGCCGTCTGGCGGTCATCTACACGCAAAACGATCTGTGCGGCGCCTTGGCGCGCGACGGGTACGGTCGCTGGGAGCACGACGTGGTCCCAGGCGGCGAGGAGCAGCGCGAGCAGGCCTTCCGTTTCGCGGTCAACGTGGTGATGTATGCCCTGTGTCTGGACTACAAGACGGAACAGGCGCATATCGATTTCATCATGCGCACGCGGCGCGCGCGACCAGGCGAGGCCTTGCGACGGCCGTAGGTTGAGAATGCTTGCATAGGCAAGCTTCGGGCGCTAGAGCTACCCCGCCATGCTGTTCGGCCGTCGCTCGGAGCCTCTTACCTTCGTTTCGCCGCTTGTTGCCACCCTCGCGGTATCCCTGGCTGCGCTCGCCTGTTCCAAGGGCGAGGCTGGCCCCACGACCCGCGCCCGCGTGGCGCCCCAGGTCGTGGTGGCCAAGGTGGTGGCACGCGACGTTCCGGTCGAGGTCCACGCCCCGGTCGACCTGCGCGCTCTAGAACAGGTCGACGTGGGCTCCAAGGTTCTCGGCTACATCGACGCTGTCCTGGTCGACCGCGGGGACCGGGTGCGCAGGGGTCAAGTCATCGCGTTGGTTCGACCCAGCGATCTGCCCGACCAGTTGGCAGCAGCCCGCAGCGTCTTTGGCCAGACCAAGGCGTCGGCGGTCCTCGCGCGCACCAACTACGACCGGGCGAACAAGTTGGCGCCCACGGGCGTGGTCAGCCAGCAAGAACTGCAGTCGGCCACCGCGGCCATGGCTTCGGCGGAATCGGCCCAGGCAGCGGCCCAGGCCCAGATCTCCGGCCTGGCCATCCGCCTGGGCGAGACGCGCATCACTTCGCCCATCGAGGGAGCCATCGCCGCCCGCCGGCTCGATCCGGGTGCTCTGGTCGGGCCTCCCGGCGGCGGCGCCATCGTCACCGTGGTCCGCACCGATCGCCTGCGCGTGTTCATCACTCTCAACGAGTACGATGCCGCAGGCGTGGGTCTGGGCAAGGACGCGCATGTGGAGCTGGATGCGCTGCCGGGCCGTACTTTCCCGGGCAAGGTGGTGCGCCTGGCGCCGTCCTTCGATCCGCTGACGCGCACGCTGGAGGCTGAGGTGCAGCTTCCCAATCCGTTGGGTGAACTGCGTCCAGGCATGTATGGCCGCGGCTCGATTGTTCTTGAAATACGTCCCAAGCGGCCCGTGGTGTCGGTCAACGCCGTTCAGATTTCTTCGGGCAAGAAGTATGTCTTCGTCCTGCACGACACCAAGGTCGAAAACCGGACCATCGAAACGGGCGCCGACGTGGACATGGGCGACGCCCTCGAGATCCGTTCTGGCCTGCAAGTGGGCGAGGAAGTCGTGACTGCTGGCGCCGACGGATTGTCAGACGGAACCACGGTGCGCGTGGTTCGCGACATCAATCCCTACACGGGTCAGAAAGACGCAGTTGCCGCTTCGCCCACAGCGACGCAGACCACGACCGCGCGCCAACCCCGCAAGCCCAACTAGTTCGGATCGGGGCAGCAAACCATGTGGCTTACACGTCTCGCTCTTCGCAATCCAGTTCTCATCCTGATGCTGTCGCTCATGCTCATCGTGCTGGGCGTGGTGTCGCTGAACCGGCTGTCAGTCGACCTGTTTCCCGACATCACCATCCCGGTCATCCGCATCGCCACCTTCTATACGGGCGCGGGGCCGCAGGACATCGAGAAGTCGATTACCCAGCCCATCGAGCGCGCGGTCAGCGCCTCGCCCGGTGTCGACAAGGTGGAAAGCTCATCCAAGCAGGGCGTATCGCTCATCAGCGTGTGGTTCGCCTACGGGACCAACCTGGACAACGCGCAGTTCGAGGTGTCGCAGCGTATCGCCCAAATCCTCAACACCCTGCCGCCCGGCATCCAGCAGCCCTTTGTCATCAAGTTCGACATCACCAGCATCCCAGTCGTGTCGGTCACCGTCGCGAGCGACCTGCTCGACGAGAAGCAGCTCTACGACCTGGCCTACAACACCATCGAGCCGCAGCTGGAACGCGTCCCTGGCGTGGCCAGCGCGACGGTCGGCGGGGGCAAGATCCGCGAAATTGAAGTCATGGCCGACCGCGATGCCTTGCGGGCGCGCGGCCTGGATATCATGGCTCTGACCAATGCCGTGCGCGGCTCGAATTTCCTTCTGCCCTCGGGCAGCCTGCGCGCCGGCGATCGCGACTACAACGTGTTCACCAACACGCAAGTTCCTGACGTGCGGCCCTTGCGCGACGTCGTGGTGCGCGCCACGCCGTCGTCGGCGGGGCAAGGGGCGGGCCTGGTCAGGGTATCGGACGTGGCCCAGGTGGAAGATCTCACCGCCGACCAGACCGAAATCGTGCGCGTGAACGGAAAGCGCGGCGTGTTCCTGCGCGTGCTCAAGCAGCCCGGGGCCAACACCATCGCCGTGGTGGACGCGATCCGCGACGCCATCACCAAGCTGCGTGGCGTGCCCACCAATGTGAAGATCGAAATCGGGTTCGATCAGTCTCTCTACATCCGGTCGGCCGTGGCGGCGCTGCAGCACGAGGCCGTGCAGGGCGGTGTGCTGGCCATCCTGGTCATCCTGTTCTTCCTCGTGAATTTTCGCGCCACCGGAATCATTGGCGTGGCCATTCCGCTCTCCATCGTCTCGACCTTCGTGTTGCTTTACTTCACCAACCAGACACTCAACGTCTTCACCCTGGGCGGTCTGGCCCTGGGCGTGGGACGCTTGGTGGACGATTCCATCGTGGAGCTGGAGAACATCCACCGCCACCTTGCCATGGGCCAGAACCGGCGTAACGCCGTGCTCATGGCGGCGCAGGAAGTGGCCATGCCCATCCTGGTTTCGACCATCACCACCATCGTGGTGTTCTTCCCGGTGCTCTTCATGACCGGGATCGGGCGCTACCTGTTCATGCCGCTGGCCCTGACCATTGCCTTCGCCCTGCTCATGAGCTTCTGGGTCTCGCGAACCGTGACGCCCCTGCTCTGCTTCTATTGGCTCAAGGAAGGCCGTCACGACGACAAGGGCTTCGCCGCCAGGATGACAGGCTGGTTCGACCGGGTCGATGCAGCCTATGGCCGCTCGCTGGAGTGGGTGCTACGCCATCGATTGTTGACCGTGGCGGGCATTCTGCTGTTCTTCATCGGCAGCATGTTCCTCAAGCGCGGCATCGGCAGCGAGTTTTTTCCGGACAGCGACGAGTCGCAATTCAGCATCACCTACAAGAGCCCCATCGGAACCCGCGTGGAACGTACCGAACAAGCGACCGAACGGCTGGAGAATATCGTGAAGAAGGAGCTGGTCCCCATCGGCAGCGGTGACAAGGCCCAGCGCATCTACACCACGCTCCTATCGGATACCGGCCTGCCCCTGGGGCGCACTGCTATCTTCAGCCAGAACACCGGCACCCATTCGGGCAGTCTTTCGGTCAATTTGGTGACCAGAGCCAACCGTCCGGTTTCGGACGTGTGGGCGGCAGAAAAGGTGCGCGCGGCGCTGCGCGATACCATGCCCGGAACGCAGTTGTACTTCTTCATCGGCGGCATCGTGAAGCGCATCCAGAACTTCGGGGCCACCGCACCCATCGATGTCGAGGTCTTGGGCTACGACCTCGACGATGGGTCGCGATACGGAACCAGCCTGCTGACGAAGATGCGCGTCCTGACCGATGCGCAAGGACGGCCATTGCTGACGGATGTCCAGTCGTCACGCGAGGAGAACAGCCCGGAGCTGGACGTGGTGGTGGACCGCCAGAAGGCAGGCATGCTGGGTGTTTCCGAGCAGGACGTGGCGCAGACCATCCTGATCAGCCTGCTGGGCAACACGCAAATCACGCCAGTGCCGTTTACCGATCCCAAGACCGGCAACGAGTACTATGTCAACGTACGCATGGCAGATGCCTACCGCGAGCATGTCTCGGACCTGGGCGATATGTTCATGCGTACGCCCAGCGGCGGGATTGTGACCGTGGACACCTTGGCACGCATCGAGCGCAACAGCGGTCCGGTCATGATCGACCGCAAGTACCTGCAGCGCATCGTGCACGTCACTGCCAACGTCGCGCCCACCGCAGACCTGGGCGCGGCCAGCGAGGCGGTCCAACGCGTGGTCGACAACACGCCGCCGCCCGAGGGATTTGCCGCCACCCTGGGTGGCCAGACCCTGGAACAGAAGAAGGCCTTCCGCGGCTTGATCTTCGCCGCCATCATGGCGCTGGCCCTGGTGTACATGGTGCTAGCCAGCCAGTTCAAGTCGCTCATCGACCCGCTGGTCATCATGTTCAGCGTGCCCCTGGGCGTATCGGGCGTGTTCATCATGCTCTACGTCACCGGCACCAAGCTGAGCGTGAACAGCTTCATGGGCATCATCATGATGGTGGGCATCGTGGTGTCGAACGGCGTGTTGCTGGTCGACTTCGCCAACGTGCTGCGCCGCCGGGGCAAGCCGCTGCACGAGGCCACCGTACTGGCAGGACGCACGCGCTTGCGGCCCATCCTGATGACCACCATCGCCACCATCACCGCCCTCATCCCCATGGCGCTCGGCCTCGGCGAGGGTAGCGAAACCAACCTGCCTCTCGCCCGCGCGGTCATCGGCGGCCTCATGGTCTCCACCTTCTTCACTCTCTTCCTGGTGCCCTCGCTGTATACGGTGCTCGATCGTTTCGCCAAGCGGGTCTCGCCCAACGACGAGGATCTTGGCGACGAGCGGACGGCCGCGGAGGATCCGGCCCATGCGTAAACTCGCCAGCTGCGCAGTGCTGTTGCTTGCGGCGCAAATCGCCAGCGCTCAGGAATCCAGCGAGCCTCCGCCCGTGCCCAAGCTGCAAGACGCCGCGACCGACACCGGCCGCGCCTACGAGAAGATCACGATGACCGAGGCGGTGCGACGGGCGCTGGCGCGCAACGTGACCACGCTGGTGGCCCTGGCCGAGATCGATCGCGCCCAGGCTTTGCTCGGTGAGGCGCGCGCCCCGTCCATGCCCAGCCTGATCGGGAACGCTGGGTACACGCGGCTCGACGGGGATCGGGTTCTGCAATCCGCGACCTACGATTTCACGAAGCCGTATCCCCCACCTGTCATTCCGGGCCCGTCCAAGCTCCTCGCCGCGAAGAATCAGGAATCGGCGAGTCTGACCCTGAACGTGCCGCTTGTCTCGCCCTCCACCTGGGTGAAATGGTCGCAGGCCAAGACCAACCTGATGTCCGCCCGGGCTGGCAACCAGGACGCGCGCCGGACCGTGGCTCTCCTGGCGGCGCGCGCCTACCTCGCGGTCATCGCGCAGAAACGCCAGCTCGACATCAACGCGCGCGCGCTGGCCACGGACCGCGCCCACTACGACTACGCGCACATTCGCCTGGTGGGCGGCGTCGGCAACAGGGTGGACGACGTGCGGGCCGCACAGCAGGTGGCCTCCGACGAGGCGCTGCTGTCCGCCAGCTACACGGCCCTGGCGCGCGCGCGCGAGGCGCTGGGCATGCTGCTCGGCGAGGACCGCCCCATCGACGTGTTCGACGATCTTGATTTGCCGAAGATCCACGCCGATCCCACGCAAGCGGTGGCCGCGCGCTCGGACGTGGTCGCGGCCAAGACGCGGGTGCAATTGGCCGAACAGACCAAGAAGCAGGGCTGGGCCGACTACACGCCCACGCTCCTGGGTCAGTTCATGCCCTTCTATCAGAACCCGCCGAGCCTCACGGTGCCCGAGACCGGGTGGCAGGCCATGCTGGTGCTGACGGTGCCGTTCTTCGAGGGTGGCATCCGCTGGGCTCAAAACAAGGAGCGGGCCGCGCTCCTCAACGAGGCGCGCAGCCAGTACGACGCCCTGTTGCGCCAGACCCGCTCCGACATCCGCATCGCGGTCGAGGAGGTCAGCCGCGCAGACGAGGCCATGCAGTCCGCATCCAGCGCCGCCCGGCTGGCGCGCGAGGCGCTGGACCTGGCCAGCCAGGCCTATCGGGCCGGCGCCACCTCCAACCTGGAAGTCATCGACGCCGAACGCCGCGCGCACGACGCCGACACAGGGGCAGTCATCGCCGAAGACAACGTCCGCCAGGCCCGCCTCGATCTATTGGCCGCGGCTGGGCAGTTTCCCTAGAGCGCCGAACGGTTTGCCGGACCGAGTGAAATTGCGCAGTTGCGAGCGGCCCGAGGCGCGACGAGGGAGAATACTCGACGTATTTGACCGAGGAGCAACGAAGGGACGCGACGCAAATCCGCGATTTCACGACGGGAGGCAAACCGTTCGGTGCTCTAGACGCTCTGTTTTCTGAACTCGATGAGTGACTCCAAGTACGCATCGGGACTGCCGATGTCGAAACGGCGTCCCTTCACAACGTAGCCGAATAGGCCGTCTTCTTTGCGCTGACGATCGAGGCACGAGGTGAGTTGGAACTCGCCCCGCTCCCGGATGTTGCGCTTGATGTTCTCCTCCAGATAGCCAAAGATCTTCGGCGACAGCACGTACTGGCCGAACACGGTCAGAAACATGTTCTCGGCGATGCCTTCAACCCGCAGGTGCTCGCGCGCGTATTCGAGGTCAGGTTTTTCGGCAAATTCCGTGAGCGCGAGCAATCCTTCCCCGGTGGCCCACACGCCGGTGGCGCAGCCGAAACGGTGTACCTCATCCTCGGGCGTCTCCTTGAGCCCGACCACGCTTTGCCCTGTCACCTCATAGGCGTCCAGCAGTTGCCGGCTGCAAGTCCTGTCGGTGTCGGACACGCAAAGGTGGTCACCCAGCAAGAGCAGGAAAGGCTCGTCGCCGACCCACTCTCGCGCACAGTAAACCGCATGACCAAACCCATCCTGAACGTCCTGTGACAGAAAGGTGATGCGGTGACCGATATCCATCAGGTACTCGGAGTATTTCTGGCTCTCTTTGGCAAGCTTGTTGAAATTCTCCACGCGCGGCGGTGTGCAGAAGATTTCCGCGAACAGGTCTCGGTCCTGGCTTTGCACCAGGATGGCCACTTCCTCGATCCCGGCCGAGATCGCTTCCTCGACAATGGCCAGAATGGCCGGCTTGGCCCGTCCGCTGGAGTCAATCACGGGAAACAGCTCTTTCTTCACAGCTTTGGTGGCGGGGAATAGGCGCGTGCCGAACCCGGCCGCCGGAATGACGGCTTTGCGCACGCGCCGGGCAGGCTCAAGCGTCAGTTCCAAGCACGACATGCCGAGGTCGCGCTCGATGAGGACCATGGCCTTTTTCCGGCAATCGTCGTCTTTCGCGAGAAGCTGGGCGGTGCCGTCGCCCTGCGAGCCGACCCCTTTGCCGCCGTAGAGATACTGTCTCAGCGGCGCATGACCGAGTAGTTTGTGCAGTACGGGGGCGGTCAACTGCGACGGGCAAGCCGGCTGCAGATTCTTGTCGAACAGCTCCTGCGCCTCATTCATGAGCGCGCCCAGCCGTTGCGCGTCGCCTTGCTTGAGCGCCTCAGCAGCTTGGGTCACGATCCTGCGGTTGACCGGGCCGAGGTAGGTCTGCACGGCCCGCTGCATCTCGGTCTGGGCAAAGGGATAGCAGCGATTGAGCCCTTGCAGGATTTCGCGGGTGTCCTTGCCTGCCTTGAGATCGACGATGATGTAATGAAGCGGGGACGGCGTGGACAGTTCGCGCACGTCGAGCTGGTCGCCGTCAAAGGTCATCTCGATGGGCCGGTTGCCGTAGGCGCACCCCTGGTCGAGCCTGCCACAGCGGGAAGGGGTGCTGATCTCGCCGTTGTAGGCGAGCTCCATCTCGCCCCGTACGGTCATCTTCAGGTCATAGGTGCGGTTGAATGCCCGGGCCACCAGCACGCACACCGCCGCGCTCGACGAGAGGCCTTTCTTGATGGGCAGGTCGGTGCGGGTGTTGTGGATTTCCAGGCCTCTGACCCGGTAGTGGGTCATGAGCTGATAGGCGACGCCGGCCACGTAGCTGAAGAAACCGCCCTGTTGGACTTGATCGAGCAGAGCTTGTCGTTCCATGGGAACTTCCCAGGGCGGCATGGCGGTGCCGTCGTTGAGAGTGGCCCGGAAAATCAGCTTGCTCGGGTGCGGCTTGACCTCGGCATACACCCCCTGATTGGTCCCCACGATGAGCGCGTATCCCTTTTCGATTTCGGCGTTGATGCGCCGGTAGCCACCCGCCCAGTCGCTGTGCTCTCCGAACAGGCAGATGCGGCCAGGAACAAAAAGATTCATGGCGGCAGTCTACAACATCACGCTCCGCCGTAGGCATCCTCCTCGATCCCCTGCGCGAGGCGGATCTGCCGACGGCCGGTCAGACTACCACTACTCCAGGTGCACGTTGCCTTCGGCCAGAACCCGATCGCGCACACCTTGCGTCTGCACCACGCGCACCAGATAGGTGTGCGAGGGCTCGAATCCATCGTCAGGCGACAGCAAGAAGCGCATGCCCAGATCGCGGCCCGAACTCATGCTCACGTTCCACAACACCTTCGCCTCGTTTTGCGCGATGCTTTCTGGATCCTCACGATCGAAGACAGCCACGATGATCGGCCCGTTGCTCGATCGCTCCCTGAACCGGGCCACCATCTCCACCTGCCATGGTTGGTTGTTGCCAGCCGCGCCCAGACTTCCCTTGGCCGCGACCTGGGTCCCTCGCGCCAGGACTGTCACCGCTGGCTGATTCTCGGAAAGCTCGACGCCAACAATCGTGGCACTTCCGCCCGCGGCCACGCACACCGCCCCTCGTTGCGGACACTCGCGCTTCTGCTCGCGCGAAACCAAGAAGACCTGGGGAGTCTCGTCCAATACCTCAAAGCTGGGAACCTCCCAGGATTCCAGCATCGACGGCATTTCAGCCTGCGCCAACGTCATCAGAAAGACTTGAGCCAACATTGAGCACCTCCTGCCCTGCTTCTCTTGCTTGGGCCTCACCTATTCAGATGCCGAGCCCGCGGAAGTGGTTCGCCGCCTGATGCCGGCGCCTTCGAGGCGTTTGGGGCTGCGCTGTATCCAACCCTTCGCTCTCTCCTCCGCCCCTGCGGCCTCTGTGTCTCTGTGGGAAGTAGGTAACTTTGATCCACGGTCCAAGAGATGCTGGTTAATTCTGTATCGCGGACGCATCCTCAGACCCGCCCAAGGCCGCGAGGTTGCGCTGCGCCTGGGGATAGTCAGGGCGGTACTGAAGCGCCAGATGATACTGCTCGCGCGCCTCATCAAGGCGGCCCAAGCGGCGCAAGACCGAGCCGAAGTTATTGTGAGCTTCGGGATACTCGGGCCGGTATTTCAATGCTCCTTGATATGCGGCAACAGCCTGCGCCAGCTCCCCGGTCCGCGCGTAGGCATTCCCCATACTGTAGTAGGCCACGGCATCATCCGGCTTGAGCCTGATCACGCGCCGGTACTCACCAATCGCATCGCTGAGCCGTCCTACGCGCGCCAGGGCCACCGCATAGCTGGCATGTGCTTCCGCGGAGTCGGGCTCCAGGCGCACCGCCGCCGCATAATGCTCGACGGCCACTTCCATCTGTCCGACTTTCGAAAACGCATAGCCCAGATTGTTGTGGGCCTTGGCATCGCGAGGATCGACCCGCAGGGCGGCTTGAAATCGCTCGATCGCTTCGGCCGCCCTTCCCGCGCCCAGCAGAGCGTTCCCGAGGTTGTTGGCCGCGCCCGAATCATCCGGCTGCAACTTGAGCGCCTCTTCGTACGCAGCAATAGCCGCATCACTCCGCCCCGCCTGCACCAGCGCGTCTCCCTTGGCTTTGAGCGCCTTGAAATAGACCGGGGTAATGCGCAACGCTCGATCGAACAAGTCAAGGGCCGCGGCGACCTGACCCATGCGCAACATGGACTCGCCCTTGTTGTAGCAGGCCTTTGCGTAATCGGGCTTCAGCTGCAATGCCTTGTCGTAGTTGGCCAGCGCCTCCGCGTTTCTTCCCGCAGCATCCAGCGCATTAGCCAGCTCATTGTAGGCGCGGATGTTCCCAGGCCACTTGCCAATGGTATCGCTCCAGAGACTAATCGCGCTTCGGTAGACTTGATTGCGCGAAATGGTGCTCCAAGCGAGCAGCGAGGCAACGACAACCACAACTGTCAACCCCACATTCTTGCTCGCCCTGGAAAAAAGTCCGACCGTCGCGAGGACGACCACGGAAATCAATGGCAGGTACATTCGATGCTCCGCCATGGTTTGCGTGACGATGGGAATGATGCTTGAACTGGGTGCAAGAATTCCGAAAAACCAACAACCCGCAAATCCCAGCTTGGGGCGGCGAATCGTTGCGTACACGGTCGCCCCCAGCAGCAGAAGAAGAATGCATGCCTGAGGCCATACGGCTGCCAAGGTCCTGACCACATCCGTGCCGTATTCGAATACCAGGCTGCGCGGCCAGACGGCCAGCCTGAGATAGCGAACAATGGCTCGACACTGAGTCAGAGCATAGGCCCACCACTCCACTCCGTACCCGAACCCAGCGGTTTCGTTCCGTCCGCTGTGCGACCAGACCAGGTAAGCCAAGAGTAACCAGGTTGCCGCCAGACCCAGATACAGCCGTCCCCGTTGCTGCAACGACTTCTTGAAGGAGCCCGAAAGGAAGGCCCGGTCGTAGAGCAACACCATGACCGGCGCGGTAGCCATGACCTCCTTGCTGGCCATCCCCAGCAAACAGGCGGCGATGGCCCAGCCGTACCAGAAGGCTCTTCTGGCTGAGTCGCACGAACGAACCACGCCGTAGAGGGTGAGCAAGTAGAAAAGACTCACGATCAATTCAGTGCGCAGGATCACCGCCGTGACGGATTCGCTCAGGAGCGGGTGAACCGTCCAAAGCAAAGTTGTCGAAAGTGCAATCGGCCGCGCTTTGCCTTCAAACCGTCCTTTCAGCGATGGCAGCCGCAGCGTTCGCAACACAAGGCTGAAAAGTACCAGCGCCACCGCGACATGAAACAGGAGGTTGACGACGTGATATCCCACGACGTTTGTTCCGCCCAAAGCGTAGTTGACGGCCAGAGACAGATTGACAAGTGGCCTTCCGGTTGCCCCAGCCGCCGCAAGCGGCGCCACCATGGCCCGGGTTATGGGCCACAGGTGTCTGATGGATGGGTTGTCGACGATCGCCGCATTGTCGTCGAACACGAAAGGACCGGAGAAACTGTTGTAGTAGGCGGCGCAGGCCGCGAAAATGATGAGTAGAAAACAAGCCGGCGCCGCCCAGGGCGATTCGCCAGCGAGAGCGTGTCGATCCTCGTGGCCAGGATGGGCCTTGCGCAACGCCATTTCCTCTGGCCGCGATCCAAACACGCAGCACCGCCAAAAGAAAGCCTTTCGTCGGCGGTGGGTGCGCACGCCCGAAGGGCGACCGCAGGTCGCCCCTACCCAAGACGAGATTCGAGGGTGACTTCCAGCGCTTTGGCGACTGAATCTGCCAATGACTCGATGGTGTAGGGCTTGGCCAGCCAGCCCAAGCCCCGGTCAATGGCAGCTTGCATGCGGTCGTTGGGCGCGTGTCCGCTCACCAGAAGAGCGCGCTGACTGAGGAAGAGCTGCCGGATCATCTCGAAGATTTCAAGCCCATCCCGTTCTTCCAGCAGGCTCATGTCTAGGATGACAAGGTCACACGGGCTCTTGCCCGTGACCGCGGCCCGCTCAAAGCGCTGGTAGGCCTCTTTCCCGCTCTCCAGAGTCTCGACCTGGTACCCTAGGTGTTCGAGGACCCGCCGCCCGGTTCGCAAGAGGATGGGAGAATCGTCCACCAGCAGAATCGAGGACCGCCCCAGCGACACCGGCGTCGGGGTGGACGGAGCATCAGCCCGTGCCTCCGAAGCAAGCAAGGGGAAATACAGGGTGAAGGTCGTGCCCTGCCCGCGCACGCTGGTGACGTCGATGAAGCCGCCATGCTCCTTCACCACACCGTGCACGATGGCCAGTCCCAGACCCGTGCCGCTCGATTCGCCCAACGGCTTGGTGCTGTAGAAAGGCTCGAACACCCGCCCCATCTCCTCCTGGGGAATCCCGCGGCCGGTATCGCTGATGGAAATGACTGCGTAGCGACCGGGTTCGATGCGTTCGAATCCGACCACGGCTTCGCTCAGCTGTCGCTCCCCTGCGCGCACGGTCAACTGTCCATCCCCCACGATGGCCTCGACGGCGTTGTGGATCAGATTGGAGATCGCGCGCACCAGATGCGCCTCGGAGGCTTGCACGGCCAGCGGCTTCGACGGCAGGTGAGCCACGATTCTCACGTTTCGGCCCGCGTCCGAGGCGACCCAGGCAGAGTTTTCGGCGATGCATTTCGAGACCACCGCAACCAGATCCAGAGGCCCCTTGCTGATCCGGCCTTGCCGGCCCAGGGTCAACAGATCCTTGATGGTTTGCGAGGCGCGCAGGCTGGCGGCCCTCATGCTCTTCAAGTCGGCGCGCATCTCCGTGACCCGTGCATCCGGAGCCAGCTTGTCCAGCTCAGCCAGCAGAAGATCGGGAAGCGCCACGATGGGCCCGAGCGAGTTGTTGAGGTCGTGAGCCACGCCGCCCGCTAGCACACTGAGCGATTCCAGACGCTTGCTGGTGGCCAAGCGTTCCAACTCATCCCGCTCGTGCAGACGGGTTCTTTCCAGCAACTCCTGGTGAATCTGGATGCTCCGCATGGCCACGTTGAGCTGGTCGCGCAGAACCTGGTAGCCGTGTGTCTCGGGCAAGCGTTCAAACACGGCAATCCCCAGACGCTGGGTCTCGAAAACCAGCGGAAACGCCAGCAGCGTCCTCCTGCGCAATTCCGGATCGTTGTCCGGGGGAAACAACTGTTCTGACGGAAAAGCCGGCGGCAAGGGAGACTGGGGCCGGCCATCGACCATGCAAAGGAAGGGCTGCAGTTCTCGCGCACTTTCATCAGTGAATCGCGACAGAAATGCGGTTTGCACGCCGGTACTGGGGAGCGCCCTGAGCAGCATTCGCTCAAGCGATTCCCAGTCCAGCGCGACTCCGATCTGCTCGCCCGTGACCAGAAGCTTGCGGTAGTTCTGGTCGAGCGTCACGCGATGCTGGGTCTGAATGGCTGTGGCAGCCGTCGCGATCATGGCAAACGCGTCGGCCCACAGCTCCTGCAGGGTCAGATCGGCCAGATCACGCAGTTCCGCGCGCAGCCACTCAACCCCATCCTGAAGCGCGCGGTAGTGTGGATAGCTCTCACCGGCCTGGCCCAGGAGGTTTTCCAGGGCATCGGCAAAGCTAGGAGACTGCCCGCTCAGCTCGGCTTGCAGGGCCTCCACCAGAATCTTCGCGGCACGTTGGTGGTCCATGCCGGTGGCCTGCAGGAGAGGCGCGAGGCTTCTCTCCAGCTCGGCTCCGTGCGCCTGGAGGTAGTCGCGTGGGCAGGGCGACGGGACCGGTGCGGACGCGACCTTGGTCCGACGCTCACCTGGGCGGCACCCACACGACCGGCGCATCACGAACTCGGTCGCCACCAGGGTACGCAGGTCCACAGGCCGATCCGCCATTTGATCGAGGACGATCTGGAGCGCCGTTTCGGCCATGAAAGCAAACGGCTGGCCCACGCTGGTCAAGGCAGGATTGCTCATGCGGGAAAGCGGCAGGTCGTCAAACCCCGTGACCCGAATGTCTCGAGGTACGCTGCGCCCGTGCTTGCGCAAGGCTGCGACCGCGCCCAAGGCCATGAAGTCGTTGGCCCCGGCCACGGCATCGAACTGGATGCCCTGTTCCAGCAACGCCTCGACGCCATCGAATCCATCGCCAGGCATGAAAGCGCCGGGCACGACCAGCGCTGGGTCGAAATCGATCCGGTTGCACGCCAGCACCTCCTGATAGGCGCGCAATCGAGCCTCGGCCTCGGGCTTGCCAGGGGGCCCCGCGAGAAAGGCCACCCGCCGACAGTGGTGGTCGCGCACCAGGTGTTCGACCGCCGCACGCATGCCCATGCCGTCGTCGACCGTCAGACTTGGGATGTCGGGGAGTTCGATGCCGATGCTACAGACCGGCAGCGGGGAATAGCGACGAACCAGCCGCGTGAGTTCTTCGAGACCGCAGAAACCGGCTAGCAGCGAGGACAAAACGATCACGCCGTCGATACGCTCAGGACCGATCAGCTCGAAGATCGCGTTGTGCGCAGCACACCCGCGGTCGGGTTCGTTGAGTCCCCGCCCGAAGATCATGAGCAGGTTCAGATCCAGCCTGCTGGCCTGGTTGGAGAGGGCGTTTTGGATCTGGGTGCCGTACCCACCTGAGAAAAAGTCCATGTAATCGAGCAGTACCGCAATGGTCTTGCGGCTGCGTTGATGGTGGCTGGCGGGGGCATCCAAGACGAGCTGGTCCACGACAGGCGACGACGCTGCGCCTGGTTGGGCGCTCGTTGCCTATCTAGAACTACGGCTGAAAGGCCAGATTCTTGAGTCGTGACCGGCATCACACTTGACCCGGTTCGAGGCATGCGGCCCCACCCAGTCCGGGGTATGATTCGCCGATGAGGAGCCGCCCGCGGACCTGGTTGCGACCGCACCTGGTGCAGGCTGTCTGGAGCCTGGCGGTGCTGGGGCTCGGGAGGCTGGCGCTGGCACAAGGGGCAAGTCCGCAGCCTGCTCAGGGGGCCGCGTCGGTGGTGTACACGCCAATTCGTCCTGCGCCAGCGAAGCGACCGGCGCCAGTCGTGTCCGCCCCGGCTCCTGCTGTGCCTGCGTCGCGACCTGCACCCACGGTGTACGCGCCGACTCCTGCTGCGCCAGCACAGCCACCCACGCAGGTTGTGTACAAGCCGATACAGTCTGCGCCAGCACAGCTGCCGGTGGTGTCCGCGCCGACTCCTGCCGCGCCGGCGCAAGCAACGGCGCCGGCGGTGCCCTCCCCCGCTGCGCCAGCACAGCCACCCGCGCAGGTTGTGTACAAGCCGGTACAGTCTGCGCCAACGCAACTGGCCCCGCCAGCGGTGGTCACCCCGGCTCCTGCCACGCCAACGCAACCAACGACGCAGGTTCTGTACAAGCCGATGCAGTCTGCGCCAGCGCAACCTCTGCCAGCGCCGGCTGTGAACCCGCCAACACTTCTTGCGCCAGTCAAGCGACCGGCACCGATAGCGACCGCCGCGCCCAGCCCGCCAGCAGCACCCGACGCACGTGACAATGCTGCCATCGCGGAAACCGTGCCGCTGCCGACGGCCACGCGCCCGTCGCTGCGCCTGCTGGGGGTCACCACCGACGTCGGTCTGCCTGACGGGGCCAACCTCGGCCTGGTCCTTCGTCCTAGTTCTTGGATCCGCGTGAACGCCTCGGGCGGCACCAACTCGGCCAGCTTGGGCTTCCGGGGTGGGCTCACCGCCATCCCATACTGGTTTTGGCACGTCGGGCCTTCGGTCACGCTCGAGGCCGGGTACTTCCGCGTGGGGAACGTCAACGGGATCCTTCGCAGCTTCTTCCAAGTACCTGCGTGGATGAGGGACTACGCCCAACAGGCCGGCTACACCTACTACAACGCCCATCTTGGGATTGAGTTCGGTCGCAGCAACATAACCGGCTTCATCCACGCCGGTGCCAGCTACATCGATGGCAGCGTGCGCACGCCCAACTCGGTGACCATCGCTCCGGCTCCGGGCACCACCTCAACCGATCCGGCGCAGTTCATCTTAGGCCAGGACGCCAAAGTTACGGTGCTCACGTTTTCGGCCAAGGCGGGACTGATTGTGTACTTCGGAGGGCCCTGACCATGCATTCACCCCATTCCTATTTGGGATTGGCCCTGGCCAGCGCCCTGCTATTGGGCTGTACGCCCTCGGTGGAGATCGATGCGCCCGACATCGAGATCACCCAGCCCAACCTGCAATTCCCCGCCGCTCCAGCACGTGCCGGGGCCGGCACATCGGTCCAGGGTCAATTCAGATTCACCACCAACAAGCTGGGTGCGGCCAACAGTCCTGATGCCGGGTCGCTCAAGCAGATCGAGCGCCTATCGATCACGCGAGTCATCCTCAAGGCCGACACCGGCATCCAGGACTTTGGCTTTCTGGACCACCTGACTGTGGTGGCCGCCAACAACTACTATGCCACGCAGTCGAGCCCCGACTGGCCCGTGATCCAGATTCTGGACTACCAGGCGTCCCCTGACGTGCAGACCGGGGCTGAGTTGCAGCTACCCCTGGACACGCCGGTCAACATGCTCCCGCTCTGGGGAAACACTTCACTCTACGTCACCGTCACCGCGACCGGCGATCCCCCGGCATTCCCGTGGTCGGTGGACGTTGTGTTCTCGTTGTCACTCAGGCTGCATGAATAGCCGGGCCTCGCCTTGACTCTGTCTGCCTGGTCTCGTAGGTAGAAGGGATGGCTCGGGCTATCGATAGCGGACGTGCACGCCGCGCCAGTCTGCGCGCCACCAGCACACTGCTGTTGGCTGCCCAGCTTCTGACCCTGGGCCATCTGCTGATCGTACGACACACGATCTGTCCCGAACATGGTGAGGCGATTCATTCGGGATCGCCCAGCGAAACTCAGGCTCTGCGTCCGAGCCACGAGGGCGCGACAAACGCTCCCGCGCTGGACGGTGGGGCGGCGCCGGCCGAGCACGCGCACGACCACTGTCTGGCCCAGGCCAACACGCGCGAGCGCTTCGCATTGGTGCCGGTTCTGGACGTGGCCCCCGGCCCGCTGCTGCTGGTCGCACCACGGCCGTCGCTGGCAGCCGTTGCCGTGATGCCGGCCCTGGCCGTGCTCCGACTCGCGCCCAAAAACTCACCTCCCTCGGCGTAGCCCAAACCAAGCGCCAGCGGCGCACAGAGAGGCCGGGCATCGGGAGCGTGCCTGCTTCCTGACTTTGGTCGCCACGCTCCCGTTTCGCTGACATCACGGAGGACGAATCATGTTTTCTTTGACCCTGATTGCATCCCTGCTGTTGACGCAGCCGAGCGAGGGAACCATACCCGCGCCGGCCGCGACCGACATACCGACAACAGCTGGCGCGACCACCGCGCCCGAAAGCAAGCCGGCGCCATCCACCGGTGACCTTCTTCGACGCATCGAAACGCTGGAGAAGGCAGAAGCGGCGCGCACCAACCAATCCGCAAAACAATCAACCGCCGGGATATTTACCCAGACTCGCTTCAACCCAGATATTTCGATCATTGCCGACTTCGCGGCGGTTGGCACGAATGTCGACGACAAGACGGCTCAGGCGCTGGCTGTTCCGGGATTCATTGACCAATCGGACCGGACCGGCAAGTTACGCGGGATCAACTTAAATTACCTGGAGTTGGCCTTCAACATCGCCGTCGATCCGTACTTTGACTTCTTCAGCGTGGTCACCATCGCACCCGGTACGGCCGACGTCGTCGACGTCGAGGAAACCTACGTCGACACCCGCCAGCTGCCATGGGGATTTCGGCTGCGCATCGGAAAGTTTCTCTCGGCCTTCGGACGACTCAATGGAATGCACCAGCACGTCTGGGATTTCTACGACCAACCCTTGGTCTACGAGGCCTTCATGGGTACTGAGGGATTCAAGAACCCAGGATTGAGGTTGTCCTGGACAGCGCCAGTCGATTTTCTCCTGCAGTTTAACTTCGAGGTCTTTCAAGGCGTCTCCGATGAATCACGAACCTTCAACGCCGTTGGATACAGTCTGACCGGGCCCAATGGGATCGGAACGGTGCACTCGTCCACAGCTCCGTTCGTCCCGGCCTTGTATGTCGGTTCGCTCAAGACGTCATTCGATTTCGGGGACAACGTTTTTCTCGCGGGTGCGTCGGTGATGTACGGCCATTCGACCCAGACCTCGACCGACACGGCCTTCAGTGCGCCCGGCACGATCCTGTACAACGGAGAATTGACCTACAAGTATCTCATCAGTTCGTACCGGAGCCTCACCTGGCAAAACGAGTACCTTGGCCTCGTGTCATCCGGGGATCTTGCGCTAGCGTCCGACCCGCAGATCCGCCACGAATCCAAGAAGCAGGGTGGCTTCTATACCCAGGTCATCTGGCGATTCGACGATCCGGGCCGGTGGAGGGTGGGAGAACGCTTCGATCTACTCGCCCAGAACTCGCTGACCATTGATGGCGTGCCCCAGAATTCACTCACCATCAATGGTGTGGGCCAGCCGCTCGACAACATGCTCCAGCGCTACACCACCATGCTCGAATTCAGCCCCACTGAATTCTCGAGATTCCGACTTCAGTATGCCTATGACCGCTCCCGCTATCTGAATGGGGCGCAGAAGGATCTCCACGAAGTGTTGCTGCAAATGAACATCGCCGTCGGCCCCCATGGCGCGCATTCATTCTGAGGATGAGGAGAAGCCCAATGAATTTCACAAAGACAAGCACATTGGTCGCAGCAGCGGCCTGCTTCACATTTGCCAGTTCCGCCCAAGCCAAGACCAAAATCGTGGTCACCTATCCGTACATTGCGGCGCTGGTCGGGGAGATAGCCAAGGACCGCGTCGAGGTCACCACACTCGCCAAGGGTGACGAAGATCCGCATTTCGTGGTGCCGCGGCCGTCGTTCATCGGCAAGTTGCGCCAGGCGGACCTTCTCATCATCAATGGCGCCTCGCTGGAGATTGGCTTCGTGCCGCCGCTTATCCGGCAGGCCAACAACCCGAGGATCATGCCAGGAGCCGAAGGCCTCATTGATCTGTCCCAGGCCGTCGAGCTCATCGAAAAACCCGACAGTGTCAGTCGCTCCGAGGGCGACATCCATCCCGAAGGAAACCCGCACTTCATTACCGACTGGCACAATGTCCCGGGGCTGGCGCGGGCCATCGCCGATGCGTTGGTGCGCGCCGATCGGAGCGGCGCCGGCGCGTACCAGAAGAACCTCGACGCATTCCTGGCGCGCTGGAAGGTGAAGTCTGCCGAATGGGACAAGAAGGCCGAGCCACTGAAAGGCAAGGCCATCATCCAGTACCACCGACTGTTCGACTACTTTGCTTTGCGCACAGGAATGAAGATTGTCGGCGAACTCGAGCCGAAACCCGGCATTCCTCCCACCAGCCGTCATTTGGAGGAGCTGATTGAGGCGAACGCGGCCGGCACAGTGTACATGGTCGTGACCGACCCGTATCACGAAAGGAAGTCCGCCGAAGGTTTGGCCCAAAAGCTATCAATCCCCTGGGCCGTGCTGCCACAAGATGTGGCTGCCGTTCCGGCTGCTAAGGACATTTTCAGCCTGTACGACACCCTTCTCGCGAGCGTTGTCAAATGATCGACATTCTGCTCAGTGCCTTCCTCCTCTCGGTGGTGCTCTTGGGCATCCATTCGTACTATGGACTGCACATCATCGAGCGCGGCATCATCTTTACCGACCTGGGAATTGGACAGATGGCAGCCTTTGGCGCGGCCATCTCCATTCTGGCTTTCGATGGCAAGCACATATACCCGGTGTCGCTCGCCTTCTCGCTTGCGGGCGCCTTTCTCATTGCTCTGTCGACCAAGCGAACACGCAACCATGAGGCTTTCATCGGGCTGCTCTATGCCTTCGGGATGAGCGCCGCCGTGATTGCACTGTCGCGGGCGCCGCGTGGGGCCGAGGAGATGCAACACCTGGTCGCCGCGGACATTCTCTTCGTGCCCATGAGTGCGGTGCTCAAGACCGCGACCCTGTATCTAGCCATTGGGACTGTGCTGTGGTTCACCATGGGACGCTTGCGGGGCACGTTGAAAGAGCTGGTGTTTTTCGGCACGTTCTCACTCACAGTGACCAGCTCGGTCAATCTCGCCGGGGTTCTCGTGGTGTTCGCCATTCTGGTGGCTCCGGCATTCATGGTATCGGGCATGAAGGGCTCGTTCAGGGCGAAGCTGCTGCTCGCCTGGGGACTCGGCACAGTGCTCAACCTCATCGCCATCACCGCCTCGTACTTCCTCGACCTGCCCACGGGTTACACCGTGGTGGCCCTCTATGCCTTGAGCGGGATCGTGTTCACGCTGGTGCGCGGGGTTGCCGGACCACGTGACACTGTCGTCGCGATGAAGTGAACGGTGTACGGGGCCGACCGCAGGTCGCCCCTACTGCTTGTGCGGACGCAGGCTCTTGACGACCAGGCCCAGGCCAGCAGCGATGAGGCCGAACATGACGAGCACGTCAAACAGGGTGGTGGTGCGGAAGTAGATGTGCAGGTTCATCAGGATGCCCGCCGCGATGAACAGCAGGCCACCCACGGTCAAGCCCCAGCCCAAGATGGACTTGCCGTTGACGAAAAGCGTGCCGATGCCCAGAAGCAGCGGCACCAGGGTCAGGCCGAAGCTGCTGCCAAACACGCCGAAGCCGCTAGGGTGGCCGAAGGTGGTCTGCACATACACGTGGTTGAACAGCAGATAGAAGCCGACCGCGGCCAGGCCCACCCCGATGAAGAATTCGCCGACACCACCGGGCGTTCCCCCTGCGCCTTCGAATTTCCGTCGCGGCTGACCGCCCAGGCTCGCTCCTGTTTCGCTCATATCGGCGATTATGCCCTAGGGCAGGCCGCCAGGGCTACTGCCGTCGTGCTGCCAGCTCTTTGCGCGCGGCCAGGTGCGCGCGCCAGCGAGCGCGCCGCTCGTGCTTGAGACGCAGCTTCTTCGCTTGCATGGCCAGATCGTGGGCCACGGTGTCTTGTGGCGGAATCACCAGCTCAGGCCCCAGAATGGGGGCAGGATCGATGGCCTCGTCCTTGACGTGAATTTCCAGGTGAAGGTGACTGCCTGAGGACTTGACGCCCGAGCGACCAACCGCGCCCAGGGTGTCGCCCGCCTTCACCCGGTCGTTGATGTGCACGCGATACGACGACAAATGCATGTAGCAGGAAAAGATCCCTTCGGTGTGGCGTACACACACGAACAAGCCACCCGGGCCCAACGGCGGACGCCGCGTGTGCGCCAGCTCCTCAGGCGGCACAGGCTGGGGCCGCACCCGGCCGGGCAAATCGAAACCCGCGAACCACACCACCCCGTCGGCCAGGCTGCCCACCGGCTCGCCCGTGGTGGCGTCGATATCCAGCCCGCGGTGGGCGCGCGCGCCCTCGTCGCGATCTTCGCCCGGGCCACTGGGCGCCACGCGCGGCGTGCCTTCCAGCGGGGAGACCACGGCAAATCCCAGTGGCGTTGCGTGGGGCACCGGCTGCGTGCCCAGGTAGCGCTCGATGAACCGTCGCCGGGCGACCAAGGCACGATCCTCGCCGCCCGTGCCGCGCACCACATCGCCCCAGCCCAGGTGGGCCACCGCGCTCCGGTGAGGCACCGAACCCGCAAAGGCCCGATCGATGGCCGGGTGTTGGTCCTGCCACATGCCCAGCAGAGCCGCCCCGACGCGCAGGTGATGGCGCGGCTCTGTGAGGAGCAAAGGATCAAGCCCGCCCCGCGGCAGCGGTCGCGTCTTCTCCGTCCACGCCTCGCCCTGCTGCACGCGATACACCAGTGTCGAGCCGCGCACATTGGCCGCGTACATGGCCGGCTGGAGCTGCAGCAGCCCGACGCCGAACGAAGTCTGCAATAGGGGATTGCAGCGACTGGCCCGGTACACCAGTGCGCCGAGGAGAAACGGGTCCACACCCGCCTCGGCAGCGGCTGCGCGCACGTCGTCGGCGATGTGGCCGATGGCTCGCGCCGTGGCCATGCCTTCGCACAATCCAGCCAGCGCTGCACGGAAACGAGCCGCATCAGGTGGTCCGGCTGGGGACGCGGGCTCGGCCGGCCAGCGTCGGATGTCTTTCAACTCGTGCACGCCGGGCCGCAGCCCGTCCTCGCTGTGACGTCGTCGTGCAGGCCAGGGCGTTCCGCTCGCCACAGCCAGGGCCTCAGCCGCAAACAATGTGGCTGCAACCAGGGCGGACAGTCGCAGGGAGAGCACGCATCGAACATCATAGGTGTCCAATCACCACTGTTGAAGCCAAGTCGGCCTCCGGCTAGGCTGATCCATGCGTTTCGCGGTAGCGCGCCGGGACGCGAGGCCGAGACTAGCCTAGGCACGGACCCTGAAACCCTGGGAGGAACATGCGCAGAACGGCTCGCTTCCTCGTCGTCTTTCTGGTCGGTGTGGCGCTGCTGGCCTACTTGGCCTCGAGCGCGGTGCAGAGAAGCACGCGTCGTTGGTCCGAGGCGGACATCGCCCAGCACATGGCTGGGCTGGCCCAGAAAACCCAGCCCGCGTTGCTGGCACGCTGGACCGCCGGAGCGCGCGAGCCCTTCGAAGCCATGTTGACCGATCTGGCCCGCGACGAGCGCATTACGGCTGCCGGGGCCTGCGACCAGAACAACCAATTGCTGGCCCGCACGCCCGCCTTTCCCCGTGATCTTGCCTGCGCCCAGGTCAGGCAGCGCATGGCCGCCGAGCGCGAGGACAAGCCCACGTTGCCCGGCCTGGTCTGGGGCAGCAACTGGTCCTTGCCCGGCGGCGAGGTGTACCTCAGCGCCGTGCCGGTCGTGCGCGAAGGCTCGCCCCTGGGCCTGTTGCTGCTGGTGAACGATATCTCCATCATCGAGCGCCAAGGCGCGCGCCTGCGCCAGCTTCTGCTCATGGTGTTTGCCGGACTTGCTCTCTGCGCCGGGCTGGTCGCGCTGATCGCCGCGCGCCTGTCGTGGCGTGGCTTCCGCAAAGAACTGCGCCGCTTCATCCTGGGGGAATCGCGGCGCAAGGAATTCCTGCCCATCGTGGCTGACGTGCGCGAACTGGTCGAGCGCATCGCCGCCGAGCGCGAGATGGACGGCCCGGCCAGCGCGTGGAACCCGCAACATCTCAAGCAGGCCCTGGTGCGCCACTTCCCCGGCGAGAAGGTGATGGTCCTGGCCAACCGCGAACCCTATATTCACGAGCGTGGCAGCGACGGCACGGTTCAGATTCGCCATCCGGCCAGTGGCCTGGTCGCCGCGATCGAGCCGGTGTTGCGCGCCTGCTCGGGCGTGTGGATCGCCCATGGCAGTGGCTCCGCCGATCGCACGGTGGTGGACAACAAGGACCACGTGCGCGTGCCGCCCGGCGAGGAATCGTATGAATTGCGTCGGGTGTGGCTGTCCGAGCAGGAAGAACGCGGCTACTACTACGGCCTGGCCAACGAAGGTCTGTGGCCGCTGTGCCACCTGGCTCACGCGCGGCCCATTTTCCGCGGCACCGACTGGGCCACCTATGAAGCCGTGAATCGCCGTTTCGCCGAGGCGGTGTGCGAGGAAGCCGAGGGCGAGGATCCCGTGGTGCTGGTGCAGGACTACCACTTCGCCCTGGTGCCGCGCCTGGTGCGCGAGCGACGACCGCGCGCCACCATCATCACCTTCTGGCACATCCCGTGGCCCAACGGCGAGCACTTCGGCATCTGCCCTTGGCGTGCCCAGATCCTGCAGGGAATGCTCGGCAGCAGCATCATGGGCTTCCACACGCGCCAGCACTGCAACAACTTCCTCGACTCTGTGGATCGCTACCTTGAGGCGCGCATCGATCGGGAACAGAACTCGGTGGTGCAACACGGACGCGCGACCCTGGTGCGGCCCTACCCCATTTCCATCGAATGGCCCAGCCGTTGGGTCGCCAGTGCGCCGCCGGTGCCCGAGTGTCGCAGCGGCGTACGCAAGGAACTGGGTCTGCGCGAGGATGCCCTGCTGGGTCTGGGCGTGGACCGGCTCGACTACACCAAGGGCATCGAAGAACGCCTGCTGGCCGTGGAAAGATTTCTGGAGCGCTTCCCTGCCTACACCGGCCGCTTCAGCTTCGTGCAAATGGCAGCACCCAGCCGCACCCTCATCGAGCGCTACCGCCAGCTCGACGAAACCGTCGAGCGAACCGCAGCGCGCATCAACCAGCGCTTCGGCGAGGGCGCCTATCAGCCCATCATCCTGCTGCGCGCGCACCACGAGCCGCCCCAGGTCTTCCGCTACTATCGCGCCGCGGACCTGTGCTACGTCAGCAGCCTGCACGACGGCATGAATCTGGTGGCCAAGGAATTTGCGGCAGCCCGCGACGACGAGCGTGGCGTGCTGCTCTTGAGCCAGTTCACCGGCGCCGCGCGCGAAATGTCCGAGGCCCTGGTGGTCAATCCCTACGATCTGGAAGAAGCCAGCGCCGCCATGGCCCGGGCCCTGGCCATGCCCGTCGAAGAGCAGCGCGAGCGCATGCGCGCGATGCGCGCCTTCCTGGCGGAGTTCAACGTCTACCGCTGGGCCGGTCGAATGTTGATGGACGCGGCTCGCCTGCGCCGCAAGGAGACTCTTTTGGGCCGCAGCAGCGACGATATTTCGAGCCTGCGCAGGCTTCCGAAATGAAGTCGCTGCTCGCGCCGCAGAATCGCCCGGCCCTGCGCCGTCTGGCGCGCGGCCGCGTGCTACTGGCGTTCGACTTCGACGGCACCCTGGCGCCCATCGTGGCGGATCCAGCCCGCGCGCACTTGCGACCGAGCACCCGGCGGCTGTTGATCGAAGTGGCACGAAAGTATCCCTGCGTGGTGATCTCCGGTCGCAACCGCGCTGATGTCGCCAGTCGCCTGACCGGAATTCCCTTGCGGCGGGTGCTGGGCAACCACGGCATCGAACCATCGCCCGCCTTGCCCGCGGCCCGGCGAGCTGTCCGACGCTGGTTGGCGTGCCTGAAGCCACGGCTTGAGCGCGTGCCCGGGATTGTCTTTGATGACAAGGGCGCGACCCTGGCCATTCACTATCGCAAGTCACGCAATCGCCCCGCGGCCCTTGCAGCGATCTTGGGTGCCACGGACAATCTGAGCGAAGCGCGCGTGCTGCAGGGACTTCTAGTGGTGGATCTGTTGCCGAAGGGCGCGCCCACCAAAGCCACGGCCCTGCAATCGGAATTGCGCCGCCTGCGCTGTGAATCCGCCTTGTACTTGGGCGACGACAAGACCGACGAGGACGTGTTTGCGCTTAGCAAGCCACTGCCGTTGCTCGCCGTGCGCGTGGGCCGCAACCCGCGCAGTCTTGCGCCGTACTTTTTGCGCAATCAAGGCGACGTGGACGCGCTACTGGCGGAGTTGTTGGAGCCGAGCGCGAAAGGCGCCCAATAGGACTGAACTGATCTTTGGGCTCGTCGTAGAATATCGGGCCATGAGCAGCGAGAGTCAGATTCATCTGCAGCAGATCTCGGCGCATGTCTATGCCCGCGTCGGCGTGGCGAACGCGTCGCCCTTGACCAACAGCTTCGGCGCGAATGCGGGCGCAGTGATCGGCTGTGACGCGGTCCTGGTGGTCGACACCTTGATGTCCGCCGCGCAGGGCGGCCAACTGCTGTCCGCCATTCGCAGAATCACCGATCGGCCGATTCGCTATGTGGTGAACACGCACCATCACATGGACCACACTTGGGGCAACTGCGTCTTCGCTGCTGCCGGCGCCACGGTCATCGGGCACGAATACACCCGCCAGGCCCTGCACGATCCCGCCAATGGCTTGGCCCGGGCGCAACGCTATCGCATTTCCGCCGAGAACCTTGCCGGCACCGTGATCGTGGCGCCGTCGGTGACTTTTCGACAGGATCTGCGCCTGGATCTCGGCGGCGTCAGCGTTGAGCTTGACTATCCCGGACCCACCCACACCGCCGGCAGCATCATTGCCAGGATTCGCGAAGACGACGTGCTGTTCAGTGGGGACATGCTGTTCACCAACTACCACGTGACCATGATCGACGGCGATGTCGCCAACTGGTGTCAGGTCTTGCGTACTCTGCAAAGCACAGCGCCGCGAACCATCATCCCTGGCCACGGCCCGATCTCGTCAGTCGCCGATCTGCAGGCGATGGAAGAATACCTTCGCGTGTTCGACGAAGAGGCCACCCGCCTGTGTACCGGCAAGACCGCCGCCGACGCCGACGCCATCGCGCAAGAACTTTCGCTCCGGCTGCCAAGTCCGCCGCGCGCCGAACTCCCTTTCATCGTCGCGGCCAACCTGCGCGTGAGGTACTTGCCAAGATAACCTCCTTGGCAAGTTTGACAGCGTCCAGCGAATCTTCGGCCAGCACCGCGTGCGCGTAGGCCAGGCAGGCTCGGATGTCGTCAGGCGCAAGAGCAGGGTAGTCGGCCAGAATGGACTCCGCCCCTAACAAAGTCCGTGATCAACGCGGGAGGATCCGGAGATACTGGGGCAGGTGGGTTCGCCGCCCGGAGGCCAAGATGACCGCGAGATTTCCGTTTGTACTGCACGCATCGATGCTCTTTCTGGCAATCACCGGGTTCGCCGCCGAAGCATCGGCTGGGCAGAACGTCTTCTCCGTTTCGGGCAGTAACGTGCAGGTCAACGGCAAGCCGTTCAAGGTGATCGGCCTGCGGCTCTCGAACGGCCTGGTCAGCGACGCCAAGACGCAAGAGCTGATCACCAATCTGGACGTGTTCGAATCCTACGGCATCAACACGTTCAGCGTGTTCTTCATGGGATCGCGCTTCGGAGACGTCAAGGGCTACCTTCCGGACGCCACCATCGACCCCATCTACGCGGCACGGATGGCGAAGATCATTGAGGCCGCAGACGCTCGCGGCATGGTCGTGCTGGTGGGGTGCCTCTACTGGGGCACCTCGACCGCAATGGATGGGCTGGTCGGATGGACACAAACGCAGGCGAACCAGGCCATCGCGAACACCGTGACGTGGCTGAAAACCAACAGCTACCGCAATGTCTTCCTCGACCCCGACAACGAAGGCATGTCCCCGTTCACTGACGCCCCCTTGATCGCCGCCGGGCATGCCGTCGATCCCTCGATCATGATCGCGTGCAATAGAGGTTCCGCGAGCGTGGGTGGTGGAAGCCCAACCGATTGCCAAGCGAGCTCCGACCTCAACATCCATTATGGCGCCAAGGTTGCGGGCAAGCCGTGGCTGGAGAGCGAGGGAGTGCCCGATGCTGCCAACTACTGGGGCGCCTACAGCAAGACCGCCAACTACGACAACTACATACGGATCGGCCTTTACACGTCTGCGTACAAGGCGTTGGCGATAAGTGACGCGGAGGACGCCATGAACAACAACGCCGGCTACGTGCTCGCATCGACGTGGCTGCAATGCGGACCGGGGCAGGGCATCGGCGGCCCGTTCATGACTCCGGGCGGATACTCCAACGTCGCGGACGTCAACGCCAATACCACGGCCGTGAACCCGGACGCCGGGGTCAAGTGGTGGCTTGAGGCAATGCAGGCGGCGTACGGCGCCTGGGGTTCTGCGGGTTCCGATGGCGGCGCGCCGGATACGGGATCGGCCGGGGCCGGTGGCGCTTCAGGAGCGGGTGGTGCCGCTGGCACCGGCGGCGCGGCTGGTCTTGCGCAGGACACTCCCGCCGACGCGGGCTGCTCGTGCGATCTGGACGCACGAAGCGACAAGCCGGGATTCGGCCTTGCGTCGATCCTCGTTCTCGCGCTCGGTCTCGTGCTGCGCCGGCGCCGCGGTCTCTGCGCGGGCAGCTGAATGGGATCGGAACGCGACATTGTATTCGGCAAGTCTAGCCGAGTTGCCCACCCTGGAACATGAGACCCTTTGGTCCGTGTCCGCTGGTATACTGGAATCGATGAGGCGCGAAGAGGCCATCTCGACCCTGCGGAGCTTTCTGCCCGCCATCCAGCGCGACTTCGGCGTGCGCCGGATCTCCTTGTTCGGGTCCACGGCCCGCGACGAGGCTCGCGACGACAGCGACCTGGACCTCCTCGTCGACTTCGCCGTCGGCCCGACGTTCGATTCCTTCATGGGCCTCAAGTTCTTCCTGGAGGACCATCTCGGCCGAAGGGTGGAAATCGTCACGCCCGCGTCCCTGAAGCCTCGGATGCGTCCTGTGGTGGAGCGCGAGGCAGTGGATGTCGCCTAGTACCCGCGATTGGCGACTCTGATATGGGAACCCTCAAAGGGTTCCCATTCCCTCCCGCGATGGTGCGCCGCCGGCGAAGCCGGCGGGCTCCCCACGCGACCATGCCGACGACATCATCGAGTCCTGCGGCAGGATTCGGCAATTCGTCGCGGGGATGACCTTTGAAGCGTTCGTCGCCGACCGGCGCACGTGCGACGCTGTGATCCGAAATATCGAAGTCATCGGAGAGGCTGCCAAGAATCTCCCCGACGACATCATCGCCAAGGCGCCTGAGGTGGAGTGGCGCAAGATTCGCGGAATGCGCGACGTTCTCGCGCACGGGTACTTCGACCTGGACACGAAGGTGGTCTGGAGCACCGCCACGACCAAACTGGACGAGCTAGAGAGAGCGGTTCGCGTCCTGCTCGGGTAGCCGTCCAGTCGCCTCCACCGGCGTGACAAGATGCTGGGAATGGAAGTGCGGTTCAGCGGGTTTTGCTTCTGAGCCATCGAATGACCACCTTTCCGCCGCCTTTCGATGAGTTGCGGCCCGAGACCGCCGCTGACCTGGCACATCGGTGGAGCGAGCCCTGCGAAGCAGCGTTCGAGTTTCTTGCCGAGAACTACTCGCCAGAATTGCTGAAGCTGATCGCTTCTGGTCGCCTTCGGGCTACGGATCTCACTTTCGCAGCCGAGATTGCGGGACGGCTTTCGGATAGCACGGCTGTGCGGCGCACCCTGCTGCCTCTGCTGTTGCACGACGATGCGGTGGTTCGCGAGGGCGCCATCTACGGCCTGGCACCGCATGCTGACGAGACCGTGCGCTTGGCACTGGCGCGGCTTTCGGCGTCCGACCCGACCGCGGCGGCCCGGCAGGCGGCAACGGAGACTCTCGCCGACCTGTGACCGCGCCGATCGGGCCGCAGCCAGGGACTCGGCCAGGCGGCTGGGGGACGCTACTTTGGCCAAATCTTCGTGTACAGCAGGAATGCCCGGACGGTCATCGTTGGGATCCTCAGCATTGCTTGCTTCGTCGGCCTTTCCGCGCTACCCTCAATTATCACTCACTTCTTCGGGAGCATGATACATGCGGCTAGAAGCGACTCTTCCAGA
This sequence comes from Myxococcales bacterium, assembly GCA_003142855.1. Lineage (GTDB taxonomy): Bacteria > Myxococcota_A > Polyangia > Fen-1088 > Fen-1088 > Fen-1137. The sequence goes on from PLNW01000063.1 coordinate 51,034, forward strand.
TTCTCGGGGCGACGCCCTGGTCAAGCTTGCGGACGAATTGGGCCTGACCCGAAGCCAGGTCGTGGATGAGGCTGTGGGCCTCTTCCTGAAAGCCGTCCTGGAGATCCGGCGAGGCAGGCGGCTGGTAACAGTGGACGCGGTGACGCCGGGACCCCTGTGTGAGATGGCGACGCCGACGTTGGCCACGCTCGAATGGACGACGAATGCAGAGCCGATCAGGCTACCGGCGTCAGCCGTGGCCAAGATGCAAGGGCTCGTGGCGGCTCCGCGCAAGCCAGGTGCGCGGTTGCGTTCCGCAGCTCGACGCCACGCCAAATGAACACGCCTGAGACCACGCCGTACCGCTTGCCGGGCTGGATTGTGGCACAATAGGGGCGATGGCAAGCTACCAGCGCATCTCTGTGGACCCGCGACAAATGGGTGGCACCCCTTGTCTTCGTCGCCTGCGCATACCCGTCGCCACGGTGGTGGAGATGGTGGCAGAGGGGATGACGACCGAGGGGATATTGGCCGCCTATCCTGACCTGGAACGCGAAGATATCGCGGAGGCCTTGCGCTACGCGGCCGAGGCTGTTCGAGAACGGGAACTTCCGCTCAGGACCGTCGCCTGATGCCTTCGGGTGCCCGGCCTGACCACCAGCATGAGATTCCTCGTCGACAACGCTTTGTCGCCGCTGGTGGCCGAGGGACTTCGTCGCAGTGGGCACGACGCCGTCCATGTGCGCGACTACGGCATGGCAACGGCTTCCGACGAGGACATCATGGCGCGCGCCATGGCCGAAGACAGGGTGGTGGTCTCGGCCGACACCGACTTCGGCACCTTCTTGGCACTGCGGCGTGAGGCGCGGCCATCGGTGATTCTCTTTCGCCATGGAAGCCAACGGCGGCCGGAACGGCAGGTCGAGATCCTGCGCGTAAATCTCGATGCGCTCGCTGAGGACCTGGCGGCGGGCAGCGTCGTGATATTCGAGAGCGCTCGCCTGCGCGTGCGGCGGCTTCCCATAGGCGGCCAGGCTCCCTGAATTCGACAGATCGATCCCACCATGACCGAGGCCTACCTGATTCTGCGCGACTTCGGCAATCGCGTGGCCGAGGTGCATCTGAGCGAGGTCAACGCCGCGAGCAAGCACGAACCCATTTCCTACGGCGCCACACTGGCCTACCAACAAGTGGCCTCCCTGATTCCAGAGACCATCCCCGTCATCCTGGAATCGATCGTCAGTGCCGAGTTCATCGACGACGAGATCGAAGCCGCGCACGAGGCCCTGGCGACAGGCGGTCCCTGGCCGCGGGTGCGAAGGCGGCGGTCAGGCGCGATGGCCAGGCTGGTTCACACGTAGTTCGCCGCCCGCGCTGGCTGTCGGCGTCTTGCCAGCAGGTTCAATGCCTGGGCAGCCGCCGCGCCCTGGCGGCGGGCTTGAGCTGCGCCCTAAGCGCATCGTTGACGGCTCTCGACGTCTTGAACGCTTCCGCGACGTCAGGTGCGAGGACCACGACATTCGTGCCGCGGGCGAAATGCGCAGCGTATTTTCCACGGACGCCCCCCGAGAAATCATACTCGGGCCGCATCTCGTCGCTGTCCCGCTTATGCTTTCTAGCCGCTGGCATATATCCTCCGCTCGCTCTTGCAGGCAAACAGGAGATAGGCGCGATCGTCCTTCACAGCGGCACGGCCTCGGCCACGATGCGATCGCGCAGGTAGGGGCTGATTCCGCCGTCGGTCACCACGTCGACGTGACGGCCCAAAGTAGCCCCCAGGTCTTGCTCGAGGCCAACCAGGTCCAGCAAAGTCCGGCCCGGTTCCATCTCCACCAGCACGTCGATATCGCTCGATGGCTGGTCTTGGCCACGCGCTACCGATCCGAAGATCCGAGGATTGCGCGCGCCATGAGCGCCCATGATGCGCAGGATCTCCGCGCGCTTCTCCCGGATCGCCTTGTCCATGCCAGAATTGTAGCACCACGCAAGCTGGATCGATCCAACTGTCGCCCAGCGTCCGAGACTGGCGGCCTCAGAAACCATCCCCGTCATCCTGGAATCGATCGTCAGTGCCGAGTTCATCGACGACGTCCGACCCGAGCGCGGCGGTCCGGCAGGCGGCAACGGAAACTCTCGCCGACCTGTGACCGCGCTGATCGGACCGCAGCCGGGGACGCGGCCAGGCGGCTGGAAAACGCTACTTTGGCCAAATCTTCGTGTACAGCAGGAATGCCCGGACGGTCATGGTTGGAATCCTCAGCATCCCGCACGCACTCGACACCGTTGTGCGGTCTGGCCGATCCCTGTATTCCTCAGTGAGTACAGTGACGTCTTCACCCTGCCGAGATCGAAGAACGGCCAGGCCCACGACCCACGGATCGGCATCGTCGGTTGACGAAGTGCTGGTGGAATCAACCAGATAGGGCACGTCCCGAACGACGTCACGCACGGCCAGAGCAAGCTCGACGATCGGCACGGCGTGCTTGGCTACCTTAAGTGCCCACTGCAAGGCAACGTCCGCCTGACCCCGCTTGAGTTCGGCGATGACCTGCTCCGGAAAGAGTATTTCACCGTGCTCGACCATCGCCGCTAACTCGTCGTGAACCGCCGCCACCTGCGCGCTCTTGGCCTGGGCCATTACCTCTTGCCGGATCTCGATGACGCTTGATGTGTCGATCACATACAGCCGTCGCCGCTCTCCCTCTTTCATTGTGCGCTACCCGGCGACAGCTTGCCGCAGTTCCTCGAGGCCCTCCCAGGTCACGTCGAGGTGCTGCATTACTTCGACCGGGTGGAGCATTTCGTGTTGGCTTGCGGAGATCAGGATCCGGGGCGTGCGGCGCCCGTACTCATCCAGCCGTTGCTTGGCCAACGAGCGACCCTTGCCGGGAGGCCCCCCAGGCCGCTTGCAGTCGGAAGCCGGCGGGATGGCGTGGAAAAGCGACCACGTCGCGCGTTCCACATCCACGAGGCGAAGCACGGCAGCCCGCATGCTCACCCGGAACTGGTTGGCGATCTTGCGCGCAACGGCCAGGTCCGCATTGCCAGTGACCCGAGCTTGCGCCAAAGCCCCAAGCAGATCTGCTTTCGGCATCAGCGCAACGCCGGCCACTCGCTCGCACCAGCGTTCAAGATCGTCGGTGGTATCGCGAATCTCGGTTTCCAGGTCGTTCTCGACGCAGATCGAGTCCGTCCTCGTCGCCAGGTGAGCGAGTTCGTGGAACAGGGTGAAGATGCGCGCAGCCGCGTTCCAATAGGTGTTCACCGCTACCAGCGGCGCCTCATCATCCCAAACGGAAAAGCCTCGCGCGGCATCTTCGCCCATGGAAAGAGCAAACACGGACACGCGCGCGTTCTCGAAAGCCTCGCGCCAGGCGCGGAATGCGTCGGAATCACTGCGCCAGGCCGCCTGGGCTTCGGAAGACACGCCGACATACGCGCGCAGGGCAGACCCTGCGGCCTCGGCATCGGAGCCAACGCGAAGATGCGGCAGGTCGACGGGCTCCCCGCCAAAAGTGCGCTCCACCCAGGCCACGGTCTTCTGAAGGCGCGTGACCTCCCGAAGGCGCACGCGCTCCTTGGGTCGTAGCGAACGTGCCTTTGCCCCCGGCGGCGCGCGGAAGGCCACGAGCGCCCCCGCTGCCTGGGGCGGCGTCGGAAGGAAGAATGTGGCGGTGGACCGCCGAAGAACGTGGGCAAGCCGGCGAAACTGGGTCAGGGACGGGAGCGCTTGACCAGCCAGCCAGTCGGCCATGACCGCGGCAGAAACCTTGAGCGCGGCGGCCACCTCATCGGGGGCAAAGCCCGACTCGGCGATTGCCCAAGAGAGCACGCCGGGGGTGATCGGGACCTCTGCTTGCCGGGCCATGTTCCGTCCTTCGCTCTACCCCCCTTTTTACCACATCCTTGTGCCTGGATCTCGCGCACGTCCGACAGATCGATCCCACGATGACCGAGGCCTACCTGATTCTGCGCGACTTCGGCAATCGCGTGGCCGAGGTGCACCTGAGCGAGGTCAACGCCGCGAGCAAGCACGAACCCATTTCCTACGGCGCCACGCTGGCCTTTCAACAAGTGGCCTCCATGATTCCAGAAACCATCCCCGTCATCCTGGAATCGATCATCAGTGCCGAGTTCATCGACGACGAGATCGAAGTCGCGCACGAGGTCCTGGCGATAGACGGTCCCCGGCCGCGGGTGCGAAAGCGACGGCCAGGCGCGACGGCCAGGCTGGTTCACGCGTAGTTCGCCGCCTACCCAGCCGGCGGCTTTCCCGCCGTTGGATTCGGTCTTCCTGCGCTGTGAATTGAAACCACAGGAAGACTCACAGTCCTAGTGATGTTCCTGCCCGGCCCTGGCTTCTCGGTCGTGACCAGCTCGTCGGCACCGACCAGCACGGCCGCAGCGACATGGAGAGCGTCCATGGGATCGATAGGCGTTGACATGCATTCACCAATGGCCTTGTCGACGACCATCTTCAGGTCCGTAGCCCAGAACGACACGCCTTCCTTGAAGAACTCGAGGTAGTAGTGAAGCTGGTCAATGTAACCTTCCCGCGCCGTAGGGCCGATCGTTTCGAGGCGCACGAAGTCGCTTGATGCGAATTCACGTTCCGGATCGTCGAGCACTGCAAACGCGGCGGCCGACGCTTCCTCGTCGCCTCGTGCGGCCGCGATCAACACGCCCGTGTCGACGAACGTGACCTTCTTGCTCACACCCCTGTGCGCCTCCGAGCAGCCGACACGATCTCGTTCACGTCGTCGAGTGAGAGCAGGCGTTCCCCAGAGCGCACAATCTGTGCCCGCAGCAACCGCAGTCGCTGCCCGAGGGATGTGCGCGCCGGTGTCTGGCCAAGCTGCGTCCACTCGACCATGGTTTTGGCAAAGTCGGCTGGAGGCTCGAGTCCGTGCTGGGCAGCCATGAGTGACTCGGACGTTGGTATCACGGCTGCCAGGGTTGCGGCCAGCGAAACCGCGAGAGGAGCGACCGTGCTTGCCGTACTGGACGCGCAGCTCTCAGGTATCAGCCGCTTGCTGACCTCGGTGTCCAGGTGAATCGGTGTCACGCCTTCGGGAACCATCGGTTCACTCCTTGAACCCATGATACACGCTATCCGTCAAGGCCGCCCGGAACGCTGCTCCAACATTCTCATGGGCCTCTTCCAGCCATGTTGAGAGAGCTTCCACGGTATCCACGCCGCCAGCACCATTTGTGGCTGACACAAAATCGAGATCCAACACGACCTGCGGACCCTTTTCCATTACGGTCAGACCTGCCTGAAGGACCAAGACTCCCTTGGGCTGGTCGTAGATGAGTTCATGGCGCTGGTAAAAACCCGCTGACTCGCGCATCAAGGGCCCGCTTAGCTGTGGCAGAACCGTGAGGACAGCAGAAAGATCTCCCTGGCGTGGCAGAGGGCCGACAAGATTGACGTAGCGCAAATGCATCCCAGTGGGGTCGAGCCTTGGTCCGGTAGCCAAAAAGCCCTCGACGATGGCCAACACCAGCTTCTTGAAACTCACCCACCCCGGATACGGACGAAGGTGGTTGACCACCAACTGGTTCGGCGCGATCTGAATCATGGCCGACCCGTCCGGCCGCTTCAGCTGCACCCGCTGAAACCCCATCACGGGCTGGTTCGTGGGCAAACCGGGCAGTGCCACCGCAAGAGCCTGGCCCCTCTCGCTAAACTCATCCTTGAAGCGCTCATATAAGAGGCCGGCGACCGTCCAGTCCCATCCGGCTGTCGGCTTCAACTGCAGCTCGAAGATTGCCTCGGCCAGGGGCGGATTTCTGAGCGATTCAGCCATGGCGCCACTACGGTAGCCCAAGGTGCGACCCGACGCCACTCCCTCGCGTCTGCGACCCCTGGTCGTGTGGCGAGCAATCACGCCGCGCCGCTTGAGCGCGGCATGGTTCCCTCAGGCCGCGACGGCGGCGGCCAGGGACTCGGCCAGGCGGGTGGCGGTTTGCTCTTGCTTGTGGAGCTTGGCTTCGAGGTCGTCGAGGAGGGACATCAGGTGGTCAACCTTGGCGACGATCCGTTTCTGCTCGGCCAGGGGCGGAACTGGGATGGGCGTTTCTAGCAAAACCGATTGGTTGATCTTGGGCATGGTGCCGCTCGTACCGCTGGCGTGTGCCTTGAAGTAGTCGCGGATCGGGCGGGCGTTCAACGCGATATGGAGGAAGTCCACATCCACGAAATCCGCGGCCCGGATCTTGATCATGAGGTCTGGGTAGATGAACTCGGCGTCCCGGCCGCGATACACGGCGGCGATGCCGACGTAGTCGAGCGTATTGCCTCGCTGGATGAGCACGTCGCCGTCACGCAGCCACAGATCGGAGTCCTTCGGGATCTCTTCGTCGATGTACTTGAAGTACTGTGGCGCGAAGCGACCCGATGTTGTTGCACTGAGCGTGAGTGCCTTGACGTCGGTCGGATACTCCACTGCCTTGGGCGAGTAGCCGTTCTTGGGACCGAAGGCCAGCAGGCCGGCCAATCGAGCCCAGAGCCAGTTCGACGGGAGCAGCGGAAGGGTGGAGGTGTCACCGACGCTGGCGGCATCCAACTTGGCAGTCAACTCGGCCGCGGGCCGTTCCTTTTCGGACTGAGCCGTCAGAAGGCCTTTTGTCGCCAACTCAGCGACAGCGCCGCGAAGATTTCTCACATCGTCGGGCGTTGAGACGAGCGTTTGGAAGCTGGAGGCCACCCTCCGCCACGCGAGGGACAGTTCGGCGCCCCGCTCTGCGGAGGCCAGCGCAGTCACGGCGCTGTAGGTGGATTGGGTGGCGAGGTCGCGCTTCTTGGTTTGCTTGGCCTCCAGGTCGTCACACAGGGCCATGAGATGATCGACCTTCGCCACGATGCGCTTCTGCTCGGCGAGTGGAGGTAGGGGAATCAGCATCGACTCCAGTTCGCCCTTCGTGATGTGTTGCAGTCCGACCCCGCCGTGAGCGCGGGCGATCATTTCGTCGAGGCGGGCGTTGATGGCTACACGCAAGAACTTCGGGTTGTAGATCCCGCCGAACAGCTCGGCGCGAAAGATGTGCTGGTTCAGTATCCCGGGCGGCCCCTCCCAGATGAACGCCCCGAACGAAGTGCCGGGCGTGCCTGACCAACTGATCAGGAAGTCGCCAGGTTTCAGATGGAACTTAGGTGCGACCTCGAAGCTACAGTAGTTGAATGGCGCGGAGCTGTTGTTCAGGTTCTGGATCCTGACGATGGGAAGTCCGGTCGAACCCCAGTGCGACGGCTTGAACGCCCGCCCATTCACCAAGTTCATGGCGTCGCCAATCGCAATCCACTCCCACGTTACCGGGAGGGCAAAGGGGGCTTCTAACGACCTTCGGGGTAGGGTCCGGCGCTTGGAGCGACCGGGCGCGGCGACCGCCTGTGCGGTTCGATCCTTCGTTGCATATTGGAGGAGTTCGCGGGCAGGGGGATCACCCGAGTCCTTCTCGCTGAGCGCGCCCCTGACCGCGAATTCGAGGAGCACCTGGCGGATTCGGGCCACTCCTCCTTCAGACGCCGAGAGTGAGTCAATGAGCACAGACGGCTCTACGGTCATCTCGCGCTTGCCCCCAGCGCCTTCGCCAGTTCCTCCCGCAATTTCTCCCGCACTTTGTCCACCTCGGCCGCCGCTTCCCGGTATTGCTTGAGCAGCTCATCCGGATCGCCCGGTCCATCGTCCACGGCCCGCGGGTTCTTGATGTCCAGGTTGTAGCTGCGGGCCTTGATGTCCTCGATGCTGACCTTCCAGGCTTGGTCGGTTTCTTTGCGCTTGCCCCACCACTTCTTCTCGGGCGCGAACTCGTCGATGCGCATGGGCTTGGTCTTGCTGTAGCTCTTGTAGCCGGGTGGGTAGGGATGGTCGTAGTACCAAACGGTCTTGGTGGGCGTGCCTCGCTCGAAGAAAAGCAGGTTGGTCTTGATGCCGGTGTAGGGGCTGAACACGCCCTTGGGCAGGCGCACGATGGTGTGCAGGTTGCACTCTTCCAGCAGCTTTTCCTTGATGCGGGTCTTCACGCCCTCGCCAAAGAGCGTCCCGTCGGGCAAGACCAGGGCAGCCCGGCCGCCGGGCTTAAGCAAGGTCATCAGCAGCACCAGGAACAGATCGGCGGTTTCGCGGGTACGGAAGGTCTGCGGAAAACTGTTCTCCACCCCGTCTTCTTCCATGCCGCCAAAGGGTGGATTGGTGACGATCACGTCCACGCGATCCTTGGGGCCGTAGTCGCGTAGGGGACGGACCAGGGCGTTGTCGTGGCGGATGTTGGATGGCACCTCGATCTCGTGCAGGATCATGTTGGTCGTGCACAGCAGGTGCGGCATGGGCTTCTTCTCGATGCCCCGGATGCTCTCCTGCAGCCTCGCCTCTTGCGCGGCGCTTTTCACGTACTGCTTGCGCACGTGCTCGATGGCGCAGACCAGGAAGCCGCCGGTGCCGCACGCGGGGTCGAGAACAGTCTCGCCCAGCTTGGGGTCGACCATGTCCACGATGAACTGGGTCACGGCCCGCGGGGTGTAGTATTCGCCCGCGTTCCCGGCGCCCTGCAGGTCGGCCAGGATCTGTTCGTAGATGTCGTTGAATTGGTGGCGGTCAGTGGCGCGGTTGAAGTTGATCTCGTTCAGCTTGTTGATCACCTGGCGCATCAGGTGACCGCTTTTCATATAGTTGTAGGCGTCCTCGAACACGTCGCGCACCACCGCGGCCAGCTTGGCCTGCTTGCCGGTGGCGGGCAGTTCCTTCAGCGCCTTGAACACGTCGTTGTTCACGAAGTCGAGCAGGGCATCGCCGGTGATGCCCTCGGGGTTATTGGCCCAGGTCCGCCAGCGCAGGCGCTGCGGGATGGGGGACTTGTAGTCGTCGTCCAGCAGTTCCTTTTCGGCGTCGCGGTCGTCCAGCACCTTGAGGAACAACATCCAGCCGAGCTGGCTGACCCGCTGGGCGTCGCCATCGACCCCGGCATCCTTGCGCATGATGTCCTGGATCGTCTTGATGGTCGTACTGAGGGACATGGGACAGATCTCCGGTCAGGCCAGGCCCGACGTCAAGAAGCCTTGTACAGCTCGTCCTCAAGATCGCGGACAGCCTGCTGGTACTTGTCCTTGCCGCCGAAGGTTTCCACGATCTCGACCGGGGTGCCCAGGCGGGACAGCGGGTTCAGCTTGAGAACGTTCATGGTCTCGATGTCGTCCACGCCCTCGTCGGCGTACTTCTGCAGCAGCGCCTCCAGGGTATCGCGAGCAGCAGGACCGTACTTGGTGAAGTAGTTCCGCTTGCGCACGTTGTTCGCGCGCTCCTTGCGGGTCAGGGCTGGCTGGTCAAAGGCCACGTGGCACACGAGATCGAAGGCTGAAAAGTCCTTGCCCACTTCCTCGGCCAGTTCCTCGAAGAAAACGCCTTGCCCACGCAACTCGGCGACGACGGCCTGCTTGCGGTCAGCCTCGGTCCAGACCTTGAGGAACCGATCCAGGGACGCGAACTCCTTGCGCACGGCCTTCCGGACATAGTCGCGCAAGGATTCGCTGACCAGCTTGCCGTCCTTGCCGTAGTACTGGACCCGCTCGGCGAACACGGTCACGGGTACGTCGTCCACGATGAACTTCTTGCGGTGGCCACCATCAGCAGAGGCAGCTTCGCCGGGACTGCCTTGCCCGTTTCCCCGGGATTCGTCATCAGCCAAGGCCGGCGTGGTGGCAGTGCTGCCTTCCTCATCCGGGATCTCTGGTGGAACCGGGGACTCGTCAGACTTGGGCCGGTAGATCTGGACCGGCTGGCCATCGAAGTCGGGATCGGCGAACAGCTCGGTCGCCCGCTTGAAGTCGATGATGGTGAAAAAGCGCTTGTTGTAGTCCTCGCGGATGCGCGTGCCACGTCCGATGATCTGCTTGAACTCGGTCATGGACTGGATGGTCTGGTCGAGAACGATCAGCTTGCAAGTCTGGGCGTCCACGCCGGTACTCATCAACTTCGACGTGGTCACGATGACTGGGTGCCGCTCTTCGGGATTGATGAAGTTGTCCAGCTCGGCCTTGCCCTCGGGGCTGTCCCCGGTGATGCGCATGACGTACTTGCGGTTGGCGGAGGACAGATCCTCGTTCTCGTTGACCAGGGCCTGGCGCATCCGCTCGGCGTGATCGATGTCTTCGCAGAAGATGATGGTCTTGTCGTAGCGGTCGGTGGCCTTGAGAAACTCGGTCACTTTGCGCGCCACAAGCTGGGTCCGTTGTTCCAACACCAGGGTCCGGTCGAAGTCGCGTTGGTTGTAGATGCGGTCGTCGATGACCTCGCCGTGCTTGTCGCGCTTGCCCTGTTCGGGCCGCCAGCCCTGCAGATCCTTGTCGAGATCGATGCGCACCACCTTGTAGGGGGCCAGGAAGCCGTCTTCGATGCCTTGCTTCAGCGAGTAGACGTAGACGGGATCGCCAAAGTAGTGCGTGGTGGAGATGTCCGTGGTTTCCTTGGGCGTGGCGGTCAAGCCGATCTGCGTGGCGGACGAAAAGTACGTCAGGATCTCACGCCAAGCCGAGTTGGCATCGGCGCTGCCGCGGTGACATTCATCGACGACGATCAGGTCGAAAAATCCAGGGGAGAACTGCTTGAAGATGTCCTTCGACTCTTCGCTGCCCGAGATGGCCTGGTAAAGCGCCAGGTAAATCTCGTAGGACTTTTCGGCCTGGCGGTTCTCGATCCGGTGCATGGCCCGACCGAACGGCTTGAAGTCGTTGTTTTTGGCCTGGAACAACAGGATGTCGCGGTCGGCGAGGAACAGGATGCGCTTCTTGATGCCCGCCTTCCACAGGCGCCAGATGATCTGAAACGCGGTGTAGGTTTTCCCGGTCCCGGTGGCCATGACCAGCAGGACGCGGTCTTGACCCTTGGCGATGGCCTCAACCGCGGCGTTGATGGCGCGGGTCTGGTAGTAGCGCGGGTGCTTGCCGCCGCCGTCCGTGTAGTAGTCCTGGGTGACCGTGGGCAGGCTGGCACCGCTGATGCCCTTCCAGGTGCAGTAGCGCTTCCACAGCTCGGCCGGGGAAGGGAACGCATCCATGGAAAGCTCATGCTCAGGACGTCGCTGCTGGCCCGACCTGTCGTGTTCGAGGAAGCCGTCGCCATTTGAGCTGTAGACCGAGGGCACGCCCATCATCTCGGCATAGGTCAGGGCCTGTTGCATGCCATCGCCAACCCGGTGCGTGTTGTCCTTGGCCTCAACCACTGCGATGGGGATGTTCGGCTTGTAGTAGAGGACGTAGTCGGCGAACTTGCGCTCGCCCCGTCGGACCATGCGTCCACGGACGATGACCTGGCCGTCGGTCAGGTAGACCTGTTCACGCACCTGCGAATTGATGTCCCACCCAGCCGCAGCCAACGCCGGGGTGATGAACTTGGTACAGATGTCCCGTTCCGACAGGTCCTTCTTGTTCACGATGTGCCCGCCAGCCAGACGCCATGGTACCGCAGATCGGGGGTCGCTGGCGGGGATCCGTCAAGCAGCCCGTAGACCGACTTCCAGGCGTACGCCCAAAGCCGCGGCCACTCGTTCGAGCATGTCGAGTGTGGGATTGTGATCGGGATCTTCCAGGCGGGCCACGGCAGGCTGGCTCAGTCCCGCTCGCCGAGCCAACTCGGCTTGCGTCAGCCCGGCACGCAAACGCGCCCACCGCAGCGCGAGTTTCACCGCGAGCTTGGCCGGAACGGGTACCTGCAGCGCCCGCGCGCGACCCTTGGTCCGAACCGTCCTGGGTTCGGGAGGCGCCTGACCTGACACCAGATGCGCTTCCAGCCATCCCATCAAAGCTTCTGCTGCGCGTTTGCCAATGTCCTCCCCCGGATCGGCGAACGTCTGGCATCCCGGACACCCGGGGAAGTCGGCCAACGTCTGCCTGCCTTCCTTCGTGATGATCGCCGTGTAGTACATGGTTGTTACCTCAGCTCGGTCGATGTCACGATTGCCGGTATACCACAAATGTTATGGCGGCGGCAGAATCCGGCGGATTGTGGTTCCGCACACCAGGCAAGGCGCGCCCGCGCGGCCGCGCACCTTGAGGAATTTCTGACCGGAGGCGCTACGCCACCCAAAGTCCCAGCACGAACAGCATCTGTTGATGCGCGGCCAGCACGCAGGATATGGCAACGATGAGGTAGTACAGTGCTTCGCGCTCGCCCAGGGCCGCGGCGGCGACGTACACGGGAAAGGCCACTGATAGGTAGCGACCGGCCGATGTCCACTTGGCCAGAACACTCGCGGTCATGAGCAGCGCCCAGATGCCATGGGACAGCGGCAGCTTTTGGCGAAGCATTGCCCAAATCACGGCCGCAATGACAAAGCCAATGCTGCCAATTTGCACGAAGGTGAGCGAGGTGGCACTCCCGGCGGCGAGTGCGGCGGGCTTGATTGCGCCGAGTATTTGCGCAAAGGCCGCGGTGATAGGCGCCTCCATTGCCCAGCCCGAGACATACTGGGCGCGATAGAATTCAAGAGGATTCCCGTAGCGCGCCCACAGGAAACCGCAAAAAGCCAACAGCCCCAAAGTGCCCAGCAAGAGAAAGAGAATATCGGCGCGAATACGGCGCCAACGAAACTGGGATTGCTCCAGGTACAGGATGACGAGCCCGACGAGAAGCAGGCAACCGGTCACGCGCGTGGCGCCGGCAAGTCCGGCCAGCACGCTGGCCCAGAGCCAGTGCCGCTTGTCGGCGGCATAGAAAGCGGCGAGAGCCAGCGCAAGGAAGAGCGACTCGCTGTACATGGCCATGAAGAATACCGAGAAGGGCGACACGCAAAGCAGGACGACCACCCGGCGGGCTGTGGCGTCACCGAGCCGGTCGCGTACCAGACGGTGCAAGATGATGGCGGCCGCCAGGAAAGCCAGATTGGCGACCAGCAGCCCGGCTATCCAAGTATTGCCCACCACCAGCTTGGTCAGCCGCACGCACAGCGGATACAGCGGGAAAAAGGCGGTATTTCGTTGCTGGCCTGCAATGATGGCGGTCGGCGCGATGTAGCCCTGGTCGGCAATGTGCGCGTACCAGTCGCTGTCCCAACGAAAGAAGCCGTCGAGCAACAGGTTGCGGGGGAAGGGACGAATCGACGGGGCGACGGGAAACTTGCCCAGAGTCAGATACCCGAGCAGCACGAAACTGGCTCGGGTGATGAGAAAGACCATGCTCGGATACCACGCGCCCGTAGCTGCCTTTGCCAAGTGGTCGCGAGCCCAGCGCCAGCGCGACTCGGCGCCGGCAGGCGCGCGCAATGTCGGGTCAGCAAGGTTCGGCATTGTGTTCACGCAGGACGCGCGGGACGCAGCATCCGAGGAATTCGATCTATACCACGACCGGCTTGTCAGCGCGGCAGGCGAACCCGCGACGCTGATACCAGATTCACGCACGCAATCGCCACGCCCAGCAGGAACACGTATTCGTAGCCCCAGCGCATCCAGATGATGCCGCCCAACGAGGCGACAAAGATGGAAAACAGGTGGTCGATGCTCACGCCCATCATCAGGGTCTGCGACACATCGCCGGGCTGCACGGCGATCTTCTTCAGATACGTGGCGCGCGCCATGCCGACGGACATCAGTAGCTGGTCCAGGATGAAGCAGGCCCCGGCCACCAGCAGGGCCGTGTTCTCGCCAAACAGGCGGCGCGAGAAACCGTAGCCAAAGCACACGAAGATCAGCACGACGGCCTCGCCCATGAGAATGAAACGCTCGCCCAGACGATCGATGGCGCGGCCGAGCAGCGGGTTGAACACAATTCCGATGAGGCCGCCCGCAAACAGCAGCGAGGCCACCGTCTGCGTGGGCTGCTTGAAAATCGTGACCAGCACCCAGGGCGAAAAGGTCAGGAAGATCTGCTTGCGCGTGCCGTACAGGATGCTCAGCCAGTAGTACAGCTTGTACTCGCGTCGCATCACGAAGCGGGTGCGAGTGGCCGGCGGCGGATCGGCCTTCATGGTGCGGATGAGCAGGGCCGCAAGCAGCAGGCCGCCGGCGGCGATGAGGAAAGCGGTGGCAAAGCCGAAGCCCAGGCTGCGAAAGCCCACCAGGATCAACAGGCTGCCGCCGATGCCGGCCAGGTTGCTGGCCCCGGTGACCTGGCCCAGCCGTCGGCCCGCCTGGCCCTCGGCGGCGAACTCCATGGTGATGCTTTGGATGAGCGGCATGAACAGGTGCTGGCCCACGCTGAAAAGGAACAACCAGGCCACCATCACGCCGTAGTGCGAGGAAAAGAGAGCAACGCCCGCGATGCCCAGCCCGCCCACCAGGTTGGCCAGGGCGGCCAGGCGGCGCGAGCTCATGAGGTAGAGCAGCGCGGAGACGAACACCACCAGAAAGCCGGGCATCTCGCGCGGCAGCTCCAGCAAGCCGCGCTGGAAATTGCCGATGGAGTAGGTTTCGTTGAGAAAGTTGTTGAAGACCGCGGTAACCGCGCTCTGCGAGAACGCGTACAGAGTCGCCGCGATCACGAACAGGACGAAGTCACGCGGCAGCCCGAAGAGGCGCACCCGGAAGCTGGGCGAGGGACTGCGGGATTCGGGCGGCGGGATAGGGCTGTCGGACAAGGCGCCGCACTATAGCTTGTCGCAGGCGTGGACGCGCACGGAACTATCGGCTCTCGTCGGAGGGCACCATCCAGGACTCCGCGCTGCGCGCCATACTGCCTGGTTGACATGACAGATGTGGTGGGCAATCGTCGCAGCCCCTCACGTGCCTCGGCCGCGCTCTGCTATCGTACTTTACATTTGGTTGGTCTGAACGTATAGTCCCATAGCATGATCAAACGGCCCTTCTGGTTGCGACGCATCGAGGAGTCCTGGACCGAGGCTCCCATCGCCTGGCTTTGCGGCGTCCGGCGCTGTGGCAAGACCACACTGGCCGAAAGCCTGGGCAAGGAGCGAATTCTCTATGTCAACTGCGACCTGCCTGCTGTCGAGGACATGACCCGCGATCCGCAGCTATTCTTTCGCTCGTGCACAAAGCCGGTCGTGGTCTTTGACGAAATCCATCAGCTACGCGACCCCGCGCGACTCCTGAAGATTGGCGCCGACGTTTTCCCGAAGCTCAAGATCCTCGCCACGGGTTCTTCGACGCTCGCGGCGAGCAAGAAGTTCCGTGACACGCTCACCGGTCGGAAACGCACGATCCACCTACCGCCGGTATTGTGGGGTGAACTCGCCGCCTTTGGCGTGCCGTTACCCCAGCGCCTCTACCACGGTGGGCTGCCTGCTGCGCTTCTCGCCGATAGCAAACGACCGGCTCTCTACCGGGAGTGGATGGATTCCTTTTTTGCCCGCGACATCCAGCGCTTGTTTGGGTTCCGCGACCTGAACCGCTTCAACGCGCTTTTCGAGTACGTCTTGCGCCAGAGCGGTGGACAACTTGAAATCACCAAGACGGCAGCGTCCGTTGGCATCACCCGCCCCACGGTAGAGAGCCATCTGCGTGCCCTGGAAATCACTCACGCCATCACGCTGGTCCGGCCCTTTCACGGTGGCGGCCAGAAAGAAATCGTGAAGATGCCCAAGGTGTATGGCTTCGACACTGGATTCGTCAGCTTCGCGCGGGGTTGGGATCCGCTGCGGCACGGCGATCTTGGCTTGCTCTGGGAACATGTGGTCTTGGAACATCTGCAAGCCCATTTCCCCGAAACGCCCGTGCGCTACTGGCGCGACAAATCGGGCTGCGAGGTTGACTTCGTTCTTACGCGCCGTCGCGACCAAGTGGACGCCATAGAGTGCAAATGGGAAGCGCGTGCATTCGACAGCGCGGCCTTGAAAGTCTTCCGCAGTTGCTATTCCAAAGGCCGCAACTTCCTGGTTTCCCCTTCCGGCGACCCGCCTCACGTCCGCCGCTATGGACAACTGGAAGTGACGGTCTGCACGCCGTCGGAACTTTGAGCAGCGCTACCAGCACGACATGCGCGCCGGGATCACGCCAGAGCGTCTTCGATGCTGGACGGCCACACCGAAATGCTACTTGGGGCTCAGCTTCACCACCGTGGTTCTCGTTGCCCAATAGACGCTGGTGTCGTCCACGGCGATTCTCCCGGGGCTGTCTTGCGCCAGGGCGAGTTTCGTGGCGGTGCCCCCACCGATCGGTGTCTTCATCACAGCACCGCCGCTGTAGAGGTCGGCGCCGTTGGTCCAGTACACGGAAGAGCTGTCGACCGCGATGCTCGCGACGGACGAGAATAGAGCCAGTCCCGATACGAACGTCACCGGACTGCCGCCGTCGAGTGGCATCTTCATCACTGAGCCGCCCGCGATCCAGTACACGCTGGTAGAGTCCACCACGAGGCCATGCGGCGTGTCTTGGGCCGAGGCGACCATGATGGGGGTGCCACCGCCGACCGGCACTTTCATCACCGTGCCGTCTGTAGTGTCGTCGGATCCGAAGCTGAACGTTCCAAAGTTGGTCCAGTAGACGTAGACGGCGTCCACGGCGATGCTGCTGGGGAAGCCCTGGACCGAGGCCACCGGGACAGGAGTGCCGCCGTCCAGTGACACCCTCATCAGAGCGCTGCCGTTCATCCAATAGACGCCACCAGCGCCCAAGGCGATCCCGTTCTGGCCACCGTTGGCAAGCGTTGTGGGAGTGCCACCGGCCAAGGGTACTTTCATGATGTCGTAGGTCGAATCGGTCATAGGTGACACCCAGCGTACCCAATAGACGCCGAAAGCGTCGACAACGATATTCTCGATCATGTTGTCGTTGGAGACGAGCGGCGTAGGAGCGCCACCGCCCAGCGGCACCTTGTTCAAGCTGTCATGATTCACGTTCTCATCACCCGCCCAACCGGCCACCGTCCAGTACAGGCTGGAGTTGTCCACGGCGATGTCGCTGACAAACTCCACGGAAGCAAGAGTGGCAAACGTGACGAGACAGCGGCCCAGCATACACTGAGTTGTGGAAGGAGCGGGGACCGCCGGGCAGATGGTGCCGCATCCGCCGCAGTTGTTGTTGTCCATCTGAATGTCGGTGCAGATATCGTTGCAGGTCACATCGCATGTGCAGGTGGGCTCGGTACCGTCCCATGTGCCATCGGCCTGGCAAGTGCGGGTTGCATCGCCCTGCAGGCTGTATCCCGACGAGCAGAAATAGCTGGCCGTCGCCCCATATTTCGTGATGGGGGCACTGACCACCCCGTTTGCTATTCCGGCAGGCGTTTCGCAAACAGCATCAACCGCGACGCAGGTTGGAACATCGCCGCTCCAGGTTCCATCGGTCTGACAGGTGCGGGTTGCCGATCCCGAGAGGGCGAAGCCTGGCGTGCATGAATACGTGGCCGTCGACCCGAGTGTGTAGGATGGCACGCTCACGGAGCCGTTGCTGGGATTGCCTGGCCAAGTACAACCGGTAGCGGTGGTGCTGGACGCTCCGCCGGTGCCTCCTGTGGTCGGAATTAGACTGGTGCCGCCAGTGCCACCAGCCGCGTCTTGCTGGCCCTGCACACCTCCACCTCCATCGGGCCGCGACTTTGCGCCCCTGGCCGCGCAACTAGCGACAGCCAGTGCCACGAAAAAATGGAGGCCGCGTTTCACCATGGTCATTAGAATCCCTGCCCGACAACGCCTATAATAGCATCCCGAGGGCAGCGGCATGAATAAGGGCAAGCGAAAGACACAATCGGCTCGTCGGTATGCTCTGCTTGTAGTCACCGTCCTGGCCAGCTGCTCAAGAAGCCCGCTCCGTACTGCGCACGATGGGGCTGCCGCTGGAGGTGGCGGTGGCGAGAACTGGGACGTCCCTGGCGCCACCGGGGCCAGCGCTCAAGGTGGAGGCAGCGTTGCAATTGGTGGTGCTGGTGGCACGGGGACCGGCGGAACGCTCGGCTCATCAGCCAGAGACGCCGCTCCTGGTGGAGCTGTGGATGCCAGCAGCACCCACGGAGCTGTGGACGCCACTGGAATTGCGATTTCCATGGATGGCAGTCCGGGTGCCGTTCAGGATGGGGCCACATCCGAGAGCGAGATCGATGCCTCACCCGATGGCTGGTGTGACGAAATGCCACTGTGGAATGCGATTACTGAAGGCGCAGGGATTTTGGGATACTGTTTGCCTTTCGTGCCGGATTACCACGATCCTGGTTGCGGCTGGGTCAGAAACGGGGGCTATGTCGTCTTCGACGGCGACGGCAGGGTCGTCGATAATACGGGCTTGTTTGGCGCACAGAAACAAGCATGGCTGGACGGCCTGTCCACTACGCGCTGGCCATGTCTTGCAAGCCAGACCATGCAATATATGTGTGTCCAGGTTCCAGATGAATGCTAATTGAATGGGGAGGCACCACGCCGCTCACAGCAGCAACGCCACCGTCACCACATGCCCGTCGAAATCGCGGCAAAGCAGCGTGAGTGAACGGGGCGCTATTCGCACGGCCAACACAGGTGCCAGCCAGACGTCCAGTGCTCGCCATCCCTCAGTCAGACCCGGCGCGACTTTCTCGTCGCCCACCACGATGTCGCGTGTGTCGTGACGAAGCCCGATGCCCATGGCCTTGAGCACTGCCTCTTTGGCGCTCCAGATGCGCGCGACTGTCCGGTCGGCGTCGCGGCCACTGCCCACGCGTTCGGCTTCGCTTTCACTGAAGAACTGTCGCACCAACGCTGGATCGCGCGGCTCTACACTTTCGATATCAGCGCCAATGCGCGCACCAGGCACCAGCGCCACGGCCGCCAGGCCCCAATCCCCACGATGCGAGATCGACAATGACAACGGCCGTCTCCCCTGCCCTTGTCGATCGACGTAGGGCACGCCCGACTCGTCATTGAGAATGCTGCACTGACGGCGCCAGTCCTCATTTCTCGGAAGCCCAGCCACGACCCCGTTGTCTTCGGCAGCCAATTCGCCGAGCAACCGCTTGGCTGCCCAGCGGCCCAGCAGCCACTTCCGTCGACGCGGCAACAGCGTCAGTCCGGCCAGGATGGTTTCCTCGGCCGGACTGAGCAGTCCAGGCGGCGCCTGACCCTGCGCCAGCGCGGGGTGCTCGCCGGCGTGGACCAGAACGGTGCGGAACATTGGCGCCGGTCAGCCGACGACGCCGCGGAAGGCGCCCAAGGCCTCGTCGGGCAGCCCGCCCGGAATGCGCGCCGTGCGGTAGCCCTCCACCGTCAGGTACACCTTGCCGTCGTCGTCGCGCACGCGCATGTCGAACGACAGCGCATCCTGCGACGGATGCGGCTGCAGCTCTGCCACCACCGGCTTGCCGTTAGGGGCCGGATCAAACACGGTCACGCGCTCCACCACCGACGGCAAGCCCATTTGGCCAGTCTGGCCGATCTCCCACACCCCCGCGGTCTGGAAGCACAGCTCGACCATGCGCGGTCCCACCATGCTGGTGCTGTTGGGGTTGGTGGTATCAGCGGGCAGCGGCGTCCGCATAGTTCCCACCACCTGCCCGCTCGACAGCCGGTTGACCATCTCCAACACCCGGTAGGCCGGACCGTGGAAGTACACGCGGTAGATGTCGTCATGCCCGATGCCGCCCACCGGGCCCGCGCCGTCCACCGCCGTGCGCGCGCTTTGCCCCTGGCCCTGCTCCAGCACCACCACGCCGACAAAGTGCAGTTTCTCCTCGGGCTCGCGGCCCACCACCACCTGTATCGACGACAGGGTCATGTGCACCCGCACCCGCCCGTCCGCGCCCAGCAACGGGCGCGCCCGCACGATCACGGAACGCGGCTCGTGGCGGTAATACTTCATGGCCGCCAAGAAGCGCACGTTCTCAAGAGCCGCCACGCGAAGAGAAGGAGTCAGCAACCAGGCCGCCTCGGCAAAAGTCTCGAGACCCATCACGCCCGGCAGAACCGGAATGCCGTCGATGGCGTGATCGTAGAGGAACGGCTCCACCTTGGGATCGAGCCTGATCTCGGCCGTCATGCCCTGGTGCAAATCGAAGCTGACGTTGTCGAAGGGCAAAGGCAGCGCCTTTTCTCGAGCCCGCGCCAGCAGGCTGCCGTTGGGATCGATGCCGCCATCCTTGTCAAAGGGCTCCATTAGGATGCCCAGCTTGTGCCCCACCACCGCCTCGCCGGAGAAGCCCGCTTGCAGCGCATGGCGGATCACGGGCAGGCCCTCGGCTGGCGACAGCATGTCGATACCCGCGCGCTTCATGATCTCGGGAATGCTTCCGCGCGTGGCCATGCCGATGCCGCCCCAGGCAGTCCAGTCGAGCGCGATGCCCAGCGATCCGGGACGCGACGCCGCCCACCAGGAAAGCGTCTTGCACATGAAGTCGTTACCCGAGCTGTAGTCAGCCTGCCCTGCGTTCCCAAAACGGCCGGCGACTGACGAGAACCCAACGATCGCTTTGACGTCCATCTCCCTTGTCGCGGCCATCAGGTTGAAGAGACCATCGGCCTTCACTCGGAAGACCAGGTCGAATTCCTCCACCGGCTTGCGGTCGAGCGAGCGGCTGCGCTCGAGCCCCGCGGCGTGCAGGATGACGTCAATGCGTCCGCTCTCGGCGCGGATGTTGTCCACCACGGCCTTGATGGCCGCCCCGTCCAGCACGTCGACCTGGCGGTAGAAGGCACGACCGCCCGCCTGCTCCACCCCGCGCAGGGCTTCCAGTATGCCGGCCTGCCGTTCCAGATCGAAGAGCTTCTCCTCGACCTGCGCGGGCGTGGCCCGGCCCTTTTCGGCCTTGATGTGCTCGAAAACCTCGCGCTTGGCCGCCTCGCGATCCTTGACCACGGTTTCCAGCAGCGCGTGCTCGCTCGCGGGCGGCATGGCGCGCGCGTCGAGCAGGTAGAACGTGCCACGCGACGCAGCCGCCAGATCGCGCACGATGGCCACGGTGATGGCCCCGGCCCCGCCGGTCACGGCAAACACTGTGTTCTGGTCCAGCTTGACCGGCGACTTGGCGTCCGTCGGTACCGCTTGCATGACTTCCAGGCCGACCGTCACGCGCAGGCCACCGGCGTAGCCGATCTCCACCGCGCCCGGATCGCGCTCGGTTTCGTCGAGCAAGGCGCGCGCGACTAGTTCGGCCGAGGCTCCGTCCTCGAAATCGACGGCTTTGGCCAGCAGGTCGGGCCGCTCGCGTCGCAGCGTCTTGGTGAAGCCGGTAACCGCGCCCCCCACGGAGTTGATGGCGCCAGCCGCACCATAGCCGTGCTGGCCACCCATGCGCGTGGCACTAATGACGAAGCAGCCCGGGTTGAGCGTTTCGTACAGTCCACGCGCGGCCCCGTGCAAGAGCAAAACACGGTCGCGGTACAGCTTGCGGAACTGGACCAGGTCGATGTCCGACAACGGCGCCGAGCGGTCGAGTGCAGGCAAGAAGTAGAGGCCAGCGACGTTGCCCGCCTGAGCCCAGGTGTGCAGCGCCGCCTCGATCTCGGCCCGTTCGGGTCGCGCGTCGATGCGCAGCACCTGCACGCCCCGGCTTTCCAGTTGCTCACACAGCAGCTTGCCCGCGCCTTCGCTGTCAGCCACCACCACCACGCGGCTGCCCTTTTCCAGGCGCACGCCAGTCTTCTTGCACGAGTCGAGCGGAGGCCGCAGAGTCACCACCGGACGCCGAAGCAGCCCGCTCACAAAGGGGCTCGGTCCCTCGGCCACGACAAGCGCCGGTGCCGCAACCGTTGCAGCAGGCGCTGTGGGCGCAGACCCTGGCGGCGCCGCCGGCGCGACCGGGGCCGCCGCCGGTAGGTACTTATTCACGAACCCGATGACGTGGCGAAGGGTCGGGTAGTCACGCAGCTTCACGTCGTCCTGGCGCGGAATACTGAATGCTTCCCGCACCAGTGCGAACACTTCAGCCTGCTTGACCGTGTCGATGCCCAGGTCCGCTTCCAGATCCAGGTCCAGCTCCAGCATGTCCCGCGGATACCCAGTCTTCTCAGCCACCATTCCCAGCACCTTCTCCGCTACAGAACTTCCCGGGGCCGGAGCCGGAACCGGAACCGAGGCCGGGGCCGGGGCCGGAACCGAACCTGCTGCCCCAGCCAAATCCGGCCGGTTCTCTTTCACAAACCCGACCACGTGTCGCAAGGTTGGGTAGTCACGCAGCTTGAGCGTGTCCTGCCGCGGAATATTGAATGTCTCCCTCACCAGCGCGAACACCTCGGCCTGTTTGACCGTATCAATTCCCAAGTCCGCTTCGAGATCCAGATCGGGATCCAGCATGTCGCGCGGATAGCCGGTCTTGTCGCTGACCAGTTTGAGCACCGACTCCATGGCGACGTCGCCGCCCGACGCTGCGACGGCCGTCGTGACCGCCGCAGACGGAACCACTGTCGCGGTCGCGGTCGGCACAGGTGCGGGCTGAGCCGCCGGAGTCGCGATCGCGGCGACCGCTGGCGCAATCGGCGCCCGCGGCGCGGTCGGCACCGGCATCGGCCCCTCGTCGCCCAGGCTTGCGCGCGGACCCGTGCCCATGGTCCAGGACGACTGAGCCGGCTCGCGGGCCGGTGGACCGTTGTCCTTGATGCGCAGGGTGCGCTTCTCGACTTCCAGGGCCGGCGCTGGGTACCCGGAAATGTCGGAAAGCCAGCGCTGGTACACGGCCCGATCCGCCACCCTCTCTTCCAACCCATCAATGCGACGAAGCACGGTCATCGCGATCTGTGAACCGAAGCCGGCCGCCAGGCGAAGGGCGTAGCGCACCGGATAGTGCCCGCCCTTCGACAGATTGAGCGTACCCAGTTCGGGATCGGGCTCGCGGTAGTTGGGGACCGGCGGAACCACCTGCTTCTCCAGGATCTTGACCGCCACCGCGTCCTCCACGCCCACGCCCATGGGATGACCGGTGAACCCCTTGGTGTTGCACACCACCAGATCGTTGGCACTGCCGCCGAAGGTCTTGCGCAGAGCGAACACCTCGGCCGAAGCACTGCCTCCGCGCGCGGGCGTGTAGGTCTCGTGCGAGATGAAAACCAACTCGCGCGCCATGGCGTGCCGATCGATGCCGTGACGCTTCTCCACGCCTGACACCAGCCGCTCCATCACACCCTCGATGTGATCCACGTCCAGGCGTGTCCCGTGGAAGGCGCTGTTGGCGAACTCGCTGCCCAGCACCTCGCACAGGCCGCGCATACCGCGCTCGCGCAGCGAATCCTCCGACTCCACCACTAGGCCGCACGCGCCCATGCCCAGGAGCATGCCGTTGCGCCGGCGATCAAAAGGCAGCGCCGCCTTCTCCAGCACATCCTCGGTGGTGGCCGCGCCGGTGGCCAGGAAGCCGGCTCCCATCCATTCCAGCAGGTTGTCCGAGGTGACGTCGTCGGCGCCGATGATGAGCACGCGGCGGCAACGCCCGACTCTGATCCAGTCCTCGGCCATGCCGACGGCCATGGTGGTGGAGGCGCAGGCCGCGTTGACCTGGGTGTTGGGACCGCGGATGCCGAGCAGTTCGGCAAACTGCGCGTGACCCATGGCAAGGATACGGAAGAGGAAACGGCGATCGAACTCGTAGCTGCTGCGGCCGGTTCGCTGGGAAAAGAAACGCGTGACCTCGTCCACCAGGTTGTCGTAGCCCGGGAAGGCCGAGGCGAAGATCACGCCGGTTTCATCGGCCATGGCGACCGGAAGCCGCCAGCGGTCGGGCAAGAAGCTGCCCGTGGTGGTACGGCGATAGTGGCGCACCAGCGGAATGCCCGCGTCGCGCAGGGCCTCGATGCCCGCGGCAATGGCCAGCGCAGTCGTGATGTCCCAGGCTTCCACGCGCTCGCGCGGAATTCCGAATTCTTCGACGATATCGAAAGCGCCACGGCGGCCGGCCAGGCGAATGACCTCGTCCACCGACTTGATGGGATCCAGGCTGGGCTCGCCCACCTCGCGCTTGACCAGACGGACCACATTCTTTTCCACCATACGAGCGCGGAAGACGTGGGGTACCGGATCGATGAAGGAGTCGCCCCGCAGAATGCGGTCCACGTTGCTGTCGTCGAAGACGTGTTGCTTCTGCCCGGGCAAGCCCAAGGCCGCGCCTGACACGACGATCGATCCCGCACGGGATTCCGGCAGCGCGGGCGGCCCGCTCCGGCGACCGCCGTACAGCGCCATGCCTTCGTCGAGGAAACGGGCAAATAGTCTTCCCAGCCCATCGTAGTCGGGCTGGCCTGCGGACGTGCGAATCGGACTCTCACTCATGGTCTGGGGTGCTCCGTGCGAAGAAGTCGGGATCGATGCTTGGACGGGCGTGGCGGCGGCTCGTGCGACAGGATCGGGCTGCGTCGCTGCCACAGCAGCCAAGAGATTTTCGGGGCGGGGAATGCCCGCAGCGTAGAAGCCGCACATGGCTTCGTGGAAGGAACGCACCCCGCCGCGCTTGGGATGGTTTGTGGAAAAGCAGATGACGTCGTCCTTGTCTTCGAGAATGCTTTCGGCCAGGGCCATGAGCGCGCGCTTGGGGCCAACCTCGACGAAAATGCGCGCCCCTTCTCGGTAGCAAGTCTCGACGCCCTTGACGAACTGGACCGAGGACGCCATCTGGTCAGCCAGGCGCCGCTTGATGGTGTCCATGTCATGGGTCGGGTAGAGTTCACCGTCGATGTTGCCCACCAGCGGGATGCGCGGGAAGGCGATCTCCATCTCGCAGATGGTGCGGTAGAGCGCGTCCGAGGCTGGCGCCACCACCTTGCTGTGAAAGGCATGGGATACCGGGATGAGCTGCGCGGTCATGCCCAGCTTGTTGAAGTAGTCGACCGCGCGGTCCACCGCATCGCTGGCGCCCGCGATGACGGTCTGCTTGCGGCTGTTGATGTTGGCCAGGGTGAGATAGCCGCCAATCTCGGGCAGCCGGCGGCCGATCTCATCAGCAGGCCCAGCCACCGAGGCCATCTTGCCCTTGTCTCCGATGGACACGGAGGCCATGGCCCGCGCACGCGCGCTCAC
This sequence comes from Myxococcales bacterium, assembly GCA_003142855.1. Lineage (GTDB taxonomy): Bacteria > Myxococcota_A > Polyangia > Fen-1088 > Fen-1088 > Fen-1137. Next base: position 75,857 of record PLNW01000063.1, read on the forward strand.
CGCCACCAGCGCCTCGGGGAAGGTGACCATGCCGGCGCCCACGGCCGCGGCCCATTCGCCCAGGCTGTGCCCCATCACGATGTCGGGCTTGACCCCGTGTTTGTCGAGCAGGCGCATGATGGCGATGTCGCTGGCTACCATGGCCGGCTGGCAAATGGTGGTGTCCTTGAGCGCCTCTTCGGCCGCTTGCATGGCGGTCGGATCGGCCTCGTTCTTGTAGACGTATTCGGTCAGCGGCTGCCCCAGAATGGGGCCCATCACGCGATCGGCCTCGGCGAAGGTCTCGCGCACAATCGGGTCTGGCACATCGGCCAGCATGTTCACGTACTGCGAGCCCTGGCCCGGGAACAAGAAGGCCAGTTTGCCCGCTGGCCCCTGCCGGAAGTGGATGCTCTTGCTCTGCAGCAGGCGCCACTTCTTGGGTTCGTTCTTTTCGAAAGCTGCCAGAGCGAGCTCGCCCTTCTTGGCCAGATCGGCCGCGTCTTCGAAGCCGATGACCAGGCGTGCCGGCGCGGCCAGGAAGTCCGGTCCGGGGGGCCGGCGGTCGGATGTCTGGCCTGCCTTGGCTCTGGCCAGCGCCTGGGTGAGAGCCGCGCGCACGGCCCCGGCGTCGGCCCCGCCCACGGCCAGCATGTTTCCCAACATGGACGGCCGGGTGTCCTGGGCGAGCGTGGCCCCGGGCGAGCCACCACTGAAGGAAGTCGGCACCTGCACCACCGGCGCACGCCGGGTCAGCATGCCTGGCACATACTCCTCGACCACCACGTGGAAATTGGTGCCGCCAAAGCCGAAGGCAGAAAGGCCGGCGCGGCGTGGCCCGAATGACGGCTTCTCCCACGGCTGGGGCTTGGTGTTCACGAAGACGGGCAGCTTGTCCCAGGGAATACTGGGATTCGGCTGATTGAAATTGATCGAGGGCGGAAGGATCTTGTGGTGACAGGCAAGCACGACCTTGAGTAGGCTGGCGGCGCCGGCCGCGCTCTTGAGGTGGCCGATCTGCGACTTGATCGAGCCGAGCGCAATCCGATGCTTGATGGGCGAGCCTTCGGAAAGCAGCTTGCTCACGGTTTCCATTTCGGCCACATCCCCAGCCCGGGTCGAGGTGCCATGGCCTTCCAGCAGCGTCACAGTCGCGGGGTCCAGCCCGGCGCGCTCCCAGGCGCGACGCAAGGCCAGTATCTGCCCGACGGGATTGGGGGCGGTGATGCCCTTGCCCTTGCCATCGCTGGAGCCACCCACACCGCGCACCACCGCATAGATGCGATCGCCCGCCTTCTCCGCGTCCTCCAGACGCTTGCACACCAAGAAGGCACCGCCCTCGCCCATGATGAAACCGTTGGCGTCTTTGTCGTAGGGCCGCGAGCCATCGGGCGAGAGTGCGCCGATCTTGCAAAACTTGATGAAGGTGGTGGGGCCCATGTTGCGGTCCATGGCGCCGGTGACAACCACGTCGTAGTGGTGATCGGCCAGACCGTCGACCGCAGCCTGCAGAGCGGCCAGCGAAGAGGCGCAGGCGGCGTCCGCAGTGAAATTGGGCCCTCGCAGATTGAACACCGCCGCCACCCGGCCGGATGTGATGTTGGTCAACTCGCCGGGCATGCTGTCTTCGGTGGTGTCGGGAAAACGCCGGCCCACCGATTCCCGCAACTGCGCCAACAAAGCCGCGCGCTCGGCCTGGGGCAGCGACTGGAAGACCTGCGTGTCGGCGATGGCGTGCACATACTCGGGCATGAACAGGCGTAAGCACGTGAGGTAGTGCAGCTCGCCGCCCATGGCATTGCCCAGGATCACGCCGGTCGATTCGGTGTCGAGCGGCCGGTCGGGATGGCCCGCGTCGCGCAGCGCCTCGCCCGCACACAGCAGAGCCCACTTCTGGCCGTCATCCATGGCGGCCGCTACCGTGGGAGGGATGCGATACTTGGTGGGCTCGAAGGACACGCCGCGCACCCAGCCGCCGATCTTGGAATACGTCTTGCCCGGTGCCTTGGGATCAGGGTCGTAGTAGTCGGCTGAATTCCAGCGATCCGGTGTGACCTCGCTCACCGAATTCCGGCCGGTCACGACGTTCTGCCAGAAGGCCTTGGCGTCGAGCGCATCGGGCAGTATCGCCCCCACGCCTATGACGGCGACGGCTCTTTCGGCCGGATCCCGTGTCGAACGACTCATTTCAACTTCCTCCCAGATATCGAAAACGGAAAACCGGGCGCCCAGCGGCCCTGCCCGGTATCCGAATCAAGCGAATGGTTGCGTGCCCCTATTCTCTCTCTGCCCGGCTAGGCGCGAGCGGCGTCTTGCTCCACCAGGGCCTTGGCCACGACGTCCATATCGGCCATGAGGCCCTTCGCGCAAGCCGTGATGGCACTGGCCCGGAGGGCGCGCTCGAAGTCGGCAATGCCTGCATCATCCACCGCATCCATACCGCGCACCAGACGAACCGCCAGACCCAGCACGTCAAGCGCTGCCTCACGTGCGCAAATGCGCGACATGGCCTTGAGGGCCGCGGGTGCGAAGAAGGGCTGGTACTTGGGCGCGCTCCGGCCCGCGGCGTAGCGGGCAAAGTTGGCGGCAATCTCGGCCCGGGTCATCAACTCGCCCAGCTCGAAGAGCACATGCTGATTGCGGGTGAGACGGCCGATGCGGCAGCGCTCAGCCGTCTCCTGAACCACGTTCACCGCCAGGGCCGCCGCATCAGCCCCCACGTTGGGATCCTCGCGGTGCAGCGCTTCGAGTGAAGCGGCGATCTTCTTGTAGTACTGCCCGTGCTCCTGCAGGTGCAGGCGCCAGCGATCACGCGACACCGTCCACTGCATGATCTCGCTGGTGCCTTCGTAAATCGTGGTGATGCGCACGTCGCGCCGGATCTTTTCGACCTCGTACTCCCGGGTGTAGCCGTAGCCGCCATGGGCCTGAATGGCCGCGTCGGCAGCGGCGTTGCCCGCTTCGGTGGCGAAGAGCTTCACGATCGCGCCCTCGGTCTGCAGCTCAGGCTCGCCCTGGTCGAGCCGATGCGCCGTCTCTTCGATGAGGGCGCGCGCCGCCTCCAGCCGGACCACATGGGGAACGATCAACTTGTCCATATAGCCCTGTTTTTCAGCCAGGGGCGACCCGGCCTGCACGCGCTCGCGTGCGTAGCGGATGGCCCGGATCATGGCGGCCACGCCGCCGCCCAGGCCAAAGGCCGCCACCATGAGTCGGGTGAAGCCGAACACCGACTGGGCGTGGGCGAGTCCCTTGCCCTCCACGCCACCCAGCAGGTTCTCCTTGGGAACGTACAGATCCTCAAAGATTACCGGCGAGGTGTTGGACGATCGGATACCCAACTTGTTCTCGTGCTTGCCGGGAACCAGGCCTGGGGTTCCCTGCTCCACGGCGAAGAAAGTGGGACCATCGGGCGCCATGGCCAGCACGGTGTACAGTTGCGCGTAGCCGCCATTGGAGATGAACTGCTTGGCGCCGTTGATCTTGTAGCCCTTGATTTCGCCGTTCTCCATCACGCGCTCGGCGCGCGTGCGAATGGCCGACAGCTCGCTGCCGGCCAGGGGCTCGGTCACCGCGTAGGCGACAATCAACCCTTCGTCGGCAATCCGGCGCAACCAGTAGGTCCGCTGCTCCTCGGTCGCACCCACCACGATGGGGTCGGTTCCCAGGAAGATGGCCAGGAAGGCGGTGGCGACGCCCAGGTCCAGCTTGGCCATCTCCTCCGAGACTCGGTAGACGTCGTAGGCGTTGCCGCCCAGGCCGCCCAGCTCCTCGGGGATGAACAAGAGGTGCAGGCCGATGTCAGGCCCCAGCAACTCGCGGATCAGATCCAGCGGAAAGATGTCCTTCTCATCAAGGTCCAACCTGACCTTGAGCGGGAGCTTCTGCTTTCCGAACGATGTCAGGGTGTCGATCAGGGTTTGGAGCGAGTCTTTGTCGAGACCTGGGTTCTTCATCAGGCGTGTGCCTTCCTAGGGCCGAGTGAATCGGTGGGAAAAGGGGGAGTATCCCGGCTGAAAGGCTCCGATGCTGGCACAAGCCGGGCCAAAATCAAAACCGGGATGTCAGGGCAGGCGTATTGCTCCTCATAATTGCGCTATCATATTGTAATCATGGCTTTTATTTCGCGTCCTCCTCGAAGCGACGATGCGGCAAGCCGCCCCCATGTGCGTTGTCGCCTACACGCCCAGGTCACTGTCGAGGTCCCGGGTGCGACCCCTGACACGCACCCCTGCGGTCCATGGTACGCACCGAAGCAGGCCTCCCGAAGACCCTCTGTACTACTAGATTGCAGTTTCTTCGCAAGCCGCGAAGATTTCTCGCGAACACCCCAACATCATTCCGTTTTCTCTGCGCCCTCTCCTCTCCCCTCTGCGTTCTCAGCGGCGGGGCGCCCGCAAGATGCATCACCTCACACCCTTTGGTTGCGGCCGTGAGGCTGCCCTGTGGCCTCCCCACTCCCCTCAGCGTCCTCAGCCGGCGTCGGCTGCCGCTCTGATCTCGCCCACGTAGATCGCAGCCACGATGGCGACTACTTCCACCGGCCTTCGCCGCCTTCGGCCTTCTTCTTGGCTTCTTCGGCAGCCTTCTCCTTGGCCTTCTTGGCCTGGGCTGCCTTGGCCGCCTCTTGCCCCTTCTTGTCGTTCTGCTGGATCTTCTTCAGCGCAGCCGCGGCGTCTTTTTCCTGCTGCTTCTGGCGCTGCTGCTCACAGCCCGCCGGCTCACAGTCGTTTTCGCACTCGCACTTCAGCTTCTTGCCCTTGTTGCAGTGGCACTGGTCCTGGGCGTCACGGTAGCAGCCGCAGGCATTGAGGGGCGTTGCGGCCGGCGGAGGTTCCGCTTCCGTCTTGGCGGCCTTCTGCTTGGCAAGAGCCGAACCTGGCGTCCAGACTAGAAGGCCGAATACTGCGACGATCGAGAGTGTGATCCGCATGGCATTCTCCTTGCTCAGGAACTATCACGTGATCTGCAAGCCGCGCAACCGTGTAGCGGCCTTGCAGACCGCCAACATCCATGATTGAAACACTCGCGGAGGAAGCCGATGGGTACAAGCCTGATGACCCGTGACAGGACCGAGGCGCGGAAAAAGGGGCTGATGGCGGTCGGGGCCTGGGGTGGAGCAGGACTGCTGGTCCTGGTGCATTGGCCCGTGATCGGATTGGTTGCTGCTGGGGGCGCCGGGTACCTGACCTACAAATGGTTCATGTTTCGCGCGAAACGCGGCATGCGGTTCTGAGGATCTACGGCTCGATGTAGAGCGGAGGCCCGGAAGGTCTCTGGGATTCCCCGGGGCGTGACGCGGCTTGGGCGCGCCCGACTTGGTGGAACGTCAGGGGCAAGTCCACATGCACAGCATTTCCCTCGAACCGCGGAAACCTCATGTCCTGGACGATGTTCCGAACGCAGCGCTCGGCATCAGAGGGCGCGCCGTTGACGCGGACAAGGCTGGCTCGTCCCTCTGGATCTGCCTCGAACGACACCGACACCATAGGGTTCTGAGCGGAGGGCGAGAAGCAGGTTGCCAGCGACGCCATGGTGCCTTGGATCGCGGAGTTCAGCACCTCACGGCTGAGTCCATTGGGATTCCCGTTGAGTGTGCCTGAACCGCCTGAAACGCCGACGGGGGCTACGGCGGCGATCGGTGCTGGATCGGCTTGCGCGGCCACATTCTGCGGGCCAGCGAGTTCAAAGGCTGGCAACTTGTGCGGGGCTACCTGCGCGTGGGGCACGAACTCCGGGTCCGCGCTCTTGCCTTGGGGAAGGGGTGGCGGCCTGCTCTTGCTGATGCCCAAGGCTTCACACCCCGCGCTCGACAATGCCAAAACGACCATCAGGCCGAGCGCGACTGGCTTTCCCGCCGAGCTTTGCAGCGACCGAGTCTGCATGTCCCTATTGTATCGGAAAGTCGCGTGCGTCGCTTGACCGGCAGCCGCCGCCCTGCGGCATCGCGGGTCCGATGGGGCGGGCTGGAACCGTCAAGTCGGTGTAGTGTCTTGGGTCGATGCGCATCGGCGTTGATCTCGGCGGAACCAAGACCGAAAGCATTGCCATCGACGACACCGGAACCGAACGCGCCCGACTGCGCGTGCCCACGCCCAACGACAGCTACGACGCGATCGTCGCCTGCATCGTCCGGCTCGTGCGCGAAACCGAGGCTTGCGTCCGACAGACGGGCACCGTCGGCATAGGAATTCCCGGCGCTGTGTCGCCAGCCACCGGGCTGGTCAAGAACGCCAACACCGTCGCATTGATCGGGCATCCGCTGGATTGCGACTTGGAGCGCGCCCTGGGCCGGCCCGTGCGCATCGCCAACGATGCCAACTGCTTCGTGCTGTCGGAAGCCTCTGACGGCGCAGGCGCAAGCGCCCGGGTCGTCTTTGGCGTCATCGTGGGCACCGGCACCGGCGGCGGCGTGGTGGTGGACGGGAAACTTCTGACCGGGCCGCACGCCATCGCGGGCGAATGGGGACACAATCCCCTGCCCTGGCCTCGCGACGACGAGCAGCCGGGCCCGCCTTGCTACTGCGGAAAGAACGGCTGCATCGAAACCTTCCTCGCTGGCCCCACCCTGGCGCGCGACCATCGGTTGCACACCGGCGAAGCGCGCGATGCGAACGACATCGCCCGGCGCGCTGAAGCCGGCGACGCGGCTGCCCTGGCGAGCATGATTCGCTATGAGGACCGCATGGCACGAGGGCTGGCATCGGTCATCAACCTTCTCGATCCGGACGTGATCGTCATGGGAGGCGGCGTCTCCAACATCGCGCGGCTGTATCGTGAGGTCCCGCTGCGCTTGGGTCAGTACGTCTTTTCGGACACGGTCAGCACGCCCATCGTCCCGGCCCGCCACGGCGATTCAAGCGGCGTGCGCGGGGCGGCCTGGCTTTGGCCACTGCGAGCTTGACACGACCATAGGAGGAACGAGCCCGAGCTTGAGTGATCGATCGATCAAAATCACTGGTCCGAGGGAGAAGAGCGTTGTAGCGTAGAGACCTCAAGTGTCAACCATGGGCTCGTGGAGGAATCGATGAGACACACTGTTCTGGCAGCGATTTTCGCACTCTCCGCCTCCGCGGTTTTCAGCTTCGGATGCGGTGCAGGTGCTTCGCCGTCTGCCAACTCGTTCACGGAAGTCTACACAAAGACCATCCAGCCGAGCTGCAGCAACAACTTTTGCCACTACAACCTCGTAGATTATCGGTACGGCCAGCTCGACCTTAGTTCGAAGGTGCGTGCGTACTGGAGCCTCGTCGACCTGCCATGCATGGGGTTCAAATGCCTAGGGACGGGAATGCGGGTGCTCCCAGGACAGCCGGACAGTAGCATCATGTATCAAAAACTCTCAGCGCCGTCGCCGTGCGGAACCCAGATGCCGGCGGACACCACTAATTACTCGACCAACGGAACCTCGGACTTGACGTTCTCTGGACCGGGGCTTCAGGACGAGGACAAGCAGCGTATCCGTGAGTGGATCCAGGAGGGCGCGCAGGACAATTAGACCGCGCTCGCTGGGATCGACGCATTCCCCGCCACCCTCTCAAGGACCGGTGCGCGTGTCCGCACCTGGGCTGAGGCCAGCCCAGCCAGGGCCAGGGACTCCTTGTGCGACTCCACGTCGCAAAGAGAACGATCTTCGAGACGCCGCTTTCACCTGCCCGATCCGCGCTGCGCGCGCCAGTGCGCTTGGCTCAACTTACGATTGCTGACAAGCCAACCACGCCGAGCCAATCCTTAGTTGGTTGTGAAAGACGCCAGGATGTTCAGCGTTGGACGCCCGAAGGCACTACCTCCGGACGTCACTCCTCAGTGAACACTTGAGCAGGCACACAGGATGTCCACGAAGGGATCCATATCCCCGTGCGTGGCGTCGTCGCAGTTCCAATCACAGATTTGCTGCTTGCACGGTGAATCAGTTGAGGCGTCAATCAAGGGCGACCACAAGTTCAGCGGGGAGTTTGGCTTCGCGCAAACGAATTGAGCGGGCGTGGCGAAATATGGATCGGTCGCGACACAGATCATCATTTCTGTGTACTGCCGTCCCAGGTCCGCATTGACAGCGTACGTGTTGTCGTACGTCTTCATACAGCTCTGCTCGCACACAGCTTCTGTGGTGGAGCAAGTGGCCAACCCACTAGCAAGGCAACAATTATGTGCGCAAGCTTGGGCCAATGTCGTTATAGGCGTTGTGGCTGCCACGCAAGCACCGCCCGTACCACCAGTGCCGCCCGTGGCACTAGTGCCACCAGTGCCACCCGTGGCCCCTGTGGTGTTGCCACTACCGCAGGCCAAGACACAAGAGGCTACGCCCAATACTAGAACCAGCGATCCGACTTTGTTCAACATGTTATCCCTCACGGAAAGCCAGGTTAGCCCATCACGGCACTCGTCGCAAGAGGCTTTTCCTGGAGGTTTTTCTGAAGATCACGAACATGATCGAGAAGTTTCCAAGCTGCGGAAATCAGACCAACTACAGCTTCCCATGCCTACTGCAGGACGCGGACGAGCGCTGCGCTGGCGGCTGGGACATAGACTGAGACGGTGTTTCCCGAGACCGTCTGAATGTAGGGTGCATTGCGAGGCCAATCGCCCGCCACCGAGACCTGGGCGCCAGCAAGGGTCACGCTCCCCGCCGCTGCCGTCAGGTTGCCGGTAGGTGTCCCCTGCAGATAGATCGCGCTCGCGCTACCCACCGCGGATCCCAGATCCACTGTGGCGCTGACGTCACTCGATGCGTTCCTGTTGTTGAGCACCACGCTGGTAAATCCGTCCGTCTTGATGGCCCACGCGGTGAAGTACTGGGCGCTGGTGGTGACGGTCGTGGAAACCATCGGGCCTGTGCCGGCTTGGGTGAAGAGGAGCATACCGTAGTATTCCGGCTGTACCTGCACCACGACGCCACCGTTCTCCTTGATCGGCTCATAGTAGAAGGGAACCGTTCCATCCATTCCAGTCTCGCCGTTGTGGAAATTGATTCCACTGCCGCCACGCTTGGCGACCTCGAACATGTAATCGATCGCCCACAGACCCGCGATGAGCGTGTCGCCTAGGCCCTGCTGACCGTGACCGGAACAGGTGTTGTTTTCGTCCATGCGCCACCCCGGGAGCTGGTTCTTTGTCGTTGCAGCCTCGATCGTATCAAAGATGTCGGTGAGTTGGGTCGTTGTTATCTGAAGGTTGGGCACCGAGCATCCCGACGAATTGGCTGCGGCGACGTAGGAGTGCTGCGACAGAAGGGCCAGCTTACCCGGATACTTCACCGCTATGCTGTCAGCAAACGGAGCAGCGTACGTTACGTCAGCTTTGCTGGTGCAGGCCGGGCCAACCAACAGAGCGCCCGGTGCGGCGAGAATGGCATCCGCGAACTTCTCGTAGGCCGTTGTCTGGTCGGCCCAGCTCCCAAATTTGTCGGGCTCGTTGCCGATCTCGATTCCGACAATGCTCGACGGACACGCGCTCATGACATAGGCCGCCTCTGCCGCGGAAACGGGCGGCAGGACCACCTGGAAATTGACGCCATAGATGGCCTTGCTTCCCGTCGCGGCCAGGAAGCCGCAGAGTTGGTCGACTCCGCCAGTCGTGACCTTGAAGTTGAATGGCTGTCCATTTGGCTGACAAGGCGCGGTCCCTGTGCCAGCCCAGGTGCAACGTTCGACATCGTTGGCACCAAGCCGCACCATCGGAGAACCAAGGAGACTGTAGAGCGCAATCATGTTCGTGTTGTTGCTGGTGAGCGAGCCATTCATGATGTGCGTCTTTTCGTAGCTGAACCCGGTAAAATCGGCACCGATGGTTCCTACGGTGGTACTGGGGTCCACGGTCACCGTGGCCGTGGTCCCCGTGCCCGAGGGACCGCCAGTCACCGGCGTTCCCCATTCAGGCGTCGCGGGAGTTCCAGTACTCCCGCCCGAGATGGCGCACAAGCCGGTGGTCCCGCCCGCGGCGCCGGTGGTGCCGCCAGCACTAGTCGCAATCCCGCCCGTGCCGCCCCCGCCAATGGGCCCCCCTGGGCTGGTACCCGAGCCACACCCAGACGTGAAGGCTGCGGTGAGCAGCACCGCACCCGCGAAACGATAGAGAAAGACAGTCAATGATAGGCTCCTGCTGCTCATGAAAATCTCCTTGCGATGGGTAGGGGCACAGAGGCCAACACGACCGATGCCTCGTCACCCAGTTGAACCTTCCGCAACTGACACACTAGCAAATGGCCCGGCCGCCTGTCCCGTTTGCAGATGATTGATCGATCAATATGTCTTTGCGGCCGCATTGTAAAGCTGGACGTAAATAAACCGCCGACGACCTCGACTGCGAGGCCATCGGCGACTTTAGCACGCACTACTGATTGGCGACTGTACGACTTTTCCCAAAGGCTATCGGGGGAGCAACCCGTTCACGACCGGCACAGCCACGGACGTCACCGTCGCGGTGCCTTGGGTTAGGCCGGGGCTGGTGGCGGTTAGGGTGATAGCTCCGGCGGTCGTTTGCGAACGAATGAAGACGCGATTGATTCCGCCCTCGGTGTACAGATAGAGGTTGTTGGTCGAATTGATCATGCTTTCGTTGACCCCGCCGCGCCAGGTTCCGGGACCGGTCACGGCGAAAGTAATCTTGGGCTCGCCGGTTGGTTGGTTGTCCGTTGCTTTGGTGGTGGGGCCGTAGGTGGGAACCCGCAGTCCGGTCGCATCCACGACCTCGACGTCGAACATGGCCACGTCTGCACCGTTGGCCAGGAAACCGCCGGGAGCAGTCGTAGCCGTGAGCTTGACAGCCGCAGCCGCGCCAGCCGTGGTCAGGGTATGCTGACAAGCCTGCTTGCCGCTGGAATCGTAGCCGACAGCTTTGATAGTGCCCGTAGCCCAGGTGATGTTCGGGAAACTGAAGGTGTACCCATCGGTTGGGGTCGTCACCTTCGTTTCCGCTCCGCCGTTGATGCTCAATCCCACTGACGACACGTTGTTCGCGACCACGTACACCGTTTTCTTGGTGCCCGCGGGATACGTCCAGTGCCCGACGATGTGTATGTCCGGCTGCGTGTTGCCAGCGACGCGGAACGCGTAGTAGGCCTCCTTAGGCAGACGCACGGCATCGACCTTGCCACCCGCGCGACAGACGCAACTGCTATCCAAACGTCCGTCGGCATTCTCGTCCGAGAAGTAGATGCAGGCGTAACCTGCGAAGAAAGAGTGTGTGGAATCCGTGTTGTGAATGGAATCGATCTTAAGATAGCCATCGATCCGCGAAACCACCCCGGGATTCGAACTGTCGCCTACGGTGAAGACCTCCGAAGTCTCGTTATACGTGTCCAGCGACCCTGGTACGAAGCCGCCAACGTGCGGAGGCGAGTACTGGTCCCAGATCCCTCGCAATGCCTCATCGCGGAAATCTTCTTCCTCGAGGATGGGACCCTTGTCCCGGAACCCAGTGGAGGCGCCACGGAAGATCGAACTGGTGGGGGGAGTTCCCTCAACGTAGGCTTCCATTGTTCCATACCAATCGGCAGAGGCTTCGGCTCCTGTGTCTGGCGTGTCGCGATCACCAACACCGCGGCCACCGTTTGGATCCCATGTGTCTCTGAGAGTCTTCAGATCCGCCATCTGGGCATCGGAAACTGTACCGTTGCCCGCCTCATAGAAGAAGGCGCTCGGATTGTTCCTCACGTAGATCATGGTGGATTGCATGACGGCCATCCTCGGCGTCCACTGGGCATCCGTCGGATTGGACACCTCCTTGTCGGCGGCCGGCACAATGCTGACGACGCCGTACTTGTCACCCGATCTGAGGTCTGAGATCTGCGGCGTGACGTGCATCCAGCGCATGTAGTTCGCGTTGGCGCCCCGGACCAGATTGGCATGAAAGTCGTGCATCCAGTCCGGCACCGCCTGGCCGAGGCCTGCCCATGAATTAGTCGAGCGGTTGGCGAAACCAAGCATATACACAAACCGGCCATTGATATACACGCCGCCCGTGCCGGCGCCTCCCTTGAATTGAGCCTGGCGGAAACCCGTGAGCGTGCTGCGCCCATTGACGACTGTCCCGCCCACAGTGAGCGTCGTTTGGACATTGTAGAGGTTCGGATACAAGTCACTCCACAACTTCGCGCCCGTCAACGGCCCACTTGCCTTGATCACCGTAGCGCCAGTCGTCGGCACCGACGTGGCGGTGCCTGCGAATGAGGTCAACGTCGTGCCTGTAGCCGCATCGACCACTTTGACGTTAAGTGTTGCGCTCGCCGCGCTGCCCGATTCGTTGTTCACCTCGGATTCCACATTCAACGTCAGATTGCCCGTGTCGCCCTGCGCGGTGTTGTTGGTGATATTGGCATAGGCAGTGCCGTAGATGTAAATGCCCTGCGTCTTCAGATTTAGGTAGAGCGGATAGGTTTGATAGATCTTGCCCGGCACGTGCAGCCAGACATGGCCCACCAATCCACCGTAGTCCGGGTTGGTGGCATTCGCGTTCCAGTACTCACCGCCCCCGCTGTTGTCGACGGCGACCGCGAGAACGTTGTCGGTGGTCCCGTCAGCCTTGACATTCGCGGTGATATCGATGCCGACCGGTGAGACACCGTCGGTGAAGGTTCCGACTGAGGTTCCGTTGATATAGAACGTGGCACTTTCCCGGATCCGTTCGAACTCGACGATGAACTTGTTGCCGGAGAATGTAGCAGGAACCTTGAAATGCTTACGGTACCACGCCGGTCCGGCGTACATACCGTGATCGCCGCCGCTGTGGTTGATGAGAACCCTGTAGGAATCAATATCATTGTACGTGTGCGGTGTGCTGACCGAAGTCCAACCAGTCTCGCTGGCCGTTGTGGCCTGGGCCCCGCTTTGGTCCTGCTTGATGAACATCCAACCCACGTCCATGCTGAAGTCCCCTTCGGTCGCAGGAAGAGGGCTGCCGCCGGTATTTAGGGTGCTAATCGTGTTGCCGCCTGTTACGGTGGTTTGGCCGCCGGTAGCGCCCGCACCGCCAGTAGCCGTCGTCTGGCCGCCGACGGTCGTCTTGCCACCTGAGGCAACAGTGGCGCCGCCAACAACCACGCCGCCACTGGCGCTTGTCTGGCCGCCGGCGGTCTTGCCAGCTGGGGCAACGGTGGTGCCACCAGTCGCGTTGCCAGCACCTGGCTGAACGGTGTTGCCGCCAGTCGCGTTGCCAGCGCCTGGCTGAACGGTGTTGCCGCCAGTTTCGTTGCCGGCGCCCGGCTGCACGGTGTTGCCGCCAGTCGCGTTGCCAGCGCCTGGCTGAACGGTGTTGCCGCCGGGATTCTGAACGGTGTTGCCGCCAGTCGCGTTGCCAGCGCCTGGCTGAACGGTGTTGCCGCCGGGATTCTGAACGGTGTTGCCGCCGGGGGCGTTGCCACCGTTGCTGCCTCCTATCGGGGCGGTGCCGGAGCCAGAATTGGATGAGCAAGCGACAGCCACAAGCGTCGCTGAAAGAACCAAGACGGTCGAAAGGGCGTGATTGCGTTTCATAAAAAACTCCTTGTAGATAGTAAGGGGCAGCCAGCCGGAAAGACGGGTCATTGAGATTTTCCAAAAGGGCAGGTCTAGAACGCGAAACCGAGGCGCAAGGCGGCATACCTTTCCATTTGGCTCTTTGCGCGTTGCGCCCATCCCCACCCCAAGTCCAAACGACGCAAAGAGGTGCGAGGTAGTCGCCTTCGGAACGGCCAAGAAAACCAGAATTCCTGACGAGAGCAAACCGTTGCCCGCGTCTGTGCCGGTCACCGTCTGCTGGAGATGCTGCAGTCGCGTCATGCCCAGGCGAAGCCGCGGCTAGCGCCGCTCCGCGCCCAGTTCCTGACCATGTGCGACAGAATCAGCCGACAGCATGGTTCCTGGATGGCTGGATGCGTCTAGGGATCGATCCGAGCCACGCGCACCGCGACCAGGTCCAGTCCCGGCGGTCCAGCGAACCGCGAAGCTCGGCTACAACTTTCTCGACTGCCGCCGGGTCGCCGGCCACCCAACCCCGCCCGCAGCGGCCTTCAAATCTTCCGAATTCTGGAAGCTAGAGAAGGCCGTTCACGACGTTGACCGCCTTGGACGTCACCGTGACCGTGGCTGAGGTCAGCCCGGGGCTGGAAGCGGTCAGCGTGATATCTCCTGCGGTCATTTGCGAACGAATGAAGACGCGATTGATTCCGCCCTCGGTGTACAGATAGAGGTTGTTGGTCGAATTGAGCATGGCTTCGTTGACCCCGCCGCGCCAGGTTCCGGGCCCGGTCACGGTGAAAGTGATCTTGGGCTCGTTGACTGGCGTGTTGTCCGTTGCCTTGGTGGTGGGGCCGGGGGTGGCGGGCACCCGCAGTCCCTTCGCGTCCACGACCTCAACGTCGAACATGGCGAAGTCCGCCCCATCGGCCTGCAGTCCATTGGGGCCAACTGTCGGGGTCAGCTTGACGGCGGCCGCCGTTCCTGCCGTCGTCAGTGTATGCTCGCAGACTTGCGTGCCGCTGGCGTCGTACCCTATGGCCTGGATGGTGCCCGAGGCGAAGGCGACGCTCGCCCAACTGTACTGATAACCGTTGGTGGCTTTGGTCACCTTTCCTTGTGATTTGCCGTTGACCAGCAGGTCCACTGACGAGACGTTGTTGGCCACGACGTACATGGTCTTCGTCGTTCCCGCCGGATAGGTCCAGTGCCCGATGATGTGAATGTCCGGTTTGGTGTTCCCGGCCACGCGGAAGGTGTAGTAGGCCTCCTTGGGGATGCGGTTGGCATCGACCTTGCCGCTCACCCGACAGACGCAGCTGCTTTGCTCGCGTCCGTCCGCATCGGCGTCCGAGAAGTAGATTGAGCCGTAGCCCGAGTATTTGGAACTCCCCGCAGAAGTGTTTCGGATTGTATCGGTTATCAGCCAGGTATTGAGCCGGGAGATCTGCCCTGTAGCGAAGCTTTCCGCTGTCTCATTATAGGTGTCGGTGGCCCCTGGAATGAAGCCGCCCACGTGCGGGGGCGAGTAGGTGTCCCAGATCCCCCGCATCGCTTCGTCGCGGTAGTCTTCTTCTTCAAGCTCGGGCCCCTTGTCCCGATAGGCGTCTTGATACCCGGAGTTGCCGAGCATCGTGCCGAACCAATCGGAATAGGGTATCCCACCGGTATCGCTCATGGTGCGGTCACCCACACCGCGGCCGCCGTTTGGATCCCAGGTGTTTCTGAGAGTCTGCAAGCTCTGCATCTGGGCCGCGGAAACAGGACTGTTGCCCGCCTCATAAAAGAAAGCGCCCGGATTGTTTCTCACGTAGATCATGGCGGATTGCATGACGCCCATCCTCGCCGTCCACTGGGCATCCGTCGGATTGGACACCTCCTTGTCGCCGGCCGGCACAATGCTGATCACGCCGTATCTGTCAAAGGAATCGAGGTCGACCTTCTGCGGTGTAACGTGCATCCAGCGAATGTAGTTGCTGTTGGCGCCCCTAATCAGATTGGCTGTGTAGTCGTGCATCCAGTCCGGCACGGCCTGGCCCGGCCCGGCCCATTCATTGGTCGAGCGCTGGGCGAAGCCGAGCATATACACAAACCGCCCATTGATATACACGCCGCCCGTGCCTGCACCTCCCTTGAAGGCAGTCTGCCGGAATCCCGTGACGGTGCTGCGTGAGTTGACCACTGTGCCGCCCACAGTGAGAGTGGTGACGACCGTGTAGAGATTGGGGTAAAGGTCGCTCCACAGCTTAGCGCCGGTGAGCGGCCCAGTCGCCTTGAGCGTGGTGGTGGCAGTGGTGGACAGGGAAGCGGCGGTGCCTGAGAATGTTGCGAAGGTCGAGCCGTCGGCGGGATCGATCACCTTGACGCCCAATGTGGCACTCGCCGCGCTCCCGGATTCGTTCTTCACCTCGGCTTCCACATTCAGGGTCAGATCACCCGTGTCGCCCTTGGGCGTGTTGTTGGTGATATTGGCGTAGCTAGTGCCGTAGATGTAAATGCCCGTGGTTTGCAGGTTCTGGTAGAGCGGATAGGTTTGATAAATCTTGCCCGGCACGTGCAGCCAGACATGCCCCACCAACCCACCGAAGCTCGGGTTGGTGGCATTCGCGTTCCAGTACTCACCGCCCCCGCTGTTGTCGACGGCGACTGCGAGAACGTTGTCGGTGGTCCCGTCAGCTTTGACATTCGCGGTGATATCGATGCCGACCGCTGAGACACCGTCGGTGAAGGTTCCGACTGAGGTTCCGTTGATATAGAACGTCGCGGTTTCCCGGATCC
Source organism: Myxococcales bacterium (assembly GCA_003142855.1). Classification (GTDB taxonomy): domain Bacteria; phylum Myxococcota_A; class Polyangia; order Fen-1088; family Fen-1088; genus Fen-1137. Next base: position 92,047 of record PLNW01000063.1, read on the forward strand.
GTTCGAACTCGACGATGAACTTGTTGCCAGAGAATGTAGCAGGAACCTTGAAATGCTTCCGGTACCAGGCCGCTCCTTGGTACAAGCCGTGGTCGCCGCCGCTGTGCGAGATGTAGCCTCTGAAGGAGTCGGTATCGTTGTAGGTATGCGGCGTGCTGACCGAAGTCCAACCAGTCTCGCTGGCCGTTGTAGCCTGGGCGCCGGATTGGTCCTGCTTGATGAACATCCAGCCGGGATCCATGCTGAAGTTGCCTTCGGTGGCAATGGAGCCCGCTGGGCCGCCGGTGGATGGGATGAACCCACCAGTGCTACCCGGGTTCGATCCGGTCTGGCCCGCGACCGCACCGCCGGTGCCCGGACTCGTCTGACCGCCGGTGGTCGGGCTCGTCTTGCCGCCGGTGGCCGGACTTGTCTGACCGCCGGTGGCCACTCCCCCGCTGGCTCGGCCAGCCTGGCTCCCGGCAGTGACCACGCCGCCGGTAGCCGGACTTGTCTGACCGCCGGTAGCCACGCCCCCGCTGGCCTGACCGCCCGGAGCGCTGGCACCACCTGGGGACACAGTTTGACCGCCAGAATCACTCCCTCCCGAGCCAGCCATCGTCTGCCCGCCCCCACCGGCCCCGGCACCCCCGCTGGTTCCCGCGCCGCCCAAGTTCTGCGAACCACCGCCGGCACCCGCGGTGCTGCCGATCGATCTCGGCGAACTTGATGAGCAAGCGGAAGCGACAAGCGTCGCTGAAAGGAGAACGGTCGAAAAGACGTCTTTGCACTTCATGAGAGCCCCCATGTGTATATGGGGGCAGCCACTCGGCAAGACGGGTCATTCCTGCTTTTCGTCAACAGCCGGCCAGATGTAGACCGGCGAGGCACCCGGGAACCGTCGGAGTCCATCGCCAGATGCGTCAAACACCCAGTAGCCGGTCAGGTTTGGTGCCGGGTGGTCACATCGTCGATGTCTTCGGCCTCAGTCGCACACCATTAGACGCGCTGGGTGGCACCGACGCGTTTCCCGCCACCCTCTCAAGGACAGGTGCGCGGTCTGATCTGTCACCTGTGTGCCCGGCCTTTGGCCCGCGGGCCGTCGAATACGGCTCCGGTCACCGGCTCCGCACGCGCCTTTTCACATAGGAACCCTGTGAGGGTTCGCTCCGCGCTTCGGCGCTCAATCCCCGACGTCGACGTCCGCGCCTAGATCCCCTTCCACGTCCGCCGTGCCCACATCCCTTTCCGCGTCTGGGGTCAGAGATCCACCTGCGCGTCCGTGCTCACACTCACGTCGACACTCCGGTCCACACTCGCGTCCACACCCGCGTCCACACCTGCGTCCGCAGCATGGCCAGAGCAGCCCGCCGCTGTACTATCGTTGAAAGCTGGGTTCAGGCCGGCCCAGCCAGGGCCAGAGTACGTTTTGAGCTCAAGCCAGTTGTACGGCGGAAAATCATTGGGACAGCAAACCAGCGACTTCGCACACTGCACACCGGGCCAGAATGGCCCCCCGCACACGCACTGGGTAAAGGTGAACCCAGTGCAAAGAGCATAGGAAACGCCGGTGCAACCTGGGCAACTGTCGATGGCGACGTAGTACCCAGTTACGCAGGGTGGCTCAGGATCCCACGGATTGTTGGGGTCATTGGGGGGAGTCCACGGTTTGGCGCCAGTAGTGATTGGTTGAAACGATTGTGGGCTCTCGTAGCATGACAGGCCGACAGCGGCCGCCATGAACACCGCAACGACGACAATGAATGGGTAGCGCACGTTCATTTGCACTTGCATGGTTCAGCCTCCCGGAACACCGGGCCTAGAGGAAATAGAGGAAGGTCATCTCAAAGCGATTGTTGTGGACGCTCGTGTCCTCAGCCAGCTTTTGGTCGACACGCTGATAGGAGAGGCCCATCCGAACAGCGGGCGTCAGGTCAAAAAAGATGTTCCCGTCCACATACCGCGAAGACTGGAATACGCCCAAAGCATTGATCCATGGCTGATTGGGCACAATGGGATGAAAGAGATTCGCGATGTTGTTGGATTTTCCCTGACTGTAGTTCCCGCTGACAAAGACGCGCCCCGTGGGGGGCAGGTAGTACTGGATGCCGACAACAAATGTCTGCCAATTGATAGTGTGAATGCCCTCGCTCCGATCGAACCCTACGAGTCCGGGATCGACGTTGGGCGTGTACGGCGTGCCGATCAAGGGGGCTGACGCGCTGTCCATGGGCGTCGCGCTTCCCAAATAGTTGACATAGATCCCGGGGGGCAAGGGATACACATTGGGCATGGTCGCGCCCGCGGTCATTCCCGTGTATTGGTCGGCATCACCGGTACCTATGACAAACTCTCCGGTTAGGGTCAGCGCGTTTCCGCGGTCCGTGCCGTCCTTCGCTGGGATGATAGGAAGGAGCACGTTGGCCGCGATTGCCCACCCGAGAAGGGGGATCGGCTTGGCCGGCAGTGGGGCGTGCGGGTCGACTTTGAGCGAGCGCACCATACCAGACACACCGATGGAGGCCGCCCGTGCATCGGTTCCACCGCTGCCCGGGGTCGTGATCCCCTTCCAATGGTTGAGGGCGAGGCGCACCCCCCCTTGGCCATCTGGCACCGCGGAATCGCGTTGAGCCGGGCGGAACGCCCCGGCCGCGATGTCGACGTTGATTGGATCCGACGCAAAACTGTGGCTCAGGCGGAGCTGCGCGGTTCGATTGAACAATTCATTGGGCAGTCCGAGGAAACCACACGTGGCTCCGAAGAAGTAGTTCTGCCACCCCAGGAGATAGTATGTCTGGCCCACCAAGGCGTCGACGAAGTCATCCTCGATCTTCAAGTACGCGTGCCGAACGCGGAATGCGGCGTTGTTGAAATACGCGGCTTCGGTCGTGGCACCTGTGCCCGATGCCAGCCCGGGCGATCCCCCACCGCTATTGATGCTTGGCTGATTGCCAAACAGGTCGAACTCGAGCACGGCCGATGGGCGAATGCCGTGGAATTCTGGAGATTCTGCCTTGAATCCGAGCCGGCTGTTTCGAATGGTGGCTTGCAGGCGCGGGTTGCGACCGGCCTGCGTCGTGGGATGAGCAATGACGTTGTTGTTCAATCCGTCGTTGAAGCTCCGGGTGGAGTCCCACATTCCGTCGGCTTCGGCGAAGCCGTAAATCGTCAGCTTCCAGTCGGACCCGGCGCCGGCCGTTAAGACGAACGGAGGCCGAATCAACCACGGATTTACGGGAGTCGTCGGAGCGATGGTTTGTCTGGTCGGCGGGGCGATGGGCGGGGTGAGCGCCTGGGGCGGTGGCTGGGCAGACTCAGTTGGCGGAGTCGGCTCTGGGGGCTGCGGCTCGGCAGGCGCAGCTAGCGGCCTGTCGTTTGATTGCGCATGCGCAGCCGACACGACGAGCAAGCCGGAACCGGCGATCAGGATGGCCAACGAAGATCGAGACATGATCAGACTGTCCTTTCGGGGCAAACTCCCGCAGCGCGCCTCATTCAATCGCTCGTCGTCTACCTCATTCTCCTTATACCGAATTCACGCGCCCGGCGTCAAATGGGACGAGCGAGCCGGGTGCGTGATGGCTTGGGCCTTTCTTCCCGCGCGGACGCTGACGCGAGTGGGAGCAAACCAATTTCCCCGGCCTACTGCAGGACGCGGACGAGCGCTGCGCTGGCGGCAGGGACGTACACTGAGACGTTGTTTCCTGAGACCGTCTGAATGTAGGGTGGATCGCGAGCCCACGCGCCCGCCGCCGTGACCTGGGCGCCCGCAAGGGTCACGCTCCCTGCCGCTGCCGTCAGGTTGCCAGCGGGCGTCCCCTGCAGATAGATCGCGCTCGCGCCACTCACCGCGGCTCCGAGATTCACTGTGGCGCTGACAGCGCTCGTGGCGTTCCTGTTGTTGAGCACCACGCTGGTGAATCCGTTCGCCTTGATGGCCCACGCGGTGAAATCCTGGGCGCTGGTGGTGACGGTCGTGGAAACCATCGCGCCTGTGCCGGCTTGGGTGAAGAGGAGCATGCCGTAGTATTCCGGCTGTACCTGCACCACCACGCCATTCTGCTCCTTGATCGCCTCATAGTAGAAGGGGACCGTTCCATCCATTCCAACCTCGCCGTTGTGGAAATTGATTCCGGTGCCGCTACGCTTGGCAACCTCAAACATGTAATCGATCGCCCACAGCCCCGCGATGAGCGTGTCGCTTAGGCCCTGCTGACCGTGACCGGAGCAGGTGTTGTTTTCCCCCATGCGCCAGCCAAGTGGGATCTTGTCCTTTGTGGCGGCACCCTGCATCGTCGTGAAGACATCGGTGAGTTTGCTCGTTGTTATCTGGAGATTGGGAACTGAGCATCCCGACGAACCGGCTCCGGCAACGTAGGAGTGCTGGGTCAGAAGGACGAGCTTGCTCCCCCACTTCGCCGACTCGGAGTCGGCAAATGGAGCCGTGTACGATGCAGCCGATCCCGTGGTGCAACCCGGGCCGGCCAACTGAGCGCCCGGTGCGGCGAGGATGGCGGTCGCGAACGACTCGTACTGCGTTTGTTGGGAGGACCAGCTCCCAAACTTGTCGGGCTCGTTGCCGATCTCGATTCCGACGATGCTCGACGGACACTTGCCCATCACGTAGGCCGCCTCGGCTGCGGAGGTAGCTGCGGTGCTAACCCTGAAGTTGACGCCATAGATAATCTTGCTTCCCGTCGCGGCCAGAAAACCGCAGAGTTGGTCGACTCCGCCGGTCGTGACCTTGGTGTTGAATGGCTGCCCATTTGGCTGCGCAGGTGCCGTCCCATTGCCAGCCCAGGTGCAAACCTCGACGTCGTTGGCTCCCAGCCGCATCATCGGAGTGCCAAGCAGCTTGTAGAGCGCAATCATGTTCGTGTTGTTGCTGGTCAACGAGCCATTCATGACGTGCGTCTTTTCGTAGCTGAACCCGGCAAAATCGGCACCGATCGTCCCGAGGGTGGTGCTGGGGTTCACCGTCACCGTGGCCGTGGTCCCAGTGCCCGAGGGACCGCCAGTCACAGGCGTTCCCCATGTGCTCGTTCCCGTGCTTCCGGCCGCGCTGGTGCTCCCGCCCGCGCTCGTGGTCCCGCCCGCGCTCGTGGTCCCGCCCACGCTCGTGGTCCCGCCCGCGCTCGTGGTCCCGCCGCTCTTCGTCCCGCCCGCAACGCTCGTGCTCCCGCCCGCGACGGTGCTCATCGTCCCGGCCCCGCCGCTCTTCGTCCCGCCCGCGACGGTGCTCGTCGTCCCGGCCCCGCCGCTCTTCGTCCCGCCCGCGACGGTGGTCCCGCCGCTCGCGGCGCTCGTGGTTCCGCCCGCGACGGTCGTGTCCCCACCCACGACGGTCGTGTTCCCGCCCACGTCGGTCGTCCCGCCCAAGTCCGTCGTGTTCCCACCCACGATGGTCGTGTTCCCGCCTACGATGGTCGTGTTCCCGCCTACGATGGCCGTGTTCCCGCCCTCGATGGTCGTGTTCCCGCCCTCGATGGTCGTGTTCCCGCCCTCGATGGTCGTGTTCCCGCCTACGATGGTCGTGTTCCCGCCCTCGATGGTCGTGTTCCCGGCGCCCCCCCCCGTGGTGGCACCCGAGCCGCACCCGGACAGGAACGCTGCGGTCAGCAGCACCGGACCCGCGAAGCGATAGAGAAAGACGGTCGACAATGGGCTCCTGCTGTTCATGATGATCTCCTTGCGATCCATAAGGGGCAAAAACTGGGAGAAACGGGTCACGCGGCGACTCATAACACCCTGGATCCTTTGCGGCCAAGTGCAGCAGCGGCAAAGGATTAATGTCAGATGGTGAACCTTCCTACAGTGCGCCTCGGCAGGCAAACCGGGTCATCGGACCGGGCGCGCCCGAGGTGCCGCGGGCCCGATTTAGCCCCGCCGGACCTGGATGAAGGTGGAAATCACCAGGAAGAGCCCCAGCAGGATCCAGATGATCCCCCAGCGGATGTGCCGGCGCTGCTCGGGCCCGCGTTGCAGGCGCTCTTCGGGCTCGACCGTGCGATCACTGGAGGCTTGGCCTGCGTTCTCGTCGTCGTCGCTGCGCTTGCGTACCCGCGGTGCACCCAGGTACCTGATGCGAAGGGCGCCAAACAGGATCAGAATGCACCCCACCGCGTAGGGGATAATGGGAGGCAGATTCAGTTGCATGACGATTCAAACTCCCGGCTGGCTAGCTCGCGATCTCGTCGGCCCTGAACTCGCGAATCACGGTCACCTTGATCTGGCCTGGGAAAGTCATCTCGCGCGAGATGTTCTCAGCAATCTGGGTTGAAAGAAGGGCCGCCCCTCGGTCGTTCACCCGATTCTCATCCACGTACACGCGCACCTCGCGTCCCCCTTGCACCGCAAAGGCCTCGTCCACGCCGGCGAAGGCACGGCTGATGCGCTCGATCTCCTCCAGCTTGGCCATGTGAGTGTCTTCGGCCTGCCGGCGAGCGCCCGGCCGTCCGCCCGACATGGCGTCAGCCGCCGCAACCAGATAGGCGTGGGGGCTGTTGAACGCCTCGTCGGTGTGGTGCGCCCCGATGGCATTGGCCACCACCTCAGACTCGTTGAATCGCCGGGCGTACTCCGCTCCGATGGAGGCATGCGATCCATCAAGTTCGTGCGTCAGCGCCTTGCCTATGTCGTGCAGCAGCGCCGCCCGTCGAGCGATCTTGACGTTCAGCCCCAGCTCCGCCGCCATCATGCCGCACAGAAATCCTGCTTCCACCGAGTGCTTCCACTGGTTCTGCGCGTAGCTGGTGCGGAAGGTGAGGCGGCCCACCAGCTTCACGATTTCGGGGTGCGCGCGATCGAGGGCCAGCAGGGAGAAAGCTCGCCGCCCCAGGTCGAGCGTCTCGCGTTCCACATCGACCACAAGGCCGCGGGCGAGCCGGGTCACCGCCGCGGGTCCGCTGATGGATCGTTTCAACATGCGATTGACACAGCGACGAGCGATCTCGCGGCCTACCCCGTCGAGGCCCTCGATGCGAATGGCCGCCTGTCCATCCAGGAACGAGAGCTGCACGCCGGCCACCGCCTCGATGGCGCGCAAATCGGCATCCGCGGGTGGCACCTGCCCGGGGCGCAGGTCCGACAGGGAGATGACGAACTGAAGCCTTTCGGTCAGATCGTGGCCGGAAAAGCGGCCAATCGCGATGCCCATGATTCTCTTGGCCGCGCGGATCTGAGCCCCCGCCAGCGCCGACTCCGCCGTCTGACGCAGGACCTGAGCGGCCGCCGCGCGCGCGTCCTCGATTTCCGTTTCCACCAAGATGCGCTGGGCTTCACCCGCGGATCGAGACGCCACCCGCTCCATCTCACCTTGTCGGCTGGCCTCGATCGACCGCACTTCCTCGGCGAAAGCTCGCGCGTCCTGCTCTCGCTCGGCCACGGGCGCCTCGCGTTCCTTGAGACGGTCGCGCGCCTCCGCGACCAGCCGCACTTCTTCGTCAATCCGCACTGCCTGAGCCGCCAGCGCAATTTCGCCCTCCGCCAGCTCGGCTTCCCGTGCGCGCAGGGCTGCCTCCGCCTCGGCCCGAATCGCCAGGGCTTGTTCGCGCGCTTGGATGTCCGACTCACGTAGCAGGGCCTGTCGCTCGATCTCTGCCTCTCCGCGCAGGCGCCTGGCTTCGCCAGCGTCGAAATCAGCCACCGGCCGTCGCAGACGACGCCCCGCCCACCTGCCCACGAGCGCGCCGGCCGCCAGGGCGACCAACATCGTGATCCAGAGGGCCGGCTCGCCCATCTACGCGATCGCAAGTCCCAGGTGCGCGCGCAGGGCGAAGTATTCGTCCGACACGCACCACTGAATCAGGTCTCGCACCTTGTCCTTGGGATCGGCGCAGCCTACCGCCAAGGGCTCGGACTGGATTTGGTGGGCGGCCACCTCGATGTCGTTGCACATGAGGAAGCCAGCCCGCGATGACGTGTAGTCCACCGCCTTGCACCAGCGGTGCAGATCGGCTTCGGCCTTGCTCTCGATGAAGCGCCGAACCACCTCAGCCAACTGCTCGACGTTCTGGGGCGGAACCAGGCGGCGCAGAAGTTCCAGACGCTCCGCCACGGGCTGTTCCATGTCGGACTTGATGGGCACGTTGGGCTGCACCAGCTTGAGCGCCGCGAGGAAGTACGCCTTCAGCTCGGACACCTGGGGCACCACCGCCGGCCAGCGCACGACGTGATCGGGCCGCATGAGCGTCAGCTTCTTGCCCAGAACGTAGGCTAGTTCTTTTTCCTGTTTGCCCTGCAGCAAGGCAGCCCCGACCACGAAGGCCGGGCAGAGCTGCTGCTTCTCGCGCGCGTTCATCATCTCGAGCTCGCCCGGCCAATCCTGGCGCAAGTACAGTTCAGGTGCAGTGACACCCAGAGCCTGACTCGCGTACACGAAGACGCCACTGAACATGAGTTTGTCGTTGGTGGGATCGCGCCGATCGCGGCGTCGAATCCCCACTTCTTTGTGTTCGCGCGCGCGAGCCGCCATGATGGCCTGGCTGATGTTGGCGAGAATCAGCGAAATGTAGCGATCCTCGTCGGAATGGTAGATGTACTTCTGCCAGAGTTCCTCGTTAAGTCGCGCTTTCACCCGGGACAGGGTCTTGAGCTTGTATTGCTCGTGGAAGCGCAGTTCCTCGGCGTCGGCCTGGCGCAGATAAGCCAGCACCGAGGCGGTGCACCACACCTGGTCGTACTTGCCCATTTCGGAATAGAGGTGCCGCAGCGTCTTCAGGATGGGCACCATGGCCGCGATATCCTGTGTGCGCTTGAGGATCACCCGCCACTCACGCACCGCCTTGTCGTAGGCCTCCGGCCCCTGCATTTGGTAGAGTTCGGCCAGGATCTGGTGGCGTGGCACGTTGTCGGGCTCCAGCTTCGCGCACACCTCGAACGCCTCGCCCGCGGCGCGGTAGTCCTTGAGTCGTGAGCGATAGATCTCGCCCAAGGCATGCCACAGGGCGATCTGGGTGGACCTCTTCTCGGGCGGCACCTCGGCGCCCAAACGCTTGATCATGCGGCGATAGGCGCGCTGTTGGTTGGTCCAGTCCTTCTTCGCGGTCATGATCTTGTCGATGCGCTCGAAGGGCTTGAGGTCGTCGGGATACTCGTCCAGCGCCTTGTTGTACAGTTCCACCGCCTCGTCGGGCGAGTGCAGCTCGATGTTGGTGATCTGCCCGGCCGTCTGCAGGTACTTGGCCTTGACCCGACCGGTCTCTATGTTCGCCAAGCGCAGGAGGATCTCGACAGCCTTCTTCCACTGCTTGGTTTCGGTGAGCAGCTCCAGCACGTCGACCAGTAGCCCACGCGCGTCGGGCTTGACCTCGAGCGCCTCGAGATACGCCGCAATGGCCTTCTGCGGGTTCTTCAGTTTGTCCTTGTAGACCTCGATGATCTGCTGGTGCAGCTGCAGCTTCTCCTCGACGTCCTCGATGTGCGCCAGCAGAGCCCGCTTCTGGCGAATCACCGCCTCCCAATCTCCCGCGGCGGCGTGGATCTCGGTCAACGCCTCGAGCGTGGGTCGGTGGCCGGGACTGATTTCCAGCGCCTTCTCGAACATGTTGATGGCCTTGGCCCGATCACCGATCTGCATCTTGATGTGGCCGATGCGATGGAAGATCTCCACGATCTGCGCTTCGCTCTGCGACTCGCGGTGGTGGACCAGGATGGTCTGATAGAGCTTGAAGGCCTCGTCCCATTGCTGGCGGCGGTAGAGCAGATTGCCCCGATCCACCAGGGTGGGCAGATGGGTGGCGTCCAGCTCGTAGGCCGCGCGGTAGTACTTGAGCGCCTTCTCCTCGTCGCCCATTTGCTCCGCCGCCTTGGCCAGGCGGTAATACAAGATGTTGAGCTCGCGGTGAGCGCGACGATCCGCCTTGCGCGCCAGCATCTCTAGGATGGGCACGAGCGGCGCCCACTCACCCTCGCGGTAGTAAATGTCGGCCAATGGGGTAGCCGCCTCGACGTGTTCCGGATCGAGCTCAAGCGTGCGCTGGTAGAGCTCTTTGGCCTTGGCCTCGTCGCCCAATTCCGTTTGGTAGAGCTTGGCCGCCTCGTAGACCAAACGCGTGCGCTCCAATACGTTGGGCGTGTGGGCCTCGGCCCGCACCATCAACTGGGCCGCCTTGAAGGAGTCGCCGCGCCGCTTGTAGATGTTGAGCAGCGACAACATGCTCGGCACATGGGTCGGGTCGATGGCCAAGGCGTCGCTCAGGCGTTCCTCGGCGACATCCGACATCTGCATCTGTTCGTCGAGGATCTTGCCCAGACGGTAGCTCAGGTCGACCTTCTCTTCGGGCGACGCACGGCCCACCAGCCGCTGCATGATGTCCACCGCACGCTCCCACTGCTCGGTTTCCTCGTAGAGTCGCGCCAGCCCCCGCAAGGCTTCAGCATGGTCCGCGTCCGCCTTGACGACCTCGTCGAAAGCCTCGATGGCTCGGTCGGGATCGCGCAGACCTTCCTCGTACACCCGTCCCATTTCCAGATAGAGCGCGATCTTGGCCGCGACGTCGCCCTCCATGTCGATGTGCTTGCGGAAGGTATCCACCAGCGCATCCCACTTGCGTTCACTGCGATAGAGCCGTTCCAGCTCCTGGCACGCCTTGAGATTGTTGGGATCGATGCCGAGCGCCTGCTGCAGGCTGTTGATGGCCTCGTCGATCTTTCCCGGCAGCTGCTCGCACACCTGCGCCATGCGCGCCAGGAGATTCACCCGATCAGCCTCGGGTGCGGTGACCTCGAGCTGATGCTCCAGGACCTCGAGGTACGCGTCCATCCGGCCGGCCTTCTCGTACAACTGCTCCAGCGCCTTGAGCGCGGGAAGGTTCTGCGGATCGACGGTGAGCACCTCCTTGTACGCCTGCACCGCCCGCTCATTGTCGCCCAGACGGACCTCCCACAACTCGCCAACCTGCAGGCGCAGCTTCACGGCCAACTCACCATCACTGACCACCTGCGACTTTCGCGCCAGCACGTCAGCCAGTCGCTCCCAGGCCTGGGTGCGTCGGTGCAGACGCTCGAGGGCCTCGATGGCCTTCAGACAGTGCTCGTCGGCTTGCAGGGCTTGGTCATAGGCCAAGGTGGCCTGGCCGGCGTCGCCAATGTGAGTTTCAAAGGTCTCGGCCAACGCCAGCAACACCTCAACCCGCTGGGCCGGATCGGACTCGACTTCGGCGTGCTTGGACAGAACGCTGACCAGCTCCTTCCACTGAGACTCCTTGCGGTAGAAGTCAGCCAGCGCCGCCATGGCGCCCACGTGGTTGGGCTGCCGCGAGAGCGCCTCTTTGGCCGAGGTGATGGCGTATTCGGTGTGGTGCAGGGCCGAGTCGTACCAACGCGCGATCTTGACCCACAAATCCGCCGCCTGCTTCGCGTCGTCCATGCCCTGGGCGACCTGCGTGTATTCGGACAAGAGCTCGGCCCACTTGTTGGTGACATTGGCCAGCCGCTCCAGCTCCTGGGCGACAATGTTGCTTGAGTAGTCTTCACGGAACGCGGCCTGCAGCATGACGAAGGCGGAGTCCCGATCGCCGTTGTGCTCCTCGTAGATGCGGGCAATCTCACAGAAGAGTTTGATCTTCTCCTCGGTCTCGCCCGTGTACTCCACCCGAGCCAGTAGCAACTCCACCAGATTCGGCCACACCTTGCGCTGACGGTACACCTCCTCCAACGCTGCCGACGCCACAGCATGCGAGGGGTCCATCTTCAGCACCCGCTCGTAGGCTTCCGCCGCCGCGCCGCCATCGCCGATCTTCTCGGACCAGATGGATGCAATCTGCATCAGCACGTCGACCTTGTCACCCACCGACGCGAGCGCAGCCACCCGACGCTCCAGCACGTCCACACACTCCTCCCAGCGCCCCTCCTGGGTGAACAGCGTCTCCAAGGCCGACAGAGCACGGGCATCAGCCGCATCGATCTGCAAGACATGGCGCCACGCCTCGATGGCCGCATCGACGCGCATGAGGGTGCTGCCCTCCAACTCGCCGAGTTCCGCAAAGCAATCCCGCAGCGTGGCCGCCGGGAAGGTCTCGCTGCCCACGGCGATCAGCTTGCGCAAAGTGTCCGAGAGCTCTTCCCAGGCCGCCGCGCTCCGGTAGTTGGAGGCGATGGCCTGCAGCGCCTCGACGTCACCGGGATTGATCTCGATGACCTTCTTCCAGCACTCGAGGGCGTTTCTCTCACGACCCAGCTTCTCACCCCACACGTGGCCCAGGCGCTTGAACGCCGGGATGCGCGCTTCGGGATCTTCTATGGCCCGAATCTGGCTGTCCAGGACTTCGGTCAGCTCGCGCCATTCCTCGGCCTGCTCGTGCAGGTCGGCCAGGGCCGAAAGGGCTCCCGGGTCGGCGCCGCGCAGGTCAATCACCCGCCGCCACAGCTCGACGGCACGCTCACGCTGGCCGAGCACATCGGACGTGATTCTGGCCATCCGCGCGTAGCAGTCGGAGAGCGCTTCGTCGCCTGGGGCGATGTCGAGCATCTTCTCGTAGATCTGGTACAGGTCTTCCCACTGCTCGGCGCGGAAGTAGATGCGCTCCAGGGCTTCCAGGGCTTCAGGCGAGCGTGACTCCTGTTCCAGCACCGCCAGATAGCTGGCCACCGCTCCGTGCGCGTCGTCGATGACGTCGGCCAGGATCTTGCCCAGACGGAGATGCAGCGCGACCAGATCCCTCGACCCGTCGGTGATGGCGATACGCCGACGCAGGACATCCGCCAGTTTCTCGTAGTCGCCTTGCTTGTCGTAGACCCGATCGAGAAAGCCCAAGGCCTCGCCGTCATTGGGATCGAGCGCCAGCACCTGTCCCAGCACGTCCTCCACCCGCACCAAGTCGGCCAGCTCGACGTCAAACACCGTGGCCAAACGGAAAAGGACGTCGCGGCGGGCTCGGCGATCACTGGCCCGGGACGCCGCGTCCGCCATGCTGCCGACGTAGGTTTCCCACTGGTGCGTGGCGCGGGCCAAACGCAACAACTCGTCCAATCCCTGCTCGGAGGTCGGATCCTCCACCACGGCCCTCGACCACCACTCGAGCGCCGCCACCTGGTCCATGAGTTTGCTTTCGGTAATATCCGCCAGCCGTCGCAGCAATCGCTGTCGCTCCTCGGGGTTGGACTCGACGCCCAACTCGACCTGATAGACCCGAACCAGCTTCTCCCACTCCTCGCCCACCCGGTAGAGCGGCTCGAGGACCTGAGCAATTTCGTGCTGCATGGCCCCGCCGGCCAGCAACCGCTCCAGTGTGGCCCGCGTCTCGGCATGCTTGGGATCGATGTTGAGAATGTCCTGGTACGCCTCGACCGCTTTGGGCATATCACCCAACGCGACTTCCAGAATCTGAGCCAGCCGGAAAGTCAAATCGATGATCTGAGCATCGCTGTCCGCCAGACGGATCTCGCCCCGGACGATGTCGACGAGCTCGGCCCAGCGCTCGGTCCTGGTGTAAAGGCGATCGAGCGCCTCGAGTCCATCCTTGCGATCAGGCTCGGCCTCGCCGACCCGTCGATAGGTCGCGATGGCCTTGTCGAGGTCGTGAGTTTCTTCCTCGTAGATGCGGGCCAGTCGCAGCAGCATCTCGGTCTGCAGGCGAGTGTCCAGAATGCGATCGATCTCGGCGTCGTACACCGCCGCCAGATCGGCCCAACGGCCGCTCGACTCGGCCAAGCGGTCGATATGAGCAATCACATCTTGGTTCGCCGGATCCACCCGCAGCGCGCGACAGTAGGCATCAAACGCCGCGTCGAAATCGTTGAGGCGGCGCTCGTGAAGCTTGGCCAACAGGTCGAGCAACTCGACCCGGCGCGCCGGCTCCTGCGTGGAAGCAACCATGACTTCGTAGACGGCTGCCACCCTGGGCCAGTCGCCGGCGCTCTCGTACACCGGCAGCAACACCTCGGCCGCAGCGATGGGCTCCTCCCCTCGCTGCATCATGCCCTCAAGAGCCTTTAGGGTCGGCTCGTGGCTGGGGTCCATGGCCAGCACGCGCTGGTAGGCTTCCGTGGCCCGGCTGGCATCCTTGAGTTTGTCCGACCACAGCTCACCGATGCGGTAGCGCAGCGACACCACCTCGGCCGCCGACGACGACAGCTCGGTCTGCCGCTCGAGCACGTTGAGCAGATCGTACCAACGCTCGGTCTGCAGATACAGGCGATCCAGGGCCTGCAAGGCATCCAGGTCGTCCGGATCCATGTCGAGGATCGATGTGTAGGTTTCGATGGCGCGGGCCGCGTCTTGCAGCTCGCGGTCGTACACCTGGCCCAGTACGAAAAGACGTTCCTTCTTGCGTGCCGGGTCCGCGGCCAGCTCGGCCTGGCGGGCGTAGATGTCTTTCAGATCGTTCCAGCGCGACAAGCGCAAGAACAGCCGTACCAGGTTGTCCAGGGCCTCCTCGTTGCTGTCGTCGAGAGCCAGAACCTGCCGGTAGACCTCGATGGCTTTGTCGGAGTCGTCGAGGACTTCCTCCCAGATCTTGGCCGCGCGCGAGCCCAGTTCCTTCTTGTCAGCCAGCGCGTCGACCATGTCCATCTTTCGCTGCAGCAGCAAGACCAGCTGAGCGTAGTCGGCGGTGCGGATGTAGATGGCTTCCAGCGCATCGGCCGCTTCCAGGTCACGCAGCCCCACGGCCAGCGCCTGCTTGTAGGCCTCCGTGGCAATCTCAGAGTTGCCGAGTTCACTCTCGGCCAACTTCGCGATGGCGTGGTAGACCGCACCCTTCAACTCATCCGACTGCAGCTTCTCGGCCGCGGTTTGATAGCGAACCACCAAGTCGTCACACCGTCCCAGCGCTTTGGCCAGGCGTTCCAGACGTTTGGTGGTGTCGGAATCGAGGGGATCCTCGGCCAGCGCGCGCCCCAACGCCTCGTACGCCCGTCCCGGATCGTCCAGCCCATCCTCGCAAGCGCTGGCGATCTCGTGCAGCAGATCAATCCTGCGCCGCATGTCCAGGGCATGGCGCGCCTGGATCTCCAGAACCCGCACCAGATTGCCAAAGTCGCTGCGCACTCGGTACACCGGGTCCAGGATCTCCGCCAGAACCAGGTCGTGGTCGGGGTCATCGAGGAGTCCCTCCAGCGCCGTCACGGTTTCTTCATGTCCGGGCGCCAAATCAAGCAGTCGCCGATAGGTCTCCACCGCGGCCGGGATGTCGTGCAGCTTGTGTTCGCGCAGTTGCCCGAGACGAGAGAGCAAGCGCACCTGCTCTTCATCATCGCTGGCCAACTCCAGTTGTCGTTGCAGGTTGTCCGCCAGATCGAGGTCCAATCCCTTCTGCGCGAAAAGATGATCGAGTGCGCGCAGGGCGGTCAAACTGCCCGCGTTGTCACCCAGCGCCTCCTTCCACGCCGCAACGGCTTCGTCGGGATTTCCGATGGCCTCTTCCCAGATAGCGGCGATGCGGGCGTGAATCTGCTCGCGCTCCTCGCTGGAATGGACCAGCTCCGCCTTCTTTTTCAGGGTATCGACCAGGTCGGACCAACGCTCGGTGCGCGTGTACAG
Source organism: Myxococcales bacterium (assembly GCA_003142855.1). Taxonomy (GTDB): domain Bacteria; phylum Myxococcota_A; class Polyangia; order Fen-1088; family Fen-1088; genus Fen-1137. Next base: position 107,507 of record PLNW01000063.1, read on the forward strand.
TCGTTCCAGGGCCTCGAGAGCGGAAGCGTCTTCCGGCTCGATCTCCTGCGCCAGGCGGAAATACTCGACGGCCTTGTCCGATTGGTCGAGCTTCTCGTCGTAGGCCACCGCGATGACCAGAAGAATCTCGCGCTCCAGCCCGGAGGCGAGCTTGTGACTGGCCTGGGCCTCGCTGTACAGCGCCACCAACTCCCGCCACTTCCCCATGCCATCAGCCAGCGCCTCCAGAGCCGCGCGCGCCTCAGACGACTCGGGACTAGCGGTGAACGCCTCGGCATAGGCCTGATAGGCCCTTTCGGCGCGGTTGGCTTCGCCTTCCAGGACGCCGATACGCAGAAGCAGGGCCACCCGAGCCGCGACATCCGTCTCGCGCGCCAGCTTGATGCGCTGAACCTGCAGCAACCGCTCGACCTCGTGTCCCGCCTCGTAAATGGGCTCGAGCGCCGCCACCGCGCTTACTTGGTACCGATCATCCTCGAGGTAGACCTCCAGAGCCGCGCGTGCCCCCGCATGGGTCGCGTCCAGCGCCAGGGCCTCCTGATACGACTGCACGGCCACGCCAGGGCTCTTGAGATACTTCTCGGAGACCTCGCCCAGGCGAAACTTCAACTCGGCCGCAGCCGGGTCGTCATTGGGCAGCTTGAGCTGGCGTACGATGATCTTGCTCAGATCCTTCCAGCGCTCGGTGGCCCGATACAGGCGGTCGAGTGCGCGCAGCGCCTGCACGTCTTCCTTGGCCGTCTTCAGGATGTCCTTGTAGAGCTCGATCGCCTTGTCCGCGTCGTGCACCTGTTCTTCGTAGAGCGCCGCGAGCTGGAGGCGCACTTCGCGCTTCTCGTCTTCCGAGCCGGCCAGGGCGAGCTTCTTGTCGTAGATGGCCAACAACTGGTCGTGCTGGCCGGTGGCCACATACAGGCGTTCGAGAGCCAATACGGCCTGCTCGTCGCGATCCGCGATCTCGAGAATCGCCCGGTTGCGCTCGATGGCCGCCTCGGTGTTGGCCAACTCCTTCTCGTAAGCTCGCGCCACTGTGGCCAGAACGGGAAGCGCATCCTGTCCCTGCAGGCTTGGCAGAACCGCCTCGTAGGCTTCCACCAGCAGAGCCCAGTTGCCCGTCTCGCCGGCCAGCCGCTCGGCGTATTCGCGCGCCCATTCCTCGCGCGGATTCTCGGATAGCGCCTGCAGGGCCACCGTGAGCGCCAGCGGCTTGTCGCCCGCGTCGCCCTCGAGAATCTGCGCGATACGCAGCATGCGTTCCTGGCGCTCGGCCGCGTCCTGGGTGTGTTCGAGTTGCACCTGCAGAACCCCGGCCAGGCGCTTGGCGTCCTTGTCTCTCTCGTACATCGGAATGAGCGCCTCGGCCGCCACCAGGTTGTGGCCATCGAGGGAGAGCGTCTTCTCGAATGCCTTCTGCGCCTTGTCCGGCTTGTTGAGACGGTCGCGGTAGAGAACCGCGATCTTGTTCCACAGCCCGACCCGCGCCTCGCCCGTTTCCGTTTCGGCCTGCCGCTCCAGCACCCGCGCGAACTCGTCCCACTTGCCCTGGACCGAATAGAAACCCTCGAGCGCGTCCCAATCCTTGTTCTGCAAATACAGCTTGCGAAGCGCATCCTGCGCGCGTCGGTTCTCGGGCTCTGCATCCAGCAGCGTCTTCCACGCGGCCACCGCCAGGTCGGGCTTCTGCAGCTTCTCGGTGTACACCGTGGCCAGCTTGGGCAGGATGACGCCGCGTTTGGCCGGGTCGTCGCTCAGCATCGCCTGCTTGTCGAGAACCGCCGCCAGCTCCTCCCACCGCTTCTCACGCTCATACAGTTTCTCCAGCTCGGTCAGCGCCTCCCCGTCGCTGTCGTTGACATCGAGGACCTTGCCCCACAGCTCGATCGAAACCGCCGCCTTCTTGAGCTTCTCAGTAGCCAGTTTGGCAACTTCGGCCCAGCGTCTGCCTTGCTCGGCCGGATCGGTCACGCGCGCGATTTCCTGCCGCAGCACGGCCACCAGTCGATCCCAGTCGCGCCGCTTCTCATACATCTGCTTGAGGAAGGCCAGTGCCTCGACGTTCCCCGGATCAATTTCGAGGATCGCTTCGAACGTCTTGATGGCCTCGGCCTGGTTCGAGAACTTCTCCAGGTACAGGTTTGCCACCTTGAGGTGCAGCGCGATCTTCTCCTGGGCCGAGGCGACGATGGCCGCCTTCTTGCGCAACACCGCAATCAATTCGGGCCAGCGCGGGATGACCTCGTACTGGGCAGCCAACGCGTCCATCACCTCGACGTTGTTGGGTTGCAGGGTGAGGATCCGGTTGTAGGCCTCCACCACCATCACGTCGAGCTTGAGCCGATCGCGGTACAGCTCGACCATCTCCAACAACACGGGGACCTTCGCCTCGGCAGTGGCCCAGGTGGCCTTCTCGACGGCTTCCTTCAAGACCTCGACGCAGGCCTTCCACCGTTCCGCCCGCCGGTAGACACGGGCTAACTCACGCCTGGGCTCCCAGGCCGAGGGAGCGGCAGCCACGATCTTTTTCCACGCATCGATGCCTTTCTCCACCGACAGACGTTCGGTCTCCAGCGCCGCAGCGGCCTGGCCTTGCAGCTCCGCTGGAAAATCCTCAAGCACAGCGTTCGAGGTTGGTTCCTTGCCCACTTGGTCCTCCGGGATGAAAAAGGCAACCACAGGGTCGCGACCGCATGCTCTTAGCCTCTCGTGGTGGGGAGGCTAAGACCGCGGAAAATGGAGCATTTTATACCATGCTGGCCGCTTCGCATACAACGGGAATGAACCCCATTCTCTCGTCGCTGCGGGCCTTCGCGACCGCCCTGACGGCCCAAGCGCACCCGCTCCGCCCTCCTGCGGTCGGCGAGGCAGATCTGCGATGGCCGGAGCGGTCCCAGCAGCGACCCGGCTCACTGGATCTGGAACGACACGTGGGGAATCCACGCTTGTCAGGGATCACCCGTTCGGGCGTCGGGTTGCGGCAGGAGACGCCGATGCGATAGAGCTACGGGCCGCTCAAAGCATAGAGCTTGTCGCTCGCAGCTCGCAGGAAGCCAAACGCCGAGCCGTCCTTGCCCCCACCGGTAGCCACGAATTTCTGCAGGTAGTCACGGGCCTGCTGCTTCTGCTCGCTGGCGTGCGATTCCTCATACCATTCGGCGTACGTCATGCCGCAGTTGTACAGGGCATCGAAAAGTCCGCTGTCCACGTCGAGCGCCTTCTTGAACTCAGACACGGCCTGCTCGTATTGCTTGAGTGACTTCAGCGCCACGCCATGGAGGTTGTAACACTCGGCGCTGTTCTCGTTCGCCCGCACGCATTCCGCAAGAACCTGCGCCGCCTCCTTGTCCGCATCGAAATCGAGGTAGAGCCGGCCCAGCGCGATGAACGGCTTGTCCATCCGGGGATTGAGTTCGATGGCGTTGCGCAGAGCCAGATCGGCTTCCTTAGGGCGTTCTTGGAAAAGGAACACCAGTCCCAGCCGCCACTGGGCCTTGAAGAGCTTGGGGTCCAGCTCTGTCGCCTTCTTGAGCGCCGTTTCCGCCTTGTCCAGGTGTTTCGCCTCAAGATACGCCTCGCCCAGGTCGTACTGGTAGTTGGCGTTGCTCGGGCTTCGTTGAGCCGCACCCTCGAACGCGTCGATGGCTTTGTCCCACTTGCGCTGCTTCTGATAGACCTTGCCCAGGTTGTAGTAGGCCATCTCGTAGGTGGGGTCCGTCTGGATGGACAGCCTTAGCTCGCGCTCGGCTGAGTCGTAGAGATTGTTCTTGAACGCCTCGACACCCCTGTTCGCGATCTCGATGGCTTTGATGCGCTGCTGGCTGCACACAAACGCATCACAGGCCGGCAGAATCAACCCCAACACGAAAATAGCTTTCAGATAGCGGCTCATCGCGGCTCCTTCCGTTGTCGAATCGCGAGCGCTACTCGCTGCCCGCATCACCGGCGGTGAAGTTGAACGGATACGACACGATGACGATGCCGCCACCGAGCGGCTTGGGGAACTCCCAGCGTCGAACCGCCTGCACCACGCAGTTCTCCACGCGAACGTTGCCCATAGTCGAACTCTGCAAGACCGAGGCGATAACGGTTCCCGTCGCGGCGATGGTGAACTGGACCGAGACGCGACCGGAAAGATCAGCCTTCTTCGTCAACTCGGTTTCGTAGCAGTACTTCACCTCGTTGATGTGGCGCCGGATGATACGGCGGATGATTTCCTTGTCGAGCGACCCGCGCACGTTGGCCTGGCCCGGGATGACGTCTGGCGCGCGTGCACGGCGGCCGCCCAGGCCACCTGCGCCGCGGCCGTAGCCGGACCCGTTGCCGCCGCCGCCGCCCTTGCCGATGGTGCCGAAGTTGCCAAGGCCGATGGTGCCTTCGCCGGTGCCACCACCACCAGTCCCGGTGCCGACCAGACCGAGACCACCCACGCCGTACGCCTCGCCAATCTGGTTGCCGATGAGGCCACCGAGCACGTTCTCCGCATCGTTCCCGGCCGCCGTGTCGCGACCGAAGATGGAGGCCAGGTGCGAACCTTCGGCCATCTTCAGCACGCCGAGGATGCCGGCGTTCTTGGCCTGCTCTTCGGCAAGCTTCTTGGCCAGGTGGGGATCCGGGTTGTCCTTGGGGCCCTTGAGGCCGTACAGACCTTCTTTGTTCTTGGAGGTCTTCTTCCCCATCTTGCCTTCTTCGCCCTTGTGCCGCTTGCCCTTGCCACCCTGTTCGTCGGGCCCCTTCTTCTTGAGCCAGTCGGGAATCTCTTCTTCCTTCTCCTCGGGCGGCTTGATGAGGAAGTTCACGAAGCGACTGTCGGCATTGAAGAGATCGAGAGAAAGTGATTTAGGATCGGGCGGGACAGAGAAGATCATCAAAAGGAACAGCACCAAGCCGATGGCCGTACCCACGGTGTAGGCCTGCTCACTCCAGCGCCAGACCAGGAAGGGCACCGGGAAGGTCCGTGGCTTGGGGGTTGCGCTCACCAAGAAGCTGGTCTCGCCACAGTTGATCTTGGCGCGGCCCCGGTCGCCCAGAGAGAAACTGGCGCCTCGCTGCTGCACGAACTGCGGCAGGGAAACCACCTGGTTGTCCATCAGGACCTCACCCGTCATCGACGGTGTGACGTTGACGAGAAAATCGGAACCCGTGGTGGATACCAGGGCAAAGGACTGACCGCCGATAAAGTCGGTTCCCAGAGGCGCATCCGAACCCGCGGCCGCGCCCACCACGAAGTTGGGGTTGGTCCTCCCCCGGCGCTTCAGGCCCATGTAGCACAGGGCAATTCCCGCGCCGATGCCGCCAAAGACCACGAAGTCCATGACCGGTGAAGTGGCCTTCCACTGGAAGTTCTTGCCCTCGCCGCCGTCGTTGATGAACTGGTCATAGCGGCTCTTTTCGGCACCAAGGTTCAAGATGGTTGCGAAGAAGGCCACCAAGGCCACCACGATCAAGGCACCGCCCGCGACCAGCATCGACTTGGACTGCCCTTCTGTACTCCGCCCCGTGGGGTCAGACAGATGGCGGGTCTGGATCACAACACCGCGGTACACGGCCTGGACCTCGACGGCGTGGGTCCCATCCTGGACCTCGACCTCAGCTCCGGCGTGGCTCGCGAAGCCGCCCATGCCGGCTCCCATGGGAGCATAGCTCTGGGGCGCCGGGGCAGAATACTGCGCCGGGGGAGCGTAGGCCGCAGGAGGAGGAACCGAAGGCTGAACCGGTGCCGAATACTGCGGCACTGTGACTGGGGCAGGAGGCACGGCGACCACCGGCGTGACAGGCGGCGGCGTAGGCGCCCCCGCCTCTTCGGCCGCGAAGGAGATGACTACGCGAACGTCGCCGAACTGGACCTGATCCCCGGCCTTCAGCCGGGCCTTGGCGATACGCTCACCGTTGAGCAATGTCCCTCGGGTCGAACCCAAGTCGATGAGCTGAATGTCTTCGGGTCCGTTCACTTCGAGCACGGCGTGCATGCGCGACACGGACTCGTCGTCAAGCCGCAGATGGGAGGAGGCCAGCTTGCCGATCTTGATGACCGCCTCCGTCAGTATCTCTTCTCGTACGATCTGATCTCCCCTGAAGATCTGGAACTTGACGGGGACTGCGACATTGGCCATTTGGTCTCCTCCGGTTACGGCAGGCCTTGGCCCTGGCGGCCACGCCTGTGCTCTCGAACTCCGCCACGGGGGGCCTGCGCCCCCGAGTGGCTAGATGTCTTCGAGCGACTTGAGCATTTCGGGAATGAAATCTTTGCGAATCTCGATGAGGCTGGAATGTTTGGCTTTGTTGATGGCGTTCACCAACTCGCCATCAGGCCGCTGCAGATCGCCCTCGACGTTGTCGTCTTCGAAATCGTAGACGGTCTTGGACTTGAACTGCTCGCCTTTTTCTTGAGCGAGAGCCGTACCCAGTCCCCCGATGGTGAGAACCGCAATCATTGCTATAAGTCGCATCGGTTAACTTCCTTCCTTCGGCTGTACCGGAAGACAAGCACGGAACGCTCGCCTCCTACTGACAACCAAAATCGAATTGGGTTCCCAACAATTATGGATCGAGTTCGAAAGATGAAACGCAGCGTTGCGCCTACTTCTTCTTGCCGGCTGGCTTCTGCGCCGCGTTGTTGTCGTCGGCTTTCTCCGGCGCGGCGCTTGGCTCATCCGGCGTCGCCGCAGCCGGGGGCTCTGCGGCAGAGCCAGGCGCAGCGGCCTTTGCTGTCGTTGCCTTTGCATCTGCAGCCTTGTCGCCCGCGGCCTTCTTGTCCGCCGCGGCCTTCTCTGCTGCTGCGGCCTTGTCCGCCGCGGCCTTCTCTGCTGCTGCGGCCTTGTCCGCCACGGCCTTCTCTGCGTCAGCGGCCTTCTTGACCTTCTCCTCCTCCTTATTCTTCTTGTCGTCCTCCTCCTTCTTCTTCATCTCCTCCTGCTGGCGCTTCTCCTCCACCTCCATCCTCTTCATCTCCTCCTCCATCTTCTTCTGCTGCTCTTCCGCCTTGCGCTGCATCTCCTCCGCCTCTTTCATCATTTTGGCCGCTTCTTCCAGCGCCACGAACACCTCGTCGATATCCTTGATGCGCTTCTCGGCGTCTTTCTTCGCCTTGGGAGAAGGTGCTTTCGTCAAGAAATCCCGATAGTAGGCCTGTGCCTTTTGCAGCATGGGCTTGTCGCTGCCGCCCTTGTACTCCTGATAGAGCAGGCCGAGGTTGAAATACGAATCCGGGCGTTGCGGATCGAGACTGCGAGCCTCGTTGTACTTCGCCTCGGCTTCGTCCAACTTCCTGTTGCCACGCAAGGCAACTCCCAGCCCTATGATCGCCTCATAGTTACGTGGCTTGGCTTTGAGCACAGCCTTGAAGTTTTCTTCCGCTATGTCGTAGTTGCGGAATTTGAGTGAAACCGCAGCCAGATTGAGCCTTGCCTCAAAAAGCGTAGGGTCGTTTTCCACCGCAACGGTGAAGTTCTTGATCGCCTCTGTGTAGTTCTTCTTGGCCAAGTAGATCATGCCCAGCGTGTTGTAGACCACCGCCACGGCCTTCTTCATCTCGACTGTGTAGCCCGTTCCCTCCGCAGGCGTCTCCTGGGCCGTCTTGTCCGCGTCCTTCTCCTTCGCCTCTTCTTTCTTTCCCTTGCCCTTCTTGGCTTTCTTGCTCGACTCATCCGTGACAGTCGCCTCATCCTCGAACTTGCCGGTCGCGATTTCTTGTGCCCGCTTGAGGGCCTGGGCACCGACCAGCTTGGCGGCCTCGGGCAAGTCCAAGTCGAAGTAGATGAAGCAAAGGCCGGCGTAGGCCTGCAGGCTGTTTCCATCCACGGCGAGAACGCGCCGTAGTTCCTTCACGGCCGCGTCGTTGAGTGACTTCTTTTCGGAACCGCTCGCGAGACGAGCCCGTTCGCGGTAGATCTGCGCCATGTTGATGCGGGCAGCGATGGAGCCGCTCCAGGGATCAGCCTCAATCGAACGCTTGAAGAGCGACTCGGCGTCGGACTTGTTCCCTTCCTGCCAGCTCACGTAGCCCAGATTCGCCAGAGCCGGCGCAAAGGGCTTGGCTGCAGCCGTAAGCTTCTTCCAGATGCTGACCGCGTCGCCCTTCTTGCCACACTCAAGATCCACCGCGGCCTCGTTGCTGCGCGCCTCGAGAAGGGCGGGCACGTGGTCGGCTAGCCTCCTGAAAGCGGATGCCACGTTGGAACAATCATCGCCGGGAATGGTCCCCCCCTTCTTGGCCTTCATGTAATCCGCGACGGCCTTCTCGTAGTCGGCCTTGTCCTCCTCGGTGACCTGCCGATCGGTCGGCTTGCGCGCGATGAGGGGAACCTCGACGGGACCGGATAGGCCGCCGGTCGACTTCTGGCCGGGCGCCGCCTCCTCCTCGTCGGGCAGGGTTTCCCGTTTTTGACTTCCCGAACCTGCGGTCGTTGCGCAACCGACGGCCAGGCCAAGCAAGGCTGCAAACCCAAACAGGGTCCGTGACGAACACATTTCGAGACTTCGACGGGTGATCATCGCTGGCTCCTAGTCCTTAGAAGTAACCTGGAGGTTATCGGGCAGGTCCGGGATGACACCGCCGGGCGTGATAGGAGTCGAGACATAGCCAGGTTCCGGCTTCATCTCGGCCGCCAGGGGATACTCGGCGGGCTTCATCTGATTAAGCTCCACCTCGCACATGGTCGACCACTCGTTGTACCAGGACTCCTTGGTAGCCGCCTTCAAGCACAGGTCATAACCGACCACGGCCTTTGACTCGATGGGCTCGGCCTTGTCGACAAGGGCGTCGCAGAAGATCTCGCGCGGCCGGTTACCCCACTCGTCCTGCTCCTTGAGATCCTTGGGGATATCCGCGGTGTAGAGCTGGTTGACGAAATCCGCATAGACCTGGCCGATGCGTGCCGAGGCCGCGATGGTCCAGTGCGCGACGTGGTGGTCGAGCACGAAGTCATAGAGACCCTTCTTGTCGGCGCTGGGACCCGTCAGTTTCTCCGCCAGAGACGTCTTCTCGGTCATGTACGCAAGGAACTTCTTGCTCGACTCCTCGAACTTCTTCTTCTTGGCCGCGGCGACCTTGGGCTTGTCCCACTGGGTGGGCTGCTGGAAATCGAGCCCGGCCGGGAACTTCACCCGCAGGAACTGCTCGTAGAGCTGTTCAGCCCCGTAGAAGGCCGAGCCCGCCGCCGCATAACGGGCGATCACCTCACGCGCCGCACGCTCACTCGCTGTAGCGCCCGGTATCTTCTTGGCCGCCTCGCCGTGGCTCCACAGCTTGAGAACCTCCTTGAAGTGGTCCTGGCCGTCCTTGGCGTACTTGGAGTTGCGATCGTAGACCGTGATCTTCGAGCTGGTGGGCGGACCGCACTGGGTGCGCAGCTTCTCTTTCAGCTTCTTCTTCTTGTCCTTGATCTTGGAGTTGATCTCGGCAAAGACCTTCTGCCGACCCGTCGCGGTCACGCGCTCGACCTTGATGCAGGCGCCGTTGACGCCTTCCTGCGGACAGGAACGCTTCCACGAGATCTCGCCCAGCTTGAAGTGGGCAAGAATCTGCTTATCCACGCCGCCCTTGGCGCCCCACTTCTTCAGGTAGGCCGTCAGGTGCTTGACCAGATCGTCAGTCTTGTTCTGCTTCTCGTACACCTCGCTCATCTGGAACACCACGTTGGCCGCGTCCTGTGCATCACGCGTTCCGTAGTACTTGACGAACGCGTTCATGTCGTCGACCGCCTTTTCGAACTCCCCCAACCCAATGCGGAAGGTGTAGGCGTTGCCGAGCGCGGTCCGCGACTGCTTCTCGCCCGGGAATTTGGTGGCGAACTCCTCGTAGCGCTTGGCCGCTTCGCTGTAGGAGGCGATCTGGTGATAGCCGCTGGCAATTTGGAAGAGGGCACGCTGCGCCAGCGGATCCTTCGCGTGCTTTTCGATTAGCTGCTGGCGAACCCTGATGGCCTGACCGACCAGACGGGCGTTCTGGAAGCAAAGGCCGGCGTTGTAGAGACGTTCGGCATGCTTGGGGTGATCGGGAATGGTCTCCGCGGCGGCCTCGTACGAGGTGCCACATTCCTTGTAGTTCTTTTCCTTCTCGTACTGCTTGGCTTCCACCACCAGGCTGTCGGTCTTGAGGCCAATCATCTGCTTCTTGAACTCTTCGTCCTTCATCAGGACGGGATTGCCCAAAAACTTCTCTACCGTAGCCAGCAGCTCTTTGTACTTGCCCATGATGTTGAGGCAATCGAGCAGCAGGTTCGCCGAGTAGATGGCCAGCTCGTCGGTTACATGCTTGTCGACGATGTCCCTGAACAGCACGACGGCATCGTCGAAGTGGTTGTAGTCGTAGAAGATCCTCGCCTTGCGGTACTTGATCTTCACCAATTCCGGCGCATCGGGCACGTACTTGATGTATGTGTCGAAGGCCGCGATCATCTTCTGCTGGCCAGCCGGGATGGGACGCGGCTTCATGTCCTTCTTGTCTTTGTCAGGCATGGCGCCGGAGTCGTCGATGTTGAGTGCGTTCTTCCACCCCAGCACCGCCGCATAGGCTGCCTCTTTCACATATTTGCCCTTGGGGTCCAACTGGACGACCTTGGTGTAGGTTTCGGCAGCCTCGGCCCACTGCTCGGTCACCCACAGAATTTCGCCGAAGAAGAAGGTCATCTCTGGGGTGTCCTTCTCGTTCTGGAAGTGATCCAGGTACTCCTTGTAGATGAGACGCGTGAGCTGATAGGTGTCCGCGTTCTTGGTCCGCTGCGCTTCCTTGTGCCAGATGAGCGCGAGCTCTTTCGTAGTGTCGTGGTAGTTGTTCTTGCACTCGGTCAGCACGTCCTTCTTGATGCCTTCCATTTTCTGGACGTACTCGTAGGCCGTGCCAAGACGCCTGACCTCTTGCACCTGATCGCGCTTGCTACCGGCCGACAGCGTGTTGCGCAGAATCTTGTACTGCCATTCGCACAGACGCGTTGACTTCTCGTTGAGTGCCATGATCTTGCGATAGACCTTCGACGACTCGGCGAACATGCCCTGTTCCCAGTACAACTCAGCCAGCGATTCCAGCATCTTGGGGGCAAAGTCACCACCCATGCGCTGGAAGAACTCCCAAGCCTTGTCGGGAGCAGCGCCGGGGGTACGCGCGTAGGCCTTGACCAAGTCCTTCTTGGCTTCCTTTTCCAAGGGGCCGCGCTGAGCCCTGTCGATCTTGCCGGCGTGGCAAAGCTCAATCACGTTGACGAAGATTCCCAAGGCCGACTTGAAGTTGCCCAGGTTGATCTCCGCCCAACCCTTCTTGTACACGGCGAATCCGTACACCGACGACTTGGGGAACTGTTCCACCTTTTCGTAGAACTTGAGCGCGTTCTCCATCTCGCCCTTGGCGAAGTAGTACTCGGCAAAAGACAGGTAGGCGTTGGGAACGTACTTCGACTGCGGGTAGTCCTTGATGAGACGGTGGAAGAACTCCCGCGCTCGGTCGTCCTTCTTCATCATCTGCAGCAAGTAGGCGAGGCGGAACAGCACCTCATCCATGCGCTCGTACTTCGCATGCTTCGACGCCTCGACGTAGTCCTTGATCGCCTCATTGGCCCACTTCTCAGAATTCTTCTCGGCGTCCTGCTGGTCCTTCTTCAGCTTGGCAGCCAGCGAGGTGTTCTTCTTCTGCTCGGCCTGGAAGATCTTCTCGTCGAAACTGCGCGCCTGCAGGCTGTTGAAGCGCTGCTTTTCAGCGTAGAGCTCGCCCAGCCGGAAGTAGAAGTCGGCCTTCTGGGGGTCGTCATTGGGCGTGATCTTGATGAGCTGGTTGAGGCGGGTGATCTGCTTGTCGGTGATCTGCTGGATCTTCGTCTGCTGTTGCCCGACGAACTGTTCCACCGTCAGAACTGGCCCGGTCTGTTTCTGCTCTTTGGGCGGTTCCTTGGGCTTTGTCAGCTCGGTCTGGGCCCCGCCCTGGACTTCCAGCTCCTTCTTCTTGAATTTCGCATCAGCAGATGCCGTCCCCAAGCCCGCTACCGTGCTGAAGAGAACGATGCCGAGCGAGGCACAGCGAATGGAACGTCGATGATCCTTCATGTTCATTTCCCTTGCTTGGCTGATCTGGGTCCGGTCAGGGTTGCTCGCCCGCCGGTGCTGCCGATTCCGGTGCCGGTGTTTCGCCACCCTCAGGCACTGCCCCTTCCTGTCCGCCACTGGCCGGCGCCCCTTCCGGTCCCGCAGTTCCGTGCACGCACTTGTTGAGAAGTTTGTAGCGGTAGTAGCCGAGTTCATCACGCCAATACTCCCCCATGAACGGCCAGAACTCGTGTTCGTCGTCGATGCGGACGTTGCTGATATCCCGCGAACGGCCGCTGGCCTCGCTCTGCGACTCGGACTTGACGTCTTCTTCCAACGTGCCCTTTTCACCTTGGAGGATTTCGTACTCAATCTTGATCACGCGGGTGATGAGAACGCGGAACTCATTCACCAGGCGTTCGACGCGCTTGCGAGCGATCTCGCCGGCTTCATTCACCGCCAAAGCGCGGGTCACGCCGATTTCGGAATTGAGATTCGTGGCCACCGTTGTGTTCCTCCACGAAGCCTCCGCTCTCTCAAGCTGGACCAGCTCGCGGTCCAGCTCGCGAATGGCGTCAAAGCGACGAACCAAGCTGCGGTCAGAAAGAACCGCGCGCGCCGCTCGCTCCACCGCCGGAGGCAGGCCAGACTTGCCGGAACGAATCTTTACCGCCAGCGCATAGAACTGATCGTTGGCAGGGTTGCCGGTCAGCGCCTTGGCGAGGCCCTCGGCCACCTGGGGAACCCAGTCGTTGAACTCTTGGATGGAATTGGCAGCGCGTTCGAAAAGGCAATTGTAGAAGTAGATGGTCGCCTTGACCGTCAAAGCCTCCGCCACGGACTCGGGCTTGACGAAGTACTCGAAGAAAGGCGCGCGCAAGGTGTGGATGTCGCCCAGGGCCTTGGAATATCCCTCCTGCTTGAGCATGAAGTTGGCCCACGAGGCCTCGAACAGGCTGTTGGGCCAGTCATAGGATTCGGGTGAAACCCGGTCGAAATACTTGGTCGCCATCTTGAACTGGCCGGTGGAGTAGAAAACCCGAGCCAGCGAAAGATTGGCCAGGTCCTGGAAAGGCCTGACCTTGGGATCCTGACTCTCCTCGGCAGCCAGCAGAACTGCCTTGAACGCCTCGACCGCGGGCTTGGCGGTATACTGGCGCACGTAGGTCGCGCCTTCAAAAAGCTTGGCCTGTGGGTAGAAGGCGCTCTTGGCCGGAACCAGGTTGAAAAGCGAAATGGCCTCCTGGAACTTGCCTTTGTTGTAGTTGTACTTGCCAAGCAAGAAATACAGCTCGTCGCGCACCGCCTCGAGCTGCGGGGCCTCCAGTTCCTGCCGGTTGTACTTTCCGATCTTCTCCAGAACGATGCCCGTATCCACTGGCTGATGCGTGAGCGACGCCAACCACTGCAGGGTTTCATTGTAGTTGGGATGCGCGGGACCCTTCTGGACGATGCGATCGAAGTAGCTCAACGACGCCGAAAAGAACTTCAACTTGAACAGCGTCTTGCCCATCATGAACTCGGCCCGCATCTTCGCGCCCGGGTCGACCGCCCCTTCTCCCTCGATGGTCTTGTTGAACTCGATCGAGGCGCTGTAGTAGTTGCCGAGCTGGTAGAACTTCTCGGCTCGTTCCAGCTCGGGTGCGCTGGCCTCGCTTACGGACTTGGCGGTGGTGGCAGAGCCCGACGAAGTCTCGCCCGCGGGCGTGGCGCCGGCCGGCTTGCTCTTTTTTCGCCTCTGCGCCCAAGCATCGGACGTCACCGCCAGGGTGAGTGCGAAAAGCAGGAACAATACGCAACCCTTTTCACGGCTCATGGATGGACCTCGCGTCGGTAACGCCCACCTCAGAGGATCTCGGCGGGCAATTGGTGGAAGAGATTGGTCAAGTGTTTGAAATCGCCTACCCGGCCGCACGACCGTAAGCTAGTGTTTGGGTGTTTGCAGGACTTCAACGCACGAACCGCAGCGATTAAGTCGATGACCCTACCGTCGGTGCTATGCCTGAAAACCGGGCCATCCTAGGCACGCGGATCTGAGGTGTCAAGGGAGAACGTCCCGCCACGAACCGCGGTCAACTACGCGAATCTTCGGAACAAAATGTTGCCATGCGGGGCTGCTATTCCCTGTTGACAGGCGACCTCCCAAAGCTAATATGTCCCATCGTTGGTCCCTGACCGTGCTTGCCCTCGGCTTCGTCCGAGTGGACAGGAGGAGTCCTTTGATGAGCGCGAAACTGTCTGCCCCGTCACGTCACTTGTTGACCGCCCTGGTTCGCGTCTCCTTTCTTGGAGCGCTACTTCTCGCCCTTGCCGCCTTGGGCAGCATGGCGTGCGAGGACAACGGGATTGGTCGTCCCTGTGACATAGGGGCCGACGCCGGCCAGTCGCAGGCCGTCTACAACAACCAGGCTCTCGAGTGCCCGAGCCGCATCTGCCTGAAGCCCGTCAATCAGGGGACCTCGAACGTGGATACGGGTCCTTACTGCTCGGCGACATGTTCAAAGGACAGCGACTGCGACGGCCAGACGCGGGACAATGCGGAACGCAGCGATTTGCGCTGCAAGAAAGGGTTTGCCTGCGGTGTGGCTTTTGTCGTCGGCCCGCTCTGCTGCCAGAAGCTCTGCCTCTGCAAGGACTTCCTCGGGACGAGTGGTCTGCAGACGCCTCAAACCTGCGACCCCGCCCAGAACCACGGAAAGACGGCCTGCCAAGAATCGCCGTGAACCATGAGGACGGTTGTCCGCCGTGGCGCCAACCGTCGGCGGACCGCGCAACGGTTGGGGCTCGCGCAGAAGATCTGGCCGCCGCGTTGCTAGAAGCGCGCGGCTATCGCATTATCGAGAGAAACTGGCGCCGCCCCGAAGGGGAGTTGGACTTGGTAGCGGACGATCGAGGTGTTCTTGTCTTCGTTGAGGTCCGTTCGCGCACCGGCGAGGAACGCGGACATCCTCTTGAGACGGTGAATGCGCGCAAGCGCGCCCGCGTCGTGCGTGCAGCTCGCCTGTACCTGGAAAGTGTTCAGCCCGCCGCGACGGAATTTCGCTTCGATGTCGTGGGAGTCACCTTCGCGCGCGACGAGGCACCACCCGCGATCATTCACGTCGAAGACGCGTTTCGCGTAGCTTGAAAGGGCGTTCACTTGAGAACGCGATAGGCCTCTACGCGCCGGGCGCGGTGCTGTCCGTGCCAGGAGCGGCGACAGCTGGACTTTCGGAACCGGCCTCATTCTGGTCCACGGCGGCGCGCTCACCCTTGATGCGCGCCGCACGACCCTGCAGCTCCCGCAAGTAGTTGAGACGTGCGCGGCGTACGCGCCCGCGCTGCACAATCTCGATCTTCTCAATGCGGCTCGTATGCAGAGGGAAGATGCGCTCGACCCCCACGCCGTACGAAATCTTGCGCACGGTGAACGAGGCGCAGGCCGATCCGGAACGTCGGTCGATGCACACGCCCTCGAACACTTGGACCCGCTCCTTGTCGCCTTCTTTGATCAGGGTATGCACCCTCACGCTGTCACCTGGCCGGAAAGCCGGAATGTTGTCCCGCCGGGTGGCATCTTCGATTGCTCGTATCAGTGGGTGCGTGCTCATGGGTCGGCTCGGTGCAAGGGCGTATTTACTACGCGGAAGGAGGCCCGCAGTCAACATCTACATGGGAACCCTGAGAGGGTTCCCAAACCCTCCCGCGCTCTGGCTCTGGCGGGCAAAGCCCGCCTTCGCCTACGCGTCCATGGGAACCTACCTACATGGGAACCTACATGGGAACCCTGGGAGGGTTCGCTCCGCCCTTCGGCCCCACACCCGCCTCCTCCTCCCCGCTCGCTTCCCCCTTCGGGGACTTCGGGACCTGCACCTTCCCCACCACACCCGCTCGCTACGCTCGCGCCCTCGCGCTCGGCCTCGCCATCCCCTCCCGCGCGACGGGCGCGCGCGAAGCGCGCGTGGGGCGGGGTGGGCTGTGCAGGCCCTAGCCCCCGAAGGGGGCGCTCTGGCTCTGGCGGGCAAAGCCCGCCTTCGCCTACGCGATCATGGGAACCTACCTACATGGGAACCTACATGGGAACCCTGGGAGGGTTCGCTCTGCCCTTCGGCCCTCCACGCCCACCCCCACCCCACTCGCTTCCCCCTTCGGGGACTTCGGGACCTGCACCTTCCCCACCACACCCGCTCGCTACGCTCGCGCCCTCGCGCTCGGCCTCGCCATCCCCAAGTGCAAGACCGGCGGGCTCCCCACGCGACTAGTACTGCTTCTCGAAAGTTCGTAGCTGGTTCCAGTTGCCAGTTCCGGAGCCGGGATCGGTAGCCGGATCCGGTTCCGAATCCGGTACCGGCCGTCGGATCCGGCCACCGGCCGCCGGCCCCGCCGCCGTCAACCCGGACGCCCAACCAGCTAGGAACTTACGAGAGGCGGTACTAGGTCCGCTCCAGCTCGTCGAGCATGGCCCTTTCCTCTTCGGTCAAGGGGCACCGCTCGAGCAGATCCGGGCGGCGCGATAAGGTGCGCCGCAGCGCTTCCCGGCGACGCCAACGCGCTACTTCGGCGTGATTTCCTGAGAGCAGCACCTCTGGGACGCCGAGCCCGCGAAACCGGGGAGGCCGGGTCCACTGGGGAAACTCTAGCCGGCCGGCGGAGAAAGATTCCTCCACCACCGACTCCCCGCATCCCAGCACTCCCGGCACCAAGCGCGCAGTGGCCTCGATGATAGTTGCGGCCGCCACCTCGCCGCCCGCCAGCACATAATCCCCAATGCTCACTGACTCGTCGGCGTAGAGCTGGGCGATCCGCTCGTCCACTCCCTCGTAGCGGCCACAGATGAGCATGATGCGCCCCCGGGCTGCCAAGTCTGCGGCGCATTTCTGATCGAACAACCGCCCGGACGGCGCGAGCAGGAGCCGATGCGCTCGCCCGCGCCGATTCTCCACATCATCAACGGCCGCCGCGACAGGGTCCGGGCGCAAGACCATGCCAGGGCCACCGCCGTAGGGCGAATCGTCGACTTGACGATGGCGGCCCGGCGCAAAGTCTCGCGGGTTGGTTCTTTCGACGACGATGAGGCCGCTGGCGATAGCCTTTCCCAGCAGGCTGGCCTGGAGAAACGAAGTGAAGATCTCGGGAAACAGCGTGATGATCTCGATCACCAGCCGGGCCGACGCCGTGCCACCGGCGTCGTTCGCGTCGAGCCGATCGTCACTCATGGGGGTCAACCACCACCCGTTTCGCCAAACGGTCGATCGCTACAATGAACTCGGGCACCGCCGGAAGCAACCGCTCGTCCGCGTCCCCGTCGGCAATCACCATGACGTCGTGGCCTCCGTTCCAGAACACGCCACGCACCACGCCGAAACTGCGTCCCTCGCGATCTTCGGCCAGGCAGCCGACCAGATCCTCCACATAGAATTCGCCCGCTCCCAGCGGAGGAAGCGTCGTCCTGGGCAGCCACAACTTCTGCCCGGTCAGAGACGCCGCCCCTTCTCGCGTCGACACGCCCTCCAGCCTGAGCAGGAATCCGTCGACAATCGGCCGAACCGCCGTGACGGTGGCCGGGGTTTCGGATCCCGGCTCGCCAATCGTTGCCTCCAGTGGCAGCGCGGCGAGGTCCGGCCGCCAGCCCTTTGAGTGAAAAGGGCGAAAACTGATCTCGCCGGTATTTCCATGCGGTCGCCCCAAGGTTCCAAAGGGCAGACCATCGGAAAATACGTTGTGACCCGCGGAGCGCAGCAGACGCCCCCCCGCGCTACTCGAGGATCTCCAGAATCGCGCGCCGTTTCATCTTGGCTGATGCGGCGGAGAGAACCGTGCGAAGGGCCTTGGCCGTGCGTCCTTGGCGGCCTATCACTCTGCCCAAGTCTGACTCGGCTACCTTCAACTCGAAAACCGTGGCATCCGGCTCATCGATCTCCTCGACCGCAACCTCATCGGGGTGCTCCACCAGCGCCCGGGCGAGATAGAGCACCAGCTCGCGCAGAGCCGGCGCTGTCTCGGAACCTCCTGCAGAGGGGGCGCCCTCGGTCACAGGAGCACTACTCGGTAGGCGCCGCTACGACTGCGCGCCTGGCCTTCTTGAGGAGCTGGCCGACGGTCTCGCTAGGAACAGCCCCAGCAGCCAACCAGTGGTCGACACGAGCCATGTCGAACTTGACCTCGGGCGGGCTCCGCCGTGGGTCGTAGATGCCAACTTGCTCGATCAAACGTCCATCTCGGGGACTCCGGCGATCCGAAGCCACCACGCGATAGTGTGGGGACTTCTTTCCTCCGCCGCGGGTGAGTCGTAGTGTGACGGCCATGTTGTTTGGACCTTCGTGGGCTCGAACTGAGCTAAGGGCTGAGAGTGATTATAACGCGTGTGATTGTCAAGGCGAAGCTGGTTATTTTCGCTGCCGAATTGTCTTTGCCTGCACGCGGCAGTGGCCGCTGCTCGCAGTGACAACAGGATGAGCCTGTGGGATTTTCTTGTGGTTTCATGCGACCGCGCCCCCTGAACCACCTCCTGCTAGCCTTGTTCGCCGCTCACTTCGCGCGTTCGAGCGGCCTTTCCCTCGCCAGCCCGAGCGAACGCCGTGCCACAGTTTTCTACACCGCACAGACCCAAGGCACGCTTGAACCTTGTGGCTGTACCAGCGATCCTTTGGGGGACATCGCCCGGGTGACCGCACTGGTGCGCAGGACCGCGCGAACAGGCGCCACCCTGCTGGTTGACGCCGGCAATCTGACCTACCCCTCAGGTGAGATTTCGTCGGGCAAACAACAGGCCGCCGACCTCGTAGCAGGCTTTCTGGCCCGCGAGATCGTCCGCCTGCCCTTGGGCGGATCGGCCCTCGGTGAGACCGATCTCGTGCGCGGAGTCGCCAAAATTCAGCCCAAACGCCTGGCCGCCAACCTCGAGAGCCTTCCTTTCGTCGAACCGTCGCGTATCAGCCTGGTGGGGGGAATCAAGATCGGGGTTTTCGGCCTGGTGGCTCCAGCCCTCGCGCGTGAGAAAGGTCTGCGCGCAGAAGATCCAGTCAGCACGGCTCGTGCCGAGGCCGACCGGTTGCGTGCAGCCGGCGCCGAGATCATCATCGCGTTGGCACCCCTCGATCGCCGACAGGCGCGCGCCGTGGCGCGCGAGGCGGCGGTTGACTTCGTCGTGCTTGGAAATGACGTGGGCGAGGGATCGCCGCGCGCAGAGAACGTCGGCAGCGCTTTCCTTGTGGTCCCAGGTTCTGAGATGCAGCGAGTGGGTAGGCTGCAGATCGTTCTCCGCCAGGATGAGGCACGGTCGGCTGGTGAACCCTTGCGCGATGCCGGAGGACCGACAGCGAATCGCGTGCGCACCGAGGAGATCGATCGCCAAGTTCGCCAGCTGGATGCTGACCTTGCACGTTGGGAAAACGACTCCAACAGCGACGCGGCCTTTGTGGCTGCCAAGCGCCAGGAGCGAGACGAACTCCGCACCGAGGCTGCGCGGCTGGCCAGCACGCCCTGGGCAGCGCCGGCCCAGGGCTCATATTTCGTCAACGAGCTTCTGCCCATCCGACGCAACCTACCCCGCGATCCGGCCCTGGCTGCCAGCATGCGAGAGCTCGACAAGGCGGTGGGTGCCGCAAATCTCAAGGTGGCAGAGCCGCCGCCCCCTGCCGAACCAGGCCGGGCGCATTTCTCGGGTGACGCTTCTTGTGTTCGCTGCCACAAGGCTGCGGCCCGATTCTGCAAACGCACGGTCCACGCGCACGCGTGGAAGACCCTGCAAGCCGTGGGCAAGACCGGCCACGGCGATTGCGTCAGTTGCCATGTCACGGGCTACGGCGAGGTGGGCGGGTCGAGCCTAGGGTTCAGCAAGGGTCTGGAGAACGTCCAATGCGAGGCTTGTCATGGCCCGGGCTCGATCCACGTCGAGAAGCGCGGATTGGAGAAGCCGCTGGCGCTGAGCACGCGCACACCGGAGTCGGTATGCACCCGCTGCCACAACGAGAAACACTCCGATACCTTCAAGTACGAGGCCTATCTGCGCGACATCATCGGCCCCGGCCATGGCGAGGATGCACGCGACGATCTGGGAGTGGGACCGACCGCCAAGGATCTGCGCCGAGCCGCCGAAAAACGGGCGCGGGTCGCTACCGGACGGCGGCAGCCCTAGCCGTCGTGCTTCCTCGGCGATGAGCCGGTGAGAAGCTGGTCGAGCAAGTCGCTCTCGATATTGCCGCCGCTGACGATCACGACCACGCGGCGGCCTTGCACCGGGAGCTTGTCCTCCATGAGGCCGGCCAGCGCGACCGCGGCCGAGGCCTCGCACACGATACCCAGGGACCGGTACGCGTACACGATGGCCTGCCGGATGGCTACCTCACTCACCAAAGCAACCTCAGGAAAGTAGTCCTTGGCCATAGCAAAGGTGCGCTGGCTGACCGCACCCTCCAGACCCTCGGCCAAGGTGGGACCACCGTCGTATTGGGTGTAGGCCCGGCCGTCCTCCAGCGAGCGCTTCATGGCGCAGTTGGCTTCGGGCGAAACGCCCAGCACGCGAATTCCGCGCGGGACCATTTCCACCCCCAGCCCAGCCGCCAGACCGCCGCCGCCCACCGGAGTCACGACCGTGTCCACGTCAGGAAGCTGGGCCAAGATCTCGCGCGCCAACACGCCACCATTTCCCGCGATGACCCAGTCGTCGTCGAAGGCAGAAGCGAAGCTGAGCGAGGGATCGGCCGCCGCCCGTCGACGGGCCTCGGCCTCGGCGTCGTCATAGGTCGCACCCACGACTTCCAGTGCCGCGCCCAGCGCTAGGATACCGTCGCGCTTGCATTGGGGCGTCTGGGCAGAGACCAGCACCTGGGCCTCGACGCCGAATCTGCGGGCAGCCAACGCCACACCCAGGCCGTGGTTGCCTGCCGAGGCGGCGATGATCCGCTTCTTGCCTGCCTGGCACATCCCCGCGACGAACGCCGCAGCCCCACGCAGCTTGAACGAGCCGGTTCGCTGCAGCGACTCGAGCTTGAGCCACACATCCGCACCCGTGCGACGTCCCAGCGCGGGCGCCGGAATCAGCGGCGTCACGCGCACCAATCTACGCACCCGCTCGGCGATGGTACCGCCGGTGACCTCGGTCCAGATGTCTGGGTCGAACAGGCGCATGGAGTCGCTGCACGCTACCAGCGCCGCCCGCAAAACGCCATGTGTCTGCGTGCGTTCTGCCGGCGAGGGCGGTACACCTAGATCGATGTTCGACGTCGACATTGCCCGGCTGGTGCGCTCGGGCCAGGTACAAGCAAGCCAGGCCGACCGGGTGCTTTGGCTGTGGAACGAGATCCGCCGCCTCAAGCGCGACAAGAACGCCTTCGTGCCCGCCCACAACTACCAGGTCCCCGAGGTACAGGCCATCGCCGACACCGTCGGCGATTCCTTTGAGCTGGCCGTGCGCGCCCGCGACGTGAAGGCGCGCCTGGTGGTCTTCTGCGGCGTCCGCTTCATGGCCGAGGGCTGTGCCACGCTGGCCCCGGATGTGCCGGTCTACCTGCCCAATCAGCAGGCGCTGTGCTCATTGGCGGACATGGATGCAGACGATCTCGAGGAACGGCAGGAGTTCCTGCGTTCGCTCGGGCGCAAGTTCGCCACCATGACCTACGTGAATACCTACGCCAGCGTGAAGGCCCTGTCCGACGTATGTTGCACCAGTTCCAACGCGGTGAAGATCGCCGACCGGCTGGGCGTGCCGGACCTGCTCTTCGTGCCTGACCAGAATCTCGCCTATCAGGTGGCGCTTCAGACCCGGCGCATGTACCTGCCTCCACCGGAGCCGCACCAGTTCCATCCGCGCGAATACCTTGCGCGCATCGAGCCTCTGCTCCGGGACGGTGAACGCGCGGGCCTGGTCGGCAACGTGTTCGCCTGGGAAGGTGCCTGTCACGTTCACCATCAAATGACCCTGGCCGATATCGACCACATTCGCCAAGAAGATCCCGAGGCGGTGGTCATCGTGCACGGCGAGGTGAAACCAGAACTGCAGCAAGCCGCTGACGAGGTCATGTCGACCTCGCAGATGGCCAAGTACGTCGCCAGCCACCCGGAGAAGAAGCGCCTAGCCATCCTCACCGAGTGCGGGCTGGTGGTGCGTCTCGAGCTGGAACACCCCGATCGGCAGTTCTACAAGCCCTGCCGGCTGTGCGAACACATGAAGGCCATCACCCTGGAGAGCGTCTACCAGACCCTGCGCGACGAGCCGGCTTCCTGCCTGGTCACAGTTCCCGAGGGCGTGCGCCAGCGGGCCGCGGCCGCCATGCTGCGCATGATCGATCTCGGGGCCTGACCTTCGCTACGGGAACACCAGCACATTGCGCGGGCCATAGCTGGCCACCAGCCCGTCGATATAGCGTCTGACGAGATCACGTCGGGCCACCACCGCCCGGATTTCGCTTGGGGTCAGAATCTGGTACTCGCCTAGGCTCGCCTGCGCCAGGACTTGCTCCAGCACAGGCTCGGTGACCCGATCGAGGGCCTCATATAGCTGGCGCGAAAATCGCTGCGTGCGGTGCAAAATCGAGCGCGTCTTCTCGTTGCCCTCCGGCTCGATGAAGAACGACATGGTGTTGTCCATGAAGAGCAGACGTGAGCCGTCGGCCGACGTCTTCATGTTCCCGCCGCTGTAGCGGTCAGGGTTGGAGGTCAGAAAATCAAAAACCACCAGCTGCGAAAGCTGGGCCGCCCACGAGCGCTTGTCGACCGGGATGGGCTGCCCCTGCGTCAACCACTGCATGCTCTGATGGATGCCTTCGGGCGTGTCCAACTCCGAGTCCTTGATCCCCGGCACCCAGTACATGACCACGCCGGCTGTTCTGCCAGTGGGATTGAAGACCGTCTCAGCCCGAATGCGCGGCAGGGCCGCCAGGCTGTCGGGATGGAGGTGCGAAAAGATCTCCTCGCGGCTCACCATGCGCGGCGCGGCCGGCGGCACCGCATCCAAGCCCAGCAGCCGGTTGAGCCGGTAGGCCGCCACTTCCTTGCGCGGGATGGTCCGCAAGTCGGTCTGCGCAGGTTTGAAGGCCGCGCGCGAGCCGTCCGCGAGTTCGACCCGGAAGGACAGTGTCGAGCCCCCCTTGTTGAGTTTCATGCCCAGGATGGCCTGCGTGCGCACACGCTGCAGCAACATCTCGTCGGACATGCCCAGAAAGGTGCCGGCGGGCTCCTCTATGATGGCAGGGTTGGGCGGTCTCGACAGCTCGCCACGCGGCAGAGGCGCAACGGAAACTTCCGGATCCGCCCCTCCGCGATTGCGCGCCTGCCCCGCTGTGGCCCGTCCGCGTTCGCTGAAGAAATGCACGGAGGCTCGGGTAGCCCACGTGGCGCCGGCGAGAGCACTCGCCAGCACCAGGGCTTCAGCCGCCACATATCGCCCGAGTCGCACCAGACAATTTTAGTGCCTGATGCTCGCCAGCACAAACAAGGCGCCGTCAGTCGTCCAGGGCCTGCTGAATGGCCGCGTCGATCTCCGCCCGCCGCCTCTGCCCGACCATGACTCTGCGAATGACTCCATCGCGGCCGATGATGACCAAGTGGGGCAACGAGACCACTCGGTACAAGCCGCCGACCTCCCGGTCATCCAACAGATTCGGGTAGGGCGCTGGGTTCTGGCTCAGGAAAGCCTGGATTTCGGCCTTGTCCGCCATCGAACCCTCGGAACTGATGGCCAGAAACTCCACGCCCTGCGACCGCCGCGCGCCGTAGAGGTCGTGGAGCGTGGGTGCAAGCGCGATGCAGGGCGGACACCAACGAGCCCAGAAATCAAGCAGCACGACCTTGCCCCGCAGCTCGGCCAGCGCCACGCTGCCTGGCGTTCCGTCGACGCGTGGAAGCACGAAATCGGGCGCAGAAACGCCACGGCCGACCGGCGCAATGGCATCGCGGTGGTGACTGAGCCAGACGATGTTCAGGCCAAGAGCGCCGGCTAGCACGCCGCCCACGATGGCCGCGGCCACGTGGGGGCGCTTGAGCGGCTCGGCCGGTTCGGGCATTGCCGCGGCTGGCTCGCCCGCTGCTGCGGCTTGTGCCCGCGAAGGACGGCTGCGCGCCAGCCGAACCCCGAGGACAAGAATCACGAGCGCCCAGGCCAGCGCGATGACCTGGATGGTCGGGGCTACCAGTCTTGCCGCAGCCGCCAGCGTGGTGTGCGAACCCACCAACTCGGCCAGGCCCGAAAGCAAGAGATACGGGATGGTGCAGGCTGCGCCCAGCTCGATGTCGAGTCCCGGATCGCGCCGGCCCCGCCCAGCCAGCACGCTGATGGAAACTCCCGCCGACAGCGCGACCAGCATGGCCGGCCGCAGGTCCTGACCCACGATGCCCAAGAGCTGTGCCAGGGTTCCCGCGACGGAGGCCTCGCGGACCATGAGGATCGCGCGCATCACCTCTGGAAGACGGAAACACAAAAGAACCAGCAACAAGATCGCCAAGGCATCGCCCACCCCCCCGCGCTCGCGCGCTTGCATGTCGGCCAAAGCACGCCCCGGCGCCACCATGAGCGTGCCCACGCGGAGCAAGAATGCCGGCCTGGACGGGCCTCGACTGTCGTTCATCGGTTATCGGTTAGTGGTGATCGTCTCGTTGCTGGAGCAGTTTCTTGGCTGCCGTCGCGAGTGTGCCCGGGATGTTCTTAGAGCGGGAGATGTTACGCAGATCGGCCTGATGCAAGTAGGCCAAGAAGCGCAGCGACGACCCGAGCGGGCACTTGGGGTTGCTCACCAGGGCCAGCTTCACGCTGTAGTCCTTGCTGCAGTCACGGCTGTTCGCGATGTAGCGAATCACGTCGTCGCACACGTTGGTGCTGCCCGCGATTCGCTGGATTTCCATGCCCGTGATCTGGGGCGAACGAATCACTGCCATGGCCACCAGCCTGTTGGCGTCGCGGACCAGCATCTTGCGACAGTAGGCGTTCCCGACGGTCGCCAGCCGGATCTTCTCGAAGATCTTGAGCTGGTCGAACTTGATAAACGACATGCCGGCGGCTCGCTGCTTCTCCTCGGGCGGCAGCTCCTCGTCGAACAATTCTTCGCTCTGCCCGGACTCCTCGTCGGTGACCGAGGCCGCCTCGGCCGCAGTCAGCGCGGCCTGGAAGCGCTCGTCGGTGACCGCCCCATCGGTGGCCTCAGGATCCTGCCGGATAGCGCTCACGATTTCGTCAAACCCGGGGATGCCCTGCAAGCGCACGCCGTTGCGCGCGCACAACTCCACCGCCCGGTTGACCGACGACATGCGCGCCCGCTTGTTGAAAAACAGCGCCTCCACGATGGCGGGACAGCGCAACAGGCGCACCTCATTCTGCGAGATGATCTCGAGCAAGCTCTCGTCGAGACGGCCCGCCAGCATGAGAAAGGTTTCGTCGGCGGTGGCCGGATTGAAGAGGATTCTCTCGAGGGCGGCCGTGCGTTGGTCGGGCAGGCGGGCGGCAAAGAAATGCAGCAACGGTGCAGGCAACTCCTCGCCCAGAGGCGGGTTGATTACGTTGTCAGGGAAACTGGCCGGCGCAGCCTCGGCAGCCGCGCGAACCACTGGCTCTGCGTCGAAGGACAGTTGGTAGATGGCCACCAGCAACTCGGCCGGCCGTACCGGCGCCATGCCCCGCACCGCCATCAACTTGGCCGGGGTCGCGCCGCCAACCAACCTGGCCACGGCGGGCGAGAGGCTTGCCGCAGAAAGCGGCTGGAGTTGCAGGGATGCGCCTTCGCTAGACATGGTTGCGCTCGAAGAGAATGCGCAATCCTCGTAGGGTCAGAAGCTCGTCGCACTCTTCGATGGTGGAAGACTCGCGCGCCACCAGGGCGGCCAGTCCTCCGGTGGCGACCACCTTGGGCGCGTAGTTCATCTCCGCGCGGATCCGGTTGACCAGGGCGTCGACCATCCCCGCGTAGCCAAAGACCAGGCCGGCCTGGATGCTGGCCACCGTATTGGTTCCCACCACGTGTTTGGGCCTGGCGATTTCCACCCGCGGAAGACGGGCGGTGGAACGATAGAGCGCATCGGCCGAAACGATAAGCCCGGGGGCGATGATGCCACCGGCGTACTCTCCACGTGCCGTGATCACGTCGAAGGTTGTGGCGGTGCCGAAGTCGACCACGATGGCCCCCTGCGGCCACCGCGCATGGGCAGCTACCGCGTTGACGATGCGATCCGCGCCCAGATCGCGCGGGTTCTCGTAAAGCACGGCCATCCCGGTCTTCATCCCCGGCCCAACCACCAAGGCGGTCACGCCGAAGTAGCGCGTAAAAAGCCTTTCCAACGGCGCCGTGGCAGGAGGGACGACCGACGATATAATGGCCCCCGTGACCTGCTGCATCGTCAGGCCTCGTAGTGCTAGCAACCCTGACAGGGTAGCCGCGTACTCGTCTGCCGTGCGTTCGACTCGCGTTTCCATACGCCAGTCGAAACGCAGGGCTTCGCCCTCGAACAAGCCGAAGGCCGTATGAGTGTTTCCAATATCAACCGCGAGTAGCATGGGAGCTGCATGATTGTATCTGCATCTGCGCGCCGGTGCATGCCTGAGCGGAATTTCCCGGACACGGCCCTTTGGACCGAGCGGGAGCCGGCTTGAAACGAAGAAGGCTTTCGGCCGAACTCCTGGGGCTGGTTGCGTCCGGCGGCGGTTCGCGTTGGCGGCCCCGTTTCCCCTCGGGAATCATCATGCTGGCTCTGGTGGCCGGCCTGATCTTCGCCGGGTGCTGGCTGCTCGATGCCTACTGGCTGGGGCAGCGGAGCGGCCCGTCCCTGCGCCTGGGCCCGCTGCAGCTCCTGCTCGACCTCGACGCGGGTACCTTGCAAAACGAGCTGGGCGCGCTTGCTCAAATCATCGTGGCGGTCTTGGGCATCGCCATCACGGTGGTGTCCATCGTGGTCCAACTGGCCGCGACCCGCTACACACCCCGCATCGCGGACATGTTCTTCCGCGACAGGACCAACCTGGCCATCATCGGCTTCTTCGTGGTGGCCTGTCTCAACGCGGTTTGGGTCACGCTCTCGGTCTCCAGCAACTACGTCCCACGCATCACCATCGTGATGACCCTGCTGATGACCAGCGCCAGCCTCCTGCTCCTCATTCCCTACTTCGCCTACGTGTTCGACTTCCTCGACCCCGGCAAGATAATCCTGCGCATCGGCCAGCAACTCGTCGATGCAGCCGTGGGTCGCCGGTTGGGCCGCAAGGCCGCGCACGATCTGGCCGCGCGCCAGGCGATGAGTGTGGCGGCCATGGAGCATCTTTCCGACATCGCGGTCAACGCCGTGGCTCAGAAGGACAAGATCATCGCCTCCCACGCCACAGCGGCCCTGCGCGAAGCCGTGGTTCACTACCAGCCCCACAAGGCAGGTCTGCCTGTTGAGTGGTTTGCCGTGGGCCCCCGCATCCGGAGTAACCCTGACTTCATCGCCATGGAGCCTGAGTCTCTGCGCGAGCTTGAGCGCCAGAAGCTTTGGTTCGAATGGAAAGTCCTGCGCCATCTGCGCAGCGTGTTTTCCGAGTCGCTTAACCATCTTCCCGAGATGGCCCATGTCGTGGCCATCGAGTCCCGCTACGTGGGCGAGGCTGCCTTGCGGCGCGATGACCGCGCCGTGGTTGCGGTAGTGGTGAAGTACTTCAACACCTACCTGCGCGGGGCGCTCAACGGCCACGATGTCCGCGCCTGCTACAACATATTCAACCAGTACCGCCTGCTGGCCGAGCTTCTGCTCCGGCAAGGTTGG
Source organism: Myxococcales bacterium (assembly GCA_003142855.1). GTDB lineage: Bacteria > Myxococcota_A > Polyangia > Fen-1088 > Fen-1088 > Fen-1137. The sequence goes on from PLNW01000063.1 coordinate 135,212, forward strand.
TCCGAGCTGGCGCTGACGATTGCGCAGCACTTTGCCTACTACGGCCAAGTGGCCCGTGGCGCCGGGATGGGCTTTGTCACCGAGACTTCGGCCCACGATCTGGGCTCGCTGTGCGAGCGCGCGTTCGAGCTTACCTCGCCCGCCCATGACGCCATGCTGGGGATCTTTCTCGAGGTCGACAGGCAACCCGAGACCAAGACTGACGAGAAGGCCTTGCGCGGCGTGCGCAAGGCTCAGGTCAAGCTAGCCACCTACTATCTGGTCCACGGGGCCGATGCCTACGCGCAGCGCATCTGCGACGACATGCGTTCGGAGAGTCCCGAGCGTCTCAATTCGATCCGTGCCGAGATGTTGCGCATCCACGCCAAAGACTTCTGGGAGGTCACGGATCGCGGCGTAAACTTCGACTACCTGGACGAATCCTGCAGGGAAAAGCTCGACCAGTTCTTCGACGGGCTAAGTTTGAGGTAGACTAGGTGCTCACAGATGACGCACCAATGACGCCTGACCTGGGCCCCTCCGTCGATGATTCTACCGAAGACACTGGTTCTTCAAGCCAGCAGCGGTTCGGGTTCACGCTCAGCACCGAGAGCCCGCGCATTCTGGTCGTCGACGACGAACGCGTGATTCGCGAGATGCTGTCGGATTTCCTCGGTCTCGAGGGCTACGTGGTCCGCACTGTGGAGGACGGCGTGCAGGCCTTGGAAGAGCTGCAACGCCGCAGCTACAACCTGGTCATCTCAGATCTCAAGATGCCGAACATGAACGGCCTTGAGCTGATCGAAAAGATCACCGAGTTGGGCATTCCAGTGCTGACCGTCATCATGACCGGCTTCGGTACCGTCGAAACCGCCATCGAAGCGATGAAGCACGGCGCCTACGACTACGTGCTCAAACCCTTCCGCGTCGAGGAGGTGGTGCACACCGTGCAACGCGGGCTCGACCGCCAGCGCCTGCAACATGAGAACCTGCGTCTCAAGGACGCCCTGTCCATCTACAAGATCAGCGAGGCCATCGCGACCTCGCTTTCGCTCGAGCGGGTGCTCGATCTAGTGCTCGATTCCGTGCTCGATGCCGTCAACGCCGACGTCGCCAACTTGCTGCTGGAAAGGCCGCAGCCCGAGCGCCGCCCCGGGGATCCGTCAGGGCCCTTCGTCGAGTATGCGCGCAAGGTTTCCCCGCGCTTCGGTCCCAGCGACACGGCGCCGCCGCTCAACTTCGCTGAGGTCTTGCCCCTGTTTCAGGAGGACAAGCCCCTGCTGGCGCATGGCGCCCGCGCGCACCGATTCTTGCTCGGCTTGCCCGAAAAGCGCCTGGTCAGCTTCTGTTCCATCCCGCTCAAGCTCAAAGGCCGCATCATCGGCATGCTGAGCGCGTACAGCTACAGCAAGGGCGCCAAGTTCAGCGAGGGCCAGCGCAAAATGCTCTACGTGCTCGGCAGTCGCGCGGCGGTCTCCATCGAGAACGCGCGCCTGTACGAGAGCCTGGTCGACACCAACAAGGATCTCAGTTTCGCCAACGTCTCGCTGGAAGAGAACTTCCGCCAGACCATCATCGGTTTCGCCCACGCCCTGGAAGAGTCTGACCGCTACACCCGCGGCCATTCCGAACGCGTGTCCACCTACGCGCGGCTCATCGCGGTGGGGATGCGCATGCCCGAGGCGCAGATTGAAACCATCGTGAAGGTCGGCCTGCTGCACGACGTGGGCAAGATCGGCATCCGCAACGATCGCCTCAACAAGCCCGGCAAGCTCACCCCCGAGGAGCTGGCCATGTTCCGCTCGCACCCGGCCAAGGGCAAGCGCATCCTCGAGCCCATCCCTTTCATGCGTGACATCGTGCCTGGCTGCTACTGCCACCACGAAGCCTGGGACGGCTCTGGCTACCCCCAGGGCCTGTGCGCCGATGGAATCCCGCTCATCGGCCGCATCGTTGCTGTAGCCGACGCCTACGACGCCATGACCACAGACCGCGCCTACCGCCAGGCCCTGCCGCATGTCATCGCCTGCGGCGAGCTGGAACGCTGCAGCGGCACCCAGTTCGACCCCGAGATAGTCCGCGTCTTCTTGATGCATATCGAGGAGCACCGGAAGCTCGAGCTTCTGGCCAGCCACATCGTCCCGCGCTGAGGGCAGGGCGACCGCGAATCGCTCGGCCGGCGCACGTGTCTTGTCGAGCAGAGCGACCGCAGGTCACCCCTGGCGGTGCGCTACCTTTCGCGTAGGCGCGACTTGCGGTTCGCCCCGGACCATAGGAAAAGGGCCCTGCGGCTTTCGCCCCAGGGCCCTTCTTGACTACTTTCTAGCCGCTGCTACGAGCCGGTGCCCGTCAACGCCATGGTGGCGCTGTTGCCCGGCGTTCCGGACACGGTCACGCTGCCTGTCGCTGCACCCGATGCGCTGGGCTCGAACCGAACGCCCAGGTCGCAGAACTCGGACCCGCCGTTGGTGTACCCGAGCCGCTCGCCGGTGCAGTTGTCCCAGATGAGCCGGAAGCTCGATCCAGTCAGCGACGTGCTGAGCAAGCCGGTAGCCGGCGCACCCACGGCATTCTCGACCCACAGCTGCACCACCTGATGCGCCGTCACCGCGAAGACATTCGGCGACGTCACAATCGGCAGGGTGCCGAAGTCCGTTGGCGAGGTCGCCAGGTCTGTGAACAAGGCGGAGGCCGTCGGGGGAGTGCTGTTGGCAACGAAGGCCAATGCTCCGATCGCGGTTCCATTCAGTTTCAGCGATGCCGTGGCCCCATCATTTGCCGCCGTCACCGTCAGCGTATCCGTGAGCGCACCCAGGGTTGCGGTCACTGCCGGGTTGAACGCCACCGTCACCAAGCACGTGGCACCACTGGCCAGGCCAGTCGATCCTGTGGCCATGTATGTGCCGCAGGTCGCTGGAGACACCGACGTATTCAGTGTGTAGTTCGAAGTCAACCCACCAGCGAGTTGGATCGTCAGAACGCCACTGGCATGCGTCGACACGCCCAAATTGCTGTTCTTGATGGTGAAGGTCGTCGCTGCCCCCGCGGTTCCCACTGGCTGAGACCCGAACTGCGCCGTGTTGCTACTCTGGGTCGGCAATATCTGCAGCGCAGACGCATTCATGACGTTGGCAATGAGCGGGTCGGCCGGGTCCGAGGTGGCCGCTCGCGTGGTCGTGGTCCCGCTGGTAGTCGTGGCCTCCACCAACACATTGTATCCCGCCCCAGACGGAATCGCCTGGGGTGTCGTCGGTGGGGTGAGGGTCACGGTGAATGAGCAGGTCGCACCTGCAGCGATTGCCTTGTTGCAGTCAGCGCTGACCGAGAAGAGACCGGCATCCGAGGCCCCATTGGGATCGAGGGTGTTGGGGTCATCCAACGCCGCAGTTTGCAGCGTCAGCACAGAGCTGGCCACATCACCCGTGTTGGTGATGGTCAGCGTCTTCGTGACCGGTGTGGCCGGGGACGTGATGATGACGTTCCCGAAGTTGTTCCCGCCGGCCGCACTTCCGATGGTCAAGGTCGCAGGCTGCTGGACCTGACCGATGAACCCGGCCATCACTCCAGTCGCCACCGTAACTGTACCCAACCGGTACTTGTCCCCACCCGGAGGAGCAGTTCCGCCAGGCGCGAAGGCGACCGTGAAGGTGCAGCTTGAGCCAGCAGCGGCTAGCTGGGTTGTGCTGCCTACGACACAGGGCGAGGCACCCGTGCCCGGGGCGACCACGAAGTCGGAATTTGAACTCGTCAGCGTCAACGCCGAGGTCACAGGACCGAACACCTGGAACGTCTGCGCTGCCGTCGAAGTCTTCGTAGGCGACGTGACGGGGGTCGGTGCCGTGGCAGAGAAGTTGAAGAACGACGGCGTGATGTAAGGAGCGCCGCTCGACGCCGCACGCTCGCCCACGGCCGTGATGGCATCAACCGCGCCCGCATTGGAGGCACTGAGCTCGAACGTCGCCAAGTACTGATGCGTGGCTGCTCCAGCTGCCAGATGGAAGGTCACCTGGCAAAGTCCCTTCGGAGCCAGGCCGGCGCTGCCAATGCAGCTGGTCCCAGAGGTGTCAGTCGGGAATGGGAAGAACGGGTCAGGCGCACCCTGGAGAAGAACTCCGGCATTCGCCGTATCCGTCCACAGGTAGGTGAGGGCCGTGGTGGTCACGCCGCCAGCGTTCTTGTACCAGATGGTCACGTTGCTGCTCGACTGGCCCTGAGGCACGGTTCCGAAATTCACCGTGTTGCCGTATGGGCCAGCAATGACGACATCGTTGGGGTCCTGGCCGTGGTTGAAGCCCACAATCTGGAGCTGGGCCTTCGGCACGATGGTGGCGGTGAGCGCAGACTGGGCGCCGCCGATTGTGAGTGTGCTGCTCACCAGGCCCGTCCCGGAGGGAGCCGGGTTGAGGCTGAGCACCACGACACAAGTGCCCCCAGCAAGTAGACTGCCGCTTGCACTGCTGCACGTTGTGGAGGTGCTGTTCGTGTTGAATACGGCGGGGACAAACGGAGACGGGAGGTTAGCGAAGACCAGAGTCGGTGTAGCCGTGCTCAAGCCGGTATTCGCGACGGTGAACGTGAACAGGGAGCTCGTCCCGCTGGCCGCCACCGAGCCGAAGTCCTGTGACGCCGGAGTGATGGTGATCTGGCTGGTCGAGGTGCCCTTGAGAGCGACGCTCACAAGCTGCCCGCTGGTCGCATCCGTGATCCTCAAGGTAGCGGTCTCTGCCCCAGCCATAGAGGCGGGATGGAACCGAACCTTGATCGTGCACGACGCCGGATTGGATCCGCCCAGAGACTGAGTGCCGATGGTCCCGTTGCTGGCCCCGCAGGTTCCCACATCAGTGCCCGTCGCCTCTTCGAAATCAGCGGAATAGGTACTGGTGGGAATACTGTAGAGGATGGTTCCGGTCTGGGCCGTGCCGACCGCGCTCACGGTCACCGTCAGGAAGGCGCTCTCGGCAGTGGCGGCAACCTGGCCGAAGTCGTTCGTCAGCGGGGTCACGGCGATCGTCGTCGCTGTGCCTGCGTTGCCGATAAACTGGACTGTCGAGGTCAGTGTCCCGGAGGTCACTGTCAGCGTTGCGCTCTTGGCGCCCGCTGTCGTCGGGATCATGAGGTACGACAGGGTGCATGTACCGGTGCCAGCAGCCGCCAGTGTGGCTCCGGAACAGTTGTCGTCTACCAGCTCGAACTCAGCAGCATTGGCTCCCGTGACCGCAAATGACAGCGGTCCCTGGGCAGTGGTGCCGAAGTTCGTCACAGTCACCTTCTGAGCATTCACAATCAGTTGACCAGCATCGCTCCCAGCCGTTGTAATTGTCATGGTCGTGGCCACGCTCCCTACGTTGACCGTGCCGAAGTTGACGGGCGCTGGAGTGATTGTAAGGGGCCCAGTGGCCGTGCCCGACACGTTCACGCTGGCCGTGCCGCCGTTCGAGCCAGTGATGGTCAGCGTGCCTGTCTTGTCGCCCGTGGTGGTCTGCGGGTAGAAGTCCAGGTAGACCAAGCACTGCTGCACTCCGCTTGAGACAGTCAGCGCGCTGCTGTTGCACGTAGTCTTTAGCGGGTCTGTGTTGATCCTGAAATCCGCGGGAGCCGTCGGCGTGGTCACGCCCACGGTCAGGGTATTGGAGTAAGGGCTGGCGCTCGCACCGCGAACCCTGACCACGAAGACCTTCTCCTGATTGTGGATGTCGTTGGGATCCAAGACGCCAACTGGCACCTGTCCGAAGTTGGTGCCATTGGTCGAATCCAGCGGCGTGCAGACTCCTGTCAGGACGGTCACGTTGCTTCCGTCGGCGTTGGAGCACGGAAGGATCTCGATGAAGGGCATTCCGATGGCGTTCAGATTCGCGCCAGCGGTGCCGCCCTTGGCAGTGGTCACCTGCAGGATGGCAACACGAGTGCCAGCGGCGGTCGGGGTGAAGTTGACCGTCACCTGGCAAGACGCACCAGGAGCAAGAGCTGCGGCGCAGGTGGTGGACGCGATCACGAAATCAGCCTTGGCATCACCAGTAGTTGTTACGGTGAGTGCACCCGTGTCGCTGGGGCTGCTCGGATCGCTTGTGACCGTGAAGGTGACTCCGTTGTTGCCCCCGCTCCCGTTCGGAGCTGCGCCATTCGTCAGGCCAATGACAGTGGCTTTGAATTCCCAGGCGCTACCAGGGCAAACAGCGTTCGGATCGTACGCGTGGGGACTGGACGGCAGGGGTTCGGCTCCGGCGCAGGTGGTCGGCGGATCGATAGTGAGTAGGGCCGCTGCCGTGCCAGTGCCGTGCACAGTCAGGGTTCCGGAGACCGTCCCATCACCAATGGTCACGGTTCCCGTGGCGTTGCCAACCACCGTCGGAGCGAAGTGGACCGCAACCGCGCAGGTCTTGGCAGGCGCTAGGCCGGCGGCGCAGCCATTGCCCGCGACCACAAAGCCGTTGCCCGGAGCCGAAACAGTGAGCGGGCCGGTGGCCGCGCCGCCGCTGTTGGTCACGGTGAAGGTAGTGTCGGCACTGACCGCTTTGACCGAGATGGAACCGAAATCGTACGAACTCGGCGACACTGTCAGCGCGCCTGGGGGCAGGCCGATGCCGGACAGCTGGATAGAGCCCGGGTTTCCAGACGGAGCGCTCACGCTGAGAACTGCGGTCAACGCGCCTGCCGCGGCCGGCTTGAGAGCCACGTTGACGGTGCAGGTTCCGGCTGCTGCGAGCGAGATGCCGGTGCAGGTATCAGCGCTCATCACGAACTCTGGGTCGGTGACGGCGAGCGCGAGCGCGCCCGAGGCCGTCGTTCCAGTGTTCTTCACTGTGAAGGTCTGGGCCGTGCCCGTGCTGCCGAGGAGGACTGAACCGAGGTTGGCCGTGCCGGTCACCGTGAGGGTGGCGGGGCCGACCGAGACGCAGGTCAGGGCGGCCGTGACCGAGGTCGCAGCGCCGCTGCTGTCCGCGATCTGCAGACTCGCGCTCTTCGTCCCGACGGTGGTCGGCTTGCACACAACCTGCAACGAGCAGTTAGCAGACCCGGCCAGGGGCGTAAGGCATCCCGGGGTGGAGATCGCGAACTGGTCCGCGTTGGTGCCGGTCAGGGTCGCCGAGATCGGGCCGGTCGGCAGACCGCCCGTGTTGGCAACGCCGAAGGCCACCGGATCGCTCTGGGTCGTGTTCGGGGTCTGGAAAGTGGTCGAGGTCGGGCTGATCACCAGCTTGGCCGGGTCAAGGACCGTGGCCGTAACCAAAGCCGTCTTGGTCGACCCAGCGGCGCTGCAGACCACCGAGTCGGTCTTCGAACCTGACGAGGTCGCCTTGAAGGTGAAACCGACCGTGCAGGAAGCGTTGGCAGCCAGGGCGGCCGGGCAGACCTTGGCGGCGTCAGCCGTCAGATCCGAACCGCTCACGCTACAAGCGAGGTCCGTAACGGCGACAGTGGCCGTAACGGTGACCGCCCCGGTGACCGAGGCGCCCGTCGCCACCTTGCTGCCAAGGTCGACACCCGGCACGCTGAAGCTGCCCTGGGCCACGCCGGTGCCGCTCAGGCTGACCGCCAGCGTGCTGGAAATCGACAACACCCCACTGACCTTCCCCACCGCCGTCGGCTGGAAGACCACTGAGATGCTGCAGCTACTCGCCGCCGGCACCGAGGCGCAGGTATCGGTGATGTTGAACTCATTCGACCCAGTGATACTCGGTACGATTGCGACCGGCTGGGTTCCTGAGTTGGTGACGGTGATGACTTGTGTGGTACTGATCGCGCCGACGTCAACGCTCCCGAAGGGCACAGAAACCTTGTCAATTGACAGTGTGCCCGCCTGGGGCCCGCCGTCATGTCCGGGGATAATCCCATTGCCGTCCGGTGCCCGGCTCGCATCGACCGAGGGGTTGGAACTACTTCCACCGCAGCCGGCGACCGCCAGCATGCCGACCAGCCCCAAGCAAGCCGCCTGGAGCAACCGATCGAAATTCTTAGAACACGTCGTCATGTAATAGCCTCCGTCAATAACCCAAGTGTTGTTTCCGCAAAGCGTGCGCATTGCAGCAGCCGGAACAGTCTTGGGTCAGTAGCCTGTGGAATCAAGAAAAAAAACGAAGCCACGGCGGATCCTTACCCCCGATCCATCCCGTTTTGGACGGAAGTGTAGGCACAGGTAGTACAAGCTCGTAGACAATTGTTGCCTCCGCGGGGATGAAACCGGAAACCCATGTCATCAATGTATGCTTAGTTACATAGTTTCTATATGGAGAAGCTGGGCGGAGAATGCGGGACTTGGTTCTGCACCACCGGGCAGAGGGGTTCGCTCGCCGAACCGCCGAGAATGGCTGGCCACGATTCACGAACACGGCCCTCGCGGCTGTGCGGGGCGAGCCGCGGGATTGGGCTGTCTCTGCGGTCGTGACTTGGCCGCCGTGACTTGGTAGCTTGCGCGGCCAGCGACATGGATAACATCGAAGGCCCCACGCCTCCTCCGGTAACCCCGCCTGCGCCCCCGCCACCGCCGGCCAACATTGGACTGCGCATCCCGGTCGCCATCGAGGAGGAGATGAAGTCATCGTTCATGGACTACGCCATGAGCGTGATCGTGGCGCGTGCTCTGCCCGACGCGCGCGACGGACTCAAGCCAGTGCACCGACGCATCCTCTACACGCAGCACTTGATGAACAACCTGTGGAATCGGCCGTACATCAAGTGCGCGCGCGTGGTCGGCGATGTCCTGGGCAAGTTCCATCCCCACGGCGATACCGCTTGCTACGACGCCCTGGTTCGGCTCGCGCAAGATTTTTCCATGCGCTACCCGCTCATCGACGGACAGGGGAACTTCGGCTCGGTCGACGGCGATCCGGCGGCCGCCTACCGCTACACCGAGTGCCGCATGGAAAAGATCGGCCAGGAACTGCTGGCCGACATCGACAAGCAGACGGTCGAATTCCAGCCCAACTACGACGACAAGGAAACCGAGCCCACGGTTCTGCCTACGCGGCTGCCCAATCTGCTGATCAACGGCGCCTCGGGCATCGCGGTGGGAATGGCCACCAACATTCCTCCCCACAACTTGCGCGAGATCGTCGACGCGACCATCGCGGTCATCCGCAACCCAGACATCGAAGTCGACGATCTTCTCGAGATCGTCCCGGGGCCCGACTTTCCCACCGCCGGGATCATCTGCGGTCGCAACGGCATACGCCAGGCCTACGAAACAGGCCGCGGCAGCATCCTGGTGCGGGCGCGAACATCGGTCGAGGAACACCCCAAGTCTGGGCGCAAGTCCATCGTGGCTACCGAGATCCCCTACCAGGTCAACAAGGCCAAGCTCATCGAGAAGATCGCGGAGTTGGTGCGCGAGAAGAGGATCGACGGCATCTCCGACGTGCGCGACGAATCGGACCGCGAGGGCATGCGGGTCGTGGTGGATCTAAAGAAGGACGCCGTGCCCGAAGTGGTGATGAACAACCTGTGGAAGATGACGCCTCTGCAGGAATCTTTTGGCATCAACTGCCTGGCCATCGTCGACGGACGGCCGCAGACCCTGTCGCTCAAGCAGGCGCTGCAACAATTCATCCAGCACCGGCGCGACGTGGTCACCCGGCGCACCCAGTTCGACCTGCAACAGGCCCAGGCGCGCATGCACATCCTCGAGGGCCTGAAGATTGCGGTCGACCACATCGACGCGGTCATCGACCTCATCCGCTCGTCGAAGGACACCGAGTCGGCCAAGGCCGGCCTGATGGAGAACTTCGACCTGTCCGCCCTTCAGGCGCAGGAAATCCTCAACATGCGCTTGTCCAAGCTGACTGGACTGGAGCGCGACAAGCTGCTGGCCGAGATCAAGGAAACCGCCGAGCTCATCGCGCGCCTGGAAGCCATCCTGGCCAGCGACACCGTGCTGGTCGGGGTCGTGGTGTCGGAGCTAGAAGAAGTGAAGACGCTCTTTGGCGACGACCGGCGCACCGAGATCCTGGACATCGATGTCGACATCGACATCGAGGACATGATCGCGCACGAGGATATGGTGGTAACGGTCACCCACGGCGGCTATGTCAAGCGCAATCCCCAGGGCCAGTACCGGGCGCAGCGACGCGGCGGGCGCGGCATCACCGGCGCCAACACCCACGAGGAGGACTTCGTGTCCCAGCTCTTCGTGGCGTCGACCCATGACACCCTGTTGATGTTCACCAGCAAAGGCCGGGTCTACGCCCGCAGGATTTGGGAGATCCCGCAAGCGGGTCGAACCGCCAAGGGCAAAGCCTTCGTGAATCTGATCCCTCTGCAAGAGGGCGAACGGGTGGTGGCCTTGCAGCCGGTGCGCGAGTTCTCCGAGGGCGCTTTCGTGGTCATGTCCACCATGCGCGGCCTGATCAAGAAGACCTCGTTGCAGGCGTTTGCCAACATCCGTTCGTCGGGAATCATCGCGCTCACCATCCAGGACGACGACGCCCTGGTCGGACTGCGCATCACCGAGGGATCGTCCGATCTGCTGCTGGGCACGCGCAACGGCTGGGCCATCCGTTTCCGCGAGGCCAACGTCCGACCCATGGGCCGGATGGCGCGTGGCGTGCGCGGCATTCGCTTGCGCGATCAAGATGACTTCGTCGTCGGTATGGCGGCCTTGCCACCGGATCGGCCGGCCACGCTGCTCACGGTATGCGAGCACGGCTTTGGCAAGCGCACCACCACATCGGACTACCCGACCAAGAATCGCGGTGGCAAGGGCGTCATCACCATCAAGACCACGGAGCGCAACGGCAAAGTCATCGGCCTGCGCCTGGTCACCGACGAGGACGATCTGATGTTGATCACCAGCGCGGGAAAACTGATCCGCATGCCGGTGGATGGCATTCCCACCATCGGTCGCAACACCCAGGGGGTGCGCCTGATTCGCCTGGAAGAAGCTGAAACCGTGGTGGCCATGGAACGTCTGGCCGAGATGGAAGAAGGCGAGCGCGAGGTTTCGCCCGAGGTGGCCGCGGCTCGTGCCGAGGAGCAAACCCTGGCGGAAGAGGATCTGGGCGAAGAAGCGGCCGGCGACGATGACGCCGAGGATGAGGATGTCGAGGACGAGGATGCAGGCGAGAACGGTGATGACGGCGACAACGAACCCAAGGTCAACTGAGGTCGAAAACAATCGCGACGGCGAGGGCCGGGTTACAAACGAGATTCCGCCGAGGACACAGAGATGAGAGGAGAGCACACAGAGGCGGAGTGCCCCGAACGGCAATCCGGGCGACAAGATAGTTTCTCTGTACTACTAGGGTGCCGTTTCTTCGCGGGCCGCGAAGGTTTCCTCGCAACGCCCGAACATCATTCCGGTTTCTCCGACTCTGCGAACTCCCCTCTCACCTCTGTGTTCTCAGCGGCGGGGCGCTCGCGAGATGCATCACCTCACGCCCTTTGGTTGCGGCCGTCAGGCTGCGATGTGACCTCCCCTCTCACCCCTGTGTTCTCAGTGGGGTGCAGCCCATGAGAAAGACCGTGGTTTCCGACGCGCTTTTCGAACGTGCAAGAAGACTCTTCCCGGGCGGCGTGAACTCACCCGTCCGCGCCTTCAAGGCGGTGGGCGGGACGCCTGTCTTCCTTGCGCGCGGCCAGGGCGCCCGGGTGTGGGACGCCGATGGGAACAGCTACCTGGATTTCTTGGGCTCATGGGGCCCGCTTGTCCTGGGCCATGCCGATCCTGACGTGGTGGCGGCCATCGAGACCACGGCTCGTCGTGGGACATCCTTCGGCGCTTCGACCGAGCGCGAGGTCTTGCTGGGCGAAGCGATTCGAGCGGCGATGCCGTCGATGGAGCGGATGCGCTTTGTGTCCTCGGGGACCGAGGCAACCATGTCCGCCCTGCGCGTGGCGCGCGGCTATACCGGTCGCCATAGGTTCATCAAGATCGACGGCGGCTATCACGGCCACGCCGACGCCCTGCTGGCCGCCGCCGGGTCAGGTGTGGCCACGCTGGGCCTGCCTGGCTCCGCGGGCGTCACTCCTGGCGCCGTTCAGGACACCATCATCGTCCCTTTCAACGATGAGGAGGCCATGGAAGCCGCCTTCGCGGCCAACCAGATCGCGGCGGTCATCATCGAACCAATCCCAGCGAACATGGGTCTGGTGCCCCCCGGGCCTGGCTACCTGCGGTCCGTGCGCCAGAAGTGTGATGCGTATAATGCGCTATTGATCTTCGACGAGGTTATTTCGGGCTTTCGGGTCGGCCGCGGCGGTGCCCAGACGCTTTTCGGGGTGCGCCCGGACCTGACCTGCCTGGGCAAGATTGTGGGCGGCGGCCTGCCTCTCGGGGTTTTCGGCGGACGAAGCGTGATCATGTCGGAGGTCGCGCCTGACGGTCCGGTCTACCAGGCCGGCACGCTTTCCGGAAATCCGCTCGCCATGGCCGCTGGGCTGGCTGTCCTGCGCAAGTTGGACCAGGCTGCCTACGATCGGCTCGACGCTCTTGGCCGGCGCCTCGAGACCGGCATCAAAGGCGCACTGGCCGCCTCCGGCGTGGCCGCGCAGTTCCAACGGGTGGGGTCCGCCTTCACCTTGTTCTTCTGTGCTGAGCCGGTGACGGACTTTGCTTCGGCCAAGCGCGCCGATACCGGGCGCTACGCCCGCTTCTTCCATGAGATGCTCGACCGTGGCATCTACCTGCCGCCTGCCCAGCTTGAGGCCGGGTTCATCTCACTGGCGCACCAGGAGGACGACATCGACGCATTTGTCGCGGCCAGCCGAGAAGCCCTGGCCACGATTCATTAGGTCCCCTCTGGCGGTCAGTGCCTTTTTGCGGTAAGAGACGCCTCCCTCTGGGAGACAGATCAAGCCATGCCACAGAAAAGTCCGCTTTCGCTCGTCAACGAAACCTTTGGCGCCAAAGACAAGCTGGTCGACAAGCTGGTCGCCATGCTCGATCGGGGCGAAGAACCCAAAGCCGAACTGCGCAAGCGTCTGCTGACCGCAGCCAACCGGAGACTGCTCAACCTCCACCGCGTCGCCACGACGGCGAAAGAGAAGTTCGGCTCGCGCGACAAGCTGGTGGCCCAGGCCGCGGCGCTGCTGGGGCACAGCAAGGACAAGGACTTCGTGTCCCGGCTCGACAACCAGTCGGATGCGCGCTTGCTTGACGTGGTCACCATCGCCGAACGCAAGGCCAAGAAGGCTTCTGCCAAGCCGAAGACCAAGTCCGCGACGTAGCTACTTGGCGATCTGAACCTGGAGATGGGCCGATCCCAGGTTGTCGGCGGAATCCCAGGCGCGCACGGTGATGATGTGGGGACCAGCCGCAAGCGACGGCGGCAACCGGATGGAGAAGGCTTCGGTCATCTCGTCCAGAATGCCGTCGTCGGGAGAAACCGGTCGCCAGTCGTTGCCGTCGATGGAAAACTCGATCTGCGAGATAACCGACGCCGCGTCGTGCACCCGGCCGGTCACCCGTGGCAACTGGGCCTGCAGGTCCACCACCGCAGGCCGGGTGTTGTCGACCAGGAATGACGGCGAATCGAAAGTGAAATCCAGCGCGTGGTCCTTGGGGGTCACTTTCTCGTCAGAAGCCCACACCCGAATCAAGTAGTGGCCGTCAGGAACCGAGTCCGTGTTCCAATCATATTCGGGTTTGCTGAGCGGATCAGGCCCGCCCAGAGGCCGCCACACCGGCTGACGTTCCTGCCGAAACCAGAGTCGATAGATGAGTTCGTCGTTGTCGGGATTCTCGACCTTCCAGCGCAGCTTGAGCACCGACGAATGTGAGCGTGTGCCAGCGGCAGGGATGGCCAGGCTGCCCGCCGCTCCGCCCGCGCCCGATGCGACGGGCGCGCTGGCAGCGTCCGCAAGATAGACCTCGGTGACACGAGCGCGCTGGTTGTGCGGCACATAGTAGGCGAGCACCTCGCGCAGCGCAGACGACGGAGCGGGCAGCCCGACTCGATATTGAAGATAGCGCGCTTGCGTCCCGGCCGCCTTGCCCTGCCCTTCCTGGTCGTGGTGGCTGACCGATTCCAATCTGGTCCACTCGCTCCAGCTCTTGTCGGGCTTGGCCGTGTTGCCCGCGCGGGTCTCGAAAACCAAGTCGGCCGATCCGGTCCAACGCAGAAAACCCCATCGCGCAGGGCCGTCGGCGTCAAGCACCTTGGAGAGATACGAAGCTTCGCTGGCGGCCGTGGGGCGCACGCGAAAGATGGCACCGACATCGCCGGCGCCCACCAGAAAGCCTTCGGGCGTGGACACCAGCGCCAGGGCCTGCCGCTCGGGTAGGTCGATAGCCAGGGCCGCCGTTCGGTCAGGTGAGATGCGATAGATCTTTCCCTGAGTTCCCGAGGCGGCGTAGAGCTGGCTGCCCCGGCCGACCAACAGAGCCGTGAAATAGCCATCGGCAAGGGCGAGTACCTGCTCGATGCGGCCGTCATCGTCCAGGCGATAGACCGCCGCATGTGCCTTGACTTGGTCGGCTCGCGGCTGAGCCCCGGAAGCCGGAGCCGGAGCCGGCCCCGGCGAAACTTTGGTGCCCTTGCCCGGCTGCGCGCCCGGGACGGGCGCAGCCTGAGCGTCGCTGGGGCGCTCGAAGGCGTTGACCGCGAGGTAGGTCGCGTCTGCGACCCGCGCGATGGCGCGGATCTCGTTGGCTTCGAAGTCGTGCAAGGCCTCAGCGCGGCCGTCGGGGTGGACGCGATAGAGAATGGCCCGGTCGGCGGTGCCCGCCAAAAGGACACCTTTGTCCCCCCAGGCCAGGGTCATCACATGCTTGTCGCCCGAGTCCCACAAGAGCCGTTCCTTGCCCTTACCGTCGATGACGAAGACCTGCCCCGGAATTCCGGTAGCGGCATAGGTTTTGGCGCTCTTGGCGTCGGAAAGCAGCGCCCAGACATGTTCCGCCGGCAATTTGGCGAACGGCCGCGAAGAGCCGGTCTTGCCGTCGACAGCAAAAATGCGACCGCCAGGGGTAGAGCCAGCCAGCAGGGTTGCGTCGGATCGGGCGGTGAGCGCCGTGACCCAGGGTGCGTCGATTTCTGCCAGCTTCTTCGCCTCGCCGGCCCCGGGATCGACTGGCACGGCGTAGATGCGCCCCTGGTCGCCGGTGCCAAAGTAGGCCGTGCGGCCGTCAGGGGACAGCGCCACGCACCAGGCGAAGGCGGCGTCGAGCGCCAGGCGCGTCGCCTTCATGCCCGGAATCACTTCGCCGTTGGGCAACACCATGCTGGAAGTGGCCTCGCCCTCTTCAAAATCCTTGGCCGTCGCTTGGCGAAAGAAGCGCGTGGTGGTGGCCCAGCCGACGGTGGCGACCAGCAACCCGGCGGCAGCGACCATGCAGGAGAAGCGCGGTTTCATCGAGTGACATAGTATTACCGCCTTGGGGATGTTCGTGGTCTGTCAAAGCGCAATTCTGCGCAACTTGGGAACCCTGGGAGGGTTCCCAAACCCTCCCGCGAATGGTGCGCCGTCGGCTAAGCCGGCGGGCTCCCCACGCGATTCTCGCCAACGGGCGATCCCTGCGGCACAATCGGGATGTGTTGCCGACTCCGTCTGCTTCGCCGCCCAAGACTGTCTGGGCTGTGCTCGATGTCCTGCGCTGGACCACGGCCCATTTCGAAAAGCACGGCGTCGCTTCGGCGCGGCTGGATGCTGAGTTGCTGGCCGCCCACGCGTTCGGGATGTCGCGCATCGAACTCTACGCACACTTCGACCGACCCTTGGCCGCGGCCGAGCTGGCCAGCTACCGCGAGCTGGTCTCGCGACGCCTGGCGGGCGAGTCGGTGGCGTACCTGCTAGGTCACAAGGAGTTTTGGAGTCTGGACCTGCTGGTCGACCCGCGCGTGCTGGTTCCCCGGCCCGATAGCGAGACTCTGATTGAGGAGGCGCTCGACCGCCTCGCGGGTCCGGCCGCGGGTCTGCGCATCGCGGACGTGGGTACCGGATGTGGCGCGCTGGCGCTGGCGCTGGCCAAGGAGCGGCCAGAGGCGCAGGTCTTTGCGACTGACATTTCGCCCGACGCGCTGGCTGTGGCGCGCACCAATGCCGAGCGCTTGAGTCTGACCGTCACCTTCCTGGAGGGCGATCTCGATCAGCCCCTTGTGCCTCTAGGTCACTTCGATCTGA
Source organism: Myxococcales bacterium (assembly GCA_003142855.1). GTDB lineage: Bacteria > Myxococcota_A > Polyangia > Fen-1088 > Fen-1088 > Fen-1137. Next base: position 151,244 of record PLNW01000063.1, read on the forward strand.
TCGTGGCCAACCTCCCCTACGTCCCGAGCGCCCAGATCGACGGACTCGCCGCCGACGTGCGCAGCGAACCACGCCTGGCGCTCGACGGCGGTGCCGACGGACTTGCGCTGCTGCGCAGGCTGGTGGCAGGGGCGCCCGAACTGTTGCAGCCGGGAGGCTGCTTGGCCCTGGAGGTCGGCGCGGGCCAGGCCGGCGCCGTCGAGGAACTCCTGGGCGCGACGGGGTTTTCCGGCGTTCGTTGCCGTCGCGATCTGGCCGGAATCGAACGGGTTGTCTCAGGCGTGAAAGGAACTTCATCGTGAACATCCGACTTGCTTTGCTGGGGCTGGTGTGGCTGGCCGGATGCTTCTCGGCCACACAACGACGCGAAGACGATCTCATGCGAGACGCCCGCATGTTCAACGACGATCTGCGCTGGGCGCGCTGGGATTCGATGGGGGCGTCCATGCCGGCCGAGGACAAGCGGCTATTCCTGGAACGCGTGGATCTGGTGGGCAACGATCTAGTGATGTGCGACTACGAAGTGAAGAGCGTCCACTTCGACACTGGCTCGTCGGGGGCGACCGTGACCGTCACCATCGAGTGGTATGCCAAGAACGACCCCAGCCTACGCAAGGCCACCCTCGAGCAGCACTGGGAGAGCCGCAACGGACGCTGGATGATGACCAAGCAGCGGCGCTCTCATGGTGATCGCTTTCCGCTGGTGACCGAGCCGGTCGCCAAGCAAGCGGCAAACGCCACGGTCCCCGTCGACCCTTGACCAACGAGCAGCCTTGGTACGCGGCGATCCAGTCGTTCCTCCCGCCCATGCCCTGATCGCTCAATGCGTCACGCGCGACCTCGCGACAGCGGCGGCGAGGCGGGCCAGTCTCGTGAACGCGAGAGCTACACTCCTTCACAAAGCAAGGTCATACTGGGGACATGACAGGCCGACACATCGGCGCGGTGGCCGGAATACTTCTCGGGGGGATCGGCTGCATGAAGGCGGACCGGCTGGTTGCCGTCCAGAACGATGTGTTCGAGATGGACGCGGGCGAGGACGCCGCTTGGGGACGGGGTCCCTTTTCTGCGCCGACGGTGGTCACGCTCTTGCCCAACAACACAACCGACATCCACGGTAGCTCGCTCACCCAAGATGAATTGGAGATCTATTTTTCGTGCGCAGCGCTGGGTGAGGCGAGCTTCCACATCTGGCACAGCACACGGAGCTCACTCAATGCCGCCTGGAACACGGCCACGATGGTCAACGAAATCACCGGCATCGGCAGCGACCAGGATCCAGACGTGTCCGGTGATGGCCTGACCCTCTACTTTGCGAGTGACCGAGCGGGCGAGGGATACCAGCTCTATGTCTCGCGGCGGGACACGAAGGGGCAGCAGTGGCGTTCCCCTGGGCTCGTGGAGGTGGAGGGGCTCACCTCTTCCACCCTGGACGTCAGGGGACCCAGCGTAGATCCCAACGAACTTTTCATGACTTTTTGCTCGGCTCCACAGGGCACAGAGAACTTCAAACTCTACTCCGCGTCCCGTACCGACCCGCTGGTAGCCTGGGAAAATGTCCAGGAGCTTTCGGGCATCAACTCAAACATTGCAGACGCGGATCCTGCGCTCTTCCACGATTCGCTTTCCATTATCTGGAGCTCTCGAGCCCCTAACAACAAGTCGTGGGATCTCGTCGAAGTCAGCCGTTCCGACCCGTCCACTCTTTTTTCCGATGCGCCAACTCGCTTGGACTCTCTCAATACGAGCGTCTCGGAGCGCTATCCCTGGGTGTCGCAAGACGGAACCCATATCTTGTTCAGCAGGGAGGCAGAGGGCGGCCCCGGCATCATTTATGAAGCATGGCGGTGACGTTGAACTGGCCATCGATAGGTTGACAACTTCCGACTATTCGGCGCTACAATTGGGCTATGGCCCCCGCGGAAAGCCAGGCGCGTCTTGCTGTCGCCGCGCAGGTGCGCTCGTCCGATCGGAACGAATCGGACCTGACAGAGCTGGCGTTGATGGCGCGGACACGCGACGCCGCGGCCATGCGCACATTCTTGGAATCCATCGCACCGTCGGTACGCAGCGTCTGCCGCGGGGTGCTCGGGGCTGGCCACGTCGACTTGGAAGATACCGTCCAGGAATGCTTGATCGATATTCTGCGCGCCCTGCCCAAGTATCGTGTCGAGGGCGCGATCGTGCACTACACGAATCGCATCGCGCTGCGGGCGTCCATCGCCGCGCGCAAGCGAGCCCGAAATCGAGAGCAGCGACAGAACGCTCTTGCTGAGCAGTCTCCTGTTCCGAACTTCGCAGGAAGCGAAGACGTCCTTCCCAATTTGTGGCTGGTGCGCGCGCTCATCGACGAGCTGTCGGCCGTGCAGGCCGAGACGGTTCTCATGCGCATGGTCTTGGGTTGCTCGGTGGAAGAAATTGCCGTGGCCACACAGGTGCCGGTCAACACCACCAAGAGCCGTCTGCGCTTGGCCAAGGACTACCTACGCCGTCGGCTCGACGGAGAGATGGTCGGCTGCAAAGGGTCAGCATGAATCTCGAAGGGCACCCAGAAGCAGCCCTGGACCGAGCCCTGGCAGGCAAGCTGTCTGAAACGGAACAGCGCGCTTTGCAGCAGCACCTCGCCGCTTGCCGCGCATGCGAGGCTCACCTGGCCCTGGCTCGCTCGCAGCAAGAGGCCTGTGAGCCTCAGCCCTGGGGGCGCCGCTTGAACAGCCTTGCCGTGGACTACGCGCTGGACCACTTCGGACGCACGCGCTGGTCGACGCTGTTTTTCTTTCCCGGCCGAAGACGTTGGCTATTCGCAACCGCGGGAATGTTGCTAGCGGTTTGCAGCGTGGCAAGCGCGGCCTGGTGGCACAGGCAAAGTCCCGCCAGCGAGCCGATTCCAGCTCAGGCGACCATGGTACGACCTGTCGCGCGGACATCAGCACATCCCCGGCCAGCGGTGGCTCTGTCGGAGGCGCCGTCGTCTTTGCAGGCTGAACTCGTGGACGAGACAGCCAGCCCGGCTCGGACGCTGCGCATGCGGCCCAGCGCAGCCTCACTTTTCGAGCAGGCCTCCGCTTTGCGCGACCGCAACAGGATCGACGAAGCCATCGCTGTTTTCCGCAAGCTGCAGCAGCTCTTCCCCTCGACCCGCGAAAGCCGGATCGCATTTGCCGTGGCTGGCCGCATGCTGCTCGACCGCGGGCGCCCTGCGCAGGCCCTCGCTCAATTCGACCAACACCTAGCGCATCGGGGCGAGGCACCAGAAGTTGCGCTGGCTGGCCGAGCAACGGCGCTGGGACAGATGGGCCGCGTTTCTGCTGAACGCGAAACCTGGCAGACGCTGCTCGATTCCTACCCCGGAACGGTCTACGCCAGCCAAGCCAAAGAGCGGTTGTCCCAGATGCATCGCCCGCAAGAAGCGGCAGTAGGCATCGAGCATTCTCGCTGAGAACGGTTTGGGCGTGAGCGGTCGGAAGAACGGCGTTGCAACTGCGCCATGGCCCGAGCGCCTTGAGCGGGTCGCTTTGTTTCTCTTGTTGGTCGCCGCGCTCGCGCTGCCGCGAGTGGGAACGGCCGCAGAAAGGGAGCGCGTCAACGCCGTGCTGGCCAGCGACCCGGCGGCAATCGAAAAGATTCTCGCCGCGCTTCGCGCTTCACTCGACCGCCAGGGAGTGGACCTCGTCGCGGCCAGCGCGGCCCGGATCGATCCACTCGACGTCGCCCGCCATCCCCTTGACCGCTCTGCCGCCGGACCGGTCGCGTACCTGTGGCTAGACCTGACGGCAGACCAACCCACGATGTACCTCCTGGACGCGCGAAGTGGGCTCGTCTATGTGCGCCCGCTGGCGGTCCGCGCGGATCCGGACGCGGTCGAGCTGGAGCTGATCCGCCTTGTGGTGGACAGCTCGGTGGAGGCCATCTTGAAAGGACGAGCCCTGGGGGTGAGTCGCGACGAGTTTGAACGATCCTTGGCGCCTGCGCCCGCACCGGAACCGGCACCGAAGCCGGAACCGGCACCGAAGCCGGAACCGGCACCGAAGCCGGAACCGGCACCGAAGCCGGAACCGGCACCGGAATCGGAACCGGCATCGGAATCGGAATCCACATGGGCGATCACGGCCGGCTACTCAGGGACCATGCTGTCGACCGATACCGTCGCGCAAGGTCCGGAACTGAGCACCGAACGGCGGTGGCTGCGTCTCCGCCTGGGCGTGACCCTGTTGCAGCAATTGCCGCTGGCGGTAACCCGCGGCGATGTGGACATGCGCCTACTGTCGTCCGGAATCCGCTTCGTAGCGGGATTTCCAACGGCCATCACTTCGCACCTCTCTGCGTCTTTTGGATTGGGAGCGGGCGTGGATGCGACCCGTGTGACTCCAAGGGGCAACGGTGCACAGCCGGCCTTCTGGGCGACGGATCCCCTGCTCGTTGCCATGGCCACGCTTGAGCATGCTTTGGGGGCTGCAGTCGTGTCCGTGCGCATTGGCGTTGACATGGATCTTCTGGCCACGCGGTACTTGGTCGCCCGTTCTGATGCGACAAGTGTGTTGTGGACACCCTGGCGTTGGCGGCCTTCTGCCACCTTGCGTTTCGGGTTCGCGTTCTAGAAGTCTCCGTTTGGGGGAACAGCGATGACCCATCCTTGTGAGTGGCTACCCCTAACTAAACGGCGGACAGACCACCACCATTGGCGGTGTTGCCCGATAAGTCCCGCCTAAGCCGAGGAGTGGATCGCATCCCCACTCCTCGGCTTTTCTTATTTTCCGACGCCCGACGCGGCTGCCAGGCCGCGCTTCTCTCTACAGGACGTAGCCGGCCTTCACCGCATCGTCGCGAAACATCTGCACCGTCTCCAGCGAGTACTGGTCCAGATCTTTGCCCACCAGGGGCAGCTTCTTGAGAATGTCAGCGGTGACCGTGATGATGTGGCAGCCAACGGCGTCAGCCTGAAAGATGTTGAGCAACTCGCGCGGACTGGCCCACAGCAACTCCACGTGGGCCAGGGGACGTAGCGTTTGCGCAGCCGCAGCCATCATGGGAACTGGATCTCTGCCTGTGTCTGCAATGCGTCCGCCGAAAACCGAAACGATGGAAAAGGCATGGCCTTGCGCCAGGGCCTCCCCAGCGGCCGTCACCTGATCGAGCGTGGTCACCCCGGTGACGTTCACCTTGATTCCATCGCGCGCCAGGCGCCCAACGAGCGGCATCGAAGAAACCCTCCGGGTGTTGGTGATGGGGATCTTCACGTTCGCGTTCTCGCCCCACGAAGCAATCTTGCGCGCTTGCCGTTCCATATCGTCCATCTCGTCTGAGAGCACCTCGAACGAAATCGGCCGATCGCGGATCGCGTCGAGGACTTCGCGCGCAAAGCGCTCGTAGTCGCCTACCCCGTCCTTGCGCATGAGCGTGGGATTTGTGGTGAACCCCTTGATGCGTGGATTGCGGTAGAGGTCAACCATCGCCTTCCGGTCGGCCCCGTCGCCGAAGATTTTGATCTTGAGGGAATCCAGATTCGGTTCCATGTCGGTCACCTTTGCGCGCTCGCGCCTATCCACTCCACGGCCTCGGCCAGGCTGTGACACCGGTGGTCCGGCGCTGTGGGCGGGCTTTGTTCATCGTAGCCGCAGTCAATCCAGACAGTACGACACCCGGCCCGCGCGCCGGCCTCCACGTCCCGCCACCTGTCCCCAACCATGAAGCTCTTGGCCATATCCACGCCGTGCCGCTCGGCCCCTTCCAGCAACAAGCCGGGCTTCGGCTTGCGGCACGCACATCCGTCGGCGTCGTCATGCCAGCACACCAGCACATCGTCGATCTCCAACTCGGAGCGCAGCCGGTCGTGCATGGCTTCGACCACTTCCCGCGCCAGCGTTCCGCGGGCAACGTCGGGCTGGTTGGTGACGATGATGCGGATCAGTTTCTGGGCTCCAGCTTTCTGCAACGCCTCTTTGACCCCCGGCAAGATGTCGAGTTCCTGCAAGGATCGCGCGGGAAACGGCTTGCCGCTGCGAACCAGAGCCCGACACACCACTCCGTCCCGATCCAGGAAAAGAGCGGCACGCTCTGTCATCGCAGGCCTTCCCACTTGGTGCTGGCTGCTTTCAGCTTGGGATGCGAAACCAAAAGGTGCCAAACCACCGCTTGAAACGCCTCGGTGTGTGGCGTGACATGGGCGGCATTCACCGTCGGAACGACCACGCACGCGTCGGCCACCTTGGCGGTGTAGCCACCGTCGCGTCCCACGATACCTCCCACTGTCGCACCCACTTGCTTGGCATATTTCAACGCCGCCACCAGATTGGGACTCACGTTCTTCTCGAGATCTCCTCCGCCGACCGAGAGCACCAGAATCATGTCAGCCGCTTGCAAGCGGCTGGTGCGCAGCCATGCCGCAAAAACGCTCTCCCATCCCTCGTCGTTGGTTCGCGCCGTCAGCTCGCTCACGTTGTCGGTGGGCGCGTAGGCCTCCATCCCGGTCAGTTTGCGGAAATCGTTGACCGCATGCGATGCATTGGCCGCGCTCCCGCCCACGCCCAGGATGAACAACCTTCCGCCCCGCTCGCGCATCGAGGCAAGCGCGTCCACCAGCGCCTCAATCTTGGGTCGGTCGAGACCACGAACAACGGCAGAAGCTTCGTCGAGAAACTGATCGGTGAATGTCATGGCTTTGTGGCCCGTTTGGTTTCCATCAGCAGGCGGAACTCCTCCAGCCCGGCGACGGAACCGATTTCGTAGAACCGCTCTGCTACCTCATAGCCTGCCAGTTGCCCCTTGGCCAGCAAGGTTTGGTAGAGCTTGGCCAGGTCCAGACGAGCACCATCCGGCAGGTCTGCGAACGCCTCACGCCGAAACACGCCCAGACCGTAGTCGATGTGATGCATCGCTGGAGAACGCTCGGACTTGTCATACCGCCGGATGGTCCCGGCGTCGTACTGCACGTTGCTCGTGTCGTACTGGCCTTCGTTGCGAAAGACCGTCATCAAGGCAAGCTTGCCCGAGGCGCGGAAGCTGCTGAGAACAGCCTGATAGTCGCAGGGCAAGTACGAGTCACCGTACAGCACGAAAAACTCATGGCCCAGCATGGCGAGCGCCCGACGTACGGCCCCGCCGGTTCCCAGCAGCTGTTCCCCGTCAAAGGCGTAGCGCACGCGCAGGCCAAAGGCGGCGCCAGGCCCGACTAGCTGCGCGATCTGCTCGCCCCGGTACCCCACACACAGCACCACATCATCGATTCCGTTGGATCGCAGCAACTTGAGCTGGTGGGCGACGAAGGGCTCACCGCACACGTCCACCAGGGACTTGGGAATTGTCTCAGTGATGGGACGGAGCCGGGTGGCTAGACCTCCCGCCAGAATTGCAACCGGTGCGATCATTTCGTGGGTTTGAAACGAAGCGAGTCAGAGGATGAAGATAGCACGGCACGAACAGCCGCGAGGAGCCAGTCGCGGCGACGGCAAGACCTTGACCTGCCGGGTGGCAGGGCGGTACATGAAGACAAGAGACAAAATTCGTGGCTACCGTGATTGGCCACAGCAACGGCCTTGGGATGCTGACCTACGCCATCGACTACAAAGACGAATTGCAGCGTCTCGGCCCTGCAGGTTTTCAGCGTTCCTATTTCCAGCCTGTCCTGGTGACCCTGGGCATGGCGGGCGAGATCAACCCCACCGCATCGAGCGAAGGCACGAGCGTGGTCAACCTCAACGAAGGGACCTTTGCCTGTACGCGACTGACGGGACGGGTCTTCCCGGTGGTCAAGCCGCGCAACTCGATGCCCGGACCGATTAGCGTGGGGCGCACATCGGAAAACGACATCGCCATCCCCGAGTATTCGGTTTCGAAGAGACATTGCATTATTTCCCGGGTGAACGGCGAATTTCGGCTCACCGACATGGGCTCGACCAACGGAACCATCGTGGATGGCGTGTCACTCGTGCCGCAGAAGCCACGGCGGCTCATGGGCGGCGAGACCATCTCACTGGGCCGGCTGATGTTGGTGTTCTACTTTGCCGAGGGCTTCATCCGGCACCTGCAAGCCCTGTGATCCGCTTTCGCCGTCTACTTTTGTTTCGCCAGATCCCCTGCCCTCACCATCACCAGCCCGTCGGGCTTTATGAACTTCTGCGCCGCCGCATTGATGTCGACCGGGGTCAGCTTCTGAATCTTGTCGTTGAGGTCGCGCCAGTACGCGAATGTGCGCCCCAGAAACAGGCCCTGCGCCAGCTCAGACGACACGAATTCGTCGTCGGCCATGCGGCTGTCCCAGTTCTTGGCGTAGCTCTTCTTGGCCTCGTCCAGCTCCTTCTCGGCGACGCCTTCTTTCACCAGCTTGCGGATCTCCTCCTGCATGGCCGCCAGGCTCTTGTCCATGTTCTGGGGTGCACAGATGGCCCAGGCCAGAAAGTGCCCGTTCACGTCGATGGGGTGGGCGAAGATGCGCGAGCCGGCGCCATAGGACAGACCTTCTTTCTGGCGCAAACGATCGAAGAGGCGTGAGGTCGGGCTGCCGCCCAGCATGTAGTTGAGCATGGTCAGCGCTGGATACGCAACATCGTCATCGCGCACCGGCAAGGTGCTGCCCATGATGACGAAGGCCATTTCCTTGTCCGGGGTATTGATGATTTCGTCGGCGGGCGCGTTGGCGCGGAATGTGAGCGCGATCCGCCGGTAAGGGCTAGGCGATTCCCAGGCGCCCAGATCCTTCTCGAGCTGCGCCTTGACCGTGGCCGCGTCGAAGTCGCCCACCACGGCAAGCTGCGCGGCACTCATGCCCCAGAGCGCTTTGTGCATGCGGGCCAGCTCGGGCGCCTGCACCTTGCGCACGCGCTCGATGCTTTCCTTCACGCTGGGCACGTAGCGGACATCGTCCTTGGCAAAGGGGAACAGCTTCTGCATCAGGGCCACCTGGCCGTTGGCGCGCGGGTCCTGCAGTTGCTCCTCGAGACCAGCCAGCATCTCCTTGCGCAGGGATTCCAGCTCGCTCTTGGCAAAGGCCGGCTCGCGCAGGATCTCGCTGACCAGATCCAGCACCGCGGGCAGATTCTCTCGCGTGGTCTTCACCCGCATCTGGCTGACATTCACCATGCCGGGAGACGAATGACCGCCACTGAAATCCGCTTCGGCGCGGAGCTGATCGAGCTGATCTCTGATCTGCTGAAAGCTATGCTTCTTGGTTCCGCGCATCAGCATGCTGGGCAGCACGGCCGCGGCGGTGGTCTTGCCCTTGACGTCTTGCTCGCTGCCGAAGCGCACAGTCAGCACCAGACGAACCGAGCCACCCTTGGTTTTCTTGGGCAGAAGAGCCAGCTTGAGCCCGTCGGCCAGGTCTGTCCGAGTGGTCCGTTTCTCCACGTTCTCGACGCTGGCGAGGAATGCCTCGCCCTCGGCCACCGCCGCGCTGCCCTTGTAGTCCTTGATCAGGGCGGCCACGTCGGGGGTTTGCGCCAGTGGTGCGCGGTCGGGCGTCTTGTCAGGCAAGAAGAGGCCCAGGGTACGATTGGACTGTTTGAGATAGGCGCGTGCCACCCGTTCCACGTCGAGCGAAGTCACCGCCTTGACCCGGTCGCGCGCCAGGAAGAGCAACCGCCAGTCGCCCATGGCCGCGTACTCCGAGAGCAGCACACCGGTGCGCGCCGTCTCGTTCAGGTTCAGGTCGAAGTCTTTCATCCAGCCCGCGCGCCAGCGTTCCACTTCCTCCTTGGTCACCTTGCTTCCGGCCAGGCCCTCGACGGTGCGGATCATGATGTCGCGCACCTTCTCGGGCGTCACGTCCGCGCTCACCTTGGCCGACAGCAGGATGACGCCTGGCTCGGCCATGGGGTAGACGTTGCTGCTCACCTCGCTGGCCAGGCCCTTGCTCACCAGCGCCTTGTACAGACGGCCGCTGGGCTTGTTGGTCAGTATGTCGGCGATGGCATCTTCGGTCATGCGGTCAGGGTCCGCGCCCGCCACTCCGTGATACACGAGGGACACCAGCGCCACGTCACCGGTGCGGCGCAAGGTCACTTGGCGCTCGCCATCCTGCACCGGCTCGACCGTCCAGGTGGGCTGCAGCATGCGCGATGGGCGCGGGATGGGACCAAAGTACTTGCCCACCAGTTGGAGGGTCCGGGCGTGGTCGAACTTGCCGGCCACAATCAGGATGGCGTTGTCGGGCTGGTAGTACTTGCGATAGAAAGCGCGCAGGCTGCCGACGGGAACACGCTCGATGTCGCTGCGCGAGCCGATGGTCGACTTGCCGTAGTTGTGCCATTGGAAGGCCGCCGCCATCATCTTGTCTTCCAGCACGTTCGCCGGGTTGTTCTCACCCATCTCGAACTCGTTGCGCACCACCGAAAATTCCTTGGCCAGATCCTCGGCAGCGATCTTGCTGTGGATCATCCGGTCGGCCTCCAGGGCCAGCGCAAATTCCAGGCTTTCCGATGAGGCGGGCAGCTCTTCGAAGTAGTTGGTGCGATCCCACCAGGTGCTGCCGTTGAAGTTGGCGCCCTTGGATTGCAGCAGCTTCCAGATGTCGGGCCGGCTGGGCGTGCCCTTGAACAGCATGTGCTCAAGCAGGTGGGCCATGCCGGTCTCGCCGTAGCCCTCGACCCGCGAACCCACCAGGTAGGTCACGTTGACCAGGACGGTCGGTTTGGTGGGATCGGGGAAGAGCAACACGCGCAGCCCATTGGGCAGGTGATACTCGGTGATTCCCTCCACCGTGGTCACCTTGCTCGGCACGGGCGGGGCCGCGCCTTCAGCGGGCACAGACGGGGCCGGCGGAGTGGGTGCACTCCCGTTGGGGGCAGCCTGGGCGGATAGGACGGTCGTGGTGAGCAACACAGTCATCAGCATGAACCTACAACGAATCATGGATCCTCCCGAGCCTGGATTCTTCCCTGTCCCGGGCCGCAGGGCAAATCCAAGTCACGACCAAGTCACGATCTAGTCCCGCAGATGACGCCGCGGTGATACGCTTGGCCCACCATGAGGCTGTCCTACAGACTTCTTGCCACCGGGCTGGTCGCGGCGATTCCTGTAGTCGCTTGGGCGGCCGACCTCTACACGAAACGCTCAAACAATCAGCTTCGCGAAGGACCAGGCACTTTCTTTCCCGTGGTGGCCAACCTTCCGGTCAACACCAAGGTCCGAAAGCTGGAAGAGAAGGACCGCTGGCTGCGCGTGCAGGCAGACACCAAGATTGGCTGGCTGGCCGAGGCCAGCCTGGACGAAAAGCAGCAGGCGGGAACGCTGGAAGCCATGAGCAAGGAATGGTCCGATGCGCGCGCCTCGCGTGGGACCGTGGGCGCGGCGGTCAAGGGCTTCGCCGGACAAATCAAGAACGTGCAGCGCGGGGCCTTGGACAGCTTCTACGCCCAGCAAGGGCCGTTTTTCAGTGCGACGGAGTTCTGGGCCTTTCGCGCCCTGCTTCTGCCCTATCGTTCCGGCGCGGTTGCGCTCGCGGCCGCCGAGGACAAGACCATCAGCAAGCAGGGCTACGACATCGGGCCGCGCGAAAGCGGCGTAGGCCTGGCGGTGGCCGCGCGCGTGGCCGCCACTGGTCTGGTGCGCGACCCTCTCCTGCAAAGGTACGCGAATCTCATTGCCACGAATCTGCTCATCGAGACGGCCTTCTACGACACCTATTTCTCGGTCTACATCCTCGACAACGATGGCGTGGGCAGCTTTGCCGTTCCGGGTGGCTACATCTTCCTGTCGCGCGGGTTGCTGTCCCTGTGCCGCGATGAAGCCGAGCTAGCCGGGTTGATCGCCCACGAGATCATCCACGTCGTGCGCCGGCACGGTCTGCGCGAGATGAAGGTGCAAGCCACCCGTCTGCGTGCCGACAATGCCATGGACGAGCTTGATTCGGAAACCAGCCGCGACGCTGTCGAAGACGATCTCGACGATTTTGCCGAACAAGCCTATGCCGTGGTGAACAAGCCGCGCCTGGAGAAGTACGAGATTGAAGCGGACCTGATGGGCACGGTCCTGCTCTATCGCGCCGGCTACGACCCGCGCGGTATGGCGCGCCTGATTGGCCGCATGGCCAGCGCCCATCCCGAGATACCCATGAACGGGCGCCTCTCACGCATGGACAAATTCCTGACCACGCAATTCAGCGGGGTGGGCAGAGGGGCCACAATGCCTGATCGATTCGCGGTCAGCGTTCGTCGCGGCAGGTAGCTACTGCTTGCCAGCGCTGCGCTCGGGACGGGCATCACGCCCGCGGATCTCGCCCAGATACTGCCTGATGGTGCCCTCGACGGACTCATTGAAACGCACCTGGCCTTGCGCAATCTCGCGCAGGGCCGCCACGCCTGGCTTGTTGTCGCACTTGACCAGGGCTTTGGCGCCCCCTGAGAGCTGGCGCGCCCTCTCTGCCGCCAGGATGACCAGGGCGAACCGGTTGGAAACCTTATCCAGGCAATCTTCGACGGTGACTCGTGCCACGGGAACTCCGAAAGAAGTCAAAAAGCTAGTTTTATAGACCGGCTTCCCAGTGTCAAGGGGCCGGCCAGCGCAGCCAAAGGCATTGCAAAGCGAAGGCCATGATTCTAGGCTAGGCTTGTCTTCCTATCTTTCTGCGCACTCCGTTGGGAGGGGGGCGCCAGAGGAGTTACTAGCCATGCCGCCAGTTACCATCAATTGGAGCGATCTGGAGATCGCCTTCGAGCGCAATTCTCCAGAGCAGGAGAGTTTTCTTGACCTGGAGAACGGCGACCTGCTTTCGATTGTGGAAGGCGAGCCTGACGCCGCGGCCCGGCGGGCCAAGGTGTCCAACAATCCGGACCGGTTCATTCGGGTCGATCCCGCGTCGTCACGCGAGCAGTACCGCTGGATGGAACGTTTCGTCGGCGTGGTACAGGATCAGGCCCTGCGCGAGCGACTGCTGGTTGCCATCGACGGCAAGGGGGCATTTCGCCGGTTCAAGGACGTCTTGCTGGCCTTCCCAGCTGAACGCGAGCGCTGGTTCGCCCATCGCTCGGAGCTTCTCCACCTGCACATCCAAACCTGGATCGAGCACATGCAGATCCAGGTGGCGAATCCTCCACCCTGGGGTCAGGTGACTGCGCACGAAGAGACGGCCGATGTACCGCGGCTCACTCACGCCGGAGAGGCTCCGGGCGAGATCCTACGGCGTCAAGCGCGCGACCTGCTCGACGAAATACCGGCCGCCGAGCTGCCCACGGCACTTGTGTTCCTCCAGTTCCTCCGCGAACGCGGCACGGCTCTACTGCTGGGCTCGGGCGCAGGACAGTCACCTTCCGGACTTTCCTCTGCAGACCAGGACAGTCACGAATCTGCCGACCTGGACCACGGCATACCCGAAGAAGACACCACGGCCGAATAGAGATCTCTTCAGTCGGCGGCGGCGCGGGATGTTGCCGCTGTCTCCGTCTCTCCGGGTGGAACCCAGATCCAACCTGCGGTCGGCAAGAGGGACGCGACTTCAGGCGACACAGTCCAGCCATCACGACCGCGCAGGTAGCCTGTGTACGCGCCAATGACGGCGTCGAAGATGTGATCGCTTTGGCGACACTCTTCACGCCAGACGCCGGGCGCGAAGCTCAAGTCACGCAGCCGAGCCAGGATCTCGATGCGCTTGTCGACTCGCTTCTTGTACGGATCACGAAAACCAAGCAGCTCAAGTGTGGCGCGCGGGAAGACCTCGATCAGGCTGTCGTTGAGAGTGAACTGATCGGCCAGTGCGCGCACCAAAAAGCTAGCGCGCGCCGTCAGCGGACCCATTCCCTGGCCCAAAGCTTCGCGCGGCAGGATTCCCCGTCTTCGCACAAGGTACGCCTCGGTGGCCCGCTGGGTGTACGGCGTGAATGCGGGCTTGCCTCGGCGGCCCATGCCGAGCCCGAACAGGCGGCGCAAAGTGACCACTTCGGCGTCGGTGCAGCTCTGCTGGCCGGGACAGCAGGCCACATCGCACCGTACGCAGGGTGGCAGAGTCAGGGGCGCGTCTACACAGACCACAGCGCCCTCGCCGCTCTCACGCACGGCCGCGATCAGCGCGGAATCATAGAGCGGCGGCTCGTTGGGACGGGGATGCAGGGCTGTGACAGTCACGCCGCCCTTGCTTCGGTCAAGCACGGCCAGGGCGGTCTTCTTGCCCCTGCCCCCTCCGAGGTCGATCCCGATGAAACGCTTGAATGGCTTGTGCGTCACTGGTTCTCACTTCTTCTATCGGAGACCGCGTGCTTCGACATTGAGACAAGGCCTGGCGACGGTCAACGCGAAAGCGATTTGACTCCGCGTTACTTTGGTCCAGGATTGATGAAACTGCCTGGACCGGGGAACCGGCCGGGACGGAGTGCTCGATGAAGCGAACGATGTTTAAATCCAAGCTGCACCGGGTGACTGTCACCCATGCCGATTTGGCGTACGAGGGTTCGGTCACGATCGATGAGACCCTGATGCGTGCCGCGAATATCCTGCCCTACGAGCAGGTTCGCATCTGGAACGTGACCAACGGCAGCCGCATCGAGACCTACGCCCTGCCCGGCAAGGCTGGTTCCGGTATTGTCTGCGTCAACGGAGCTGCTGCCCGCCACGCCCAGCCTGGCGACACGGCAATCATCGCCACCTTTGCCGAGGCCGCGGACGAAACTGAGGCGCGGAACTGGAGGCCGACTGTGGTTCGGGTGGACAACCTCAACCGCATCGTCGGCTGTGACCTGGACGGCGAGGTTCCGGGGCCAGCGCGACCATCGGTCTCCTGACGGGCGTGATGCCGTCGCGCCTGGAAACGCTGCGGGTGCTTGTAGCGCAGGGGACAGTTGATCCCTTTGCGCACTATGGCCTGGCCATGGAATTGCGGACGCAGGGCCAGTTGCAGGAGGCGTGGCCGGTTTTCCAGGCGCTGCTGCATGGCCACCCCGACTACATCGCAGCTTACGCTCCGGCGGCCGACACCCTGGTCAGTTTGGGCCGGAACCAGGAAGCCCAGGATCTTTTGCGCAGGGGAATTGATCAATGTGAGCGCAAGGGGCAATCGCACGCCCGCGACCAGCTACAAGCCGCCCTGGCCGCGGTCGGGTAGGATGGTTTAAGCAAAGCCCGGTTTGGACTAGGATGCGTCCATGCCTTTGCTCCAGGTTTTCACATCGGCCCATCCATCGGACGAACACAAGCGCGCGCAACTATTGAAGGGTCTGTCTGCGCTGGTGGCGCGTGTTCTCGGCAAACCCGAGAGCTACGTCATGATCAGCCTGGCCGCCCGCGCAGAGATGAGCTTCGGCGGCAGCAGCGCACCCGCCTGCTACGCGGAGCTGAAGAACGTGGGCACCTTGTCGCCCGACCAGGCGGAGAATCTTTCCAAGATTCTGTGCCAGGAGCTTTCAACTGGGTTTGGCGTTCCCGAAAAACGCATCTACATCGAGTTCACCAACGCCGACGGCGCTATGTGGGGTTGGAACGGCGGCACCTTTGGCTAGACCAGCGGGTTAGAAACGCCTCCAACAAGATGCTTGCCGTCCTCCGACGCTACTGGCCCGTGCTGGCCGCCACGGCGGTGCTGCTGCCGCACGTGCGGCTCTTCGACTTCATAACCGACGACGCCTACATCTCCTTTCGCTATGCCGCCAACCTGGCCGAGCATGGTCAACTGGTTTTCAACCTGGGCGAGCGCGTGGAAGGCTTCACCAACTTCCTGTGGACCGTGCTGCTTGCCGCGGGAATCAAGCTGGGCCTGGGCCCGGTGGCGACCTCGCGTTTTCTCGGCGTGGCGTTTGGCGTCGGCACCTTGGCCCTGGTGGTGCGCATGTCTGTGCGCCTGTCGGGCCAGCGCCCGTCGGTTTGGCACCTGATAGCGCCCAGTCTGCTCGCCTCGATGGGCGCGTTTGCCTGCTGGTGCACGGGCGGGCTGGAGACGCAACTTTTCACCTTCCTGTCTTTCCTGGGATTCGATTTGTTGCTGGCCGAGATCTCCTCACGGCGCGGTTTTGCCAGCGCAGCGGTGTTTGCCCTGGCTGCCATGACTCGGCCTGAAGGACTGCTTTTCTTTGGGTTGGGCGGTTTTTTTCGTCTGCTCACGGCGGTCGGTCGCGAACGCCGTTTCCGTCCACGCCGTGGCGAATGGGCATGGCTCATGCTCTTCGCCGCGCTCTTCGTTCCCTACTTCGCCTGGCGCTGGCGTTACTACGGCTGGCCCTTCCCCAACACGTTCTACGTGAAGTCGTCAGGGGGCGCCGGCACTTTGATTCGGGGCGGATACTACCTGCGCCGCTTTGCCGAGGACTACGGCGTGCCCTTCTTCTTCCTGCTGGCCTTGCTCGGCAGGCCAGCCGCAATCGACCAGCCCCGCCGTGATCTCTGGCGCCTGACTGCTCTGGTGTGGCTGGCGTTTGCTGCCTACGTGGTCAAGGTGGGGGGCGACTTCATGGGCCTGTACCGCTTTATCTTGCCGGTGGTGCCTCTGGGTGCCGTGGTCGTGCAGGAGTCGATCCGTCGGCTAGCCCAACGTCTGCGGCCGGCCGTGGGCCGGCCCGTGCTGGCGGCGGCCGGCGCAGCTCTGGCGGTTGCTTTCGTAGCGGGCAGCCTGCGCGTGAGTCGGGTGGCCGTCACTTTCATCGGCGCTGACAACGGAATCGACACCCCGGGCTACCTGAAGAAATACGCCGAGGATCGCATTCCCATCGGACAATGGTTCGCCAAGAACGCGCGCCCCGACGACCTGATGACCGTGGGAGGGGCGGGCGTGATCCCGTACTACTCCGGCATCCCCGCCTACGATGTCTTCGGCTTGGTCGATGCGCACATCGCCCATGACCCGCACATGAGCGCGTCCGATCGACCCGGTCACCAGAAATGGGGCAGTGACCAGTACATGCTGTCACGCAACCCTACCCTCATCACACACAGGTACTGTCTGCCGAGTCCCTGCGTCGAGGAACAAGCTTGGATTCCGCCGGGCTACCAGTGGGTGAAGGCCGTGATCCCGGGGCCACGGCCCACGACCTACGGTTTTCTCAAGCGGCGCGATCGCCCCTGAGCTACTGGGGTGCTAGCGCAAGCACACCGCGCCGCCGCGCAAGACGATACGACTGCGCGCCGGTATGGCATCGTCGGGCGGCAGCTCTGGCAGACGTCGGACTGGTCGAAATCGCCGTGTCTCCATACCTGGGACCACCGACACGCGACGAGCCAAAACGGCGACCGCGCCCGGAAAGGGCACAGAGCTCCTTCCCGAGGACGAGGCGTGCGCGACTGCCACTGCCATGTTCCCATCCTGGAGATCCCGCTCGCGCCGTCAAATTTTTTTTCACCTGCATGCGTCTGCGCAACTTGGCAGCCCTTGAAGGCCCGATATACTGGCAGCATGGCTGGTCAACTCTTTGACGTGTTCGTGGTGGGTTCGGCCGATCCCAGCCCTGCTGGAGAGACACGCCTGGCTTCCGCGCTTTCGGCGAGGCATGGTGTCCCGCTGGCCACCGTGGCCAGGGCGATCTCCGCCAAGAACCTGCGCGCGGGTCAAAGCCTGGAGCAAGCTCAAGCGCAGACTCTGGTGCGTCAGCTTCAGGTCATGGGCGCGGTCACCGTCATACGGCCTGCTGCCGGCCCGCCGCGGGCTTCATCGCAAATGTCTTCCCCGGCGGGGCGAGGCCCTGGCGCGCCCATGTCGCCATCCATGACCATGTCCCGAGCCGACCGCCCGCCTGCGGCCCCTGCCCCGGTTTCTGTTCCGTCGGGAATGGCCGCGGCTTCTCCAGGCTTTGGGCCGCCTCTGGTTGCGCCAGCCGATCCCTCTGTGACCGGTGGTGCGCCGCTGCAGCCTGGTAAGGCCGCAGGCTCCCAGCCTGGCGCCAGCCGGGGTCTTGCAGGGACCGACCCCTTCGCAACACGCCCTGCCTCGAATCCGGCACTGTCGGGGCCAGGCAGTGGGACATGGCTGGCGCCGCCGCCCGCTGGGTCGCCCATCGGACGTTCGCGCGCCACGCGCACACCGCCGCCGGCCAGCCAGTACAACAGCCCCGCGCCCGGCACTGATGCCTTCCACGCCGATGTCTCGTCGGGGCCCAGGCTCGAACTGGCGCGCGGCGATGCCACGCGTCCCTCCGATGACATCGTGCCAGTTCGAGGCACGCCGTCCGCGGGGAGCCTGCGCGACATCGGCGCCACGGAAGCTTCGGGTGTCGCCATGGACGAGGATCCCAGGAATCGGAACCTGGTCCGGTGCGCACAGCACGGCCTGTACTACGACAAGACCAAGGCTTCGGGCTGTCGCAAGTGCATGTCGATGGCCCGCGAGGTGGCCATGGGGTTCGAGAGCCGCAACGCTCCCGCGAGCCTCAAGGTGGCCAATTTGCGCAATCAGCCGGCCAAGCGGGCCTTCATCGGCCTGGCCGTGGCATTCCTGCTGGGCTTGCTTCCGGCGGCCTACTACGCTTTCGGCCCCGGCTCTGCCGACGCCCGCGAACTCCGCGTGCGACAGGAGGTGCTTTCGCGCCAGCCAGGCACCGAGGAGATCGTGCACCAGTTTGACGAGTTGGATGAGCAGGTGAGCCGGTCACGGGATCGCTCGCTGCGAAACATCGCCCTGGTGTGGGCCACCACGTCCATCGCGGCGATGGCGGGCTGGTACAAAGTAACGTAACAATATCGCTCCCCCACACAACCGCATCAGATTCGCCTTCGAGAGCCGGCCGACAAGCCGGAGTCGATGGCGAAGCCGGGCCGAGAACCGGCCCGGAGCGTACTTCGGTACGTGAGGACCGGAAGCGCAGGACCGGCGAGCCAGCGGCCCGGATCGTCGGCCGTCGACAAATCGAAGAGCTGACGGGGCAATCCTACCCGCTGGGGAGTGGCTCGCCTCGATCCAAAGCCTCGTCGCGCCGACGACGCGCCCGCTCGATCAGCCAGACCACCAGAATTGAAATGTTGTAGAGCAAGAAAATCGGGGCCGCGAGCAGGCACTGAGTGAAGGGATCGGTGCTGGGCGTGAGCACGCCGCCCAGAACCACAGCCAAGACAATGGCGTAGCGGTTGAACTTGAGCATGCCTCGGCTGGAAATCAGCCCAATCCAACCGAGGATCGACAGCACCACCGGTAGTTCGAAGGCAAGACCACAACCCGCCAGGGTCATCATCTGAAAGTTGGCCACCTCATCCATCATGATCATGGGGGAGAGATGGAAGTGGGCATCGCCCTGGAAATTGGTGAGTAGCTTGGTCAGGAAATAGGCGGCCGGCTCGCACAAGACGAGGTAGGCGAACACCGAGCCCACGGCGAAACAGCCCACCGTGGAGCCGATGATGAGCATGGTGAGCCGCCTCTCCTTGCGGTAGAGGCCCGGCGCCACGAACCTCCAGAGCTCCCAGACGACAAAGGGACCTGCGAGGATGAGACCGCCGACGATCGCCAGCTTCATGTAGACCCAAAAGGGCTCGGTCAGGCTCTTGGCGTAGAAGTTGAGATTTTCGCCGGCTTCCTTGGGTAGGGCGGCCCTCATGCCGGTGCGCACGGGCCGTGTCAGCCAGTCGAAGTATCTCTCGACGAGCACGAACGAGCCGATCATAGCCACCACGAAAGCGATGCCGGCGTTGCGCAGACGCGAGCGCAACTCGCCCAGGTGCTCGAGCAGGCTCATGCGCTTGCCGTCCAGTCCCTCCTTTGCCGGTGGGTCCGTCCGCGTCTCCGACGACGACGCGGGCGCCCCCGCGGGACTTTGGTCCGTGCGCATCTCCGACGACAAGGCCGACCACTCAGCCGTCGCGGGCGCCGCCGTAGGCGACTCAACCGTCGCGGGCGCCGCCGTGGGCGACGCGTCCGTCGCGGGCGCCACCGCCGACGCGACAGTTGGCTGGGGGGCCATCATGTCGGTGGGCACTTCCGTGACGATCGTCTTGTCGGACGATCCGGCGTCTTCTTGTGCTGACATGCTCCGCTAGCCTTTCTTCCGGGGCAACGGCGGCAAGGATGGCCGAGGTGACTTGGCATCGGCCTGACTCGGCAGCGGCGGCGGCAAATGACTGGCCATGGATCGCGAGGATGTCGCCGGTACAGGGGGTGGACGCGCTCCCGCAGGAGCAGGCGGGGGCACGACCGAGACTGGCTCGGGTGTCAAACTGAGAAGCTCTGGAGTGGGCGTCAGCGGGGGCCGATTGGCGTCGGGCGGTGGGTTCATGACCATGGTCACGCCCGCAACCACAGCGCTCCCTGCGGTCGGGCGAGTCGACGCGGCCTTGGACGCTGCTATTGCGGTCTTGATGGCCGCGCGTCGCTGTTCGGCCACCTCGCGCGCTTTGCGCTCCTGCTCCTCTTTCTCGGCGCGTTTTTTGGCCGCCAGCTCCTCGTCGCGACGCTTCTGCTCTTCACGTTCGGCCCGCCGCCGCTCTGTCTCCTCGCGCGCCTTGCGCTCCTGTTCCTCGCGTTCAGCGCGCTTCTTGACCGCCTGCTCCTCATCGCGACGCTTCTGCTCCTCGCCTTCGATACGCCGTCGTTCAGCCTCTTCGCGCGCTTTGTGCTCCTGTTCCTCTTTCTCGGCGCGTTTCTTGGCGGCTTTCTCTTCGTCACGACGCTTTCGTTCCTCGCCTTCGACGCGCCGCTGCTCAGCCTCCTCGCGTTCCTTGTGCTCAGCCTCTTCGCGCGCCTTGCGCTCCTGCTCTTCTCGCTCGGCGCGCGCCTTGGCCGCTTGCTCCTCGTCGCGACGCTTTTGCTCCTCGGCGGCGATGCGCCGTCGCTCAGCCTCCTCACGAACCTTGCGTTCGCGCTCCTCTCGCTCGGTCCGTCGCTTGGCGTCTTGTTGCTCATCGCGACGCTTCAGCTCCTCGGGAGGCAGCATGGTCGCATCGCGCAGCTCTGCCAGCGGCTTGCGAATGGCCTCATCCAGCCCGATCTCGTTCTTGATGTCCGCGGCTGCTTTGCGCACCTCACGGATGGCCTTGCCGAGCCCAGAGGCAATTTCCGGAAGCATGTTTGGCCCGAGGAAGATCAACGCTACGAAAAGAATGACGAGGATCTCCTGGAAGCCGAGGTTCAACACGGTGGTCTTTCTAGATCGGAATCACCTGCGGTTCCAGACCGGATAGAGGGAGATTAGCCACGAAACAGCTCCATCTGGCGCGGAGGGTCGATGGCGTAGGCGTCGTACCCGCGCGAACGCAGGATCGCGGCGAAGGTTTCCGCGAAACCCCTGTGCAAGGCGACCTCGTGCGCCCCGGTCGCTTCGAGATATGCGACAAGGTCAGAGAAGCCTGCCTGGTTGGACAACGCGATGCCCTGGTCAGCGCGCATGCAATCGACGGCGGTGCGTTCGACACTGAAGCCGGAAACAAAAGCAAAAGCCGGAGAGGCAAGCGTGCCAAGTACTGGGGCCTCGCGCGCCTCCGGCGGCCAAAGCAATGCCTCGTTTGCGCCCAGTTTCCCCGCAAAACGACGCAGCGTCGGCACGGCAGCCCCAGCCTGAGCGAAGCGCGCCAGCGCCCCCACGATGGTGCTGTGAGCGCGCGCGGCGATGCCAGCGGCCTGCAGCGCTTCGACCGTCGCTGGCGCCGGGCCAAAGGGCGACACGAGCAGGACCGGCGCGCGTCGCGCGGCCAGCGCTCCCTCCACAAACCGCCGCAGCGTTGCTTCCGCTTCTTCGCGCGGTGGCAGCACAAAGCGCGGATCCCCGAAGGTGGCGTCCAAGCACACGGCGTCTGCGCTGCGCACCTCCGCAGCACCAAGGCTGGCAAAAGCGCGCTCGCGGCAGATGGTTCCGGCGTACAGCAGTCGACGGCCGCCGGCCTCGCAAAGCAACGAGGCCGCGCCCGGCAAGTATCCCGCAGGCACGAGCGCAAGGCGCAGCCCACCCAAGTTGAAGGCCCGCCCGAACCCAGCCGGCAAAGTGCGCGCACGTAGGCGCTCGCCAGCTGCGCCCAGCAGCACGAGCGTGCCCTCAGTGGCCAGCAGTTGACGTCGCCCCGCCCGGCGCGACGACAGGCTGAACGATGACCCAGGCGCCAACGCCTTGGCGTGCGAAAGGAAAACGAGATCGGTGGCAAACCCCGCCGCATCGCAGGTGAGCTGAGTGCCATCCAGGGTGACGCCTGCGTGATAGCTGAACGCGCGCTTGCGCCGCCGGGGCATGAGAGGATTCTTATAGCGTAACCGTCAGCGGCCGGGCGGGGTAAGATCGCGAACCTCCAGGGCTCGCAGGATGCGCTCGCTCTCTTCGAGCAGGCCCGGATCGCGATCGCGCAAGAAACGCGTGGCTGTGACCAGAAAGCCCTTGGCGCGCAAGACCGCCACCCACACACGGGGAAAGGCGCCGGGATCTCCGGGCCGCGCTCCAGGGTCGTCGGCGACAAAGGCGCGGCCTTCCAGGCCGCGGCCGGTGAATGAACGCACTTCGCCCAGGGTGGGCGAACCTGACAGATGGGACCGCGCCTCGACGATGAGGCGGTCAAGATCCGGCGCTTTTCCGCTCTCAGTGGCGGTCAGCAACCACAGTACGGGCTGTGGCCCACCGGCCTCCAGCCGGATTCGCGCCGAGGCCGGCTGACCCTTCTTGCTCACCTCCAGGCTGTCGCTCCAGCGCGACGGCAGGGCAAGCGCGAGCACCTGCCAGCCCGCGATGGGGTAGTAGCGCTCCGAGGTTTCGTCAATCGCCAGATCGAGAGCTCGACTTTGGCTGGGATTGCGCCGAAAGAAGCGGTCGGGCAGAGGTTGTCCAGGCTCAGGCTGGGGCGGCAGCCTGGCAACGGGTTCGCCGCTGGCGACCGATTCTGTCAGCGCCTTCATCGGTTCCAGGATCTCGACCATCTCCAGCGGCGGCCGGTCCTGCAGCACGCGATCCACCACGGTGCCAAGCTTGCTTGCTTCCGCCTTTGCTTTGGCCACCTCGCCCGAAGCCGCAAACAACAAGGTCCGGTCGTACAGCACCAGGGGATGGCCGGGGGCGAGCTTGTCGGCACGCGCGTAGGCGCGCATGGCAAGATCGTCCATGCCCCAGCGCCAGGCGTGATAGCCCAGGTTGAGAAAGTTTTGCGCTGCCAGAAACCCGTCGTTGGTCTGCTGGCTGACCTCCTCGAAGGCGGCCATGGCGCCGTTGGGCGCACCCCCTTGTATGAACACGTTCCCGAGCAACGTCCAAGATTCCACCGACGAAGCCAGCTCAACCGTGCGCCAGGCCGCGCGCGCGGCCTCCTGAAGACGGTTGGCCCGTCTCAGCGCCGAGGCCAGGCGGCTCCATGTTTCTGCGTCGTCGGGATGCTCGGTCGCTGCGCGCTCGGCGGTGGAGATTTCCGCGAGTAGCGGGTTGGCCTGTGGGACCGGCGCGAATGGCTTGGCAGGGACCGGAGCCGCAGCCGGGGGCGGGACCGGGACCGGGGCCGGCATCGGACGCACGCACGCGCCCGAAAGTGCCAGCACCATCAGCAAGCGCATCTGGATCATCGAGGTGACTCTAGTCGATTGGATGGGTTGGCAGCAGTCATGTTGGGCGGAACCTCGAATGGGGTGGTTGAGAAACGTTCGCCGCGGGCTCGGGATCCCAGATGACCTTCGAGAATCGCGATCTTGCGCTGCCTGAACATTTGCATAGTATCAGATGAATGGCCTCAACTCGCAGCGAAACTCCCCTCAATGAAGCGCAGGCTGCGGCCTGTGCCCATGGCGATGGGCCGTTGCTGGTCGTTGCTGGGGCCGGGTCGGGCAAGACCCAGACCCTGGCGCATCGGGTGGCGGCGCTCATGGGACGCGGGGTGGATCCTCGGCGCATCCTCTTGCTCACCTTCACCCGCCGAGCTGCGGTCGAGATGACCCGTCGGGCGGCGCGACTGGCGGCGCGGCAGCACGATTTCGAAGGAACCTTGCCCTGGGCCGGGACCTTCCACGCCGTGGCCAACCGCCTGCTGCGCCAGCACGCACAGGTGGTGGGGCTGGATCCGGGTTTCACCTTGCTCGACCGCGAGGACTCGGCCGACTTGATCGATGCCGTGCGCGCCGAAGCCGGCCTGGGCCAGCAACAGCGGCGCTTTCCGCGCAAGGGCACCGCCCTGGCCATCTATTCGCGCGTGGTGAACACCCAGTCGTCGCTGCGCGCCTGTCTGGAGCGGGCCTTTCCCTGGTGTCTCGAATGGGAGCACGCTTTGCGTGGACTCTTTGCCGGCTACGTGGAGGCCAAGCTCAGCCGGCAGGTTCTGGACTACGACGATCTCCTGCTCTACTGGTATCACTTGCTGGGCGATGAGGGCGTGGCCAAGGCCATCTCGAGCCTCTACGACCACATCTTGGTCGACGAGTACCAGGACACCAATGTGCTGCAGGCCGAGATCCTGCGTCGCTTGCGACCCGACGGACGGGGCGTATGCGTGGTGGGCGACGATGCCCAGTCGATCTACGCCTTTCGCGCAGCCACCGTGCGCAACATCCTGGATTTTCCCAAACAGTTTACGCCGCCGGCCACTGTGCTCACCCTGGCGCAGAACTACCGCTCCACCCAGCCGATTCTTGCCGCGGCCAATGCGGTCATCAGTCTGGCGGCTGAGCGATTCACCAAGGATCTCTTCAGCACGCGCAAAGGGGGAGCGCGCCCGTGTCTGGTCACCGTGAACGACGAGGATGCCCAGGCCAGCTTCGTCGCGGATCGCGTTCTGGAACAACGCGAGGCTGGCGTCTTGCTCAAACAGCAAGCCGTGCTATTCCGCACCGCCCATCACAGCGACACCCTGGAAGTCGAGCTGGGCCGTCGCAACATCCCCTTCGTGAAATTCGGCGGCCTGCGATTCCTCGAGGCGGCGCATGTAAAAGACGCGCTGGCCTGTCTGCGCTGGGCCGAGAATCCGCGCGACGCCCTGGCTTCGGCCCGGGTGCTGCAGCTTCTGCCCGGGATGGGGCCAGTGCTGGCCGGGCGGGTTCAGCAGATGCTGCTGGCTGACCGGGAGAACCCGGCCAAGGTCATTGCCCGCGCTGTGCCGCCGGCTGCGGCCGCCGCCGACTGGCCGGCCCTGGTCGAGCTGGTGCAGACGCTCACGGATCCCAACACGCCTTGGCCCGGGCAATTGGCCCGGGTGCGCCGGTTCTACGAACCACATCTGGAACGTCTGTATGACAACGCGCGCACGCGCCTGGCGGATCTCGATCAGATCGAACGCCTGGCCGACGCGGCCCCTTCGCGCGAACGTTTTCTTTCTGATTTGACCCTGGATCCACCCGAGAGCGCCGGGGCCCTGGCCGGCCCGCCCCACCTCGACGAGGACTTCTTGATCCTGTCGACCATTCATTCCGCCAAGGGACAAGAATGGGACACCGTCTATGTGCTCAGCGTGGCCGACGGTTGCATCCCGTCTGACCTGGCCACCGGTCGCGCCGAGGAGATCGAGGAAGAGCGGCGTCTGCTCTACGTGGCCATGACCCGCGCCAAGAACACCCTGTGCCTGGTCCACCCAGTGCGTTTCTTCATCCGCCAGCAGAACCGCCACGGCGATCGCCATGTCTACACTCCGCGCAGCCGGTTCCTGTCTGAAAGCGTGCTCAACCACTTCGATCAATTCGCGCCCGCGCAGCACCAGGAAGTGATTCCCGCAGCCACTGTCACCAGCCGCGTGGACATGGCGGGGCACCTGCGCGCCCTGTGGCAGTAACTACGCGACTGCAAGAAGGGCTCGCTCGGCTTGCGCGACATACGCCCCACCGAAAAGATTGACGTGAACCATAAGAAAGTAGAGCTGATAGAGCGGCACGCGGTCCTCGTGGCCAGGGGAAAGCGGCCACGCTTCTTCGTACGCGGAGAACACGTGGTGTCCGAAGCCGCCGAAGAGGCGCATCATGGCCAGGTCGACCTCGCGGTGGCCACCGTACACGGCGGGATCGATCAAGCAGGCCACGCCGGTTGCGTCGCCAATCACATTGCCGCCCCATAGATCGCCGTGCAGGCGCGCCACGGGCTCGGCTGGGCCCACGCGTTCATCCAGCACGGCGAAGAGTCGGTCGAATCCGCGGGTCATGGCCGAACTGCACAGGCCGGCGTCGCGCGCCAGACGAAGCTGGGGTTCCAACCTGCGGCTGCGATAGAAGTCGGGCCAGCTCGGCGCAGGCGCGTTGGACTGGGGCAGGCGCCCGATGAAGTTGTCGTGATCCAGGCCGAAGCCCGGCGCCCCGAAGCGGTGCAGGGCTGCCAGAGCGCGGCCCAGCCGTTCGTCGAAATCCGGCCGGCGTCGCGCCGCCGAGATGCGTTCGAGCACGAGAAATGTCTCGCCCACCGCCAGCACCTGGGGAATGCGTAGCGCGCGGGCCTGCGCCAGCCAGGCCAAGCCACGCGCCTCGGCCGCGAACATGGTTGGGTCAGCGACGGAGTTGCTCTTGACGAATGCCACCCGCCCATCGGCCAGCGTCATTTCGTGGGCGCTGTTGATATCGCCGCCGGACACCGCACACGACGACCGAACCGCGCTGCCCAGCGCGCGCGCCACCTCCTTCTCCAGCTTGTGCCCGGCCATCACCCAAGCCTGTGCGTGCGCCGCAGATGATCGAGCAGGCCGCGGCATGCCGCCTCGCAGATATCGAATACGTGCTCGAATCCGTCGATGCCGCCGTAGTAGGGATCGGGCACATCGGAATTGGGCGGCGAGGCCCGGTCGAACTCGCGCAGCAAGTGCACCTTGGCGCGCGCCTGGGCGTCCGGGGCCAGCCGGACCAGGTCGGCAAGGTTCTCGCGGTCGAGCGCCAGCACATAGTCGAAGCGCGCGAAGTCCGATCGTCGAAACTGGCGCGCCTCGCCCGAAAGGGGCATGCCCCGCCGCAGCCCCACCGAGTGGCTGCGCTCGTCGCGCGCCTCGCCCACGTGCCAGGCGCCAGTGCCCGCGCTGTCGATTTCGATCGCGCCGTCGAGACCGGCCTGCTGCACGAGATGACGCATGACCGCCTCGGCCGTGGGGGAACGGCAAATGTTGCCCATGCAGACAAAGCTGACCGCGATGCGCGTCTGGCTCATGGGCTCGGGCTCCCGAAGAGCGTGGCTGGGTTGGCGCGCTCGATTTTCACGTCGACGAAAGCGCCCAACTTGGCTCGTGCTCCTGCGGGCACGATCACCGAACGGAAGCTGTCGGTGCGGCCCAGCAGCTCATCCGGGGAACGGCGCGAGGGCGTCTCCAGTAGAACCCGCTCGCACCGCCCCACCTGGGCCGCGTGAATCTCGCCGGTGATTTGCCTCTGCAGATCGATCACCTGGGCCAAACGTCGCTGCTTCACCTCGGCGGGAACGTTGTCGGGCATGGTGCGCGCGGCGAGGGTATGAGGCCGTTCCGAATAGGCGAAGGTGAAGGCATTGTCGAAGCGCAGCTCCGGCAAGGCGCGCAGGATGTCGGCGAACTCTTCCTCGCTCTCGCCGCAGAAGCCGACCAACAGGTCCGTAGTGATGGCGACGTCAGGCAGAGCCGTGCGCAAGGCGCGTACCAGGTCGCGGTACTGGCCAAAGCTGTAGCCCCGTTTCATGCGCGCCAACACCGTGTCCGACGCTGACTGCAAGGGCAGGTGTACATGCTTGCAGATCTTGGATGACCCGGCCATGACCGCAATCACGTCTTCGGAAAACCCCAGCGGATAGGGCGACATGAAGCGAATCCGCTCCAGGCCGTCGATGCCGGCCAGTGCCTGGAGAAGACTCGCGAAATCCACGTCCCCGTGGCGATAGGACGTCACGGTCTGGCCCAGCAGCCGAACTTCTTTGCCACCCGCTGCAACCAGGGCGCGCGCCTGGCGCAACACCTCATCGGGTGCGGTGCCGCGCTCGCGTCCGCGGGTATAGGGTACGACACAGAAGGAACAGAACCGATCGCAGCCACGCTGGACGGCAATGGAACCGACCACGGTCCCGGTTGCGGCGCGGGCGGGGTCCAAACCTTGGTAGGTTTCATCGGGGTCGAGGACGGTATCGTCGATCTTCACGCCGGCGCGCGCCTCTTCGATGTGAGCGAGAAGGCGACGGTAGCCGTCCGGCCCCACCACCAGGTCAACAAAGGGCGCCCGGGCACGCACCTGATCACGCAGGTGCTCCGCCATGCAGCCGGTGATGCCCAGAACCACATTGGGGCGCCGGGCCTTGTAGGTCGCCAGCGTGCTGGCGCGGCCCCACACGCGCTCCACCGCCTTTTCACGCACGGCACAGGTGTTGATTAGAATCACGTCGGCCGCCGCCGGATCATGGGTACGCTGGTAGCCCGCCCCCTGAAGCAAACCGAGCACGATCTCGGTGTCGGCCACATTCATCTGGCAGCCGTAGGTCTCGACATAGGCCAAGAGGCTCATACAGGGGATCTTCTTATCGCATCGAATCCCCGCTCGCTACCTGCCAGCTTGCCGTGTGAGGCCAAGGGCGTCCGTGGGGCTGAGGCGTTTGATTTCCTTCAGCACGTCGAAGTCGCCGTCGACGGAGACCAGGAGATGGAGCGAGCCGTTCTTCATGACTGCGGCGTGCAGGGCATCGCGTGCTCCCAGACCGTGATGTCGTTCGAGAAGCTTGCACGCCTCCAGGACATCCTCCCGTCTGACCGGGAGCACCTCGCGCACCAGATCGCTGGCAGCACGAACCGCGACGACCGCGTCTTTGATGCCCAGGCGTCGAGCGCGTACGTGGAGGATCTCCTGCAAAACCTCGGTATTGGTCACCGCCTCGAGTCCGCCGTCGCCAACGGCTTGCAGGAGATCCCGGCACGGTTGTCGGTGCAGACCTTCCCCGCCCACCGCGTAGAGAAAGACGTTGGCGTCAAGGAAGACGCGGGCCACGACGATCCTCTATCTCCTTCTTGAGCGCCCGCCATGCGGGCAACCGCGTGTCGGGTAGCTGCAGGAACTGCTGCGCGGCCATGGCCCGACGTTCGCGATCGGCCGTACACGCGTACCGGACGCTCACAGCTTCGCGCATCAGACTGGCGACCGAGGTACCGTGGGATCGAGCGACGCGGCCTAGGGCATCGAACTCATTCGGATCCATGAGCACCTGCACGCGCTTCGTTTTGGCCATGGCTCTAGTATGCACATGCACATAGGTATGTGCAAGTCAGGTTCCCTACTACTTGCTTGAAAGACGCGTCACCTGCCGCATGGCCTCGGGCCGCGAGGGAGCATCCGGGGGCGCTAGCTCCACGTATTTCTTGAACGCGGCGAGCGCGCCGGACTTGGAGCCGGTCAAGAGCTCCGCTTGGCCAAGTTGAAAATACAGCTCGCTTTCCCATGAGGCATTGGCCGGGATCTTGGCAATGGCCTTGCGGAAGTGATCGATGGCGGCCGTGGGATGACCGTGGTCCATCTCCTGCCGGCCCAGACGGTAGTGTGGCTCCGAGGCATCGGGGGCCACGCGAACCGCGTCGCGCCACGCAGCCTCGGCCTTGGGTTGCTGTCCCATCTTGTCATAGCAGAGCCCCTGAAAAATCAGCGGCTCGGCCGATGCCGGAAGCATCGTGGCGGCCTCCTTGAAGTCCACCAAGGCCTTGTCCAGTTCGCCGTGCCGGTAGTACTCGCGCCCGCGTTCCATTCGGGCCTCGGGCAGGCTGCTGGCAGCGTCCAGCGCGACGTAGGCCTCTTGCTCCTTGCCCACCTTCAAGAGAACCCGGCCGTAGCCGTAGTTGTAGGCGGGAAGCTTGTCCCACATCAGGGCCCGCCGATATTCGGCGAGCGCCGCCCCCAACTCGCCGCGGGTCTCGTGAACGCGGGCGAGCAGGTACGCCGCCTCGGCATTGCGGGGGTTCTCGTCCTGGACCTTCTTGGCCTCACTCTGGGCAAGCTCCAACTTACCCAGGTCAAGCGCCAACCGCGCCAGCGCCAAGCGCAAGGTCGGCGTCACCCGACCGGCCTTGATCTCCTCTTGATAGCGGCCGAGCGCCTCGTCCTTCTGGCCAAGAGCGAGACAGACTGTAGCCAGCCGCTCGCGCAGCCCGAGGGTGTCCGGCATCTCCTTGAGCGTGTCCTCAAGATAGGTCTTGGCTTCGTTGAGCTTGTCCTGCGCTTGCAAGGCGGCTGCCACGCCCAGGCGCGCCTGAGCAGACTTGGAATTCGCATCCAGCGCTTTGCGGAAGACCTCCTCCGCCTTGACCGGCTCTTTCGCCACAATCAAGGCATCGCCCCAGGCCAGCTGCAGGATGGCCGCAGGCGCTCCCGCCTCTTCGGCTGCACGCAGAACGGTCAAGGACTCCTGCGCCTTGTTCTGCTGCTGCAAGAGCGCGGCCAGCTTGAGCGAGGCGGGCAAAAACTTGGGATCGCGCTTGAGCGCCTCGCGATAGCCCTGCTCCGCGCCGACCAAGTCAGGGCTCTGCTTTGTGGCAGCGGCGAACCCGTCCCAATAAAATCCCCTTGGGTCATTGGGCGCAGCCGTGGCGGCCAGAGCGACGAGCTTCGTGCCTTGTTCCATCTTCTTTGTGGCCAGGTACGCGCCACCCAGGGCGAATTGGCCTGCGGGGCTCCCCTCCAGCGCCGGTCCTGCCGCCTGAAGCGTGGTCAGCGCCTCGTCATAGCGCCCCTCGTAGAGCAACGACTCGCCCAGCGCCAGGTGCGCCGGTGTCAGGCGCGCATCCAGCGAGGTGGCCTTGCGCAACATCGCCTCAGCATCGTGGCTGCGTCCCATCTCCAATGCGGCCTGGCCCCACAGAAGGTCGGCTTGAGCCTGCTCGTGAGGCGAAGCGGCCGGCTGTTTTCTGTCGAGCAGGGCCTGGGCAGCCGCCAGGCGCTGTTCCGGTGTCTCCGCCATCCGCGCCAGTCCCAGCGCCGCGCCGTAGTGCTCTGGGTTTCGGCTCAGAACCTTTTCGTACTCCGAACGCGCTTCTGGCTTGCCAGCTTCGACCAACGCCCGAGCCAGCGTGTACTGCGCCAGCAGTTCGTTGGGATGGGCGGCCAGGTACCGCCGCAGCGGCTCCACCGCAGCGGCGGCCTTCCCGTCTGCCATACGCGCCAGCGCCACGACCAGTTGATTTTCGGGGAGCCCGCCTTCGTTCCCAAGGGCGGGTTCGGCTTCCTTGGGCTTGCCCTTGGCCACGGACAACAACGCCTTGGCGCGGTGGAAACCGGTGACCGGCTTGGGCGACGGCTTGACGGCTTGCAGGAGCTGCTCGGCATGAGCCGTTTTGGACGAATCCGCGCCATGCACAATGACGTCGAGAAACGTTATCTCCGCGGCCTTGCACCGCAGGGTATCGCCTTCGTCCTGCAAGGGCGCGATGACCTGCGCGAGCTGATTCTCGGCCGCTTGGTAGGCCGCTGGAGTGTCATTGAGCAAGCCCGCCGCCATGGGCTGAAGGACATCCTCGACCTTGGGTGCCTTGCGCGACGGCAATAGGAAAATGGCGGCGGCAACGCCCGCCACCACAACCCCGCCGACGACCGCGATGACCCACCTGGGAATCCCAGACTTCTTGGCCACGGGCCGCAACGCGCCTCCGCGCATGGGCCCACGCCCCGCAGCCGGCTGCAAGGCCGGCAAGTGGTCTGCGGCCGCCGCCTCGGCCAGCCCTTCGCTGGCGACCCGAGCGCCTGGGAATGGCAGAGTCGCAGCCCCCGCCTGTGAGCCCGAATCACCCTCCAACTCCAGACTGAACCCCAGGTCCACTCCGCCTGACAAACGCTTGCCGCCCGAATGCGACGGCTCGGGTGCAGGCGTGCCGCTCGATGCAGGCGGGGCCAGAGTCGGCGCTGGTGCTCCGGTCGGCGTGAGCGGGGCCAGAGTGCGGACAGGAGCCCCTCCCGGCGCCACGCGCGCTGAGGGGGGAATGGGCGGCGGAGTGACTCCGCTGCGGCTAGCAGCAGACCCCGCACCACCAGTCCCCTTGGCCGCCAGCGCCGTGGAAGGCGGCTTCGGCGGTCGGCCCGGAGCCTGACTGGGAGCTGATGGCGCGCCAGCCGACGCGCCCAAGTCCAGCGACAGCCCAGCGGGAGGCGGGCCCGAAGTGGACACAGGCGAAGGTGAGGAATCCAAGTCCAAGGTCAGCGGCGCCCCGCCGCCGGTCGCCTGCAAAGATGCCAACGAAAGATCGAGCGCCAACCCCAAGGGCGGTGTCTTGCTGGAAGCCCTGTCCGAACTGGGCAGCCACCCAGGCCGTGCCCAACTCTTTGATTGGGGAAGATCGTCTGGACGGGGGACCGAGTCGCGCGACACAGGCAAGTCCCCGGAACGCGGGACTGCGTCGCGCGACACAGGCAAGTCCC
>PLNW01000057.1 GCA_003142855.1 Myxococcales bacterium
GTGTGCACGCCGGGCGAAACTCAAGCATGCATCTGCACCAACGGCAGCACTGGAGCGCAGCCGTGCGCCGCAGGCGGCACCCAGTTTGGTGCATGCACTTGCTCCCCAGCGTGCCCGACGGCTTTATGTGGGGCCGCGTGCTGCGGGACCGACGAGGTGTGCATTGTCAAGGCTGGAGTCACACGTTGCGCTCAGTCCTGCACTACCAGCAGTGACTGCACCGTCGCCATGCCATGCTGCTCATTGCTCGCGCCGGCGACTGGCGGTTCGCCGCCAGCAAAGGGAGCATGCACGAGTGACACATCAGCGTGTCGGTGCACGACGGGGAGCGAGTGTCAGCTCGGTTCTTGTTCGCCAGCTCTCGCTGCGGACGGGACGACACCGCTAGGAGTGAACACGTGCTCGCTGAACGACGGCGCGCCCTACGATGGCTGCAACGGATTGCAACGCTGTGCTGGCAACACGTGCTGCGTCCACGACGCGAACGGGAACAACTTCTGCGCCGTGATTTGTGGAAACGGAACCATGTGCACGGGCGGGGCACAATGTAGCAATGCATACGCCATCGATGCCCTCTCCTCGTGTTTGGCGACGCAGAAGACGTGCAGCCCGTGAGGAAGCGGAGCGTGTCGGCAACGCCGCACCAAGTTTGCGTGGCGTGGGCACCTTCCACGGCAACGGCGCGACCGGGATACAGCGCAACCTGGAATTTCTAGGAAAAGGCGGGAACGGTCGGTTTTCTCACTTCGCGCAAATACGATTCTCGACGTCCAGACCCTCCGATCCGTTGGAATTCTGCCAGCGCCGATGTGACCTAGGGGAAGCCGGGCTCTCGGCCATGGTCGCGGACAAACCTTGATTGTTTGTGCGCGAAAAACTACGGGAGTGCCGAGCTGCAATTCGTAATTCTCTGGCCACGGCCGCGCCTCGGTGATCCGCGGCGTCTCCGTCGGAGAGCAGTGATCCGCGCGGTTTCCAGACGAGGTTTTCTCGAATTAAAAGCCGAACGATTTCGCCAACTTAGCTAATTAGCCAGTTCACGTCGGGAGGCCGTGGAATCGCGAGGGATCGTTTCCATTGGATTAAACCCGCATGATTTCCACAAGTTAGCCGCTATTCGACCGGCATCGGAGACAAATTGATCGCTCCTCCCATGCGTCCACCGCCCGGCTATTTGAAAACCCGTAACTCGCCCGAAGAAAAACTCACGAGCATGCGCGCGATCGAAACCACAAAACCCGTGCCTCCCCCCATTTTCGCGCAGCATTTCGTCCCTGCGCGAGTTATTCGGGCAGC
This sequence comes from Myxococcales bacterium, assembly GCA_003142855.1. Lineage (GTDB taxonomy): Bacteria > Myxococcota_A > Polyangia > Fen-1088 > Fen-1088 > Fen-1137. The sequence continues at coordinate 1,297 of PLNW01000057.1, forward strand.
GTGTGCGACGTTGGTTGCGAAATCGCCGCAATTGCCGTCGGAAAATTCCTCTTGATTGGGTCGGGGCCGTGTCCGACCCTGAAGGCATGGACATGGCACCGTCTGTGCTGGCAGCTCGGTCGAGGAGTCGTTTCCGACGAGGTCGAGATCGCGGGGGATTCTTTCCTTCGCGGTGCACATTTCCGACGAAGGCAGGGAAATGGGTGCTGGCGGTTTCTAGGGACGGTCCAGTGGACAAGCAACATGGGGGCGGCTCTTGAGCCCTTCTGAAGACCGCGGGGGGATCTGCGCCGTGCCCTCGCCCGCACCACAGACGCCGGCTCCGGTGGAGGACCTCTCTCACGAGGTCGCCAGGGGCGAACCGGCCCAAGACCAGCGTCCGAGATTCTGGCGCTCGCACCAACAGGTCAAGGAGGCGTGGCGGGGAATCGCCGAACACGGTGCCCTGGCGGCCCAATTGCTCGAAGCGTTCTTCGAGGCGGTGAAGGGCTTCCGGGCGCTAGGACTGCCGCAGGATTTCCTCAACCAACTTCGCGATGGCGTCGTCGAGATTGGGCGGGGCTACGTTGAGGAGGGCCTCGACGCCAAGACGCTGATCGCAGAAATTAAATCGTGTGCACCCGGCCTCATGCCCTATCTCCTAGTTACCACCGGGGACGATGTCGACATTTTGTGCAAATGGATTGACCGGCTACTCCCGATGGCGGCGAGGTATGCTCTGGGCCGTCTGGCAGAGACCACGCAGGGCTTGGAGCCCAAGATCAGCAAACTCCTAGCGGAAGCGCAGCAGGTTGAGAAGACGGATCCGGAGGAGGCCAAGCTCATTCGCGCCCAGGTAGAACATCTGCGCGAAAAACTCCCACGTGGCTTTGTCCCGGCGCCAGGAAGGACGGGCCGCCCCAACTTGAATTCCTGGCGAGCCAAACTGCTGGATGTGCTGTTCCAGGACGGAATGCCGATCCACCAGATGGCCAAGAGTCTCGGACAAGACGCCGCTTACCTCCGACGGCGACGCAAGTTGAGCGAGTCCCAAGTGGCCGAGGCTCCCCCTCTGCCCGTTCCGTCGCCCATCGCCAGCCCCAAACGGTAGCCCTGTACTGAACATCCGCCCAGGGCCAAAACTCCGCGCTTTTGGCCGAGTTTTCAGGGTGAGTTGTGTTCGATACCGTGGAGGTCATGAGAGTTGTCGACACTAATCAGCTCAGCGATCCCGAGTTCCTGACCCGCGCCGAAGTCGCCGCTATAGCGCGCACGACCCTGGAGCGAGTCCGGTACTGGGATCGCAAGGGGCTTCTGCCGCGAGTGCGGCCCCACGGAACCAGCCTCGTCCTTTACCCACGTCAGCCGATCCTGGCGTGGCTTCGTGGCGACTGGCCGCCTCGCGCGATGACCGGAGGTCGGCCATGACCATCGAAGATTTCCTCGGGCGCTTTGAGGGCGTCCGAAAGAACGCGAGCGGGTGGACAGCGCGCTGTCCGGCTCACGACGATCGGCGGCAGAGCCTGAGCATTTCGCAGGGAGAAAAGGGAATCGTCCTCAAGTGCTTCGCCGGCTGCGAAACCAAAGACGTTCTCGCGAAGCTCGGGTTGAAGGAACGCGATCTCTTCCCGCGAGAGAAGGCGCCGGCACGCGGCTCGTTCTCGGCCAGAAGATCGGGCAGGCCAGAAGCGATCTATCCGTACCGAAACGCGCAAGGCCGAGTCCTGTTCGAGGTCCTTCGCTTTCCCGGAAAGGACTTTCGCCAACGCCGTCCCGATCCTAGCCGCCCGGGCGCTTACGTGTACAACCTCGACGGTGTTTCTCGTGTGCCGTACCGGCTGCCGGAACTCCTGCAGGCTGATCCGTTGGCGGTGGTCTTCATCGTGGAGGGCGAGAAGGATGCGGGGAACCTCAGCCGCTTGGGCGAGGTGGCAACGACGAATCCGGGTGGCACAGGCAACAGCAGACTGTGGGAGACCACGTCGTTCTGGGAGCCTCTCCGCGGTCGTGACGTTGCCATATTGCCGGACAACGATGAGCCAGGCAGGAAGCACGCCGACCGCGTCGCCCGGGCTGTCCAGGGCTACGCCCGATCCGTGAAGGTGCTCAGCCTGCCCGCCTTGCCGGCGAAGGGTGATGTCAGCGATTGGATACGGACGGGAGGCACGCGCGAAAGACTGGCAGCACTCGTGACCGCCTGCCCGCCATGGGTGCCGCCGGTCACTTCCTCGACCACCGATACACAACCGAACGAGAACGAAGAGGAAACCGGGCAGAAGAAGAGCCAAACCCAGCGCCTGCTTGAGCTGGCGTCGGCCAAGATCGAGCTTTTCAGGACCCCAACAAACGAGCCATTCGCGTCAGTGATCCGATGCGGGGTTCAAGAGACGTGGCCCGTGGATTCTGAGGAGTTTCGGCTCTTGCTTCGGCGGATGTTCTATGAGGATGAAGGCGGAAGCGCGGCTCGGAACGCGCTCGCGGACGCGGTTGAGGATCTGAAAGCACAGGCCACCTTCGGATCCAAAGTCATACCCGTCGAACTCCGCACGGCTCAAAAGGCCGGCGCCGTCTACCACGACTTGGGCCGGGAGGACTGGCGAGTGGTCAAAATCACGCCCAATGGCTGGGCAGTTGTTCCCGCTTCGGAGTGTCCGATTCGATTCCGTCGCAGCGCCAATACGCTCACCCTCCCCGTTCCCACGAATGGCGGAGAACTGGACGATCTGCGCTTCTTCGTCAACGCCGGCACTGACGAAAATTTCCAGATGATTGTTGCCTGGCTGACCTTCGCGATCGCCGGAGAAGGACCGTATCCCGTGCTCGTCATCCAGGGCGAACAGGGGAGCGCAAAGTCAACGACAACCAGAACCATTGCGTCGCTGGTGGACCCCTCAGAGTCTGACCTGATGATCCCGCCGATGACAGATGAGGATCTGATGATCGTGGCGAACAACTGCTTCGTTCTTGCCTACGACAACCTCTCGGGCCTGTCCCCCCGGCTTTCCGACGGATTGTCCAGGGTCGCCACCGGTGGGGCTTTTACAGCGCGGAAGAAATACACCGACAAGGGGATGTCGGTTATGCGTGTTCGCCGGCCTATCATTCTGAACGGGATTGACCAGCTCGCCGCACGCCACGACCTTGCAGACCGGTCCATCGTAATCCATCTGCCAGCAATCCCACCGGCGAACCGTCGCACGGAAGCTGAGTTCGCCAAATGCCTCGATGGCCACAAGGCCCGCCTTCTGGGCTCGATCTACAACGCTATTGTGGGGGCGTTGAGAGAACTCCCGGAAGTCAGGGAGGCAACCCTTCCTCGAATGGCCGATTTTGGCCGCTGGGGCGTGGCCCTGGAGCGTTCCCAGGGCTGGCCGTCCGGTTCCTTCATGTGCGCCTATGGCGCCAACCTGAAGGAATCGGCTGCGACGGCCACCGAAGCCGACCCGATCTTCCTGGCGCTCATGGATTTGATGGAGAAGCACGAAGGCCGGTGGGAAGGCACCATGGGGGACCTACTAAAGGACCTTGAGCGACTGGTTTCCGAAAAGGACCGGACGAGCCGGTGGTGGCCGCGATCTCCGCAAGCCCTGTCCAACCGGCTCATGCGGCTCGCCCCGGATCTCCGTCGCGAGGGGTGGGAGAGGGCTCCTCTTGAGCGGGCCAAGCGGGGCCGCCAATGGTTGATCGCCAGGGTCACCGGTCATAGCGGAGAAAGTTCGTCACCAGCGTCACCGTCAGCAATAGGCCAGCAGATTTCAGCACATACCGGTGACGAACCCAGTGACAAACCCGTAGACGCTGTGCGCGCCACATCGGGAGTGGTGACGAACGGTGCCGAAGAGACAGCGCATCAAGAGAACGTCGTCACTGCCGTTCGCCTCTCGGTGGGTGACGAAGATGACAAAGGTGACGAAGTTCCCCCTCTCTTGACTGGAGGAAAAGAGGGAAGGGAAGACGATTCGGGTTCTCTCCCCTCGGCAGGAGGCCAGCCGTGAGCCTCTTCAACGAATCCGAGTTTCGGGAGATCATCCGCGACGAGGTCCGGATGGCAATCCGGGAGCTGGGCAAGAAGCCGGCGACCGCCGGCGAGTTCGTCAGCGTGGCCGATGCCGCGCAGATTGCATCCGTCGCCACGCAGACAATCCGGGTCTGGGTACGAGAGGGCAGATTGACGGGGTACCACGCCGGTCGGGTTCTGCGGGTGCGAAGGGCAGAGCTTGAGGACTTCCTCGCCGCCGGCCCGAGTCCGTCCTCAACTACCCAGATGAGCCCGGAAGAACTCGCTGACCGGGACTTCAGGCAGCGCCAGGCCGCCGGACGCGAGCGACGCAGTAACACACACGGCCGGCTGCCTGGAGGCGCGCCTTGAGGGGGGCTTCATCCCAGCCCGGTTTGGGCGAGGTTCCCAAGCTTTGCGCTTCCCCAAGTGGGGGCAGAATTCGCCTTGCAATGCGAGAAGACCAAGAATGTCTCCGCCGCCCAATCTGACCCGGCAATCCTTGACGTGGCATCAATGATGGAGTATCAATGCTGAAGGAACCACTAGCCGCGGACGAGGCGAAGCGCCTCATCGTGAAAGCGATAGATTCTGACAGGGTCGACTTCAAACAGGTCCATGCGCGCGAGGAGATGACCGACGATGATCTATCCATTCGGGACGTGTTGCGGGTTCTTCGCGGTGGCGTGGTCGAGCCCGGCGAACTCCGCCGAAGCACCTGGCGCTACCGCGTCCGCACGTCCTGGGCCTACGTCGTGGTCACGTTCCGGACCGAGGACAACGTGGTGGTGGTGACCGCCTGGAGGATGAAGCGATGAAGAAGACAAAGAAACAGACGGCGAAGAAGGGGCCGGCCTGCGTCGAGTGCGGCGCGACCATGCGCACCGAAAAGGGCGATTTCAAGTTCACCATCACCCCGCGGTGGGCCGTCACCATAGCGGACAGCGAGCTGCACACCTGCCCGAAATGTGGCACGCACGAGGGCACCGTGGTCAAGGCTTCCGCGCTGGAGAGAAAGATCGCTGCCGAGGTCCTGGCCAAAGACAGTCCCCTGGCACCTGACGAGGTGAAGTTCTTGGTCGAGTCTTTCGACTGGACGAAGCGCCAGGTAGCCGCACGCCTTGGGATCGCGCCAGAAACGCTATCGAGGTACGAGCAGGGCGCCTACCGCATCAGTCCCGCCGTCGATCGTCTGCTGCGCCTGATGGTGGCCGTGTTGTACGTGCGCGACCAGGAGTTGGCCGGCGCCGTCGTCTCGAACCCCGTCGCCGGCAAGACAGCCGACCCTCTCAAGCTGACCCTGCGGCTTGACCAGAACGGCGAGTACCAGGTGATCAGCGAAAGTCAGACAGGCCATCAAGTGGCCGCCTAGTCTGGAAAAGGAAGGCCATGTCCAGCGTCTACAAGAGGGGTAACAAGCTGTGGGCACGGCTCAAGGACGAGTCCGGCAAGTGGTCGTGCGAAGCCACGCCGTTCCGCACTGGACAGGAAGTTGAGGCGCGGCGCTACCTGAAGCGGCTGGAGGCCCGGATCGCAGCCGCGAGAGACGTCACGGACGCGGCCGAGCTGGCGCCAGGCACGCCGATCACGGTGGCGCAGTATGCGCAAAAATGGCTCAAGGATCGAGAACCCCTCCGACACGCGTCCCACAAGGATGAGGTGTGCCGGATCGTGAAGCACATGCTGCCAAGGCTTGGCCACATGGAGCTGACCGAGGTGCGGCCTCGCCACATCCGCGAATTCGTGCTTGGCCTGCGACAAGGCGATCTTGCGCCGCGGTCGATCTACCACGTGTACCAGAGCACGGCCCTGCTCTTCCGCACGGCCGTGGTCGAGGAACTTATAGACGCGAGTCCGTGCGTGGTCGCGAGGGGAGTGCTGCCCAAGAAGGTGGACAAGGATCCGGCGTGGCGAGCTACGGCCATCTACACGCGGGAGGAGGTCGAGCGCCTGATTTCGGACAGCCGCATCCCGGAGGATCGCCGCCTGCTCTACGCCCTGAAGGGCTTGGCCGGATTGAGACACGGCGAAGCCGCTGGGCTGCGCTGGAGCCAATACGACGAGAAGGCCGAACCGCTCGGGGCCTTGAACCTCGCCAAGACGAAGACCGGCGTACCTCGGCGCGTCCCCGTCCACCCTACCCTTGCCCGCATCCTTGCCGAGTGGAAGCTCGCAGGCTGGGAGCGCACCTACGGCCGGATGCCGACGCCTGACGACTACGTCACGCCCACGCGCAACATGACCGAGCGAACGGCGCAGGAAACGCCGAAGCAGCTCCACGAGGATCTGGACTTGCTGGGCTTGCGACGAAGGCGCGGCCACGACCTGCGCCGCACGTTCATCACGCTCGCACAAGTCGACGGCGCTCGTCGAGACTTGCTCGAAACCGTCACCCACGGCCCCCGCGGGGACATCGTCAGCATCTACACCACGTTCCCCTGGCCGGCGCTCTGCGAAGAGGTCGCGAAGCTCAAGATCGCGCTACGCGAAGGAGTGCTTCTCGACGGAGAATTCGGTTCGCTTGCTACAGAGTTTGCTACAGTCCAGCGAAGGGCGCGAAATCGCTGGCAAAAAGTGGTGACCCCATCGGGACTTGAACCCGAGATTACGCCGTGAGAGGGCGCCGTCCTAACCGCTAGACCATGGGGCCAGTCGTAACTTTTGAAATGCTCTCACGCTAAGTTGTGTTCGGGGACAAGGATTCGAACCTTGATAGCCAGATCCAGAGTCTGGCGTCCTGCCATTAGACGATCCCCGAGTGCTCCACACCGAGGCTGCCCGCGGCGGGAAGGAAAGTTGTAGCAGTCGCACTGCGCGTGTCAAGACCGTCAGCCAGCCAGCCATCTTGGCGCGCCAGTTCTTGCTGGCCCCCGCGATAGATGCTATTCAGGCACGATCCCGACGAAGCGGTCACCGTGCAGGATAAACCATGGAGCTGAGTTTCTGGGCCGCGACCGACGTTGGTCGGAAGCGAGAGCACAACGAGGACAACTTCCTCATTGACAAGAAGTTGTCGCTGTTCGCGGTCGCTGACGGTATGGGCGGCCATGCCTCGGGCGAGATTGCCTCGCAGATAGCGGTGACCGATTTTCGCAACGCGGTGGAAGCACGCAAGGACTTGCTGGATGCGTACGCGCGCCACGAGGAGGGCGTCACAACGCAAGACATCCTTGCGGCCCTGGAAAACGCCGCGCAGCAGGCTGGTGTGGCCATCTTCGAACGCGGGCAGAAGGAACCCGAGAAGCGGGGCATGGGCACCACCCTGTCGGCTCTCTTGCTGTTGGGCGAGCGCGCCTTTATCGCCCATGTCGGCGACAGCCGGGTCTATATGGTCCGCCAGAACCAGACCGTGCAGCTGACAGAAGACCACTCGCTGGTCAACGAGCTGATCCGCCACGGCAAGGTCACGCGCGAGTCGCTGGCCACTTCGCCCTACGCCTCGTACAAGAACGCCGTCACGCGTGCGCTGGGAGTTTACGAAACCACTCAAATCGACACGATTGACTTGGAGGTCCTCCCCGGCGACCAGTTCCTGATTTGCTCAGACGGACTGCACGGCTATCTGAAAGAGAATGACGTCACCAGCTTCCTCGGCACCGACTATGTGACCGCCATTCCACAGAAGCTGGTTGACCACGCCAACAAGGGCGGCGGCCATGACAACATCACCGCGGTCATTCTGCGCGTGCAACCCGACACGACGGATGCGGGCCAGACGCGCGCGCAGGAGCTCAATCGCAAGGTCGAAGTCTTGCGCCAGATGCCTCTCTTCCGCCACCTCACCTACAAGGAAATCCTGCGCGTCCTCTCGGTCACTCAGGTGGTCGATTTCAACGCCGGCGACGAGATCCTGCGCGAGGGCGAGCCAGGCGACGACCTCTTCATCCTGCTCAAGGGCAAGGTTCGCTTGCACAAAGACGGGGCCTTCGTCACCCACCTGGGACCGGGCGCGCATCTCGGCGAGATGGCCCTCATCGACAAGCGACCGCGTTCGCTCAGCGCCTCGGCCGAGGACCGCACCCGTGCGCTGGTGTTGCGCCGTCGCGAATTCAACGAAATCATCCGCAACGAGCAGCGCCTTTCCGTCAAGTTGTTGTGGAGCTTCGTGCAGGTACTGGCGCAGCGGCTGCGCAAGACCACAGCCGATCTCACCGGCGTCCGGCAGGACCTTCCTGACCCGTCCGACGAGACCATGTTCGACGAGTAGCAGGTCATCGGCAGCCGCGCACGCAGGTCACCGACAAGCGGCCTTGGCCGTCGACAGCCACCGTGACCGCGCCATCTCGATCCGTGCGTTGCACGTGCACGCCGCGTGCGGCGTATCGGGACAGCGTCGCAGAGCTGGGCAGATGGAAAGTGTTGTGTTTGCCCACCGAAACCACGGCGATGTTTGGCTGCACAGCCGCCAAGAACTCGTCTCCCGAAGACGTCCGGCTGCCGTGATGGGGAACCTTGACCACGTCGCTGGCCACCACCAGGCCGGTTTCTCCCCGCGCCACCAGCTCGGCTTCACCGTCGACGCCGATGTCTCCTGTGAACAGCACCGCATGTCCGGCATAGCTCGTGCGCACCACCAGCGAGGCGTTGTTCGCGTCCAGTCCCGGCGGCGGACCCACCACGTCACCCACCCACGGTCCGAGCGGCTCGACCCGCATGCCCTTGCTCTCGAACCCGGCCGGCACCGGCGTCGCCACTCCACGCTGATGCGCCAGAGCCAGTAGTTCGCCGTACTTCGGGTTGTGCCCGTCATCGCCGCTGGTCCACAGCGTGCCCACCTCGAAGCGCTGCAGCACACGCAGCAGGCCGTTGAGATGGTCGGGATGCGGATGGGAAAGCACGACCAGGTCGACGCGTCCAATCCCACGCGCGCGCAAGACGGGCTCCACCACGCGCGCCCCGGTGTCGAAGGAATCGTCGTAGCGGCCACCGCCGTCGACCAGCATGACAAAGCCGCCTGGCCCTTCCAAGAGCGCTGAATCCCCCTGCCCTACATCGATAAAGGTGACGCGCATCTCATCGGCCGACCTGCGACGCAAGTCGCGCACCACCAGGCTGCCGGTGGCCAGCGCGCAGGCCAGCAAGGCCGACAGCAACCATCGCCCTCGCCGACCTGTGCCTCGTGACAGACCGTAGAGAAGAAAGCCCGCGCTTGCCACCAGGGCCACACTCTCGAACAGGTTGGGATAGCGAACCAAGATGACAGGCGCGAAACGACGAAATCCCTCGGCCCCATAAAGCGCTGCTCGCGACGCCAGGCCCGCGATCCAAAGCGGCGCAGCCCCAAGCACCGGATGGAGCAAAGCCAGCAGCGCACCCACCAGCCCACAAGGCAGAACCGCCAGCTCCACCAGCGGCACCAGCGCCAGATTGCCCACAGGGGCTGCAGGCGTCACTTGGCCGAAGTGGTGCGCCACCAAGGGCATGGTACTCAGGCTCGCGACCGTGCTTGCCGCCAGACAGCGGCCGAGCCACCCCAGCGCCCGTCGCGATCGCCTGGCGCCCTTGGGCGGCGCTCCAGGCGCAAACCGCTGGGCAAAGAAGCCCAGGGCAATCACCGACGCAAACGAAAGCTGAAACGAAACATCGAGCAGAGCCAACGGCGATTGCACGAGCAAGACCAGCGCAGCGAACGCAATACTGGCCGCGAGCGAGAATGGTCGATTGACCAGCATCGCGCCCAACGCCACAGCAGCCATGAAAGCTGAGCGCAGAGTGGCGACTGCCTCGCCGGTGAGCAAGGTGTACAACACCACCGCTGGCAGCGACAACGCCGCCGCCAGGGCCGTGGCATTCACCCGCAAGCCCCAGCGCGGGACCAACAAGGCCAGCCGGCGCAGCAGTCCGAAAACCAGTGCCGCCACCACGGCCAGGTGCAAGCCCGAAACCGAAAGTACGTGCGTGGCCCCAGCCGCGCGAAAACCTTCCTCAACATCGGGCGATACGTCGGTGCGCTCGCCCAGCACCATGGTGCGCACGAAGGCCGCTGCAGCTCCAGTGAGGCGTTGATTGATCACCCGCGCCATGGCCGAGCGCAGGCGAAAAGCGAGACGCCGCGGCTGCAAGTTCCAACCATCGAGCCCGGACACCATCTGGATGTCCGCCACGTGCCGAACGCTGGCCAGCAGGTCCACGCCTTGCGCCTTGGAGAGGAGGCATGCGTCGGGCAAGCCTGGATTGGCGAATCCGCGCGGCAGGAAGAGTCGCGCAGAGAGCGCCACATCGTCCCCTGGTGCCAGGTCGGGCACGCCCTCCACCACCGTCACGAGGGCTCTGGCTTCCAACAAAGATGCCTCGACCGAATGAACCGCCAACAAGAAGCGCATCTTCTTGCTGTCGCCCTCCCCTGCGCCCGCTTCCGGACCTGTGACCACCTGGCCCAATACGCGAACCAGCGTGTCCTCGGGCACGGCCGGCGGAGCTTGGCACTCCCCAATCGCACGGATGCCCAGCCCGACGCCCGCTGCCAGCGTGGCTGCCGCAACCGCGCTGACCCACGCGCGGCGACGCAGGCTCCAGGCTGCCAGCCCCAGCGCAGCCAGCGCGAAGCCTGCCACAACTTGGGCCTGGCCCAGAATCGCGACAGCGATCCCGCAAGCGAACGCACAGGCCCAGACAGCCAGAACCATGTCGGATCTTCGTCCGACCTGGCCCCAAGTTGCTTGGAAGGGCTACAGCATCTCGCGCTTGGCCATCGCCTTGCGCATCTTGCCCAGGGCCTGCTCTTGCAGCTGGCGCACGCGCTCGCGCGACAGACGATACTCGTCCCCAATCTCCTTGAGCGTGCGCTCGCGGTCGTTGACCAACCCGAAACGCTTACGAAGGATGTCTGCCTCGATGGGCTTGAGCACGCTCAGCAGCTTGAGCATCTCCCGCTGAGTCTCGCTGCTCATCATCTGGTCGGGAGGCGCTGGCGCCTCGTTGGGGTCGACCAGCACATCGATGAGCCGTCGGCCGTCGTCGTCAGAAAGTGAGCGATCGAGCGACACCGGGTTGTCCGCCAAGAAGGTGCGCATCTTTTCCAGCTTCTCGGTCTCGATCCCGGTCACCGAAGCAATCTCCTCGGTGGTTGCCGGCCGCTCCAGCTTGGACTGCAGCTCGCGTTCCGACTTGGCGATGCGATGATAGGCGTCGATCATGTGCACGGGCAGACGCACCGCCCGCCCCTTGTCAGCCAGCGCCCGGCTGATGGCGTGACGGATCCACCAGCTCGCGTAGGTGGAAAAGCGGAAGCCGCGCCGATAGTCGTAGCGCTCCACCGCCTTCATAAGGCCGATGTTACCCTCCTGGATGAGGTCAGGCAGGGGCAGACGGCCATGGTTGAAACGCCGGGCGATGGACACGACCAAGCGCAGGTTCGCCTTCACGAATTCGTTCTTGGCGCGCTTGACCACCGCAGCCTTCAAGGAAACGCTGTCCACGAACTGCCGGAAAGCCTTGTTGTTGGACTGGAAGCCAAGACCCTCGATTGGCCGCCCCAGTTTGGCCGCACCATTCAAGCGATGGATCTCCGCCATGGCGGCATCGACGAATACACGGTCGATGTCCAGCTCCTTCAGCTTGACGGCCAGACCGTCCACCAGTTTCTCCAATTTCTTGTTCTTGGCAGCCCCAGCGCGGCTTCCGGCGCGCTCGGCCATGGTTCGGTAGGCTTTGAACTCAGCCAGAGGCCTGCCGATGGCAGCCTCGACGGTCGCGGCTGCGTGCCCTGCCCACGGGGTGAAACTCAGGACGACCCGCCACAGACCCAGCTCCAGCTCCTCGATGTGGCGCGCGGTCTCGAACTCCTGCTCAGGACGCAGAACCTCCAGCTCCGCCATATCGCGGAAGTACATCGAAAGAAAACTCTGGGGCTCCTCGGACTTCTTGACCTCACCCTCAGGTCCAGCAGGACGCGCGACAACTTCCTCTTCCTCTTCCGCTTCGGAGTCGTCATCTCCCTCTTCGTCGGGAACCGGGGCTAGCTCGACCTCCAGGTCCTCCTCAGGAACGGTCACCACTGCAGCTTCGATTGGTTCCAGTTCCGCGGGTATGTCATCAACTGCGGCGGCGAAGACAGCTTCCACCATCGGGGGATCGGGCAGTCCCATCTCGATGGCGACGTCATTTGCTGGTCGCGGCAGAGAAACAGGCTCTTCAGTAAGGATTCGGCCAGTCCGACGTACGGTCTTGACGCGGCTATTGCCGGCTGCCGTGCGCTGCCTGCGAGTTGCTTTCATTCTTGTAGCTGTACGGTCCATTGCGGGTTCTCAGTAAGGTAATTGCTGTGAGGGCTCCCTAACTACACGTATACGGGCCTGGGCGCCAGAATATTCCTGGCATCGTTCATTGACTCTCGTACACTTTGATGTTCGACTCGGGTTATCGGTTTCATTTGCGCCCATTTTCGGCCGCCGGGCAGTGCACGACCGGAACCGAGGCAGGGCTCCGAATGCCTAAACCCAGCCGACGCACAGGGGTTATCCTGGAGTTGGTGTCTTGAAGCTGCGCTATTGTTCAATCGCGGTGCAGAAAAACCTAAAATACCGCGAATGGCTGTCCGGCTACGTCAACGGACGCTCACATACCACGACAACGTGGCGCGATGCGGCTCCGAGAAATGGTTCCTTGTTCTCCAGACTCCCCGACACTTCAAGAACTTGAAACCCAGCTCGACGCAAGACCCTGCCCAGCTCATGCAGACTGTAAGCGCGAATCGAAATCTCGTTCTCGACTTGGCGTCCATCTCCGAAGACGATTGAACGTCGAATCAGAACCCGGCTGGTATGAAAGTCGAAATCCACTTCCTCCAACACCACGCACCCGTCGCCCTCCCACCAGACCCGGCTCGGCAGATCGGACACGATGTAGTCTCGGTTGATGGTGTCGACCAGAAACCGCCCGCCGGGTTTGAGCGCGCGACAGATCGACGTGGCGACGCGTAGGTTGGTTTCCTCGTCGAAGTAGCCGAATGACGTGAGGACGCAGTACGCGGCGTCGAACTGACTGTCGTAAGCCATCTCACGCATATCCGCGTGCACGAAATTGACCGACAACGCCCGACGCTGGGCTTCGTCGGCCGCCCGGATGAGAAGCGGCAACGAAAGATCGAGCCCCGTCACCCGGAACCCACGCTGGCTGAGCTCGATGGCATGTCGGCCGTAGCCGCACGCAATGTCCAGCACTTCGCCCTCGGCCGGCGGAGACAGCACTTCCTTGACGAAGGCCGTCTCCCGCAGCGTCTGCTGGGCAGTCATGAAGGGCAAAGTGCGCAGGTAGTTTTCGTCGAAGACCTCTTCAAACCAAGGCTTGAGCCTCTTCTTGAGAGGCCGACGCGACAGGGCCTCAGGCAGAGGCAGAGCCTCGCTCGCCAGGTCTTCGGCTTTTGCACCTCCAACCGATCCGCCTGCCTCCGCGGAAGCTTCCGGCCGCGGCATCTGTGAGGCGGCCGCCAGTACTCCGGAAATGGCAGGGACTGGCGGGGGCGTAGGGACCGTGGGCAACGGAGAAGATGGCGTGTCGCCCGCCTCCATGACCTCGAATTCGCCGTCCTTGACCTCGCCGCTTTCGACCATCCGTATCGGGGCCTCTGGCAAGGCGCCTGTCGTGGCACTCGCCTGCGCCGCCGGCCAAGATGCACCTCCGCTGGCAGCCACCATGACCCGGGCTTCCGCCAAGGGGCGAGGTGATGTCACCGGCTCGGATGGCGGAGGCGCCGCCTGCGTCTCGCGTTTCGGTGGTGGAGTCACCACATCCACTTCGCGTTTCGGTGGCGGAGGCGCCGCCTGCGTCTCGCGTTTCGGTGGTGGATTCACCACCTCCATCTCACGTCTTGGCGGCGGAGTCACCGCCTCCATCTCGCGTCTCGCCGGCGGAGTCACCGCTTCCATCTCGCGTCTCGGCGGCGGAGTCACCGCCTCCATCTCGCGTCTCGGTGGCGGAGTCACCGCCTCCATCTCACGTCTTGGCGGCGGAGTCACCGCTTCCATCTCGCGTCTTGGCGGCGGAGTCACCGCTTCCATCTCGCGTCTTGGCGGCGGAGTCACCGCCTCCATCTCGCGTCTCGGTGGCGGAGTCACCGCCTCCATCTCGCGTCTCGGTGGCGGAGTCACCACGTCTTCCGGGGTGCCAGGCAGCTCAGCCTCCGCCCCCCCGGCCGGACCGTCGGCAACAATAATCTCGAAGCTCTCACCTCGAGGCGAGGATGTGTCGGGCGTGGCTCCTTGGATGGCCTCTGGCAGTGCCCCTTTGATTGCTCCTTCGGCAAGAGTCTCAGGCAACCTCGATGCCTTGGGCGTCGCCGCGTTCTCCTCGTTGGGAGCAGGCACTGTGTTTGGCGCTTGGCTTGCGGACGAGGGTTTGCCCCGCGAATCCGGAATGCACCACTTGAGCGTCAGATCATGGCCCTGCTGGGCTTCCGGCAGTGGCCCAGCATGGCCCGTCTCGACGGACACAACCGTATCCCGCGAGGCTGTCGAGGGCGGTCCAGCGGCAGGATCATTCTTGTTCATGACGCCACACCAGATGACGAAGGGACAATCCTGCCCACCGCCGATCCCATGCGTATTGCGCTCCCCACGGCCAACTTTTCTAGAACCACATGCTTGGGCTCAAACACGGCAATGGTCGTCGACCCGAGATTGAAAACTCCCAATTCATCGCCGCGCCCAACGCGTGGCGGATCAGTGAAACTCTTCCTACGCACACCACCAGTAGCAAATCCCGGGGCGTGTGTGGCCACGTCCGGATCGTAGCAGGCCGTGATGTGACCCACACCCACAGCAGCCACCATCACCACGACCGAGAGTCCAGCGGCCCCGTCGATGACGGTAACAAAACGCTCGTTGCGCGCAAACAGCCCCATCTCGCGGGCCACGCTGCGACTCCCCACCGGAAACAGTCGGCCTGGAATGTGCGTCCAGCCAACGATCTTGCCGCTCACGGGCGAGTGGACACGGTGGTAGTCGCGCGGCGAAAGGTAAGTCACCAGATACGGCCCCCCCTCCAGCCGAGCCGCCAATTCGCTATCTGCCAGCAGGTCGGACAGGGTGAAGGCTGAGCCCTTCGCTTCCAGCAGCATGCCCGCCGAGACCACGCCCGCTTCGCACACCACGCCATCGGAAGGCGCCACAACCGCATTGGACTCCGCGGCGACTGACCGCGCTCCGGGTCGTAGCTTGCGCGTGAAGAACTCGTGCAGGCTCGTGTACTGGTCAAGGGGCCATTCCGCCTCCGCCAGATCGATCTCGTACTTCCTGGCAAATGACTTGAGCACAAGAGCGCGAACCGGCTTGGGCAATTTGCGTCTGGCTCCCCATCCGACGACCCCGGATAGGGTTCTCTGCGGCGCAAGCCGCCAAGCGGACCGGACGACTCGCTCACCGAGAGATAGAGTGGACATTCCGGTTCAACCAGCCGTAAGAAAGCAAGATCAGAGAGAAAACTCTAGGCCAGGTCTTGCTTTCTGTGCAACCGCTTTCGATGCGAACCCTCCCAGAGAGAAGGGTTTCTTTCAAAATACAAGAAGGCGCTGACGCATCCGCCAATAGGCATTTCTGCCATTCACGGCTGCGACAACGCCTTCCTGCGCGGCTTACGCGCGCATGCGTTACGCGTCGAAATAGAGCGCAAACTCAAGCTGGGTCGGGCGCAGGCGCGACGGCTTGATCTCGTTTTCCTCTTTCCAATCGATCCAGGTGTCGATGACGTCCTTGGTGAAAACGTCGCCCTTGAGCAAGAAGGCGTGGTCCTTCTTGAGTGCCTCGATAGCTTGATCGAGCGAGCCGGGCGCCTTGGGAACGTCCTTCATTTCCTCTGGCGACAGGGCGTAGATGTCCTTGTCCAGCGGGTTGCCGGGCTTGATCTTGTTTTCGACGCCGTCGACACCAGCCATCAGCATAGCGGCAAAAGCCAAGTAGGGGTTGGTCGTCGGGTCCGGGCAGCGGAACTCGATGCGCTTGGCTTTGGCCGAGGCAGCCACGGGCACGCGAATGGCGGCCGAGCGGTTGCGCGACGAGTAGGCCAGGTTGACGGGCGCCTCGAAACCAGGCACCAGGCGGCGATAGCTGTTGAGCCCTGGGTTGGTGATAGCCAGAAGAGCCGGCGCGTGCTTGATGAGACCGCCGATGTAGTAGAGCGCCGTCTCCGACAAACCCGCGTACTTGTCGCCAGCGAAGATGTTCTTCTCACCCTTCCAGATCGACTGGTGACAGTGCATCCCCGAGCCGTTGTCCCCGAAGAGCGGCTTGGGCATGAAGGTCGCGGTCTTGCCATTGCGACGCGCGACATTCTTGACCACGTGCTTGTACCACATGGTTCGGTCAGCCATGACCGTGAGCTTGTCGAAGAGCATGGATAGCTCCGCCTGTCCTGCGGTCGCCACCTCGTGGTGGAAAACCTCGATGGGAATCCCGACCCCCTGCAGCGTCAGCGCCATCTCAGCGCGAATATCGTACTGTGTGTCGTTCGGTGACACCGGGAAATAGCCGCGCTTGTAGTCGGGCTTGTAGCCGAGGTTTCCGCCCTCTTCATCGTTCGCGCTGTTCCAGCGACCCTCGACGGAATCTACCTTGTAGAAGGAGTGGTTCGGCCCTTCGCCGAAACGGACCTCGTCGAAAATGAAGAACTCTGGTTCTGGACCAAGGTACACGGAATCACCCAGGCCGATCTGCTTGATGTGCGCCTCGGCCTTCTTGGCGATATAGCGCGGATCGCGGTCATAGGGCTGGTGGGTGACGGCGTCGACGATGTCACAGATGAGGGAGAGGGTCGGCTCCTTGAAGAATGGGTCGACGCACGCGGTGCTGGCGTCGGGAACAAAAATCATGTCGGACTCGTGGATGGCCTTCCAGCCACGAATCGAGCTTCCGTCAAAGCCGAAGCCTTCGCTGAAGGATTCTTCCTTGAGCCGGTGGATCGGCATGGTGGTGTGCTGCCACTGACCCAGAAGATCGACGAACTTGTAGTCGACGAGCTTGAGTCCGCGTTCCTTGACTAGTTTCAGAACCTCGGCTGGTGACATTTGCTACGCTCCTCCTGCGCGCTCAATGCGCATGTTTGTCCTTGGGCGAACCACTCGATCCCTCTGGCTAGAGGGCGTCCTCGCCACGCTCGCCAGTACGTATGCGAATGACTTCCTCTACGGGCAATACGAAAATCTTCCCGTCTCCGATGTGGCCGGTGCGGGCCACCGACATGATGGCTTCCACCACGTCTTTCACCATGTCGTCCTTGACGACGATCTGGATACGGACCTTGGGCACGAAATCCACGACGTAGGCTGAGCCGCGATACACCTCTTTCCTGCCCCCCGTTCGCCCGAATCCCTTGACTTCCGAGACCGTCATGCCCTGCACGCCGATCTCCCGTAGCCTGTCTTTCACGTCATCGAGCTTAAACGGCTTGATAATTGCTTCGATCTTTTTCATGGGTCACCGGGCGCAGAGACTAGAGGGGCTTGGCTTTGGCTTCAATCCTCTTCGTGAAACACCTGAAAAAAAGATTAGCGATCCAAGGTTTCCGGCGTATTTCCTGTCGGCTAATTCGGCGTAACCCGGCTGGCCTCACGCCAAATCCCCGAGAAGATGCGTTAGCCTGCGCGCGGCATTCATGTCCCGGCTCCTCCCCCAGTGCCGGCCACAGCTATTGGTTGATCGCCAGACCGCCGACGAGCTCGCGCACGTCGGTCACGCCCTGGGCACGGCAGTACTCCTCCATCTCACGGATGATCCGTTCTGCCGACGCTGGGTCAACGAAGCTCTGTGTGCCGACCTGCACACAACTGGCTCCCGCGAGCAAGAACTCGATCGCGTCGTTACCGTCCTGGATGCCGCCTATCCCACAGATGGGAATGCCAATCTTCGCGCGATACACCTGATAGACCATGCGCAGGGCAACCGGCTTGATGGCCGGACCGGACAAGCCCCCGAACACCGTGGCGATCTTCGGCCGGCGAGTGCGCACGTCGATGGCCATGCCGGTGATGGTGTTGATGATGGATACCGCGTCGGCCCCGTTGTCAGCGCAGGCGCGCGCCAGAGCCACGATATCTGAGGTGTTGGGTGTCAACTTCACCCACAAGGGCTTGCGAATCACGGCCCGGCAGGCCTTCACGAGATCACCCAGCACCGACGGATCCCGACCAAACTCGATACCCCCTGCCTTGATGTTGGGGCAGGACACGTTCATCTCCAGGCCGTCAACCCCGTCGAGCGCGGCCAAGCGGGCGCCGCAATCGACATACTCGTCGAACGTGGTGCCGAAGAAGTTGACCAACACGCGAGTTCCGCAAGTACGTAGGAAGGGCAACTTCTCCCGAGCGAAGCCCTCGACTCCGACGTTCTCCAGGCCGATGGAGTTCAGCATGCCCGCGGCCGTCTCGCAGATACGTGGGGGTGGATTGCCCAAGCGAGGCAGGGGGGAAATCCCCTTGGTCACCAGCCCTCCCAAGCCGCGCAGAGATAGCAGGGAATCGAATTCCTGGCCATAGCCAAAAGTTCCCGAGGCGGTCAGAACAGGATTGTGGAACTCGATTCCGCCGCAGGTCGCGAGCAGCGCTGGCGCTCCAGCTGCTTCCCGCGTGCTCAGACTCGAGGTCATTGCTGGCCCCCTTCGCTCCGGCTCGTCGAAGCAGCGGTCGCTTGGGCCATCACCTCAGAGGCAGGAAAGACCGGACCATCCTTGCACACGTAGCGATACGGGCGCGTCTCCGCCGCCACTGCGCAACCCAGACACACGCCGATGCCGCAGGCCATCTGCTCCTCCAGCGAGAGATAGCACTCGATGTCGCAACTCTGCGCAATGCGGCCCACGGCCCAGAGCATCGCGCGTGGGCCGCAGGCCATGATGCGTAGGCGGCGGGTCGAGGCCGCTGCACGCCAGTGTTCAAGGCGAGCTTCCAGCTCGTCCGTCACGCGGCCGCGGCGGCCCAGCGAGCCGTCTTCGGTCGCCAGGTGGAGCGGGATTCCTAGTGCGCGCATCTCGCCCAGTAGCACCAAGTCGCGTGAAGTCCTGCCACCGTAGAGCATCTCAGAACCGCTGGCCAGGCCAAGACGCGCGGCTGACTCGGCCTGCATGAAGAGTGGCGGCAAGCCGACACCCCCGGCCACCAGCAGATCGGTCACGTCGCATGAAGGCTCGGGAAAGCTGTTGCCGAGGGGCCCCAGGACAGAAACCCGTGACCCAGGAGGCGACCGTTCCATCAGGGCGGTTCCCTTGCCAACCACTTTGGCGAGCAAGTCCGCGCGCCCCTCGTGGGCGACTGACAACAGCGACAGTGGCCGAGGAAGGAGAGGGTCACGCCCCCAATCACCGCGAAGCATCACAAACTGGCCGGGCCGACTTCCTGCGAGGGGTTCGCAGCCCCCGAGGCGAAAAACGAAATACCCACCACCGAGCGAACGGTTCTCAATGACTCGGGCGTCGAAATAGCGCATCTACTGCCTGAGTCCTCTTCTACAACAGCGGCACCCAGCAGCGCCACGCTTGCCGTCCCGGGTTTCCCATGTTTTCTTCGATTTGAGTGTTGATTGATGTCTCGCTGCTTAACCAATTGAAATTCTTAGCGAATAATCAGTCTTCCGCAACAACCATGGGGACAAATGCGATGATTTTGGTGGTGCTACGCCGTGTGATTTGTTGCACGTCGCAGTCAGCTGTGTTACTAGCCCAAGTTGTCGTGAATTCAGGGCTTTGATAATGGACTTCATGTTTGAAGATGAGGTCGACGAGGTCGGATCCGATGTAGAAGCCTTTTGCCCGAAATGCAAGGCTGACACGACTCACGTCGTCATCTCGAAGTACGAAGACGAGATTCGCCGCGTCCAGTGCAATCCATGCGGGGACGTGCACTCGTTCAGAAAGCCCCGAGGTGAAGCAGAAGACGACGTCCCGGAGCCTGTCGCGGCGCGTAAGCGCGCCATGATGAAGAAGCACACCTGGGAAGAGTTCTTCGCCAAGCATGGCGAGAAAGAGGCCAAGCCGTACGAGTTCCGCGAAGGCTATCGCGAAAACCAGATCGTATCCCATCCAAAGTTCGGCAAAGGCTTCATCTCGGAGATTGTTTCGGAGAGCAAGGTGGAGATCACCTTTGCGGACGCGCGACGCATCTTGGTTCACAATCGCAAGGACATCCCAGGGTCCCCGTTGGCCGCCGAGGATGACGGGCTTCCGTCGAGTGCAGTTCCTAGCAAGCCCGCGACCGGGACCAAGTCCAAAGACAAGAAACTGCCGGCGCCAGCCAAGCCCGCACCGCCCGCGCGAGAGTCTCCAACTGAGACGGCGCGCAAGGGTGGTGTTGTAGCATCCAATAGGCCCGCGCCAGAGGCGATCGCGAAGCAGCCAGTCGCCAAGCAGCCGGTCGTCTCAAAGCCAACCGCCAAGAAGCCGGCTGCCAAAAAGCCAGCCGCCAAGAAGCCAGCCGCCAAGAAACCGGCTGCCAAGAAGCCGGCCGCCAAAAAGCCGGCCGCCAAAAAGCCGGCCGCCAAGAAGTCGGCTGCCAAGAAGCCGGCTGCCAAGAAGTCGGCTGCCAAGAAGCCGGCCGCCAAAAAGCCGGCCGCCAAAAAGCGCAAGTAGCAAGAAGGCCAAAGCCGGCCGGTGTTGCGGCCCCTATCGGATGACGAGCACGAAGATGTCGTAAAAGGCGTGGGTGTAGACAGCGACCGCGAATCCGCGCCGCCAGAAGAGAAGGCCAAAGAAAAGGCCGGCCAGCACTCTGAACACAAACGGGCCAAGCACGAGCGGATCGCCATAGGGCGGAAGATGGTGCATAGCGGAGAACACCACTGACGAAAGCACGAGGGCTCCGAGCAAGGCAGCCCATCGGGCGATGCGCACGACTTTCTCCAGTACAAAGGCCAGGCCGCTCAGTAGGCCCAGACGGAATACGCTTTCCTCATAAACGCCCGCACCCAGCGACATCACAAAGCGGGTCACTAGGCCCTGCCCTTCTATTCCGCCTGCCAGTCTGGGCTCGATGCCGAGCACCTTGGTCATGACAAAGACGATCAGCGACCCCATGGTAAGAGCCCACACCACGCTTTCGAGAATGACTGGGACCACCACTGAGCGGTTGAACCGCTGGCGCCGTCCCAGCACCGCCAAGGTTACTAGAAATAGGACCAGGACGCCTCCGAGGAAGCCCAGGTAGCCCGTCCTCGTCAGCCCGAAAGATCCGATGAGGAGAGTCGTAACGAAGTCCGCCCCATTCAACATGGGCAGCGTGAACAGGACCCCCACCTGATAGATGAGAAAGAGCGGGAAGACGAGGACAAGGCTCGTCAGCAGGTTCCTGGGGTTATCGGCGGCCGCTGGCATAACGGTCTACCTGGGAACCGATCGCGCCTCTCGGTCATGCCACATCTGCAAATTGGGAATAGACTGGGCCGAGCGGCCGCGGGATCCAGTCGCGCCCTCGCCCGAGCGGGCCGCCGCGCGCGCCGCGCCGGGCGTCTGTGCGGGCGGCTCGACCACAGCCGCCACTTCGCGCGTGGGGTCCAGGTACTTGCGCGCCACTCGCACAACATCGGCAACGGTGACCTTCATGATGTTGTCGCCGTAGAGACGATAGGATCGCCACCCCTGACCGTAGGCTTCGTAGAAGGCCAGCGCGGCCGCAATCGCACTCTTGCGCTGCAGACCGATGGCGTGGGTCCCGATGAGATAGCGCTGCGCTCGCTGCAATTCGTCCGCGGAGATGCCGTTCTCCGCCACGGCCTTGAGTTCCTGCCGAATGGCGTGCACGGCTTCTTCCACTTTTTCGGGGCTGGTGGCCACGTACACGGCGAAATAGCCCGGGTCCATTCCTTCAAGGGAAAAGGCGCTCACCCGATAAGCCAGGGCCCGCTTCTCTCGAATCTCGCTGAACAGGCGCCCCCCCTGCCCGGACAGGACGTGCGCCAGTATTTCCAAAGAGAAGCGATCGGGATTGGAGAAGGTCACGCCCGGGAAGCCCAGCACGACATGCGCCTGCTCCTTGGCCAGGAACTTGAAGACCTGCCTCGGCCCCTCCGACGCCGGTTCGCTTGCCACATCGGGCTGCGTGACGCCGGCCTCGGATGCGTCGGCAAAGAGCGTGCCCACCTTGGCAATCACGCGATTGGGATCGACGTCGCCCACCACCGCCAGGGTTAGGTTGTTGATTGCGTAGAAGCGACGGAAATGCTGTAGCAGCTTGCGCCGGGTGAAACCCGCGACGGAGTCTGAGGTCCCCAGAGGATCGAGGCGATAGGGATGCTTCTTCCACATGCCCGAATGGAAAAGCCGAAAGGACACCTGGCCCAGGTTGTCCTCCTGCGCCCGGATGTCGTCGATGACGATTCGCCTCTCTTTGTCCAACTCTTCCTCGGAGAAGGTGGCGTTGCGCAGGCAGTCCGCCACCAAATCGAAGCCGCGCTCAAGATAGCGCGAAAGAAATTCCGCCTGCAGCCCGAGGCTGTTGCGGCCCGAGTAGCCCGAGATGTTGCCCGCCATGCCCTCGACCTCGTTCATGATCTGCTCCGCACTGCGGGTCTTGGTGCCGCGTGAGAGCAGCGCGGCCAGCATGTGGGAGATCCCGTTGGATCGCTCGTCCTCGTAGCGCAGGCCACCCACCCAGGTCGCGCGCACAGCCACGATGGGCACCGAGGCGTCGCGCAGGACCAGAAGCTTGAGTCCCGAGGGGAAGACGTGGGTGACGACACGGTCCCCTTCGCCCGCGGCGGTGGCCCGCGCAAAGCGCGCATCGGCCCTGGCCTCGGCCGCCTCGGCCAGTTTCTTGATCGAGGCCGCGATCTTTTCCGTCCTTGCCTTCTGCTTGTCAGTCTTTGGCTCGGGCACCTGTGCGAAAACTGTCAGGTTCGACACCCGCAGGTACTGGGCAGCGACGCGCCTCAGGTCAGCCGGTGTCAGCTTCTGCAGGCTGGCCAGGTAGCGATCTTCGAAACCAACATCGCCCGCGATGGCGGTGAAGAAGCCCAGCTTGCGCGCGTGGCCTTGCACCGTCTCCTTGTCGTAGACGCGATCACTCTCCAGGATGGTGCGCGCCTTGGCCAGCTCCTCCTGCGCCATCTCTTCGTGCGACAGACGCAAGATCTCGTCGAGCATGGCGCGGGTAGCCTCGTCGACACGACCAGGAGGAAGGCTGGCGGCCACCACCATGAGCCCGGGATCGCGCGCAGAAAACAGATAGGCC
Source organism: Myxococcales bacterium (assembly GCA_003142855.1). Lineage (GTDB taxonomy): Bacteria > Myxococcota_A > Polyangia > Fen-1088 > Fen-1088 > Fen-1137. The sequence continues at coordinate 24,417 of PLNW01000057.1, forward strand.
GAGGTGTTGGTCACGAGCTGGCGATTGCGCACGACCTCGAGATTGAGCCGCGAACTGTCGCCCTGGCCGAGCGCGACGGCCAGAAGGTCGAGCGCTGGAACGTCGGCGTGGTTGATGGCAGGGGTGTGGAAACCCAGAAGCAGCTGGGTTTCCTTCACGTCACGGGCGGCCGCGACCACGCGCAGCTGGGATTGCTCGGCCTGCTTGGGCCGGGCCGGGGCCGGGACTCCCTCGGAAAGCGAGGCGAAGGCCTTGGTGATCTTCTGGCGCGCACTGTCCGCATCGAAGTCACCCACCACAACCAACGTCAGGTTGCTGGCCACGTAGCACTTGGAAAAGAAGGCCACCAGATCGTCCCGGCGCAGCCGGCCCACGGTGGCCTCCGTCCCGATGATGGGACGACCATAGGGATGTTGGTCAAAGGCAGCATGAAACAGCCCCTGCCCGGCCTGGCGTTCTGGGTCGTCGAGTCCCTGCTTGATCTCTTCGAGCACCACGTGGCGCTCGCGATCAAACTCGGCGGGGTCGAAGCTGGCGTTCTGAAGCGTGTCGGCCAGGATGTCGAGGCCGGCATCGAAGAACCGACTGGCCAGCACGATGTGGTACACGGTTTCGTCGTGGCTGGTCCAGGCGTTGATCTCGCCGCCCGATCCTTCCACCTCGCGCGCGATCTGGCCCACCCCGCGCCGCTTGGTCCCCTTGAACAGCATGTGTTCGAACACATGCGCGATGCCTGCCAGCTGCGGAGGCTCGTCAGCTGACCCAATCTTGACCCAGGCCTGAAAGGCCACCACAGGCGCGACATGGTTCTCTTCCAGAACCACTTCCAGGCCGTTGTTGAGACGAAAGATCACGCTTTTTCTCCCGGCTGCCACCTCTGGTTGCGCCACCCCGGAAGCACCGGTCGGCCATTCGTGACTACAGCCGACGGCAGCCAGGAGAATGCAAGAGAGGACAGCTAGCCTCACCGCCGCAACGGTAGCACGTCGCGGGCCTGCTTGGGGACATGCGGCGTGGTAGTTCAGTAACCGTGACGGGCATACGTCTCTGTCCCACGTGCAAACGAACCATCCCGCCCGAGGCGGCCAGTGCGCCTTTTCGCCCGTTTTGCTCGCAGCGTTGTAAGATGGCGGACCTGGGAAGTTGGTTGGACGGTGCCTTTCGCATCAGCCGGTCGATTTCCGAAGAGGACCTGGACCAGGGCGTGGCGTTAGACCAAGACGAGACAGATGAGCCACCGTGACGGTCGTTTTCTCGTGGCGACGTCGACCGCTCGTGCTAGTTTTCCCGACCTTGGCGGCGGGGGAAGGTGAGCCGGGCTTCGGTCCGGCCAGCTTCCAGGTTGAGCAAAATATCGGGGCGTGGCGCAGTCTGGTAGCGCGTTCGGTTCGGGACCGAAAGGCCGGAGGTTCAAATCCTCTCGCCCCGACAAGCACCATCGTTTCGCCGGCACTCCGCGGGGTCGCCGGGATTCTGGCTAGCGCCCCGGTACCTGCGTGAGGCGCGTGCCAACCGGGATCGGGTGGCCGGCGAGTACCGCGGTGGCGGGCATGCGCTTGCGACCGGGCATCTGCAGCTCGGCAAAAGCCACGGCGCCCCCGCCGCACGCGACGGCCAACCCTTGTGGCACCAGGCCCTGGACCTCGCCGGGGGTGCCCTGTCCCTCTATCACCCGCGCGCCAAAGACTTTCATCGGCTCGCCCTCAAGAAAGACGGTTGCGCCCGGCCAGGGATCCACACCGCGCGCCTGCGCTGACACAGCTGAGGCAGGGGCGCCAAGGTCAAGATAGCCGTCCTCCTTTTTCATGAGCGGCGCCAGCGTGGCTCCTGCCTCATCCTGCGCCTGCAGCGTGACAGTGCCGTCGGCGATGCGTGGCAGGGTTGCCGCCAGCAACTTGCTGCCCAGCAACGCCAGCCGCTCGGCCAGTGAGCCCGCCGTGTCGTCATCGCGAATCGGCTCTTCCGCCGAAACGGCCACCGGCCCGGTATCCAGACCTTGCTCCATGCGCATCACACACACCCCGGTCTTGCTCTCGCCGCGAATCACAGCCCACTGGATAGGCGCGGCGCCACGATACTTGGGCAGCAGCGAGGCATGCACATTCCATGCGCCCAGCCTCGGCACAGCCAAGAGATCCGGGGGCAGGATGCGACCATAGGCCACCACCACGAAGACATCGGGCTGCCAAGCCAACAGCGTCTTGGCCAGCACACCGTCTCGCACCTTGAGGGGCTGCTCGACCGGCAGCCCAAGCCGCAAGGCCACTTCCTTCACCGGGGGCGGCTGCAGCTTCTTGCCCCGCCCCGCCGGCCGGTCCGGCTGGCTCACCACGGCCAGCACCTGGTGTTCGCGCGCCACGACCTCCAGCGACGGCAGCGCGAAAGACGGAGAGCCAAAAAAGATCACGCGCATACTTTCAACCCTGGGGCACGTCGGGCGTGGGCTCGGGGCTGGCTTGCGACTGCGAACCCTGCGCGTCCGGTTCTGCTGCCAGGTTGCCCTGGTAGGCCGCCCGCAAGGCCGGCGTGGCAAGAATGCGCAGCCCCTCGTCCAATACCTCGCGAATGGTTTCCAGCGCTTCTTTCAGCTCGTGGGCCAGCTCCGGCCCCAGAACCTCTGGCGAGCACTCCCTGATCAGCCGCTGGTGGGCTCGCCGAATCTCGACCGCATCCGCCTGTCGATCCACACCCAAGACCTGGAAGTAGTCGCCCACCTGTGCCAGCGCATGCCGAGCCATGGCCCGCTCGCGCGCGATCTGCAAATCGCGCACTCCGATGTGCGAGCCCTCGTTGGTTCCGCTCCCGGCACTCGCAGGTCGCAGGGCACCGAAGCACGACAACGCAAAAGCGATCTGCCAGACCGTCGCATCGGGCAGGCCGCTGGAGCGTGCGACCTCGTCCAAGGAACGCACGCCATCGAACAGGAGCGGCACGCGCGCCTCTGCCTGATCGGACAGCATCTGCCTGACGACGTCGGCCGAGGTGCCCGACGTGTCGAGAGCGAACAGGTTCTTGCCGGAGCCGACGTGAGCCGCGATCTTCTCGATGGCATAGCCACGCGCTAGGCCTTCGCGGACCAGCGCCGCGGGATGGCGCAGAAGGCGCGTCCGTTCCGGTCCGGCGGTCAGTCCGGGTTCGATCTGCCAATGGCCAGCGCTCCAGCCAAACAGTGAGAGGATGATGCTTTCGTAGTGGCGGCGCACCGCCGGCAGCAGCTCGTCACTGCGCAGAAGGCCCAGGTCGACCAGCACCCCGCCCACCTTGCGTCCAGAGGCACCCACCACTTTCTCCACCTCCTCGCGTTGGGCTGGCGAAACGGCCCGTTCGCGAACCAGCATGGCCAGCATGCGATCCGCCACATCATTCGATGCGGCCATGACCGGCAAACCCGCCTCGAAGTACACGATCTTCTCCACCGACTCGTACCAGATTCTCAAACGACCGGTGGTGCCGTCGCTGAAGATGCGCCCCATCAAGACCGGCAGGCCGATCTCGGCCAGATTGCCGGCCGGGGTGGGCCGCTCCTGCCCCACCACCTCCAACGCCGTCGACATCTCAGCATCGATGACGTCATCGATGCCTGCAGCCAGCCGGCCGAGTAGCTGTGAGAGATCTTCGTTCACCGGTGCCATCACAACACGCTTTGTGGATCGACGTCGATAGCCAGCCGCAGGTCACGCGGCAGAGTCACCTGGGCGGCCGCGCGCGCCGCAGCTAACAGTTTGCTCCGGTCGGTCCCAGCCAGCCAGATCTGATAGCGACTGCGGCCGCGCAGCCTGGAAATTGGTGCCTCGGCCGGGCCCAGCACCTGAACGCCCGTGCCCCCCTGCGCGCGGGCGCGAGCGGCTGCCTCCGTGGCAGCGGCGCGAACCGAGGCTTCATGACGACCGTCCAAGCGAAGAGCGATCATACGCGAAAACGGCGGATAGCTCGCACTTTCTCGCCGGGCCAGTTCGTCGCGCACGAAACCCTCGTAGTCGTGATTGCGCAGAAACTGGATGGCCGGGTGCTCCGGGCAATAGGTCTGCACCACAATGCGGCCCGGCCGATCGCCGCGGCCGGCCCGACCCGCGACCTGCTCCAGAAGCTGAAAGGTGCGCTCCGCCGCGCGGAAGTCAGGCAGGTGCATGCCCTGGTCAGGTTGCAGCACGCCCACCAGAGTCACGCCGCCGAAGTCGTGGCCCTTGGTGACCATCTGGGTCCCCACCAGGATATCGATCTCGCGTCGGTGCACGCGGCTGAGCAGTTTTTCCAGTTGGTCGCGCTGGCCGTCGGTGGTGTCCCGGTCCAGCCGCGCCACGCGCGCCCCTGGGAAAAGCTCCCGCACCACGCTCTCCACGCGCTCGGTCCCGGTTCCCAGCCCCTCCAGCTCGTCCTGTTTGCACGATGGACAGCGCGGAGGAATCGCCGACGCGCGACCACAGTAGTGGCAAATGAGCTTGGCTCGCCCCCGGTGCAGGGTCATGGACACGTCGCAATCCGAGCAGCGCAAGACCTCGCCGCAAGCCTGGCAGTGCATCAGCGTGGAGAAGCCGCGCCGATTGAGGAAGAGAATGGTCTGCTCGCCCGCGGCCAAGGTGTCTGCCACGGCCTGGGCCAGCCCCGGCGCCAGCAAATGGTCCGGCCCCAGCCGGTGGCGACGCAGATCGATGATCTCCACGGGCGGCAAGGGCCGAGCAGCGGCGGCGGGATTGGCCCGCGTGGGCAGAAGCAGTCGACGGAAACGCCCGAGCAGGACGTTGCGATAGCTCTCCAGCGACGGCGTGGCCGAGCCCAACACGACCACAGCCTTGGCCTGCAGCGCCCGCATCACAGCCAGATCGCGGCCGTGGTAGCGCACGCCGTCCTCTTGCTTGAAAGATCCGTCGTGCTCTTCGTCGACCACCACCACCGCCAGCGCGTGCACGGGCGCGAACACGGCCGAGCGCGCACCCACGGCGATGCCGACCTCGCCACTGCGCAGACGCCGCCAAGCCGCCAGCCGATCTGCAGGAGGCAAGGCACTGTGCAAGACCGCGACGTCGTCACCGAAGCGCGCACGAAAGCGCGCTGCCAGCTGCGGGGTCAGCGCAATCTCAGGCACCAGCACCAACGCTCCCCTGCCCTGCGCCCGCGCCTCGGCGATGAGGCGCAGGTAGACCTCGGTCTTGCCGGAGCCGGTGATGCCGTGGAGCAAGAAGCCGCTGTAGCCCTTGCCCAACGCCGCTGCCAAGGTGTCGAACGCGGCCTGCTGGTGCGAGTTGAGTACAGGAAGCTCGACCGCAGGCACCGAGGCAGGTGGTGCGGCTTTGCGGCGGCTCTTGCTGGGACCGGCCACCTGGTCGACGATCTCGACCAGACCGCGTTCCAGAAGGTGCGCCATGCGCGCGCTTGCCCCGGCCGCGCGCGCCAGCGCCGTCGGGCTCAATGTGTGCGCCCTGCGCAGTCGGGCCAGCAGCGCCCGGTCGTGCGCATCGAGCGTGAGACCGGCCATATGCGAGCGCCCGTCGGCCTCCAGGTCGAGAAGGCGCCGTCCCGTCTCGGTGAGACGCATCCGGCGTGAGGCAATCGCCCGCTCGCCCCGCGGAAGCGCGGAACGCAGGACCTCGCCCAGCGGGGCCAGGTAGTACCCGGCCGCCCAGCGGCACAGCTCCAGAATGGACTCGTCGATGGCAGGACCGTCGCCCACCACGTCCGTGATGTCGCGCACCGGGCCGGCCACGGTTTCCGGATGCCCCACCACGAAGCCCGTCACCTGGCGTGGACCGAACGGCACGATCACCTCAGTGCCCAGAGGCAGGCGCGCGCCCGAGCGCGGATCGCGGTAGGTGAACGTCTCCTCCAGCGGAAGGGTCACCGCCACCTGCAACAAGGTGCCAGGGAGCGTTGCCGAAGTGCCCGGTACCGCGGTCACGTCTTGCGCAGAAGTTTCTCCGCGCCTACGCGCACCGCCGCGCCGATGTCCGATCGGCGGAGCGCATAGCGAAGCACGGCCAGCACATAGCCTGCCCGATCGCCAGCATCGAAACGCTCACCACGCAACAGCACGCCGTACAGGCCGTCGCTGGCGCACAGAGTGGCCAGGGCATCTGTCAGTTGAATCTCGCCGCCCTTGCCGGGCTTGGTGCTGGCAAGAATGGGAAAGATCTCAGGCGGCAAGATATAGCGGCCCACGATGGCGAGACGCGAAGGGGCCTTGCCCGGCTCGGGTTTCTCGACCAGTCGATTGAGACGGAACACGCCGCCGTCCAATGGCTCGCCGGCCACGATTCCATAAAGGTGTTCCTGGCCAGGAGGCACTTCCCACAGACCCACCACACCCTTGCCATACTTCGCGTAGACATCGAGCAGTTGCTTGATGCCCGGCTCGTCACCTTCGAGCAGGTCGTCACCCAGCAGGACGGCGAAGGGCTCGTCCACCACCAAGCCGCGCGCGCACAGCACGGCGTGACCCAGGCCGCGCGCCTCCGCTTGGCGAATGGCCGAGATGTGCGCCAGATCGGTCAGCCGCCGAATCATCGCCAGGTCGTCCTGCCTGCCCTTGCGTTCCAGCAGCTCCTCCAGCTCAGCCCCACGGTCAAAGTAGTCCACCAGAGCGTCCTTACCCCGGCTGGTGATCAGAATCAGATCGCGAATCCCGCTGGCCACGCACTCCTCGACGTTGATTTGGATGGCCGGCACATCCACGATGGGCAGCAATTCCTTCGGAACAGCCTTGGTCACCGGCAAGAATCTGGTCCCGAATCCTGCAGCCGGGAGAACTGCCTTGCGAACTGGTTTCACGATCGCCATGGCTTGTCAGCGTAACCTACCGCAAGGCTGCGGTCACGTTATGGGTCGCTTGATCTGGAGGATATGCCCCGGCATCCAGTTTGGATCGAGACGCACGTAGTTCCACTCACTGCGCCAGGTGTAGGTCGACTCGGTGAGGAGGTCTGTCAGCTCGTAGCTTTCCGGCACGCCCCCGGCCACCGGCTTGCCCCGCTGCGCGTGATGAAACAGCTCGGGCACCAGACGGACAGCGCCGTCCTGCACGTTGCGCGGGTCCACGTTCACCACCGTCACCAGAACGTCGGTCAGGTCGGACGTGGTCTTGGCGTAGGCAATGATGTTGGGGTTGCTCGATTCAAGAAACGTGATGTTGCGGGCCAGCGCCAGCGCGGGATGGCCGCGCCGGATTTTGTTCACCGTGGTGACCAGCTCCTTGATGTTCCCAGGCCGGTCCCAGTCCCAGGCCTTGAACTGGTACTTCTCCGAATCCAGGTACTCCTCGCTGCCGGCCGTGAGCGCGCGGTTCTCGCATAGCTCGAAGCCGCTGTAGATGCCGTAGCTGGGCGACAGGGTCGCGGCCAGGATCAGGCGCACCATGAAAGCCGGGCGTCCCCCCTGCTGCAGATACTCGTGCAGGATGTCCGGCGTGTTGGCGAAGAAGTTGGGCCGCAAGTAGTCCGCAGCTTCGGTGAGGAACAGCTCGGTGGCGTACTCTTCCAATTCCGGGCGCGTGTTGCGCCAGGTGAAGTAACTGTACGACTGAGTGAAACCCAGCTTGGCCAGCCTCTTCATGCGCTTGTTTCGCGTGAAAGCCTCGGCCAGGAAGAGCACGTCCGGGTGATCGCGGTGCACGCGGGTGATCAGCCACTCCCAGAAGCTCACCGGCTTGGTGTGCGGGTTGTCGACGCGCAGGATGCGCACGCCCCGCTTCACCCAGAACAACACCACATCGAGCAAGGCCTGATACAGACCGTCGCGGTCCTCGGTGTCGAAGTTGATGGGGTAGATGTCCTGATACTTCTTGGGCGGATTCTCGGCGTACTTGATGGTTCCGTCGGGCCGCTTGCTGAACCAGTTGGGGTGCTGCTTGGCCCAGGGGTGATCGGGCGAGCACTGCACGGCGAAGTCGAGCGCGATCTCGAGCTTGAGCGCGCGCGCCGCAGCCACGAAATGCTCGAAGTCGGCCAGGGTGCCCAGATCGGGATGGATGGCATCGTGGCCGCCTTCGTCGCTGCCAATCGCCCAGGGCGAGCCCGGATCGCCAGGCTGGCCGTCTTCCGCGTTGTTGGGCCCCTTGCGATGGCTGCGGCCAATGGGATGGATGGGCGCAAGGTAGAGCACGTCAAACCCCATGGCCGCGATCGCTGGCAAACGCGCCTCAGCCTCGGCGAAATTCGAGCCACGCGCGGGATCCTGGCCCTGCGAGCGCGGAAAGAATTCGTACCAAGCGCCAAAACGGCCGCGCTCGCGATCGACCCACAGCGGGAATTCCGCAGGGCAGATCTGCAAGTCGTCGCGCGGATCGCAGGCCGCCATCAGTTCGACCAGCAAGGGATCCAGCATCAGCTCGACCTGCTTGGCCGTCGTACCGGCTGCCGCAATGGCGTGCCGGGTTTCACGCAGCGACGCCTTGTCGCGGCCGCGCGCCACCTCCAGCGAGCGGTCGATGATGTGCAGGCCCTCCAAAACTTCACTCGCCACGTCCTGCCTTGCCTCGGACTTCTTCTTCAACTCGCCGACGAAAGTGCCGAAGCGATCGGTCCACGCCACCACGGTGAACGCGTGCGGCCCCACTTCGTGTGGGCTGATGGTCGCGTACCAGCGATCGTTGAAAGCCGGATCGGTCGACAGCGGCGACTCGCGCCAGTCGGCCCGCGTGGCATCTGGGGCTGCTGGCATCGCGCCGTGGCTCAGCTCGTCCGGCCCCAACTTGCGCCAGCGAACCGCGGCCCGCAGCAGCTCGTGCCCGTCCTTCCAGATGTCGGCCGCGACTTCCACCTTGTCGCCCACCACGGCCTTGGCGGCAAACCGGCCGCAGTCGACCCTCGGCGTCACGTTCTCGATCACGATCCGCACTTGCTGCATGATCCTCTTGTACTACAAGAAGGGATTTTCCGCGCGTCGGCGAATCAACGCCCGAAGGAGGGGCAGCAAGTGGGGCTACCTAGCGCGGCGGATCACGTCGCGCGAACAGCGCTTGCACCCGCCCGTCGCGCAGGTAGAGCCCGCCCCAGATCAGAACCGCGAAGTAGATTGGGAACAAAATGTGGCTCATGAGCGGATCGCCCACGCGCACGTGGGTCGCGACGGCGCCGCCCAGATAGCCGGTGAGCAGTACCGCGCCTAGCACCGCGGTCCGCGGGATCAGGTAGACGACCACGCACACGAGCAGGATCAGCCCGATCGGGGGCATCGTGCTGGGCGGATATCCGATCTGCGCAGCGGCCTTCATCACTGCCTCCACTCGCAATAGTTTGGTGCTGCTGTCGAACAACAAGAACAGCACCGCCAAACCGCTCATGATTCGTCCGACCCACAGCCGCTTCTTCGAGATCGCGCCCGCTTGACCTTCCATGTTGATTCCTCCCTGGGTTGGATGCCCGACAGCCCAAGAGCGCCTCAAACTGGAACGCTTCTACGGCAATCCTGGCGTCTGCATGGGCACCTCGTACACAGCGTGCGGCGTGGTCACGTAGAGCGTGCGTCGATCGGCGCCGCCGAAGGTACAATTCGAGGGCGGCGTCGGGAAGGCGATGCGCCCGGCGAAGTGGCCGGCGTCGTCGAAGACCAGGATGGCGCTGACTTCAGTACTGTTGTTGGCCACATACAGCCGGCCGCGATCGTCGACGCAAAGACCGTCGGGCACGTGCAAGCGGGCTTGCGGATCGTCTGGGGCGAGGCCGAACGGTTCGGGGTTGCCCACGGTGCCGTTCGGCGCCACTGGCAGTCGCCAGAGACGATCTTGGGTGTCGCTGCCAACGTAGAGCGTATTGCCATCAGCAGAAAGCACGACCCCGTTGGGCATGTCGACCCGGAACGCCACTGACAAGACGCCGTCGGGCGCCAGGCGATACACGGCAGTGGCTGCGTGGGCGCCAGGGTGGGCGCCCCAGGTCGTGTCGCTGAAGTAGATGTTCCCATCGCTGCGAATCGTGAGGTCGTTGGGCGCATTGAGCGGCTGGCCGTCGGGCGCGCGTTCGGCAAGCACCTGGCGCTCGGTGTGCGAGATGCGCGCCAGGGCGCCATTCCAACGTTCGCACGCGACCAGGCGTCCCTGGGCATCTACCGCCAGTCCGTTGGTGCTGGTCGGCGGACCCGGATAGGGGACCGTCGAGAACGCGCGGGTGCGCGGATCGAAACGATAGATCTTGGCAGCCGGGCCATTTTGCTCGACCACATCGGAAAAGATCAGGACGCCGTCGGACGCGACCCAGAAAGGCCCTTCCAGCGAGACAAAGGGAATCTCGCTGGGTATGGCGCGCGCCGGGCCCGCGGCGACCGATGCTTGGGTTGCTTTCATCTCTGCGGATGGACCGGAAGGGACACTGGTTGCGCAGGTGACAAGCGCGAGAACGCCGACCGCGAAGGCCGACGCGCGAACGCTGGCAGAGAATGAGATTATGTTCACGCCTGGCATGTACCACGGGTTTGACATCGTGGGGCTATGAAGACCCAAACCTATTCCTGGACACCAGATATCATCCGACCAGCCGGAAGCCGGCCGAGGCGAAATGGTGATCGAAGGCGAAGGCGACCCTAATCCCTTCACGCTCCATCAACACGAAGCTAGTGGCGTCCACTGCCGACAATTTGTGCAGGCCCGGCTGGGCGAAATGGCGCCAGGCCGCTGTCAGATCACGTGCGCCGCACTCGCAGAGTCGGAAATGAGGCAGATGCGCCAAGGAATCCTTCCACGCCAGCGCCACGTCACGTGTCGCATTTCGCTCAAGAAAAGTGAAGGTCTCCATCACCACCGGGATGGAAGTCACGATCCGCGCCCCTGACGATCGGAGCTGCTGCCAGGCGGCCTTGGCGCGGCCGTGCATCGGATCTTGGGTCAGGGCAAGGGCGATCCAAGCGCCCGTGTCTACGAAAACAGCTTCCCCCAGGCGCATCATGGCGTGTCGTAGATGCTGTCGTGATCCACCGACGTTCGCTTGACGGTCCCGCTCCAGAGAGCGACGGGACCGTCGGTTTCCGCTTGCAACCACACCCGCTGTACGGCCTCCCGAATGAGGGCGGCCACGGGGCGTTTCGTTCGCCGAGCCACCTTGTGCAGCGCCGAGAGGTCGCTTTCCGGGAAATACACCTGCGTCTTGGTCATGGGTGTCATGATAGCATGGCACATGACACCTTTCACGACCTAGCCGTCCACCCCCTACCCTCTTCGATCCATCAGCTCCACAAACTGGCGCGGTGACAGGATACGGATACCCTGGTACTCGCCCAGGACGAGCAGATCGTCATCCCCGGTCAGAATGACGTCAGCCCGCCCGGCGACCGCGGTCGCCAGAACCTTGTCGTCGTCCCGATCACGGCACACCGGATGGGGCAAGGCTTTGGGCCGCACGATGGTCGCCCGCTCGCGATAGACGTTGAGCAATGGAACTTCGGCTGGGCCGGTGTGGAACTTGTCGCGCAGGGTTCGCGCCAGTTCGTCCAGCAAGGCTCGCGACGTGATCAGTTCCCCGCGCACCAGCCGGCGCTTGACGATGTCGCGGCACAAACCCTCCGCCACCACGCCAGCGACAAGCACGTTGGTATCGCAGACGACCTTCACGACACGGCTTTGAATACGTCTTCGTCGATGTAGATACCCTGAGCGCGCGCCTGTGAGACCAGCACCCGCCGGGACTTGTCGAACGCGTCGGCCCAGATCTGCTGTTGCACGGCTCGGCGGACAAACTCGCTTTCCGTCATGCCCTGCCCCTTGGCGGCCCGACCAAGTTCCCGCCGTAGGACCGGAGGAAGGCTGATGGTCATGGTTGCTCTCATGTAAGACAATCTAATACAGGCAGGGCCCCACTTCAAGGCAGGACGTGGCACCGACAAAAAACCAAGCCTAGCCCGCCGCACCCGTGCGTTCGTCGAGCAACTGCTGATACATCTTCTTGGTGGTCTCGGCGATCGCGGTCCACGAGAAATGCTCCTCCACGCGTTTGCGGCCCGCCAGACCCAGCCGCCGCGCCCATTCCCGATCGGCGAGAACACGGTTGATGGCCTCGGCCAAGGCCAGCGGGTCAGCCGGCGGAACCAGCAGCCCGGTAATTTCCGGCACCACGACCTCTTTGATGCCACCCACGGCGCTGGCCACCACCGGCCGCTCACAGGCCATGGCCTCCAGGTTGATGATGCCAAAAGGCTCGTACACCGAGGGGCAGGCAAACAGCGCGGCGTTGCTGTACAGCTCGATGTACTGCTCCTCGCGCAGCAGGGTATTGATCCACACACAGCGCGGTTGCTCGGCAATCTTGGCCGCGATCTCTTCCTCGACGGCCTGCGTGTCGGGCGCGCTGGTGCAACACACCAGGCGCGCACCCGGGGTCACGTGCTTCATGGCCTCGATGAGGTACACCATCCCCTTCTGCCGCGTGGTGCGTCCGACAAACAGGACATAGTCGCCCTCAATGCCGTAGGCCTTGCAGGTGGCGCGGCTCTCGACTCGTTTCCACGCGGCCAACTCGATGCCGTTGTGGATCACGACCACCCGCCGCGGATCCACGTTGAACAACTCCAGGATCTCCCTGCGCGCGTCGTTCGACACGGCCACGACTCGATCGGCATTCTCCAGCGCCACCTTTTCCATCCACGAGGTCAGGTGATAGGAGCGGCCCAGTTGTTCTTCCTTCCAGGGCCGCCGCGGCTCCAGGCTGTGCACGGTGGCCACATAGGGAACGTTGTAGAGAACCTTGGCCATGTAGCCTGAGAATGCGCCATACCAGGTGTGCGAGTGCACCACGTCGGCATCGACGTGATCGCGAACCTGCGACAGGTTGACCGAGAACGTCCCCAGCGTGCTGTTGAAAAGCTTGTCCTCGCCTTCCCACATGCGCGGCCAGGCCTGATACCCACGCACCCGCAATCGGCCATCGGTCATGTCCTGATCGCCTATGCAACGAACTTCCACGTCGATACTGTGGGCCAGCTCGCGCGCCAGATTCTTGAGGTGCACGCCGGCGCCCCCGTAAACGTGGGGAGGGAACTCGCGCGCCATGAAAGTCACCTTCATGGTCGCACCGGCTTGCCCGTGGCGGCGGGCCACACACTCTTGCCTGAGGGCACCTCCAACCCGATGTCGTCTGGCGTGGCGTCGACGTGGATCAGGCAGTTCTTGCCCACGCGCGCGCCGGCGGGCAGGCGCACGTTCATGGCCAGCACGCTGGCCCCGCAAGAGAGCGAGGTCGGTCTCTCTTCACTCGCCACCGACTCCCCGACTCCCACCTGGCAGCCCGCCGCGAACACCACGCGCTTGTCCGCGATGGCAGCGGACACCTGTGCATCCGCCTCGACCACGACGTCGTTCCACAGCACCGAACCTTTCACTACCGCCCGTGGCCCCACCCGCACACCCGGGGACAGCACGCTGTTTTCCACCGTGCCTTCGATCACACAGCCCGCCGAGACCAGCGAGTTTACGATGCGGGCCCCTGGCAGACACCGGGCCGGCGGCGGCGGCGACGCGCGGCCGGCCATCAGGTTGGACTGGACGTCCCAGGCCGCAATGTCCACGGCCGGCGCCGCTCCCAGCACGTCCTGGTGGAAGGCGTAGTATTCGTCCAGCGTGCGCGAGTACGACCAGGTGCCTCGGAAAATGAACCCGTACGCCCGACGCCGGGAGATCATCCGGCGCAGGACCTCGTGAATTTGGAACGTGACGGTCTGGTCCTCGCCACTGACCGCCCGGCGCAACTCCTCGACCAGCACTTCCTTCTTGAACACGTAGACCGACATGGACGCCAGGTTGGTGCGAGGAAACTCCGGCTTCTCAATAAAATTGATGATCTGCCCGGTGGCATTCAGCTCGCCGATGCCGAACCGGCCGGCATCCGCATCGCGCGGAGCGAACACCATGGTGAGATCGGCGTCGCGCTCGTGGTGGAAGCTGAGCAGGGGTCCATAGTCCATGGAGTAGACGTGGTCGGCTGACACCACCACCACGTCGGACGCGTCGGCGCGCTCGACGAAATCGAGATTCTGATAAAGGGCATCGGCCGGCCCGCGATACCACTCGCTCACGGAAAGCTTGAGATAGGGAGGCAAGAAGCGAACACCGCGGCTGGCGCCCACCAGGTCCCAGGCCATGCCCGTGCCCACGTGGTCCATCAGCGAGGCCGGTCGATATTGCGCCAAGATGCCCACCTGACCGATCCCGGCGCGGGCCAGGTTGGTCAGGGCAAAATCGATGCAACGATAGATGCCGCCAAAGATCACGGCCGACTTGGGACGCCGCTCGGTCAGGACCGACAGATCCTCACCGCGCCCACCTGCAAAAATCATGGCTATCGCTTTACGCATCGTAGTCTCCTGAACTTGCTCACAGCCGCCACGGGCGCACCAATCGAAGATGCAGACAGGTGGCGCATGCCCCTTCAACGTACCGTATCAGGGCGGGGAACGGACGATCTTTTCGTCCTCTGATCCCGCGCTGAAAAATGCACCCGGCCGTACAGATCTTATGAAGCTCTGCGCGTTACCTATACATATATGATGCAGCTCCCAGAATGGTTTTGCTCCTTGACGCAGAGACATCGATGCCCATGCATATTTCCGCCGGCCGGGTGAACGCAAACTCGGCTGAGACGGCACTGCTCCGTGAGCGCGGACTGACGTCTGGCTCTTCACGACAACAGGAGATATCGGAATGAAAGACATGACCAAGCATAGCTACTCCGCCGCTGCACTCGCCGTCGTGGGATTGTTCGCCTTTGCCGCGTGTTCGATGCAGCCCGGAAGCTCCAACGTCGGCGGAAGCACGCAAGGTGGAAGTAGTATCTCAGGCGGGGGCCAGGGTGGCCTACCGCTCGGGGGCCAGGGTGGCACCCCCGAGAGCAATGCTGGAAGCCCCACGGCAGGCGACACCGGCGCGGGTGGCAACCCCATAGGCGGCGCCCCTGAGGGCGGGACCTTGGCTGGCGGCGCCCCTGAAGGCGGCACCCTGGCGGGCGGCATCCCCACAGGCGGCACCCTCGCTGGTGGAACGCCCATGGGCGGCACCCTGGTTGGCGGAACTCCCATAGGCGGCACCCGCACAGGCGGCGCCATTCCGGGCGGCAGCCTCGCAGCCGGCAGCCTCGCGGGTGGCACCAAGACCGGTGGAACCACCACCGCTGGCACGATTGCGGGCGGCAGCCTCGCCGGCGGCAGCCTCGCGGCCGGCACCAAAACGGGTGGGACCACCACAGGTGGCAGCGCCGCTGCCGGCAGCATCGTTGTCTCGACAGTGAGCTGTACCTCGTACACGCCCCCGTCCGCGGCCAGCTACAAGATCCCAACACCCATGACCCCGGTGGACGCGCAGGCCACACAGCTGGTCAGCCAGATGGCGACTACCGACCAGATCAACATCCTATCCGGCGACCACACCACAACTCCGTACGCCACGGCCGGCGTGGCTTTCCGTTCGCTCGGCGTCGCCAGCCTGAACATCCCCAACTACCCCATGCGCGATGGACCGCGCGGCATGCGCAACATCCTGGCTGGCGATGTCTCCACCTGCTTTGCCGTTGCCGAGGCGCGCGCGGCTTCGTTCGATCTCGAACTCGAATACCAAGTAGGCAATCTCCAGGGCAGGGAGATGCGCGCCGCCAAGAACGAGCTTGCCCTCGCGCCGGTGATCAACACCCTCCGCCACCCGCGCTGGGCGCGTGCGCAGGAGACCTACGGCGAAGATCCTGTACTGCTCGGCGAGATGGGCGCTGCCTACGTGCGTGGAATGCAGCAACCAGGCGGGTGCGCCGCGTGCCCCAAGCACTATGTCTTGAACGACACGGACAACAACCGCATGCAGGCCAATCCCAATGTCGACATGCAGACCCTGCATGAGAACTACAGCCGGCCATTCGAGATCACCGTCAAGAAGGGGGATCCGGCGTGCATCATGGCTGCCTACAACATGGTCAATGGCACTCACTGCACGGAGAACAAGAGCATTCTGGGCGATATCCTGCGCACCCAGTGGGGTTGGGGTGGGTTCGTGGTGTCGGACTGGAGTGCGGCCCAGGCAGGCCATGGCGCCGCCTCGATGAACGCAGGGCTCGACCTCGAGATGCCAGTTCCCTCGGCCTTCACTACCCTCAGCAGCGATCTGCAGGCTGGCACGCTCACCTCCGCGACGCTCACCGCATCCGCCACCCGCGTGATGAACGCGCGTACAAAGTTCAAGGATCTCGACGCCACGTACATGGCGAGCACGGCGAGCTTCAGCCTGGCCGGCGCGACAGAGGCGGTGACGCTTGCCGAAAGGACCGAGCTAGAAGGCGCGGTCCTGCTGAAGAACGATGGCATCTTGCCGCTTGGCTCGCTCGCAACGACCATTGGCAGCGGCACGCCCAAGGTCACGACCATTGCGATCGTCGGCCCAGACAACAACCTGCCTGTTGCACCAACCGCCACGCAAAACAGCCAGAAGAACTTCGTCTCGGGCCTGGGCGACCGAGGAAGCAGCCAGGTCGTTGCTCCGCATGCCGTGTCGTACTTCCAGGGACTTCAAGCCCACGCCGGTGGCCTCACCATCAAGCAAAGCGCTGATAGCTCCGCGGCTCAAGGGGCAGATGTGGTCATCATCCCAGTCTCGATGGCGCACGAGGACGAGGGCGAGAGCTACGGTGGAGGCGCCGACCGCCAGAACATGAACTTGACCTCGATCCATCCCATCCACTGGACTACGAAACCAGCTGCCTTCATCCAGAGCGTCGCTGCCATCAACCCGAACGTCATCGTGTTGCTCAACGTGGGCAGCGCGATCATCGTCGAGGACTGGATGGCCAGCGCCAAGGCGATCATCCAGACCTTCTACCCTGGGCAAGAAGGTGGAACTGCCGTGGCCGCGCTGCTGTTTGGAGACAGCAATTTCTCGGGCAAGCTCCCCTTCACCGTCGGCCAGAATGAATCCGACTACCCGCAGTTTCAGAACAGCGGGACCGCAGCCGCCACCATCGACTACTACCACGGCTATCGCCTGTTCGAGAAAAACGCCAAGCCGGTTCGCTATTGGTTTGGCTATGGCATGAGCTACACGACCTTCACCTACAGCAATCTGCAGGTGCTCTGTTCTGGCTCGACGATCCCGGCAACCGGCGCCCTGAACGTTCAGGTCACGGTGCAGAACACCGGCAAGGTGGCCGGCGACGAAGTCGTTGAACTCTACATCGGTTATCCCAACAGCAAGGCGCCCAAGCGGCCTGTCAAAGAGCTCAAGGCCTTCACGCGGGTCACGCTCG
This sequence comes from Myxococcales bacterium, assembly GCA_003142855.1. GTDB lineage: Bacteria > Myxococcota_A > Polyangia > Fen-1088 > Fen-1088 > Fen-1137. The sequence goes on from PLNW01000057.1 coordinate 41,606, forward strand.
CTCCTGGCGCGAGCCAGAACGTCCAGCTCTCCATTCCTGCGACGGACACGGCCTATTGGGACATGACCAACAACAAATGGACGGTCGAGTCGGTGGCGCACACCGTTCTGGTAGGGCCGAGCGCGGATCCAACTAAGCTCTTGTCGGCAACCTTCACCATCCAGTAAAAGAGCGGAAATCGGTGTTCGCGCACGCGCTGAACGAGGATATCTCCATGCACAGATCGACTGGTAGGGTGTTCGTTACTGCATGTCTGTTTGCCGTGGCTGGGCTCTTCGCACCCGCTGTCCTGGCCCAGGGCGAAGAGGACTCACCGACACCTGCGGCAGCCGAAGCCGCTCCCGTACGACCGGCTCCTCCGGGCCCGTTGTCTTCATCGGAGGAAGTCGCAGCGCCAGCGGCCCCGTCGCCTCCTCCCCCCGTATCCAAGCCCGCAACCAGAACCGGACCTCCCGCCGAGGCCGGTCTTCCCGGCTGGATGTGGGCACCACCGGCGCCGCACGTGTCGTCTGGGCTCGACTGGCACGGCAACCTCGAACTCGATGGCGGCTATGTCAAGTACTCGTGGGCGGGAGCCTATGTTCCGGAATCCGTCTACGATTCGCGCGGCCGCTTTGTCCTCGGCCCGCTGCTCACCCAGAATCTAGGCAACGATTACTTCCTGCGCGTCACCGGGCAAGTGGTGGCTTGGGTTCGCGAAATCTATGACATCTACCAAATCAACGCCGATGACGTGTACGTCCAGGTCGGCAAACAGGGACTCTGGGACTTCATGGCAGGTCGATTTCTCACCTGGCGCGTTTTCCGCAAGGGCCTTGGCTTCGACCTGTACACCCTCGAGGATACCGGGGCGCTCTACGGCACGGACTTCACCAACGCGTCAGCCTTCTATCAGCACATGTACGAGGTCAACACCATCTTCATGCGGGACTCAGAAACATCAGGGGTGCCCGCAGGCAGGGCCGCGTTTCACTTATATCCAACCTCGTGGTCGGGGATCGAACTGGTTGGATCCTACGGCCGGCTGAACAGTGGCGCAAACGCCCTCGGTGGCCGATTGGCCGGCGGTATCAACCCGAAGTACTTTAGTCTGCTCGTCGGGGCTGAATACGAAAATTGGTCGCTAGCCCAGGCGTTTGCTGGATGCGACAAGTGCGGCACGGAAAGAAGTTACGGCGCGGGCGGTAGCGCTGCCCTCATCCCCTGGCAGCCGCTCGAAATCGCCTTCAGTTTCGCAGAGGGCAAGCATGAGGAGTGGGCGGCGGCGGCAGGCGCAGCGTACACGTCCCACACGACACGTAGCTGGGGCGGCTATCTGCAACTTGACGCCGGCTCGGTCCTTATGCACCGCTCGCTCATTGCAGGCGGTGCGTTCTTCCGGACCGAAGACACCAACCAAGACAATGACTATCAGCGTCACCATCAACTTGCCACCTACCTGGCCTACCCACTCGGCTTCAACAACGCAGTCGTGAAGCTCGTCTTTTCCTATGCAACGGGATACCAGCAAGATCACAGTGGCGAGCAGCACCATGCCGACATGTACTCGGCGCGCCTGCGCTTTGCCTACTACTACTAACGGCTTCTTTTCAGCAGCGCCCAGCTACGACTTGTCCATCGCCCGAGCCAGCAACTGTGCCACGGCCTCGAAAGCTGACTCGGGAATCTCATCACCCGGCTCCACCGCGCGCAGCGCCTGAACCAAGGCAGCGTCGGTCCACAGCGGCACCCCGGCTTCGCGGGCCGCGTCTCTGATCAGGCCGGCAACCAGCCGCTCGCCCTTGGCGAGAATCACCGGAGCATCTGCCTGGTCCGGGTCATAGCCAAGCGCCACAGCAATACGGTCACCATCGACCACCACCAACTTGGCCCGGCGCACGTCGTCGATCATCTGCTGCTCCAGGATCTCGCGGTGCAGGCGCTGGCGCTCCACCTTGTGCAGAGGATCTCCCTCTCTCTCCTTGTGCTCGCGCTTGACCTCCTCATGGCTCATGCGTAGCGACTTTGCGTGCCGAAGGCGTTGCCAGAAATAGTCGGCCACTCCCAACACCGCTGCAGCCGTGGCCAGACGCAGGCCCAGCCTTGCGCCAAGAACACCAAACAGCGCAAGTGCAGAGCCCGCTGGTCGACCCGCCAGATGCGCCACATCCGAGAAGACTGGGGCCAGTGTCCACCAAGCCAGCACGGCCACCACCGCGGCCTTGAACAGGTTCTTGGTGACCTCGCCAAGCGCAGCGGTCCCCAGCAGCCGGCGGGCTGACGGCATCGCGCGCGTGAAATCGAACCTGAGCGGATACGCGGAGAACAAACCGCGCGTCTGAGCGAGTCCAACAAAAAGGGCGGCCACCACCGCGATCGCGAGCGGCCAGAGCAGCCCGTCCCGGACTGCGTGCAAAGCAGCCCAGCCGGCCGACGACAGGCTGGCGTGAGATGTGGCGTCGTCCAAAGCCAGGTGCAAGTACGCGACGAGACCCCCAACCCAGGCGCGTCCGCCAAGTACCAACGCCACGCAAAGTGCGAGCCCGGTCACGCCGGAAAGTAGATCGCGGCTCACCGCCACCGAACCGCGACGGCGAGCCTCAGCCAGGCGCTGCGGTGTTGGTTCCTCGGTCTTGGCAGCAGATGCGAGTTCAGTCATCAAACTGTCAGCGCCCGAGCTTCGCCGCCCTTTCCAGCAAAACCAAGAAGCCGCGGAACCCCACGGTCAATGCCGAATCCAGCGTGGCCAGCCCGGCCAGCACCGCGCCCACGCCAAGCAGGGCCTTGGCCGGCATGCCCACGAAATACAGCGGGATCTGCGGAAGCGCGCGACCCAAAGCACCCAGAGCCAAGTCCGCCAGAAGCAGAGCAACCAAGGCCGGAGCTGCCAGCCCGACGGCGGACTCGATCAACTTGGCCGAGGCCACGATGACCAGTAGAGCCGCCTCCCGCAGCCCCGCCGGGCTCGTCGCTGTCGCCCCAAGCGGTACCGCCTCGTAACTGCGAGCCATGGCCGTGGCCAGGATGCCCGCGCCCCCAGCCTCCAGAAAGACGACCACCGCCAGAAGCAGCAGCAGTTCGCCCAGCGGGCTGCTGCGACTGCCCTGATCGGGCGCGATGGCCTCGGCGAGGTTCGCCCCGCGCAAAGTGTCGGTCAGCCGCCCGGCTGCCTCTACTGCGCGAAACATGCAGGCGGCAACGAACCCCATGACCAGCCCCACCCCGCACTCGCGCAGCGCGAGCAGAAGCAAGAGCACAGGTCCTCCCGAGGGAACACGACCCACAATCAGCGGGAAACACAGGGCTGAGAGCGCAAAGCCCAGAGCCAGCCTTACCCGCGCAGGCAGACTCGGACCTCCAAAGGCCGGAATCAGCCAGACGAACGGCACTGTGCGCGCGCTGCCCAGGGCGAAGACAGCCAAGGTTGCTTCGAGATCGGGCCACATGGCGGCGATCAGTGAATGCTGGGGATGGCCAGCAGCAGCGCCTGGGTGAAGCGCAGCACCTGAGCACCGAGGAGCGGCCCCATGGCGATCAGAACCAGCGCCACGGCCAGCAACTTGGGCACGAAGACCAGGGTTTGCTCGTGGATCTGAGTCGCGGCCTGCAGGATGCCCACAATCAAACCGACCGCCAAGCTGGCCAGCAGCGGTGGCGCCGACACCAGGATCACGAGCAGCAGCCCCTCGCGCACCGCCCGCAGGATCAATTCGCTGCCCACGGCACTAAACATAGGATTCCACCAAGCCCCGCAAGAGAAGCTGCCAGCCGTCAGCCAGCACGAAGAGCAGCAACTTGAAAGGCAGCGACACGGTGGTGGGCGAGAGCATGTGCATGCCCAGCGCCAAGAGCAGATTGGCAATCACCATGTCGACGACCAGGAAGGGAACGAAGAGCAGAAACCCGATCTCGAATGCACGGCGCAGTTCAGACGTCAGGAACGCGGGCATCACCACCAAGAAGTCGCGATCGGAAATCCCGACACGTTCCTCCGCCGTGCGCATGCGCAGGGCCAGGCTGTGAAAGACGGTGCGATCCCTCGCGCTGGCGTTCTTGAGGAGAAACTCGCGTAGGGGTTCCTTAGCCTTGACCGTGGCTGCGGCCAAGGCCTCCGCCGTCTGCCCGCTCAACACATCGGCACCGGCGCTCTGACCCAACAGCGGCTCCACCGCATGAAACATGCGCATGCCCGTGGGAGCCATCACGTACAAGGTGAGGATGAGCGCCACCCCGGTCACCACCTGGGCAGGCGGGATCTGAGGGGTACCGAGGGCGCTCTTGAGCACCGAAAGAACCACCGCGATCTTCACGAAACTGGTCATGAGCAACAGGACGAATGGCAGCAGGGAAAGCGCCGCGATCACGACCAGCAGCACGAGCGGCCGCGAGGCCAGGCCCGCGTCGCTCGCCACCGCCGTCCCGAGCAGCATCGCGTTCACGGCTTCGACCTCCCGGTAAAGCGAGACAGCACGTCGACGAATCGTGGACCAGTCGGCCCAGTCGCCCCCGCACCAATCTCACTCTTCACGGCTGCGGCATCGATCTCAGCCAGCAACGACATGGGACCGTCTCCTACTCCAACGAGAAAGCAACGACCCGCCACCTGCAAGAGATAAACGGCGCGCCGAGGTTCGAGCGGGCAGCGAGCCAGGATGCGCACCGGACCTTCGCTGCGGCCGGCGCCTCGACGCGAAAACCAGCGCAGGACCACGTAGGCCAGCAGGCAGACGAAGGCCAGGGACACAAGCGACAACGCGAAGGAACTCCCGAGCCCAGGCAAGTCAGTCGCTGACGCACCCATGGCGTCGTGTTACCCCCACCCGCGTTGCGCTGTCAACCGCGGAGTTGAATGTCGGTGGATCGAGAGGCGGGCCGCCTACTCGCCGCCGCCCTTGCGGCCGCGCGGTGCCCGCCGGGTTGTGGCACCCGAAGGCTTGGCAGAACGGGCCGCTGACTCCTTCTTGACCCCGCCCTTGGGCGCCGCCGCCTTGGGTGCGGCTTTCTTGGGCCGACCGGCGGCCTCTTTGGCTTTGCCCTTTTCGGCTGGCTCCTTCTTGGACGTGGGCTTGGCCTTCCCCTTTTCCTGGGTTGGCTTGGGTTCAGGCTTGCTTGCCTCACCCTCGCCCGGAATGAGTTCCAGCAGCGACATGGGCGCCGCATCCCCAGGACGCGGCCCCAATTTCATGATTCGGGTGTAGCCCCCATGTCGGGTCAGGTAGCGCGGTCCGATCTCCTCGAACAGCTTGAGCACGGCCTTTCGGTCGCGAATCGCCCGCAAGGCCATGCGCATCGCATGCACCACGCGCGCCTTTTCCTCATCGGTGCGCTTCTCGGGTTTCTTGGTCAGCACAGGGCCCAGGCGACGCGCCCAGGTGATGGCCCGCTCCGCGAGTCGGCGCACCTCCTTGGCCTTGGTTTCCGTGGTCCGGATGCGCTCGTAGGTCAATAGGGCCGTCACAAGGTTGGAAAACAAAGCCTTGCGGTGGGCCGGAGTCCGAGAAAGATGCAGTCCTGCTCTCTTATGTCGCATGTTCGCCTAGCAGCTGGTGAAGTTGGCTGGTGGGGGGCGGCCTGTCGATCAGGCCTTCTTGGGCGGACCGTCTCCCGGCCAGCCTTCCAGTTTCATGCCCAATGACAAACCCATGCTGGCCAAGATCTCTTTGATCTCCTTGAGCGACTTGCGCCCAAAGTTCTTGGTCTTCAGCATTTCTGATTCGGTTCGCTGCACCAACTCGCCGATGCAGCGGATGTTCGCGTTCTGTAGGCAGTTGGCCGAACGCACGGACAGTTCCAGATCGTCCACCGACTTCCACAGGTTCTCGTTGAGCTTCTGCTGCTCCTCGGAGACCGTGGCCTCGGGGGCCGGCTCGGCACCTTCCTGGAAGTTGATGAAGATGGTCAGCTGGTCCTTGAAGATCTTGGCGGCAAAGGCCACCGCGTCTTCGGGCTTGACGGTGCCGTTGGTCCACACTTCCAGAGTAAGACGATCATAGTCGGTCTGTTGTCCCACGCGCGCGTTGGTGACAGCGAAGTTCACCTTGCGGATGGGCGAGAACAACGAGTCGATGGGGACGGTCCCCACGCCCATGGTGGGCGTCTTGTTGCGCTCGGCCGGCACGTAGCCACGGCCCGTGGCGATCTCGATCTCCATGCGCACCTTGGCGCCCTTGGAGCAAGTCATGATGAGCCGGTCGGGGTTGAGGATCTCGATTCCCTCCGGGCACTGGATGTCCCGCGCGGTCACCTTGCCCGCGCCGTCCTTGTCCAGTCTCAGGGTGCGCGGCTTGCCATCCAACGACCGGATGATGACCTCTTTCAGGTTGAGCACGATGTCGGTGACGTCTTCAGCCACCTCGGGCAGCGAGGTGAACTCGTGCACAGCGCCTTCAATCTTGATGGCCGTGATGGCGGCGCCCTGCAAGGACGAGAGCAACACCCGCCGGAGCCCGTTGCCGATGGTGGTGCCGAAGCCCCGTTCCAACGGCTCGCAGGTGAACTTCCCGTAGGTATCGGTCAGCGACTCTGTATCCACGTCCAGGTTGCGCGGGCGGATGAGATCGCGCCAATTCTTCGCAACAAACGCTGGCTGAGACGCCGCCACAGTGGGTGAACTCGCGGTCGACATTCTGTTCTCCTATCTGAAATCCTGGTGGGCGGGTGATCTACTTCGAGTAGAGCTCAACGACGAGCTGCTCGCGAATGGCCATGGTCAAGTCCTCGCGCGCGGGCAGCGTGGCGAGCTTGCCTTGAAAACTGTCCTTGTCCAGTTGCAGCCACTTGGGCACGCCCCGGCGTTCGACAGCCCCCAGGTTCTCCAGTATGCGGGTCACCTTGCGGGACTTCTCCTTGACCGCCACGCTGTCATTGGCGGAACAGAGGAACGAGGGCACGTTGACTTTCTTGCCATTGACTACGAAATGTCCGTGGCGGACGAGCTGGCGCGCCTCCGCGTGATCAGAGGCAAAGCCCAGGCGGTACACCACGTTGTCAAGACGGCGTTCGAGCAGTTGCAGCAGGTTCTCACCCGCCACGCCCTTCATGCGCGTGGCCTTGTGGTAGTAGCCACGGAACTGCCGCTCAGCCAAACCGTACATGCGCTTCAGTTTTTGCTTCTCGCGCAACTGGGAGCCGTAGTTCGAGATCTTCCTGCGGCGGGCCTGGCCATGCTGCCCGGGCGCATAGGCGCGCCTCTCGTAGCCACACTTGTCGGTATAGCAACGGTCGCCTTTGAGGAACAGCTTCACGTCCTCACGGCGACAGAGGCGACAAACGGGACCGGAATACTTCGCCATCTCTAAGTTACCTTCCTCGTGCTTTCGCTTGACTCTGGGACTTTGAAAACAAGGGCATCAGACCCGGCGTCGCTTGGGCGGCCGGCAACCGTTGTGGGGAATTGGAGTCAGGTCGCGGATGAGATTGATCTTGAAGCCGGTGGCGGCCAGCGCGCGCAGCGCCGACTCACGCCCCGAACCGGGACCCTTGATGAACACGTTGATGGACTTCATCCCGTGCTCCATGGCCTTGTGGGCGGCATCCTCGGCAGCCAGCTGGGCCGCAAAAGGTGTCGACTTGCGCGAGCCCTTGAATCCTTTCACGCCCGACGACGACCACGACACCACGTTTCCGGACACATCGGTGATGGTCACGATGGTGTTGTTGAACGACGCCGTGATGTGCGCGATGCCGCTCTGGATGCTCTTCTTGGCCTTCTTGGCCTTGGTCTTTGGCTTGACTACTACTGGTTGGTCAGTCGACATGTTCCGTCCGTCTCATCTCTCTGGTGGGGTTGCGGCCGACGTCTCCTCTTGCGAAGACTACCGACCGATTGGCTGCAGCTAGGCTCCCGTACCCTCCGTCTTGCGCTTGATCATCTGTCCCTTGCGCGGTCCCTTGCGGGTCCGAGCGTTGGTCTTGGTCCGCTGGCCGTGAACCGGCAGACTGCGTCGGTGACGCAACCCGCGGTAGCAGCCCAAATCCATCAGGCGCTTGATGTTCATCGAGATTTCACGCTGCAGATCTCCCTCAATCTTCAGTCCCATCTGTTCGATGACCTCGCGGATACGGCGACTTTCGTTGTCGTCCAACGTATCACTGCGCTTGTCGAGCGACACACCGGATGCCTTTAGGATCTCGCGTGCCTTTGTCCTCCCGATCCCGTTGATGTACGTCAGCGCGTACTCCATGCGCTTGTTTCGGGGAAGATCGATGCCTGCTACACGAGCCATGCGGTTTCCTTTCCTACTCTCATCCGGGCTAGCCTTGCCGCTGCTTGTGCCGCGCATTCTCGCAAATGACGCGCACGACCCCGCGGCGGCGGATTATCTTGCACTTGTCGCAGATCTTCTTCACTGATGCTCTGACCTTCATGAACCTTGCCCCGTTTCACGCCCGTGACAAAACCATCGGGCCGTTCTCGGTGATTGCCACCGAGTGCTCAAAATGGGCCGAAAGGCTACCATCTTTGGTAAGCGCAGTCCACCCATCGTCCTCGATTACCACGTCGTCGCCACCCTGATTCACCATGGGCTCAACCGCAAGAACCATCCCCGCCATCAGGCGGGGGCCCTTGCTGGCTTCGCCGTAGTTGGGAACCTGGGGCGGCTCGTGCATGTGCCGCCCTATACCATGCCCCGCGAACTGCCGTACGACGGAAAAACCACGTGCTTCGACATGACTCTGAACCGCCCAGCTCACATCTCCCAAGCGCCGGCCCACAGCGCACTGCGCTATCGCCCTGTCAAGCGATTCCCGGGTCGCCTCGACCAGGGCGCGCGCTTGCGGCGAGATCGGGCCTATCTCGAGCGTCCTGGCTGAGTCCCCACACCATCCGTCCTTGAAGGCGCCGAAGTCCAGAGAAAGGATGTCGCCGTCCTTGAGCACCAAGTCCTTGCGTGGGATGCCGTGCACGATGGTGTTGTTCAGAGACGCACAAAGGACCGCGGGATAGCCCCGGTAGCCCAAGAACGCCGACTCAGCCTTGAGGTGCTTGAGCTGCTTCACCGCAAGCTGATCGAGTTCCCACGTGCTCACGCCCGGCGCGGCCGCCGCGGCCAGAACGTCCAGAACCTCAGCGACCACCAGGTTCGCCTCGCGCAGCTTGGCGATCTGAGCTGCCGACTTGAGCTGGATCCCCTTCACGTCCACCTCGCCCATTTCACCTCGCCGACAGGACGAGCGCTGGATGCGCAAAGGGTGGTCATGAGCCTGAGTTCTGACAAGCCGCAAGCTCAGCCGCCTACCGGAGCCGTCACGCGTCCGCCCCGTCCGCGGATGCGCGGGCCTTTGGGCCCGGTGAAGCCCTCGTAGTTGCGGGTGATGAGATGGGACTCGATTTGCTGAACTGTATCCAGCGCGACACCGACCACGATCATGAGGCCCGTGCCACCGAAGTAGAAGGGAACGCCCATGTTGGTGGTCAGCAGCGTGGGCAACACGCAGATGGCAGACACGTAAATGGCGCCGCCCGCCGTAATGCGAGTCAGAACCTTGTCGATGTACTGGGCTGTGGCCTTGCCCGGACGGATACCCGGGACGAACCCGCCGTACTTGCGCATGTTGTCTGCCACGTCCACCGGATTGAAGGTGACGGCCGTGTAGAAGTAGCAGAAGAAGACAATCAAGCCGACATAGAGGACACCGTAGCGCCAATCGCCCGGGTGGAGCGCATCGGAGAACGCCTTGGCGATGGGATTGTCCCAGAACGAAGCGACCTGCTGCGGGAACATCAAGATCGACGACGCAAAGATGGGCGGAATCACGCCTGATGTGTTGACCTTGAGCGGAAGGTGGGTCGACTGTCCGCCAAACATCTTCCGTCCCACCACCCGTTTGGCGTATTGCACCGGAATGCGGCGCTGGCCGCGCTCGAAGAAGATGATGACGGCCACCACCACCACCACGATGAGCCCCATCAGGGCCAGGGAGAACGCCGTGACGTTGCCGTCCTTGGCGCGAATATAAAGACGAGCCAAGGCGTCGGGAATATCAGTCACGATGCCGGCGAAGATGATGAGGGAGATGCCGTTGCCGATGCCGCGCTCGGTGATCTGTTCACCCAGCCACATGATGAAGGCCGTGCCCGTGGTGAGCGACAGCATGGTGAGCAGGTAGAAGTGCCAGTTGGGGTCAGGCACCACCTCGCCGAGATGGCCGTAGGCGGAGTTGTTCGACACCAGCCAGCGCGCGATGAAGAAGGACTGGATGAACGACAGGATGATGCAACCGTAGCGTGTGTACTGGTTGATTTTCCGCCGCCCCATCTCGCCTTCCTTCTGAATCTGCTCGAGCTTGGGGATGACCACGGTCAGAAGCTGAAGAATGATGGACGAGCTGACGTAGGGCATGATGCCCAGGGCGAAGATCGACATCTTCTCCAAGGCGCCGCCCGAAAACATGTTGAACAGGCCCAGGAAGGTGCCCGAGGCCTGGTTGACGATCTTGCTCATCACGCTCGCATTCACGCCCGGGGTGGTGACCACCACGCCGATACGATGAATCGCGAGGAGCCCGATCGTGTAGAAAATGCGCCTCCGCAGCTCAGGGATCTTCCCCATATTTTGGAAGCCAGAGGCCATTTTAGTTCCCCCTAGAAAGCAACTTCATCCGTTCCTGGTCGACGCTTTCAGCCCTCGACGACTTCGGCGCGTCCACCCTTCTTCTCGATCTTGTCCTTGGCGCTGGCGGAAAAGGCGTTGGCCTTGACCACGAACTTCTTGCTCAAGTCTCCCGAGCCCAGCACCTTGACCCAGCGGCAGCGCCGCGGAATCAGGCCCACCCCGTGCAACTCGGTGATGGTGACCGTCCCTTCCTCGAACCGTTCCTCGAGATCACGGAGGTTCACCGCGAAGGTTTTGGCTGCAAAAATGTTCTTGAAGCCCCTCTTGGGCAGCCGGCGCTGCATGGGCATCTGACCGCCCTCGAAACCGAGGCGCGCGCCATGGTGACCGGTGCGGGCCTTCTGCCCCTTGACGCCCTTGCCTGACTGTTCGCCCGTGCCCGAGCCCGGACCGCGGCCGATGCGTTTCCGATTGCGGCGAGAGCCGCGCGGTCCTTTCAAACTGTGTAACGTAGTACCCATTGTCCAAGTTCCTTTCGGCTGTCGCGCGCGATCTACTCCGCAACCTCCACCTTGACCAAGTGGGCGACGGAACGGATCATCCCGCGCACGGCCGGATTGTCCGGCAAGACTGCGCTGCGCCCCATCTTGCGCAGGCCCAGTTGCCAGATGGTCAGTTTCTGTGGCTCGGGGCGGTTGATGCCGCTCCGGATCAAGGTGACTTTCAGCTTCTTGGCCATGGCCTACCCTGCGGACGTGATGTCTTCCAAGCGCATGCCCCGGAGCGCGGCAACGTTGGCCGCGCTGCTCAGCTTCTTGAGCGCATCAATGGTGGCGTGGATGACGTTGTGGGGATTCGAGGTTCCGATGCACTTGGTGAGAATGTCCTGTATCCCCGCCACCTCAAGCACGGGGCGAACCGCGCCGCCCGCGATTACGCCAGTGCCGGGGCTGGCGGGCCGCAAGAGAACGGTGCCCGCGCCAAACGTCCCTTTGACTTCGTGGGGGATGGTGGTGCCTGCCAGGGGAATCTTGAACAGACTCTTCTTCGCCTGTTCGGTGCCCTTGCGAATCGCTTCGGGAACTTCATTGGCTTTGCCCAAGCCCGCGCCCACATACCCGCGCTGATCGCCGACCACCACCAGCGCAGAAAACGAGAACCGCCGGCCGCCCTTGACGACCTTGGCGACGCGGTTGATGAAGACGACGCTGTCGACCAGCTCGCCAACTTCTTCGTAGTTAATCGCCATTCTTGCTCCTAGTCACTCTCACCCTAGAACTTCAAACCCGCCGCGCGCGCGCCGGCGGCAATCGACGAAACGCGACCGTGGTAGCGATAGCCGGCCCGATCGAACACGACCTGCTTGATGCCCTTCTCCAGACACTGCTTCGCAATCAGGGTACCCACCTGCTTGGCCCGATCCCTCTTCTTGCCCTTGGGCGGATCGGCCGGCGGGTTCTTCTTGGCCACCAGGTCGGAGAATGCCACCAGAGTCTTGCCCGCCAAGTCGTCCACCACCTGGGCGTAGATATGCTTGGCGCTACGGTAGACCACCAGGCGAGGCCGTTCCGGTGTTCCCGAAATCCGCTTGCGCAGCGAGCGCTGCCGGCGCGTGCGACTTTCGATCTTGTTGTTGCGTGCCATGAGTCCTCTTCTTCGCTCTTCTCTTGAAAGTGGTTCTGGAGGCTAGCCCCCGCCTGCCGCGGCGCCGGTTGCGGCAGCCTTGCCAACCTTGCGCTTGATGACTTCCTCCACGTACTTGACACCCTTGCCCTTGTAGGGCTCGGGAGGCCGCAGCTCGCGCACCTTGGCCGCGATCTGGCCAAGCAGATCCTTGTCGGCTGAGGTCAGGGTAAGGCGGTTCTTTTCCACCTTGGCGCTGACGATCTTGGGCAGCTTGAAGACGATGGGATGCGCGTAACCCAGCGCGAACGTCACTGTGTCGCCCGCCACTTCAGCGCGATAGCCGACGCCGTTGATCTCAAGCTCGCGCGTCCAGCCATCCGTCACGCCCTTGACCATGTTGGCGAGGTGCGCGCGCACCAGGCCGTGGCGCGCGCGATTGTCGCGCGAATCATCCACCCGGGAAACGACGAACTTGTCGCCTTCCAGTTTGATGCTGATGCCGGCCGGGAGGAGTTTGGCCAATTCACCTTTGGGCCCCTTGACCGAAAACTGCCCGGCCTTCTGGCTGAGGATCACGCCCTTGGGGACCGGAATGACTTTGCGACCGATGCGCGACATCTACCAGACCTCACAAAGCAGTTCGCCCCCGACCCCGGCCTTGCGCGCGGCTCGATCGGTCATGAGGCCTTTTGAAGTAGACAGCACAGCGATGCCCAGCCCGGATCGGATCTTGGGAATCCGATCGCATCCGACGTACACGCGCTGCCCGGGACGCGAGCGCCGACGCAGGCCCGTGATGGCGTTGGTTCCTGGTTGCGGCCAACGCAGGCGAACCACGATCTCGGCTTGTCCGTTGAAGTTGTCGTGGACGTCAAAGCCAGTGATGTAGCCCTCGTCCTTGAGCAACTCGGCCAGGCGCACCCTGAGAGTGGACGAGGGAGACATCATGTCGCCTTGTCGCGCCATGATGGCGTTACGAATCCGGGTAAGGAAATCAGCAATGGGATCGGTCATGGGCACCTACCAGCTCGACTTGACAACACCGGGAACATCGCCGCGCAGGGCGAGCAACCGGAAACAAATACGACACAGTTCGAATTTGCGATAGTAGGCTCGCGAACGGCCGCACTGCTTGCAGCGATTCTTGTGCCGAACCGCAAACTTGGGGGTTGGGGGAAACATGTCGACAGTCTTCGCCATTTTTCGCTAGCTCCTAAACGGCATCCCGAGGTGGCGCAGCAGCGCGCGGCCTTGCTCGTCGGTACGCGCGGTGGTGGTGATGGTGATGTTCATGCCCTTGGACTTCTCCACGCGTTCGAAGCTCGCCTCGGGAAAGATGTTCCCTTCGCGAATCCCGAGCGTGTAGTTGCCCCGGCCGTCAAACCCCTTGGGCGAAACGCCCTTGAAGTCGCGCACGCGGGGAAGCGCGAAGCTGACCAGGCGATCAAAAAACTCGTACATGTTATCGCGCCGCAAGGTCACCATGGCGCCAATCTTCTGGTTACCCTTGAGCTTGAAGGCCGCGATGGCTTTCTTGGACTTGGTGACGATGGGTTTCTGGCCAGTGATGAGCGCCAAGTCTGCGACGCCCGAGTCCAGGATCTTGGGATTGGTGACGGCCTCACCCAGACCCATGTTCACCGTGATCTTGACCATGCGGGGGGCCTGCATCACGTTGACCAGGCCCAACTCGGCCATCAGGCGCGTGCGCAGCTCGCTCTCGAAAAGTTTGCGCAGGCGTGACGGTTGACTTCGCTTGACACGCTCGGCGGCAAGCTCAGCCTTGGCGGCGCCGCTGGGCCCGCCCTTGCCCTTGCCTGCTTTCGCCTTGCCTGCCGCGCGTGCAGCCTTCTTGGCCGCGGCTTCCGCTTCTTGCTCAGGTGTCAGCACAGGCTTGCCACCCTTGGGCGGCTTGTCTGCTTCTGCCTTCTCAGGTTTGTCGTTCTGCTCAGCCATCGGTGTTTTCCTTCTGCCCCTGGCGCCTATGCCGACTCAATCGCCGACCCGCACTTCACACACACGCGCCGCTTCTTCTGTCCCTCTTTGATGTCGGCCCGGCAACGCCGGCCAGCGCCACACTTCCCGCACCACAGCGCCACATTCGAGGCTTCCAGTGTGCCTTCCTTTTCCAAAATGCCGCCACGTGGATTGCGCTGGGTGGGCTTGGTGTGACGCTTGACCATGGCGATTCGCTCGACCACCACGCGCCCTTTGGCGGAAAGGATACGCAGCACGTGACCGCGCTTGCCTTTGTCCTTGCCGGTAATCACGACCACGGTGTCGCCTTTGCGAACGTGCATCACAGCACCTCCGGGGCCAATGAGATGATCTTCATGAATCGCTTGGCGCGCAGTTCGCGGGCAACCGGCCCAAAGATGCGGGTTCCCACCGGCTCGTTGTCCTTGTCGACCAGGACCGCCGAGTTCGCGTCGAAGCGGATGTAGGAACCATCCGGACGCGACACCTCCTTCTTGGTGCGCACGATGACCGCCCGGGCTATTTCGCCCTTCTTCACCTTGGCGTTCGGAATGGCCTCCTTGATTGTCACGATGATCACGTCACCCAAGGAAGCGTACTTGCGTTTGGTGCCACCCAACACCCGGATGCACATAATCTTCTTGGCACCCGAGTTGTCGGCCACATCGAGAGTTGTCGTCGTCTGGACCATGATCTGAACCTGTCGTCCGTTTCTTGGCTGCAGGCCGGGCTAAACTTCCTGGGCTCGTTTCACAAGCCGTTCCACCCGCCAGCGCTTCTGGCGCGAAAGCGGACGTGACTCCACGATCACCACGCGATCACCCACCCGGTATTCATTTTTTTCGTCGTGCGCTTTGTACTTCTCGCGCTTGGTCATGTACTTGCCGTACTTGGCGTGAGCCAGCCGGCGCTCGACCGTCACCACGCGTGTCTTGTTCATCTTGTCGCCGGTCACGACTCCAACGAGCTCTCGCTTCCGCGATGCCGGCCGGCCGCTGGGTGCGGCCTGGTCGCTCTTGGCAGGACTGGATGCTTGCTTGGCCACGGCCTATTTCTCCTTCGCGGGGGTAGCCGGCGCGGCCAAATTGCGTTGCCGCTCGGCCAGCACCGTGTTCACCCGCGCGATGTCCCGCCGGGTGTGCCGCACCAGCATCGTGTTCTCGAGCTGGTTCGTGTTCTTCTTCAACCGATACTGGAGAAGATCCTCTTCCAACTTCCTGAGCGTACGCACCAGCTCAGCCGGATCGTTTCCACGCAGGTCCTTCGCCCGGATCGTGCTTTTCATAGCGCGTGCTCCCGTCCGATGACCCGCGAGCGAACCGCCAACTTGTGCTCAGCCAAGTGGAAGGCCTGTTTGGCCAGCTCTTCGGTGACGCCCTCAAGCTCGTACATCACCCGGCCAGGGCGAATCACTGCGACCCACTCCTCCGGGGTGCCTTTGCCTTTGCCCATGCGGGTTTCGGCCGGCTTCTTGGAAATCGGTTTGTCCGGGAAGATGCGCACATACAACTTCCCGCCGCGCTTCACGTGACGGGAGATCGCGGTACGCGCCGCCTCGATCTGGCGCGCGGTCACGAAGCCGCAGGTCATGGCCTGCAGCCCATATTCGCCGAAAGACACGAAGGCGCCGCCTTTGGAGACGCCGCGCATCTTGCCCTTCTGCTGCTTGCGCCACTTGACTCGATCAGGTGCCAGCATGGTTTCCTCTCCTTGCGCCTAGGCCAGACGAACCGACCGTTGCGGAAGGACCTCGCCTTTGAAGATCCAACACTTCACCCCGATGGCACCGTAGGTCGTGTGCGCCTCGGTGAAGCCGTATTCGATGTCCGCGCGCAGGGTGTGCAAAGGCACGCGGCCCTCGTGGTACCACTCGTAGCGGGCCATTTCGGCGCCGCCCAGGCGGCCCGAACAGGCCAGGCGGATGCCCTTGGCGCCGAACTTCATGGCGGTCTGCACCGCCTTCTTCATGGCGCGGCGGAAGGCCACCCGACGTTCGAGCTGGGTCGCGACGTTTTCCGCCACCAGCTGCGCGTTGGTCTCGGCCTTGCGAACTTCCTGGATGTTGAGGAACACCTCGTTGGAGGTGAGCGCCTGGACTTCCTTCTTCAAGGTCTCGACGCCGGCGCCGCGCTTGCCAATGACGATGCCCGGCCGCGCGGTGTAGATGTTGATCTTCACCTTGTTGGCGGCGCGCTCGACCTCGACCGACGCCACCCCGGCATGGCTCAGTTTCTCCTTCACGAACTTCTTGAGGCGGATGTCTTCATGCAACCACTTCGCGAAGTCCTTCTCCGAATACCACTGTGAACTCCAGCCCCGGACGACACCGAGACGAAATCCTACCGGATGTGTCTTCTGCCCCATTGCGATTACTCCTGCGCCACGTCGACCACAATGGTCACGTGGGAGGTTCGGCGGTTGATCCGGTTGGCGCGTCCCATGGAACGCGCCAGCCAGCGTTTCTCGGTCGGCCCCGGATCGACACTCACTTTGGTCACCACCAGCGCGTCGGCGTCGGCCTTGTCGTTGGTGGTTGCGTTGGCGACTGCGGAGCTCAGCACCTTGGACAACATCTTCGCGGCCTTGCGTGGCTGAAGATTGAGGATAGACAGCGCCTCGGCCACTTGTCGCCCGCGGATCATGTCAGCCACCATGCGAACCTTGCGCGGTGACTGGCGAAACCGTCTCAACACTGCGTGTGCCATGTTCGTCGTCTTTCTCTTCCTACTTCTTTTCAGCCGCAGGCGCCGCGGGCGCCGCCGCACCCGGAGCCGCAGGCGCACCCGGAGTTGCGGGCGCGCCCGGAGCGGCCGCTCCAGCGGCTGCCTTGCGATCCCCGGAGTGAGTTTGGAAAATGCGCGTCGGCGCGAATTCACCGAGCTTGTGCCCGACCATGTTCTCGGTCACGAACACAGGCAGGAACTTGCGCCCGTTGTGGACCGCGAAGGTCAGCCCGACCATGTCGGGAATGATGGTGGAGCGCCGCGACCAGGTCTTGATGACCTTCTTGGCCTTCTGCGCCTGCATATCGGTCACCTTGGTCATCAGGTGATGATCCACGAAGGCGCCCTTCTTGACTGAACGTGCCATGGCTACGCCTTCTTTCCCCGGCGCTTGATGATCATGCGATCCGTCCTCTTGTTTTGGCGGGTCTTGAGCCCCTTGCTGAGCTGGCCCCAGGGCGAACAGGGATGGCGACCACCGGACGACCGGCCTTCGCCACCACCCATCGGGTGATCGACGGGATTCATGGTGACGCCGCGGTTGTGCGGACGCCGCCCCAGCCAGCGGGTGCGACCGGCCTTGCCGTTGTGCACGCTGTTGTGCTCGACGTTGCCCAGTTGCCCGACCGTGGCCCGGCAATCAAGGTGAACCAGGCGAACCTCGCCCGAGGGCAAGCGCACCTGACCCCACTGCCCTTCCTTGGCCATGAGCTGCGCCCCGCTGCCGGCGGAGCGAACCATCTGCGCACGGCCCTCCACCTTCAATTCCACGTTGTGAATGGTGGTTCCCAGCGGGATGTTGCGCAGGGGTAAAGTGTTTCCCGGTTTGATGTCAGCGCCGGCCGAAGAGATCACCGTGTCCCCCACTGCCAGCCCGACCGGCCACAAGATGTATCGCTTCTCGCCGTCCGCATAGTGCAGAAGCGCGATGCGTGCGCTGCGGTTGGGGTCGTACTCGATAGTGGCCACCTTGGCGGGAACGCCGAGCTTGTCGCGGCGGAAATCGACCACGCGAAAGCGACGCTTGTGGCCGCCACCGCGGAAGCGCGAAGTCACGCGACCGTAGTGGTTGCGACCACCCGTCGACGGCTTGGCCTCGGTGAGCGCCTTGAGCGGCTGATTGCCTTGCGTGAGATCGGAGAAATCGGGCGCGAGCCTGCCGCGCACACCGGGCGTTGTCGGGTTGATGGTGCGAAGACCCATGGACTAGACTCCCTCGAAGAAATCGATCTTCTGGCCGGCCGCCAGCGTGACCAATGCGCGTTTCCAATTGGAGCGCCGGCCGATGTGGCGTCCTACCCTCCGCTGCTTGCCCCGCACGATCGAGGTGCGCACCTTGAGAACATTGACGTTCCACAGCTTCTCGACCGCGTGCTTGATTTCGATCTTGTTGGCATCGCGCGCCACCTCGAGCAAGAGCTGGGGCTGGACCTGCTCCGGATCGAGATCCTCTTCAGGCTGGCCGCCGGTCTCCTTGAGCAAGGAGCCCTTCTCGGTCAGCAGCGGGCGCTTGATGATTTTTTCAGGGGAGCGCATGACTTGCCTTTCCTAAGCCGCGGCCTCACCGCCCGTGCCCACGATACGTGCCTCGACCGCCTTGACGACATCCTTGGCGATGATCAATCCAGAGTGTCTGAGGATGTCGTAGACGTTGAGCCCCTCGGGCGGCAGACAGGTGAAGGTGGTCAGGTTGCGGATCGACTTGACCAGGTTGCCATTGTCTTTCCCGTCAACCACCACGGCCGAGTCGACGCCCAGAGCCTTGAGCACGCCGGCCATGCGCTTCGTCTTGGGCGTCTCCATGACCAGCCGCTCGACGATGACCAGCTTCTTCTCTTGCGCACGCAGGGACAGGGCCGATGCCAGCGCCGCCTTCTTGACCTTACGGGGCAAGGTGTATTCGTAATCGCGCGGGTGAGGCCCGAAGACCTTCCCTCCACCCACAAAGTTTGGTGAGCGCGTAGAACCTTGGCGCGCGTTGCCGGTGCCCTTCTGGCGGTACGGCTTCCTGCCGCCGCCGCGCACGAATTTGCGCGTAAGGGTCGAATGCGTGCCCGCGCGTTGCGCGGCCCGTTGGGATTTCACCGATTCCCACAGAAGATGCTCGCGCACCTTGCAGCCAAATACCTCGTCGGCCAGTTCCATTTGGCCGACTTTCTGGCCTTCCATATTGACGACGTCGATCTGCATGGCCTTCCTCAGGTCTTGATCTCGACATCCACGCCCGCCGACAGGTCGAGCTTCAT
This sequence comes from Myxococcales bacterium, assembly GCA_003142855.1. Classification (GTDB taxonomy): domain Bacteria; phylum Myxococcota_A; class Polyangia; order Fen-1088; family Fen-1088; genus Fen-1137. Next base: position 60,713 of record PLNW01000057.1, read on the forward strand.
GAGCGCGTCCAGCGTCTGTTGTGTGGGGTCGATGATGTCAAGCAGCCGCTTGTGCGTGCGGATCTCGAACTGCTCGCGCGACTTCTTGTCGACGTGGGGCGAACGCAGCACGCAGTACTTGTTGATCTTGGTCGGCAACGGGATGGGGCCTGCGACCTTCGCGCCGGTCCGCTTGGCGGTGTCCACGATCTCACCCGCCGACTGGTCAAGCAGGCGGTGATCGTAGGCCTTGAGCCGAATCCTGATTTTGGGTGTCACGTTGCGCCCCCTTCTAATGTCCTTTGGGAAACTCCGCCAGGTCTACCTATTCAAGGATGATCTTGGTCACGACCCCGGAGC
>PLNW01000001.1 GCA_003142855.1 Myxococcales bacterium
TGGGCCGCCAGAATCCGAACGACGCGTCAGAGAGTTTCAACATGGCCTATCTGGCAATCCGGGGCAGCGGGGCGGTCAACGGCGTGAGCCGCTTGCACGGACAGGTCAGCCGTCACCTGTTTGAGCCCCTCTTCCCGCAATGGCCAGCGGGCGAAGTACCCGTGGGGCACGTGACCAATGGAGTCCACATGCCGAGTTGGGACTCGGCGGCGGCAGACGATCTCTGGACGGAAGCCTGCGGAAAGGACCGCTGGTTGGGAGCGACGGAGCCGTTGGAGCGAGATATTCGGCAGATCTCAGACGCCAGGCTATGGCAATTTCGTGCCGCCGAGGGCAAGTCCCTGGTGCTATACGCACGCGAACGATTGTGTCGGCAACTGGCGGCTTCCGGCGCGTCGGCCAGGGCGGTTGACGAGGCAAAGCACCTCTTTGATCCGAACGCTTTGACCCTGGGCTTCGCCCGGCGCTTTGCGACCTACAAGAGACCGAACCTACTGCTGCACGATCCGGGGCGACTACTTCGTATTCTCGGGAACCCGGAGCGCCCGGTGCAGCTCATCATCGCGGGCAAGGCCCATCCCGCGGACCAGGCGGGGCGGGCATTGATTCAGGAGTGGATCCATTTCATCCGGCGGCCCGAGGCCCGCCCGCATGTGATCTTCCTCAGTGACTACGACATGCTTTTGACTGAGCACTTGGTCCAGGGAGTGGATGTCTGGCTCAATACCCCACGGCGACCGTGGGAGGCGAGCGGCACGAGCGGAATGAAGGTACTCGTCAACGGAGGCATCAATCTTTCGGAACTGGATGGCTGGTGGGCCGAGGCGTACACACCGGATGTGGGGTGGGCGTTGGGGGACGGCCAGGAACATGGCGACGATCCAGCATGGGACGCTGTCGAGGCCGAGGCGCTCTACAATCTGCTCGAACGGGAAGTGATCCCGGAGTTCTATGCGCGGGACGCAAACGGCATTCCCACCGCATGGATCAAGCGGATGCGGGAGAGCATGGCGCTGTTGACACCACGCTTTTCCGCCGACCGAACGGTGCGCGAATACACCGAGCAACGGTACCTCCCGGCTGCCACCGCCTTCCGTGAGCGCGCGGCAAACAAAGGCGCCGTGGGCCGGCAGATTGTCGATTGGCAGCACGCGGTCGAGCGGGGCTGGGGGTTGTTGCGCTTCGGAGAGGTGCGGGTCGATACCAGCGCGGAGCACCACGTGTTTGAAGTCGATCTCTTCCTGAACGATCTCGACCCGAATGCGGTGCGAGTTGAACTCTATGCAGAGGGAATCAACGGCGGCGATCCGGTGCGGGAGGCAATGAGGTGCGTGCGACCGGCACCGGATGCGGGGCACGCCCGTGTCTATCAGGCAACCGTACCGCCGACACGCCCTGCAAGTGACTACACGGCGCGAGTCGTACCTCAGCACCCCGGCGTTGCGGTTCCACTGGAATCCACCCGAATTCTGTGGCAACGACGATGAAAACGCCCCGACCCAAACTGCGCGATCGTATTTCGGTAGATTCCGAGCGCGCTGACGTTCGGGAGGGCTCGCCTCTGCCCATGGGAACCCAGAAGAGTGGCAAAGGGGTCAATTTCGCCCTTTTCAGCCCTCATGCCACCGGCGTTCAGCTGGAGCTGTTCGACCATCCTGAAGACGCAGCTCCCGCACGGGTGATCGATCTCGATCCCGCGCGCAACCGCACCGGCGACGTATGGCACGTGTGGGTCGGGGGAATCGGTTCTGGCCAACTCTATGCCTACCGCGTGGATGGCCCCTACGAACCCAGCAAGGGACACCGTTTCAATTCCAACAGGCTTCTCCTCGATCCTTGCGCCAGCGCGATCTCGCGACTGCCCGCGTGGGATTTCGTGTCGGCGCGGGGATACGACTCGTCGGCGCCGGAGCAAGACCTGTCCTTTTCAAAGCTCGACAACGCCAGGTCGATGCCGAAATGCGTGTTTGTCGATGAGCCCTTCGACTGGGGTGGCGACCAGCCACCGCGGCATCCCTGGTCGAAGACCGTCATTTACGAAACGCATGTGCGCGGCTTCACTATTCATCCCAAGGCGGGTGTGGAGCATCCAGGAACCTACCGAGGCCTGATCGAGAAGATTGCCCATCTCAGGACCCTGGGAGTGACCGCCGTGGAGCTGATGCCCGTGCAGGAGTTCAATGAGGGTCCTGTCACGTGGAGGAATCCGCGAACAAATGAACGGCTCAGAAACTACTGGGGATACGATCCCGTGGTCTTCCGCGCGCCCAAAGCTTCCTACAGCAGCGCGACCGGCCTGGGCCAGCAGAAACTCGAGTTCAAGAAAATGGTCCAGGCATTCCACAAGGCCGGGATCGAGGTGATCCTGGACTTGGTATTCAACCACACCGCCGAGGGAGACGAGCAGGGACCGACGCTCTGCTTTCGCGGAATAGACAACAGAATCTTCTACACGCTGGCGGCCGATGGGCGCCACTACAAGGACTACACAGGGACCGGGAACACCGTCAACGCCAACCATCCCGTGGTGCAAGAGCACATCCTGGCCGCGCTTCGCTATTGGGCCGCCGAAATGCACGTCGATGGATTCCGATTTGACCTGGCGTCCGTCCTCGGCCGGGACGGTACCGGGAAGTTACTCGCCAATGCTCCCCTTCTCGAACGGATCGCTGAAGACCCGAGTTTGAAAGACATTAAACTCATCGCCGAGGCGTGGGACGCCGCTGGTGCGTACCAGGTGGGCAGCTTCTCGGAGCGTCGCTGGGCAGAGTGGAACGGCCGCTATCGGGATGATGTCCGCCGCTTCTGGCGCGGCGATGATGGGATGGTCGGCGCGTTTGCCAGCCGCATCTGCGGCAGCGCCGACATCTACACCAAGTCTGGCAAAGGACCCGAGGCGAGCATCAACTTCGTCACCTGCCACGACGGCTTCACTCTCAACGATCTGGTCAGCTACCGCGACAAGCACAATGAGGCGAACGGTGACGGCAACCACGACGGTGCGGACCACAATCTCAGCGACAACTACGGCGTTGAGGGCGAGACCACGGACGTCCGCATCGAGGCTGTGCGGAAAGGCCAAATCAAGAACTTCCTGCTGACTCTCCTGGTATCGCGCGGAGTGCCCATGCTGCTTGGTGGCGACGAATTCCGGCGCACCCAGGGCGGGAACAACAACGCCTACTGCCAGGACAACGAAACGAGCTGGCATGACTGGGGCTGTCTGGAACGACACAAGGACATCTTCCGCTTCACTCAGGGCATCCTCGCCTTTCGTCGTGCCCATCCAATTCTGAGCAAGGAGAAATTCTACACGGAGGCCGAGATCCGTTGGTTTGGTCCGCGCGGGGGACTGCCCAACTGGGCTGATCCGAAGGAGAAGCAGTTCGCTTGCCTCATCCATGAGGACAAGAAGCACGCACTCTGGCTGATGTTCAATGCCGGTTCCGAGGCGGTCGACTTCAGTCTGCCAGCGCTACCTCCGGGTGATCGGTGGCATCGGGCTGCAGACACGGGGCGCCAGGTCCCACAGGATCTCTTTCCCGCCGGCGAGGAACCACTTTGGGAAGACCCTCATGCCTACCGTCTGGGCCCCCGATCCAGCGCCATACTTCTGGTGCGCCGAGCGCCGGGAGCGGAGGGCAAATGAAACGCGCACTCCCGATCACGACGCTGTTTCTGGATATCGGCGGTGTTCTGCTCACCGACGGGTGGGGTCATCATGCCCGCAGGCGGGCGGCGAGAACCTTCGCGTTGGACTGGGCCGAAATGGAGGAGCGCCATCTGCTGAATTTTGCCACCTACGAGGCAGGGAAGCTGACCCTGTGGGAATACCTGGCTCGGGTAATCTTCTATCAAAAGCGAGCGTTTACCCAGGCGCAGTTCCGGCGGTTCCTGTTCGCCCAATCGAAACCCTACCCCCAAATGCTCGAGTTGGTCCGCAACCTCAAGGCAAAGTATGGATTGAAGACCGTAGTGCTCAGCAACGAAGCGCGGGAATTGAATGCGTATCGGATTCGCAAGTTCAAGTTGGACGGATTTGTGGATGCTTTCGTTTCCTCCTGCTACGTCCACCTGCACAAGCCTGATGTCGACATCTTTCGGCTTGCGCTAGACATCGCCCAGACGCCAGCCCGGCAAATTGCCTATATCGAGAACACCCCGATGTTCGTGCAGATCGCCGAGGGTTTGGGAATTCGCGGCATTGTTCACACGGACTACCGGTCTACGCGAGCGAAACTAGGTCTGCTGGGATTGCACGACGACGAAGAGGCTATTCATGAAACCAGGTAGCCCACACATCCTGACCATCAATGGCGGCTCGTCGAGCATCAAGCTCGCGTTGTTCGAGGCCGGTGACTCGCTCCAACGCATCCTTGAAGGCGGAATTGAGCGGATTGGTACATCGGACGCCACCTTTCGCGTAAAAGCCTCAGACCAGGCCGATAGCTTCTCGCACCCGTTGACGGCGCCGGATCACGCGGTGGCCGTGGCCGCTCTGATGGATTGGATCGAGGAGCGCGGCGGTCGTCATACATTGACTGCGGTGGGACATCGCGTGGTGCACGGCGGACCAAGGTATTACAAGCCAGAGCGGATCACCCCGCAAATGGTTGAGGAGCTGCACCGGCTCAGTCCATTCGATCCCGACCATCTGCCGGAGGAGATCCTGTTGACCGAGGCATTTCACCATCGATTCCCGGAACTGCCCCAGGTGGCGTGCTTCGACACGGCTTTTCATCATGACCTGCCACGCGTGGCCCAGTTGCTACCGATTCCGCGCCGGTACGAGGCGCAAGGGGTGCGCCGCTACGGCTTCCATGGGCTGTCGTATGCGTTCCTCATGGGCGAACTAGCCCGACTGGCAGGACCGAAATCGGCACAAGGCCGGATCATCCTCGCCCACCTCGGCAATGGCGCCAGCTTGGCGGCGGTCCGCGATGGCAAACCCGTGGACACAAGCATGAGCTTCACCCCGACAGCCGGGGTGCCGATGAGCACCCGGTCAGGCGATCTCGATCCCGGACTGGTGTGGTATCTGGCGCGCACTGAGAAGATGGGTGCGAAGCAGTTCAATGAGATGGTCAACTTCCAATCCGGGCTGCTCGGGGTCTCGGAAACCAGCTCAGATATGCGCGACCTGCTCGACCGTGAAGCTCAGGACGTGCGGGCGGCTGAAGCGGTCGCGCTGTTCTGCTACCAGGTCAAGAAATGGATCGGGTCATTCGCGGCCGCGATGGGCGGACTGGACACGTTGGTGTTTGCCGGCGGTATCGGCGAGAACGCGCATCCAGTCCGTGCGCGGATTTGCAATGGTCTTGCATTTCTTGGAATCGAACTCGAAGAGCAGCACAACGCAGCGAGTGATGGCGTGATTTCCGCGCCGACCAGCCGGGTGGACGTCCGAGTGATTCACACGGACGAAGAACTGATGATTGCGCGCTCCGTTTGCCATGTCCTGGAACTCGCCGTATCCAGTGAACCGATGGCGAAAACGCCCGCTACGAATGAATGCAAACACCCAACCATGAAGACAACTGAAGGGATATGACCATGAAGAACACGACATCCACGACCAAGGATCCGATCTGCGGGATGACAGTGGACGGAGCGACTGCTCTCCACGCCGAACGCGATGGCAAGACGTTCTTCTTTTGCAGCGACCAGTGCCGGACGAAGTTTCTGTCCACGCCGGCCGCCACCTCGCCGACGGACAAGTAGCAGCGGCAGAAAACACTACACAAGAGACAAAAGGGACATTGTCATGCTACATAGCGCCAAGACACTAAACGGATACAAACTGGACAGCCTCGATGGTGAAATGGGAAAAGTCGAAGGATTCTACTTCGATGACAAGCACTGGGTGCTTCGCTATTTGGTTGCCGATTCTGGCAGCTGGCTCACAGGACGACATGTGCTGCTATCCCCGTACGCGCTGGGCGCCGTGAGCAAGGAAAAACACTGCGTTAGCGTCGATTTGACCAAGAAGCAGATTGAAGGCAGCCCGGGTTTGAATCGTGACAAACCCGTCTCTAGGCAATTCGAGGAATCGTACTATGGATACTACGGCTGGCCGATGTATTGGGGGGGGCCGTACGCGTGGGGACCCTATCCTTACATTAGACGCGATCGCGAGGAGTGGAGGAACCACACCAAAGCCGAGAAGAGCTGGGATCCCCATTTGCGCAGTACTTCGGCCGTGGCTGGTTATACGATAGAAGCCAAGGATGGCGCCATCGGTCACGTTGAGGACTTCGTCATTGATGACGAAACCTGGGCGATTCGCTATCTCATCGTCGATACACGGAACTGGTGGCCCGGAAAGCGGGTGCTCATTGCACCGGAATGGATTGAACGTGTCAGTTGGAGTGAAACGAGAGTCTTCATCCATCTCTCCCGTGAGGCTATCAAACGGTCGCCCGAATTTACGAACGAGTCTGCCCTAACTCGTGACTACGAGGACGCTCTGCATCGGCACTACAATCGCCGCGGATACTGGACCGACGAGGCTGAAGCACGGGCGCAATTTCGCTAACGGCTGCCGGCATAAAAAGGAGATCTTGTTATGAATCATACCCAGGGATGGATGGGCGGATGGCTGAGTGGCCGGATCGGTGGGGGAGTGTGGATTTGGCCGGTCGGCGCAGCGCTGGTGGCGGCGCTTGTTATTGTCGTAATCATAAAGATGTCAAGAAAGAAGTCGTGAGGTAACAATGACTACCGATACGCTGTCTGGGGAACTGCTCCACGCGATGGACGCCTACTGGCGCGCCGCCAACTATCTGTCGGTCGGCCAAATATATCTATACGACAATCCCCTGCTGAAACAGCCGCTGAAATTGTCTCACGTGAAGCCGCTGGTCGTCGGACACTGGGGCACGACGCCGGGTCAGAACTTCATCTATGTCCATCTGAACCGGATCATCAAGAAGTATGACCTGGATATGTTCTACATCGCCGGTCCCGGTCACGGCGGCCCGGCACTGGTGGCGAACACCTATCTCGAAGGCAGCTACAGTGAGATCTATCCTGACATCAGTCAGGACGAGGCCGGCCTGAAGAAGATGTTCACGCAGTTTTCGTTTCCCGGCGGAATCTCCAGCCATGTTGCGCCGACGACGCCGGGGTCGATTCACGAGGGTGGCGAGCTGGGGTACTCGCTGAGTCATGCCTTCGGGGCTGCCTTCGACAACCCGGAGCTGGTCGTCGCTTGCGTTATCGGCGACGGCGAAGCGGAGACTGGCCCCTTGGCGACCGCCTGGCAGTCGAACAAGTTTCTCAGCCCCATCTCTGACGGGGCCGTGCTGCCGATCCTGCATCTCAATGGCTACAAGATCAGCAATCCGACCGTTTTGGCCCGCATCGAGCACGAGGAATTGGAGCAATTCTTCCGGGGATGCGGCTGGACACCCCATTTTGTAGAAGGCGATGATCCGGCAAAGATGCATGAACTGATGGCCCGTACCTTGGAGACGGCCGTCGAGGAGATTCGGAAGATCCAAAGCGATGCCCGAAGTAGGAACGACGCCACCAGGCCGCGCTGGCCGATGATCGTGCTGAGGTCGCCCAAGGGCTGGACGGGGCCGAAGGTCGTCGATGGTCTTCAAGTCGAGGGCACGTTCCGGGCCCACCAGGTGCCGCTCTTGGTAGATCCCGAGCACCCCGAGCATCTCAAGCAGCTTGAAGCTTGGATGAGAAGCTACAAGGCGGAAGAACTATTCGACGGGAATGGCCGCCTCATACCGGAATTGGCCGAGCTGGCACCCAAGGGCGACCGACGGATGGGCGCCAATCCGCACACCAATGGCGGCGCTCTGCTGCGCGACCTGCGCATGCCGGACTTCCACGCCCACGCGGTGACGGTGACGTCGCCTGGTGCTGTCGAGGGCCAGGATACTCTCGTTCTCGGCAAGTTCCTGCGTGACGTGGCCAAGCTGAATCAGGATCAGCGCAATTTCCGCGTCTTCGGTCCCGATGAGACACTTTCAAATCTCCTGGGCGCGGTCTTTGAGGTCACCAACCGACAGTGGGACGCCCGGGAGGTGAAGAATGACGAATTCCTTGCGCCGGATGGGCGCGTGCTGGACTCGATGCTGAGCGAGCACCAGTGCGAGGGTTGGTTGGAAGGGTATCTTCTGACGGGGCGGCACGGACTCTTCAACAGCTATGAGGCGTTCATTCGCATCGTGGATTCGATGTTCAGCCAGCACGCCAAGTGGCTTAAGGTAACGTTGGAACTGCCCTGGCGGCGGAAGATCGCCTCGCTGAATTACCTGCTCGCCTCCCACGTCTGGCANNAAGAAGGCCGATATCGTGCGCGTCTATCTTCCGCCGGATGCCAACTGTTTGTTGTCGGTGATGGATCACTGCCTGCGCAGCCGGCACTATGTCAATGTGGTGGTTGCGGGGAAACACCCGTTGCCCCAATGGCTGACCATGGATGCCGCGGTCGTACATTGCACCGAAGGGATTGGAATCTGGCAATGGGCCAGCAACGACCAGGGCGCTGAACCGGACGTCGTGATGGCCTGTTGCGGAGACACGCCGACGCTAGAAATTGTCGCCGCTGTTTCCGTGCTGCGCGAGCATCTACCCGAGCTGAAAATCCGCGTGGTCAACGTCGTGGATCTCATGCGCTTGCAGCCGCAAAGCGAACACCCGCACGGACTGAGCGATAGGAACTACGATTCCCTCTTCACCAGGGACAAGCCCATCATCTTCGGCTTCCATGGGTACCCGTGGCTGGTCCACAGGCTTACCTACAGTCGGCCGAACCGGAATATCCACGTCCGGGGCTACGTGGAAGAGGGCACGATCACCACGCCCTTTGACATTCGGGTGCAGAACAAGCTGGATAGGTTCCACCTAGTACAGGACGTAGTGGATCGCCTGCCGCAGCTAGGCACCAAGGGTGCCTACCTCAAGCAGATGGTCAAGGACAAGCTGGTAGAGCACAAACAGTACATCGACAAGCATGGGCAAGACTTGCCGGAGATTCGAAACTGGAATTGGGTCGACGCGAATCGCAAGGAGTGAGCCCTCGGGAAGGAAAATGCGGGTCAAATAGACCGACGGCGGATAGGCAGGAGTGGAACGCGAGAGCAGATTGACCTGAAGCAAACCAAGGGAGTTAAGGATGCCCATTCAACTCAAGGAAGAAGACGACGGCAAGAGTCTCGTCATTCACGTTAGCGGGAAACTTGCAAAAACGGATTACCCTGATTTTGTCTCCGAATTCGAGCGACTCGTCCGGCAACACGGAAAACTGCGAGTGCTGTTCGACATGACCGGTCTCCAAGGCTGGGACGTAGGTGCGGCGTGGGAGGACACCAAGTTTGGGATAAAGCACTTCGCCGACATCGAGCGGATGGCGATGGTCGGGGATAGGAAGTGGCAGCATGGGATGGCGGTCCTCTTCAAGCCGTTCACGAAAGCGACCATCCGATACTTCGATCAACCTGACGCCGCTGAGGCGCGGAAGTGGTTGGATGAGGCGTAGTGGCCTCGATTGCGAACGGGACCAATGAACATGCGTGAGCTCATAGCCACCGCGAGGGCGCTGGTCGCATGCGACAAGGGCCTGTTGGCGATGGATGAAAGCAATCCGACCTGTAACAAACGATTCGCCAAGTTGGGGATTCCCCAGACCGTGGAGCCCCGGCGCGCCTATCGGGAGTTGATTGTGACCACGCCCGCTCTCGGGGAGTGCATTAGTGGCGCGATCCTCTACGACGAGACGATCCGCCAGCAGAAGAAGGATGGCACTCCCTTTGTCAAGGCCGTCACCGATGCGGGAATCATTCCAGGCATCAAGGTCGACACGGGTGCAAAGGACATGGCAGGTCATCCTGGAGAGAAGGTGACCGAGGGTTTGGACGGATTGCGCGAACGCCTGGCCGAGTATTCCAAGATGGGCGCCCGTTTTGCCAAGTGGCGCGCGGTGATTGCCGTGGGCGATAGCATTCCTAGCCGGGGCTGCATCGAGGCGAACGCGCACGCGCTGGCTCGCTATGCGGCCTTGTGTCAGGAAGCAGATCTGGTGCCCGTCGTCGAGCCGGAAGTGCTCATGGACGGCGAGCACACCTTGGAGCGCTGCCGTGAGGTAACGGAGCAAGTCCTGCGAACGGTTTTCAGCCAGCTCTACACACAACGAGTGGCGCTGGAGGGCATGATCCTGAAGCCCAACATGGTGGTTCCGGGATTGACCTGCCCCGAGCAGGAGACGGTAGAAGAGGTGGCCGACGCGACGGTGTGGTGTCTCTTGCGCGCCGTCCCCGCTGCGGTTCCAGGAATTGCGTTCCTGTCGGGCGGCCAATCGGGCGAGCTGGCCTCGGCCCGCCTGAATGCCATGAATGCCAGATTCAAGTCGCGGCTGCCTTGGGCGTTGGCGTTTTCGTTTGCCCGCGCAATCCAGCAACCGGCTTTGGAGATTTGGCGAGGCGAGGAGGCCAACGTACAGGCTGCACAGAAGGCTCTCTATCATCGAGCCAGATGCAACCAGGCCGCGCGCCGTGGGCAATACGATGCCGCGATGGAAAAGGGATGAACATGGGAACAAGTACCCCGCCGCTCACCAAGCTTGCGGCATGGCAGGCCCTCGAAGCCCACTACCCGAAGGTTCGAGACTTGCATCTTCGCAAGCTCTTCGCGGACGATACAAAGCGCGCGGAGCGAATGACGGCCGAGGCCGTTGGGATCTACTTTGACTACTCGAAACACCGCATCACCGATGAGACACTGAGGCTTCTTCTGCAACTGGCGGAGGAGTCCGGCCTGCGGGCTCGCATCGATGCCATGTTTCGCGGTGAGAAGATCAACGTCACGGAAAAGCGGGCCGTCCTGCATGTGGCCCTGCGTGCCCCCAATGGGCAGTCCATGATGGTGGACGGCGAGGACGTGGTGCCTCAGGTCCACGCTGTGCTCGACAAGATGGCCGGTTTCTCCAACCGGGTGCGCAGTGGCGAATGGAAGGGCCACACCGGCAAGCGAATCTGCAACGTCATCAACATTGGCATCGGTGGTTCCGATCTGGGGCCGGTGATGGCGTACGAGGCATTGCGGTACTACAGCCAGCGCGACCTGACCTTCCGTTTCGTCTCCAACATCGACGGTACCGACTTCGCCGAGGCCACCCGCGACCTCGACGCTGAGGAAACGCTGTTCATCATCTCGTCGAAGACCTTTGCCACCCTGGAGACGATGACCAACGCGCATACCGCCCGCGATTGGATCCTCAAGTCTTTGAAGCATCCTGCTGCGGTTGCCAGACATTTTGTTGCGGTCTCGACCAACGCTGCAGCAGTGGCGATGTTTGGCATCGACACGGCAAACATGTTCGAGTTTTGGGATTGGGTCGGCGGGCGCTACTCCATGGATGCGGCGATTGGCCTTTCGACGATGATTGCCATCGGCTCCGAGCATTTCCTGGCTATGCTCGACGGGTTCCACCAGATGGACGAGCATTTCCGCACGGCCCCTTTCGAACGCAATCTGCCGGTGCTCATGGGGCTTCTGGGCCTCTGGTACAACAACTTCTTCGGTGCACAGACCATCGCTGTTCTTCCCTATGAGCAGTACTTGAAGCGCTTCCCGGCGTACCTCCAGCAGTTGACGATGGAGAGCAATGGCAAGCACGTGACGCTTGCCGGGACTGAGGTCGACTACCAAACCGGACCGATCTACTGGGGCGAGCCGGGTACCAATGGACAGCATTCCTTCTACCAACTGATCCATCAAGGGACCAAGCTCATCCCCTGTGACTTCATCGGGTTTCTACAGCCGCTAAACCCGCTCGGCCGCCATCACGACTTGCTCTTCTCCAACATGTTTGCCCAAGCGGAGGCGCTGGCCTTTGGCAAGACGTCCCAGGAGGTTCAAGCAGAGGGCACACCGGCATGGCTGGCACCACATCGAACCTTCGAGGGCAACCGGCCCTCCAGCACGATCTTGCTGGAACGGCTGACCCCGGAAGCACTGGGAAAGCTCATCGCGCTCTACGAACACAGCGTTTTCACTCAAGGCGCCATCTGGAGTATTGACTCATTTGACCAGTGGGGCGTCGAGCTGGGGAAGGCGCTTGCTGTGCGCATCATCCCGGAGCTTGAGCCCGCCGCCGAGCACCAACTCACGCACGATAGCTCGACCAACGCCTTGATCCGACGCTATGGCAGAGCCAAGGAGCCATCGCATGGGCGATAATGGCAGTCCTTCCAACGTCGGCGTGGTCGTCGCGGTGCGCGGCAGTGTCGTGGATGTGCGGTTTGATGGGCATTTGCCGCCCATCTACTCATTGCTGCGCGCGGGTGCGGAAAAGCAGATCGTTATCGAAGCGCTCGCGCAGCGGGATGCCCATCACGTGCGCGGGATTGCGTTGACGCCTACGCAAGGTCTAGCTCGCGGCATGGCGGTGGAGGACACGGGCGGACCGTTGAAGGCGCCGGTGGGCAAAGGGATTCTCTCGCGCATGTTCGACGTATTTGGCAACGCCATCGACCGCCAGCCGGCGCCGTCGGATGTGAAGTGGCGGTCCGTCCATCGCGCCCCACCGCCGTTGTCCGAGCGTTCCACCAAGTCCGAGGTCTTCGAGACAGGAATCAAGGTCATCGATGTGCTCGTGCCGTTAGAGCGGGGCGGTAAGGCGGGACTGTTCGGCGGGGCGGGCGTGGGCAAGACGGTGCTGCTCACCGAGATGATTCACAACATGATCGGGCACCAGGAGGGCGTAAGCCTTTTTTGCGGCATTGGCGAACGTTGTCGCGAAGGCGAGGAACTCTACCGCGACATGAAGGAAGCCGGCGTGCTGCCGAACATGGTGATGGTCTTCGGCCAGATGAACGAACCGCCGGGCAGCCGATTCCGCGTGGGCCACGCCGCGCTGACGATGGCTGAGTATTTCCGTGACGATGAGCATCGCGACGTGCTCCTGCTCATAGACAACATCTTCCGCTTCATCCAGGCCGGCATGGAGGTGTCCGGCCTCATGGGCCAGATGCCGTCACGTTTGGGCTATCAGCCCACGATGGGTACCGAGTTGTCGGAGTTGGAGGAGCGCATCGCCAACACCGACACCGGCGCCATCACATCGATCCAGGCAGTGTATGTGCCGGCGGACGATTTCACCGATCCGGCGGCGGTGCACACCTTCTCGCATCTCTCCGCATCCATTGTGCTCTCGCGCAAGCGGGCGAGCGAGGGACTGTTTCCGGCCATCGATCCACTACAATCTAGTTCCAAGATGGCCACGCCCGGCATCGTGGGCGAGCGGCACTACGGCCTGGCGCAAGAGATCCGGCGGACGCTCGCGCAGTATGCGGAGCTCAAGGACATCATTGCCATGCTCGGCCTTGAACAGCTTTCGCCGGAGGACCGCAACGTCGTCGCCCGTGCCCGCCGGTTGGAGCGATTTCTCACTCAGCCGTTCTTCACGACCGAGCAGTTCACTGGCCTCAAAGGAAAGCTGGTCAGCCTCAAGGAGGCGCTAGACGGTTGCGAGCGAATCCTGCGCGACGAATTCAAGGACTACCCGGAGAGCGCGCTCTACATGATCGGGGCGATTGACGAAGCGAAGGGAAAGGCGAAGCCCGGCCCGCCTGCGGCCCCAACCGCAGCTGGACTGAAGACAGAAGGCAAGGCCGCCCCGAAGCCTGCCGCCCAGTCTCCCGCAAATGCCACGTCCGAGCCGGATCCGAAGCCCGGGGTGAAACCTCAACCGAAGGTCGAACATGCCCACTAAACTACTCATGAGCCTTAAGGTTCTCCTGCCCTTCCAGATCTTCGTCGAGAAGACCGGCGTCGCGCGCATCGTCGCGGAGACCCGCGAAGGCTCGTTTGGACTCTTGCCACAGCGACTCGATTGTGTAGCGGCACTCGTGCCGGGAATTTTGACCTACGAAATCGAAGCGGAGGGCGAGGTCTACCTGGCCGTGGACGAGGGGGTACTGGTCAAGGCCGGCCAGGACGTACTCGTTTCCGTGCGCCGGGCGCTGGGCGGAACCGACCTCGGCCAACTGCGCGCTTCGGTGGAGCGGGAGTTCTTGACCCTCGACGAGCAGGACCAGAGCGTGCGCGAGGTTATGGCGAAATTGGAGACGGGATTCTTGAGTCGCTTCGCGAGCTTTCAACATGAATGACGATTCGACCAAGAAAGCCGTGAAAAGCGGGCCGACCTTCGCCGGGCTGGTCGGCGCAAAAGCGGCGCGCAAGCTCAAGGCACGACGGAACTCCAAAAATGGCGTCTGGTTCGGCTTGGGCATGATGGGACTGATTGGCTGGTCGGTGGTCGTTCCGACGCTGCTCGGTGCGGCGCTCGGTCTCTGGTTGGACAAACACCATTCGGGCAGGCATGCCTGGACGCTGGCGCTGCTGGTGGCCGGACTGACGATCGGCTGCTTGAACGCGTGGCACTGGGTCGCCAAGGAAGACAAGGCGATGCGGGAGGAAGAAGAGGATAACGATGAATGAAACGTTGACGCTGGCGCTGGCGTGCGTGGCGGGAACCGGGCTAGGCGCGGTCTTCTTCGGCGGTCTTTGGTGGACAGTTCGCGGGTGCGCTTCGTACAAACAACCAGCGCTTTGGTTCTTCGGCAGCCTCCTGCTGAGGATGGGTATTACCCTGGCCGGCTTCTACGTTGTCTCGAATCATCATTGGGAGCGGCTGCTGCTGTGTCTTCTCGGATTTGTGGTGGCGCGCCCCGTGGTGGGGTGGCTGACGCGGCCATCAGAAGCCCGGCCGGCACGGGAGGCCAATCATGCGCCTTAGTCCCGATGAGATGATCTTCTGGCGACACGGGGCGCTCAAGCTCAACGGCACGATCGTGTTCACGTGGGGACTGATGTTCGTGCTGGCGGTTGGCTCAAAGCTCATCACGCGTAAGCTTTCCACGGACTTGAAACGATCCCGCTGGCAGAACTTTCTGGAAATCATCGTCACGGCGATCGAGAAACAAATCGAAGAAGTCGGTCTCCCCCACCCGGAAAAGTATATCGGTTTTCTGGGCACGCTCTTCCTGTTCGTCGCCATGGCCAACCTCTTCACAGTTATTCCCGGCTACCAGCCACCGACCGGATCGCTATCGACGACGGTGGCACTCGCGTTGTGCGTGTTCGTAGCCGTGCCCCTTTTCGGCATCAAGAATCAAGGCATGGGCGGCTATCTCAAATCCTACGTCGAGCCAACGGTGATCATGTTGCCGTTCAACATCATCAGCGAACTCTCGCGCACGCTGGCCCTGGCCGTCCGCCTGTTCGGGAACATGATGAGTGGGGCGATGATCATCGCCATTCTGCTCACCATCACGCCGTTCGTCTTCCCAATCGTCATGACGGCACTCGGCCTGCTCACTGGCATGGTGCAGGCCTACATCTTCAGCATTCTGGCCGCAGTTTACATTGCGGCCGCTACGCGCGCTCGCAAGGCCAAGCCTGCGCCAGCGCCCAAGACTTGAGACAACAACAAAGCCAACGAAAGGACAGACCATGGACAGTATGACCATTATAGCGGTGGCCTCAATTATCATCGCGGGCATCACCACCAGTTTCGGCACGATGGGGCCTGCGTTGGCGGAAGGGAGAGCGGTGGCGACCGCGCTGAGTTCGCTGGCTCAGCAGCCGGATGCCTCCGCTACCATCACCCGGACCTTGTTCGTCGGCCTGGCGATGATCGAATCCACGGCCATCTACTGCTTCGTGGTCTCAATGATTCTCATCTTCGCCAACCCGTTCTGGAATCACGTCATCTCCCAAGCTGCGGGGAAGTAGCCAGTGCTTATCGATTGGTACACCGTCGGCGCGCAGGCGCTCAACTTCGTCATCCTAGTGTGGTTGATGAAGCATTTTCTATATGGGCCCATTCTCAACGCTATCGACGCGCGAGAGAAGCGGATAGCCAAGGAGATCGCGGACGCCGACGCGAAAAGGACCGAAGCCCAAAAGGAGCACGAGGAGTTCCAGCACAAGAACGAGGAATTCGACCAGCAACGCGCCACACTCTTGAGCAAGGCAACGGACGAGGCGAAGAGCGAGCGTCAGCGACTCCTAGCGGAGGCCCAGCAGGCTGCCGAAGCCTTGACGGCCAAGCGACAGGAGACACTCAGGAACGATGCGCACAACCTGAATCAGGCCATCAGTCGCCGGACCCAGCAGGAAGTGTTTGCCATCGCGCGAAAGGCGCTGACGGATCTCGCCACGACGAGTCTGGAAGAGCGCCTAGGCGAGGTGTTCACTCGCCGTTTGCGCACCATGGATAGCCAGGCAAAAGCCGGCCTCGCGCAGGCCCTCAAGACAACGTCTGCCCCGGCGCTCGTGCGTAGTGCGTTCGACCTACCTGCAGAGCAACGCGCGGCCATACAGAATGCGCTCAATGAAACCTTCTCGGCTGAAATCCGGCTCAGGTTCGAGATCGCGCCGGACCTAGTCAGCGGCATTGAACTCACTGCGGGCGGACAGAAGGTGGCGTGGAGCATCTCGGATTACCTCGCGTCGCTGGAAAGGGACGTCGGCGAACTTCTGAAAGAGAATGACAGGCCCAAGGCCAAAGCCGAGCCAAAGCCAGAAGCGAAGGCCGAGCCCAAGCCCGAGCCTAAGCCTGAGGCTAAAGCCGAGCCCAAGCCGGAAGCGAAGGCCGAGCCAAAGCCAGAAGCGAAGGCCGAGCCAAAGCCCGAGCCTAAGCCTGAGGCTAAAGCCGAGCCCAAGCCGGAAGCCAAAGCCGACCCAAAGCCTGAAGCGAAGGCCGAGCCTAAGCCCGAGGCCAAGCCCGAAGCCAAGGCCGAGCCAAAGCCTGAAGCGAAGGCCGAGCCTAAGCCCGAGGCCAAAGCCGAGGCAAAGGCCGAGCCTAAGCCGGAAGCCAAAGCCGAGCCCAAGCCGGAGGCCAAGGCCGAGTCTAAGTCGGAAGAACCGAAGCCCGAAACGAAGAGCCCATGAACATGGAACCTGGGAGCCTGCAAGACGTTCTCGACCGTGCGTTTGCAGGAATGGGCCGTGCGCGCGACGCATTTGCGCCGCAACTGAGGCCACGGGAGGTGGGCACGATCACCAGTGTCGCCACCGGCATCGCAAAGGTTGCTGGCCTTCCCGGCGTGGGTTTTGAGGAATTGGTGAGATTTCCCGGTGATGTGCTCGGCATTGCGTTCAACGTAGACGCTGAGGAAATCGGTGTCGTTCTGCTCGGCGAGTACTGGCAGCTCCACGCGGGCGATGAAGTCGAACGCACGGGACGGGTCATGGACGTGGCCGTGGGCGACGGGCTCATTGGGCGCGTGATCGACCCGCTTGGTCGGCCACTCGATGGCAACGGGCCGGTGGCGGCCAGCGAGCGTCTGCCCATCGAACGCCCTGCGCCGCCCATCATGGACCGCGCGCCGGTCACCGTGCCACTCCAGACCGGCCTCATTGTCATCGACGCGCTCATTCCCATCGGGCGCGGCCAGCGCGAGTTGATTCTGGGGGACCGGCAGACGGGCAAGACGGCCATCGCGATCGACACGATTTTCAACCAACGGGACCAGAATGTGGTGTGCGTCTATTGTGCTATTGGCCAGCGCGCTTCTGCAGTCGCCAAGGTTGTGGCCAACCTTCGCGACAAGGGGGCGATGGATTACACGGTCGTGGTGGTGGCCGAGGGCAACGACCCGCCAGGTCTCGCCTACATCGCGCCCTACGCCGCGACCAGCATCGCGGAGCATTTCATGGCAGCGGGTCGCGACGTACTGATTGTCTACGACGACCTCACCCATCATGCCCGCGCCTATCGCGAGCTGTCCCTCTTGCTTCGCCGGCCACCCGGACGAGAAGCCTTCCCCGGCGACATCTTCTACATCCATTCGCGCCTGCTCGAACGCGCCACCCACCTGCGCACCGAACGGGGCAACGGCTCGCTCACAGCCCTGCCCATAATCGAGACCGAGGCGCAGAACATTTCCGCCTACATTCCGACCAACCTGATCTCCATCACGGATGGGCAGATCTACCTTTCTCCATCGCTGTTTGAGTTGGGCGTGCTGCCCGCAGTCGATGTCGGCAAATCCGTTTCGCGTGTCGGCGGCAAGGCGCAACGGGCGGCGTATCGTGCGGTGGCGGGCGACCTCAAGCTCGCCTACGCCCAGTTCGAGGAACTGGAGACTTTTGCCCGGTTCGGTGCCCGTCTGGATGACGACACCCGCAAGATCATCGAACATGGACGGCGCATCCGCGCCTGCCTCAAGCAGCCGGAATTCGCGCCCGCGTCCGTACCCGCGCAAATCACCGTCCTACTGGCGTTGACGGCAGATCTCTTCGACCCGGTGCCACTCGAGCAGATGACCGACGCCGGGCACGCCGTGCGAGAAGCGTCGGCGGCCATCCCTGCGGAGATGCGCGCGCGCTTCGACACCGCCGCCAAATTGAATGACGAGGACAAGAGAGCGATCGTCGAAATCGCCCGCAAAGCCCTTGCCCGTTTTCAGCCGAAGCCGAAAGCCAAAGCTGAACCCAAAGCTGAGGCCAAGGCGGATCCTAAGACTGAGGCTAAAGACGAGAGCAAAGCCGAAGCCAAACCCAGGTCAGAGGCCAAACCCGGGTCAGAGGCCAAACCCGAGCCTGAGCCTAGGGCCAAACCCGAAGTGGCGCCCAAGGAAAAGTCATGAGCGACACCACCGCGAGCTTGACCCGGAAGATCAGCAGTGCTGGGGACCTCCAATCCGTCGTCCGCACCATGAAAGCGCTGGCCGCATCGAGCATCGGACAATACGATAACTCGGTGCGGGCGTTGGGCGACTACTATCGCACCGTGGAGCTGGGATTGAGCGCGTGTTTTCGGGAAAGCACGCTGGCGGCCCCGATGACAAAGCAGAAGAAACAAGTCGATGCAGGTGCCATTGGCGCGGTTGTGTTCGGTTCCGACCAGGGCCTGGTGGGTCAGTTTAATGACGTGGTGGCCGACTACGCGATCAAGACACTCGCAGCTCTGCCCGGCAAACCCGAGGTCTGGGCCGTCGGTGAGCGCGTTCATGCGCGCCTGGCAGACGGAGGCCTGCCGCCGGTGGGCCTCTTCGCCGTGCCGAATTCCGTCAAGGCGATCACGCCACTCGTTGGGCAGATTCAAATCGAAAGCGAAGCGCATCGCGCCAAAGGCGAGTATGCGCGTGTCTACGTCTTCCACAACCGTCCGAAGTCTGGGGCGCTCTACGAGCCGGTAAGCCAGCGATTGTTGCCGCTAGATGCTCAATGGCTACAAGGTCTGGCCAAGGTCCCCTGGCCGAGCGGGAACTTGCCCGAGGTCATGGGCGGCGGCACTGCGACTTTGCGCGCACTCATCCGCGAGTATCTCTTCATCTCACTCTTCCGTGCGTGCGCCGAATCTCTCGCGAGCGAGAACGCGAGCCGCCTGGCGGCGATGCAGCGTGCCGACAAGAACATCGACGAGTTGCTGGAGCAACTCAAGGGGACATTTCATCGTTTGCGCCAAGACGGCATCGACGAGGAATTGTTCGACGTCATCGCCGGCTTCGAAGCGCTTTCAAAAGGAGAGACGCATCCGGTCTCCGGATGACCGAAGCCCCTCTTTCTCGACAAGCCATTCCTATCCCAAGACCACCGCGAAATGCGGGAACTGAAGACAATCCGCCGCCAGCTCTGACCGATCGGAGATCAACATCATGAAAGCCACCCAATTGCTTCACAACCTGGGCCAGAGCCTCTGGCTCGACAACATCACGCGCGATCTGCTCAACAATGGCACGCTCAAGCGGTATATTGACGAACTGTCGGTGACCGGGCTGACGTCGAACCCGACGATTTTTGATCACACCATCAAGAGCAGTACCGCTTACGACACCGCGATTCGCAAGGGCCTGGCGAAGGGAAGAACCGGCGAGGTCCTGTTTTTCGATCTGGCTCTCGACGATCTCACCCGGGCCGCCGACCTCTTCCGGCCAGTTCATGATGGCACGAACGGCGTGGATGGATGGGTGTCGCTCGAGGTGTCGCCGCTGCTCGCGCATGAAACGGCCAAGACCGTCGCCGCCGCCAAGGAACTCTCTTCGCGGGCGGGCCGTCCCAACCTGTTCATCAAGATCCCTGGCACCAAGGAAGGTTTGCCGGCNNGAGGAGGCGATCTTTGCGGGTGTGCCAGTCAACGTGACGTTGCTGTTTTCGCGCGAGCAATACGTGGCGGCGGCCGAGGCGTATTTGCGCGGCATCGAACGGCGTATTGCCGCCGGGCTCAATCCCCAGGTCGGCTCCGTGGCCTCGATGTTCATCAGCCGCTGGGATGCCGCCGTGGCGGGCAAGGTTCCGGTGACGCTAAGCAACCGGCTCGGCATCGCCGTTGCCGGCCGCATCTACAAGGCGTACCTCGACCAGTTGAGCACCCCACGCTGGCAGCGCGCGTACAATCTCGGCGCCCGACCGCAGCGCCTGCTGTGGGCCAGCACGGGCACGAAGGATCCCAAGGCCTCCGACATTCTCTACATCAAAGCCCTCGCTTCCCCTTTCACCGTGAACACGATGCCCGAGGCGACGCTAAAAGCTCTCGCCGATCACGGGAAACTTGGTTCGACCATGGCACCGGACGGTGGCGATTGCGAACAGGTCTTGGGCGAGTTCGAGAAGTCAGGCATTGATGTGGACGCCCTGGCCGCCCGTCTGCAGGACGAGGGCGCAAAATCATTTGCGAAATCCTGGAACGAATTGCTGGCCGTGATCGCATCCAAGGGCGACGCGCTCAGGAAGTCGGCCTAGAGAGCAACCAAAGACTTGAACACATATGGATGACATATGGACGACGGCCAACCAGACATAACCAAGGTTGTAAACCTTACTCGCAGGAAGGGGACCGGTCCGGTGCGAGTGCAGCGGCCGGTCTACGTCGACAGCCTCACGCCATGCAACGCCGCCTGCCCTGCAGGCGAGAACATCCAAGCCTGGCTCGCGCTGGCACAGTCGGGACGGCTCAAGGAAGCATGGGAGCGGCTGGTGGCGGACAACCCGTTTCCCTCCGTGCATGGTCGTGTGTGCTACCACCCGTGCGAGTCGAACTGTAACCGCCGGGAACTCGACGGAGCGGTACGCATCCACGCGGTCGAGCGCTTTCTTGGCGACCGGGCTTTGCGCGACGGGTGGAGGCTCTCGGTGGCGGCGCAGCCATCAGGAAAGCGTGTCTTGATCGTGGGGGCAGGGCCCGCTGGCCTTTCCGCAGCGTACCACTTGCGGCGCCTCGGACATGAGGTCGAGATTCACGACGCGGGCCCGCTGCCCGGCGGGATGCTGCATTTCGGGATCCCCGCGTATCGACTTCCCAGGGCCGACCTGATCGCGGAAATCAGCCGGATAGAAGATCTCGGCGTCCGGCTCATCCTCAATCACAAAGTCGAGGACGTGCTGCAGGAACAGGCGGCAGGCGGCTTCGACGCAGTCTTTATTGCGATCGGCGCGCATCTGGCGAAGCATGTAGAAATCCCGGCCCGCGACGCCGTCAAAGTGCTCGACGCGGTTTCGCTGCTGAGCGATGTCGCAACCGGCACGCACCCGGTCCTGGGCCGCAGAGTCGTCATCTATGGCGGCGGCAACACGGCGATGGACGCCGCCCGAACAGTGAAGCGTTTGGGAGCGACCGAGACCCTCATCGTCTATCGCCGCGATCAGGTTCACATGACCGCGACCGAATTCGAGACCGACGAAGCGTCCGCTGAAGGTATCAAGATCAAGTGGCTGAGATCGATCAAGGCGATTCACGGCGACGATCTCACGGTCGAAGTGATGAAGCTCGACGAGAACGGCCGGCCGCAGCCGACCGGACAGGTGGAGACGCTCCAGGCGGACGCCGTGGTTCTCGCTGTCGGACAGGACGCGGACAGCGGCTTCCTTGACAAGATTGCGGAGATCCAGCACGAGCCTGACGGAACAGTTGTCGTCACGCCGAACATGATGACGGGCCGCCAGGGTATTTTCGCCGGCGGCGACATGGTCGCGAGCGAACGCACCGTCACAACTGCGGTCGGTCATGGAAAGAAGGCCGCACGCCACATCGACGCATGGCTGCGCGCGACGGTGTACGAGTCGCCGCCGAAACACCCGATCGTGGACTTCGGCATGTTGAATCTGCCCATCTTCAGCGACGTACTGCCATGCAATCAGCGCGAACTCCCCATCGACGAGCGAACCACCGGTTTCGAGGAGGTCGTCGCCGGTTTCGACGAGCCGCAGGCACTCCACGAGGCGAAACGCTGCTTCTCGTGCGGCAACTGCTTTGAATGCGACAACTGTTTCGCTGCCTGTCCCAACGACGCAATCATCAAGTCTGGCCCTGGACTGGGCTATCGCATTGACTTCGGAGCTTGTACGGGCTGCGCGACGTGCGTCGACCAATGTCCGTGCCACGCGATGGAGATAATCGAGGAGCCAGCGTGATGGGAAATCGAGTCACCATGGACGGCAACACCGCCGCCGCACATGTCGCCTATCGAGTCAACGAGATCTGTGCGATCTACCCGATCACTCCGGCGTCGACGATGGCAGAGCTCGCCGACGCGTGGGCATCAAAAGGCACCACCAACATATGGGGCCGCATCCCAATCGTTCAAGAGATGCAAAGCGAAGGCGGTGCGGCCGGCGTGCTCCACGGAGCGTTGCAGTCCGGCGCACTGACCACGACGTTCAC